>NZ_CP039736.1:612500-705000 GCF_014844115.1 Leuconostoc sp. LN180020 | reverse complement strand
GGAGGTGATCCAGCCGCAGGTTCTCCTACGGCTACCTTGTTACGACTTCACCCCAGTCATCTGTCCTGCCTTAGACGGCTCCCTCCCGAAGGTTAGGCCACCGGCTTTGGGCATTACAAACTCCCATGGTGTGACGGGCGGTGTGTACAAGACCCGGGAACGTATTCACCGCGGCGTGCTGATCCGCGATTACTAGCGATTCCGACTTCGTGCAGTCGAGTTGCAGACTGCAGTCCGAACTGAGACGTACTTTAAGAGATTAGCTCACCTTCGCAGGTTGGCAACTCGTTGTATACGCCATTGTAGCACGTGTGTAGCCCAGGTCATAAGGGGCATGATGATCTGACGTCGTCCCCGCCTTCCTCCGGTTTGTCACCGGCAGTCTCGCTAGAGTGCCCAACTGAATGCTGGCAACTAACAATAAGGGTTGCGCTCGTTGCGGGACTTAACCCAACATCTCACGACACGAGCTGACGACGACCATGCACCACCTGTCACTTTGTCTCCGAAGAGAACACTTCTATCTCTAAAAGCTTCAAAGGATGTCAAGACCTGGTAAGGTTCTTCGCGTTGCTTCGAATTAAACCACATGCTCCACCGCTTGTGCGGGTCCCCGTCAATTCCTTTGAGTTTCAACCTTGCGGTCGTACTCCCCAGGCGGAATACTTAATGCGTTAGCTTCGGCACTAAGAGGCGGAAACCTCCTAACACCTAGTATTCATCGTTTACGGTGTGGACTACCAGGGTATCTAATCCTGTTTGCTACCCACACTTTCGAGCCTCAACGTCAGTTGTTGTCCAGTAAGCCGCCTTCGCCACTGGTGTTCTTCCATATATCTACGCATTCCACCGCTACACATGGAGTTCCACTTACCTCTACAACACTCAAGTTAACCAGTTTCCAATGCCATTCCGGAGTTGAGCTCCGGGCTTTCACATCAGACTTAATCAACCGTCTGCGCTCGCTTTACGCCCAATAAATCCGGATAACGCTCGGGACATACGTATTACCGCGGCTGCTGGCACGTATTTAGCCGTCCCTTTCTGGTATGGTACCGTCAAACTAAAATCATTCCCTATTTTAGCATTTCTTCCCATACAACAGTGCTTTACGACCCGAAAGCCTTCATCACACACGCGGCGTTGCTCCATCAGGCTTGCGCCCATTGTGGAAGATTCCCTACTGCAGCCTCCCGTAGGAGTTTGGGCCGTGTCTCAGTCCCAATGTGGCCGATCAGTCTCTCAACTCGGCTATGCATCATCGTCTTGGTAAGCCTTTACCCCACCAACTAACTAATGCACCGCGGATCCATCTCTAGGTGACGCCGTAGCGCCTTTTAACTTGATATCATGCGATACTAAGTTTTATTCGGTATTAGCATCTGTTTCCAAATGTTATCCCCAGCCTTGAGGCAGGTTATCCACGTGTTACTCACCCGTTCGCCACTCGCTTGAAAGGTGCAAGCACCTCTCGCTGCGCGTTCGACTTGCATGTATTAGGCACGCCGCCAGCGTTCATCCTGAGCCAGGATCAAACTCTCAATTTAAATGAATTTAAATTCATTGTTTGAAGATGTACTCTTCGATTAAACTGACTAATTGCTATATCTCTATAACGACTATCCGTTTATTGTTTGTTACGAATTGACTTCGCAAATTTGTTTTTGTTATTACTGCTAATAACTAGTCACAGATTCGTTTGTTCAAAGTTTTGTTCAGTTTTCAATGTGCTACTTGTTGTCGCTGAGACAACTATATTATCTTATCAGCTTTCGCTGCCGTTGTCAACACTTTATTTCGTCGCTTACTTTCGCTCGCGTCGCTTTCGCTTTTTGACAACTTTATTACTATACTTTATTCTTCTCGCTTTGTCAACTACTTGCTCGCGTTCTTTTTCACTCGCTCACACCGTTGCTCTCTTTCGCTCTTAAGAACATATACTAATATACCAACCTTTTCCCCCCTCGTCAACTACTTCCTTTACTTTGTTTTTACTTCTGTACACTTTTTAATTTATAATCCATTTCGTTCTTTTTTTGATAGTATAATACGATGTATTTTAAATAATATTCGCTTTTAATCATTATAATAAAAAAGTAGCAACTAAAAGTTGCTACTTTTTTATTTTATGCGTGATGCCATCTTTGTCCTTGTGTCGTATCTTCTACAATAATACCCATGTCAGATAGTTGATCACGCAACTGATCAGAAAGATTAAAATCACGAACTGCGCGTGCTTGGACGCGCTTATCTAAAAGCGCCTGTGCTTCTGCAGATAAGGTTAAGTGTTCAGATAAACCATTAATACCAAAGACATTCATCAAATCAGCTATAGCATGTGTGAGTCGTGTTGCCGTATCTAACTTTATCTCATCGCGACTAGCATAGTTATTCGCTATGGTTACCAACTCAAAAATCGACGCGATAGCATTTTGCGTATTGAAATCATCATCCATAGCCTCTCTAAAATGACTGATATGTTCTGCGATCGCATAATCGACGCTGTCATCGTGTCCTGTTTTGGCTGTACGTATTCGGAAAAATACATTACGATACGCAGTTCGAATACGTTCTAATTCAGCACGTGCCTGTTCAAGCGTATCCGGCGTATAGTTAATCGATCGGCGATATTGTGTTGTTGCTAATAAATAACGTATGACCATTGGATCATCATAATGGGCTAACATATCATGCACTGTCGTAAAATTACCCAATGATTTCGACATTTTTTCATCGTTGACATTCACAAAACCATTATGTAACCAATAATTAACGAAAGTTTGACCTGTCCTAGCTTCAGATTGTGCGATTTCATTAGTGTGATGAGGAAAAGCTAAGTCAATGCCCCCGCCGTGAATATCGATAGTATCGGCTAAATACTTTTGTGCCATAACCGAGCATTCAATGTGCCAACCTGGCCGACCCTTACCCCAAGGAGAAACCCATGAAATCTCATCTGAACTATGGCTAGCCTTCCATACAGCAAAATCAATCGGATCTTCTTTACGTGTTAGCTCCTGATCATCTAATCTACCAGCCGCGTTAGCCTCCATCTCAGCTAAATCTTGATGGGCTAATATGCCATAGCCTTTGAATTTTTTAGCTCGAAAATAGACATCCCCTGCTGATTCATAAGCATAACCCTTATGAATCAAATCTTCAACAAACGCAATAATATCTGGAATCACCGCTGTTGCACGCGATCTTGTTGTTGCTGGCTTAATATTTAGTGGTATAGTATCCTCATCAAATGCCTGAGCATACTTGTCTGCGATTGTCATTTCGTCAACGCCTTCTTCACGTGCGCGTTGAATAATCTTATCATCAACATCGGTAAAGTTAGACACATAGTTTACTACGTAGCCACTATATTCTAAATAGCGGCGTATCACATCAAAGGCAATAGCTGACCGCGCATTGCCAATATGGATATAATTATAGACCGTGGGGCCACAAACATACATATTAACCTTACCTGGGGTAATAGCGTGGAAAGCTTCCTTCTCGCGTGACAAAGTATTGTATACGTGAATCATAGTAAACTCCTTTGAAAAAATAATTCTTCTTATCCTTTATTATACAGGAGCGCTCATTATTTCACTAATAAAACCCGTGCAACATCATATAATATTAAAATAAAAAACAGTTTCCTATAGGAAACTGTTTTTTTATTGCTTATTTTTCAGAAATTGAAGCAATACCAGGTAATTCTTTACCTTCAAGGTATTCTAATGAGGCGCCACCACCAGTTGAAATGTGTGATAACTTATCAGCCACACCCAACTGTTGTACTGCAGCAGTTGAATCACCACCACCAACGATTGTTGTACCACCATTTTCGGTCACTTTAACTAGTTCTTCACCAATTGCCAATGTTCCCTTGGCAAAATTAGGCATCTCGAACACACCCATTGGGCCGTTCCAAACAACTGTCTTGGCATCAGCTAAAGTATCTTGTAATAACTTGACTGACTTAGGCCCAATATCTAGACCCATATAGCCGTCAGGAATACCCGCTGTAGCATCAACAACTTCTGTTTTGGCATCGTTTGAAAAGGCATCAGCAGCAATTGAATCAACTGGCAAAACCAATTTGTCACCAGCTTCAGCCATCAATTCCTTAGCTAATTCAACTTTATCAGCTTCGAATAATGAATTACCAATCTTTTCACCCTTCGCAGCATCAAATGTATAAGCCATACCACCACCAACAATAACTTTGTCGGCTTTAGCCAAAAGTGACTTTACAATTTCGATCTTGTCTGACACTTTTGCACCACCAATGATAGCAACAAAAGGACGCACTGGATTGGCAACAGCATCACCCAAGAACTTGATTTCTTTTTCCATTAGGAAACCAGCAGCTGCTTGAGAAACATTTGATGCAATACCAACGTTTGAAGCATGGGCACGATGTGCTGTACCAAAGGCATCGTTGATGAACAAATCATCACCCAAGCCAGCCCAATACTTACCCAATTCAGGGTTATTCTTTGATTCGTTTTTGACTTCAACACCGTCAACAACGTCTTCAAAACGGGTGTTTTCAACCATCAACACTTCACCATCTTGCAAAGCATTGATTGCTGATTCTAATTCTTCACCACGTGTATGTGGTACGAACTTAACATTTTTACCTAGCAGTTCACCTAAGCGTGCAGCAACTGGCGCCAATGATAATTCTTTCTTATCATCTTCTGACTTGATACGACCCAAGTGTGAGAATAAAATTGCACGTCCGTTATTTTCCAAAACGTACTTAATTGTTGGCAAAGCTGCCACAATACGGTTATCGTTACCGATAACACCTGCCTTGATAGGCACGTTGAAGTCAACGCGCATCAATACTTTCTTACCTGAAAGTTCCAAATCTGAAACAGTCAATTTAGCCATGATAGCCTCCAAAATTTTATTGTTACATACTCATTATAAAACAAAAACTAGTCGTTGTGTTGTGATATGTGAAATGATAATCAAATTCTCACAAGTTTAACATGATTTGTTGGTAACCCTGCACGTTTCAAGTAATCAAAATTTGCATCTGTCATTCTAATTTCACCGATAGGTGACTGATGGTCAGTTAAAATCTGCCTTAATCTTGGTTGTAAATTACTTGCACTATCAGTTAGATTGTCAATTAGTGTTAATATCGTATGTTTTGGTACAAATGTTAATTCACGTCCAAATTGCGTGATATTTATCGTTTGATTAGTCTGCCGGTTAATAACAGCTGCAATATACTGTTCAGCAGATTCAAATTGTTGCCCATTAGCGTAGACAAAGTCACGCCTTTTATTGAAGTAAAAATCCCTGACAACTATCGCTTCATCACCAAAGAAAAATTCAGTTACAAGCAACTGACCATCACTAAAATACTGGGTCGCAAACCGTTTCCCATCGCGTTGATAGATGTCCTTGTAGTCAATTTGGCCGCGGCTGTCTTGCCAAGCTACCGCTTGAACAATACGTTTAGCATCGCTATACCAGCGCACTTTGGCTATTTCGCAACCAAAACTCATAATACTTTTTGTCCAATCAGCGTTGATAACAAAACGTGCATTGTTTGGGACTGGTAAGTCTGTCCACCAAATACCTTTTGTCTCATCTATAGCCGTCAAATACCGTTGCGCATAAATGTCAAAAACCTGATAAGGGGCTAAACCTAATTGCCTTGCTAAATAACTGGCATCTTCATGTGGCGTTGCCACCCACAGTTCTGAACTCTTACCCGTCCTGACTTGTTCAATTTGCCATGACACGCCAGGTAAGGCGCTATCAGACAAAGAATTGATAAGTTCAATTGTCATCGTAAATCACCTACCAATTTTTCCCATGCTGTACTAATTTGCTGATTTGTAAATGCTTTCGCTACGTTTTGTTGCCCAATAGACAATGTATCATATACAGTCAGTAAACGTCTCATAGCACGTGCCAAGGCGGCAACATTTTTATCTTTATCATCAGTGATTGGCACCAATATACCGTTCTCATTTGGCCGTATCAGTGTCTGAGCGCCATAGCTGTTTTGATAACTAACAATCGGCAACCCTTGTGCTATCGCTTCAACATAAGTTAGCCCAAAGCCCTCTGAATAAGAAGCTGAGACAAATGCATCGTAGGCTTGTAGTTCTTCTGATAAATTTTGACTCAGCCCGTTAATCTTGACACTGCCCGTCATTTGCTCATCATAGATGAGCCGACGAATATTTTGCTCATCTGCACCAGACCCATAAATGGTCAAGGTTGCCGATATACCATTCGCCTGTAGTTGAGCCAAAGCTAAAATAATATGACTAATATTTTTTTCCGCATGCAAGCGTGAAGCTGTTACAAATCGAATAGCATCCCCAGACAAATGGCGTGCCTTTGGCACGCGGTCAACACCACCAACTGGTATAGCATATAATTTATCGGAAATATTTGTATTTCCTAGAAAGGCTAGTTGCTTTAAAATATCTTGCTTCTGCAACATCGTTGAGACCACAACAGCATCTATTTGATCAAGATGGTCAAACAAATATTGATAATGGTTATTCCATAATAAATGACCACCTTGCTTTGAAACAAAATGTGCAGCGTGAATAATCGCAACAATTTTCAAATTGATTTGCTGTGACTTAAGCTGCACAAGCACCTCCTCATTATCACTACCACGATCAATAAAGTAAACATTATGATGAAAGACGCGCTCTAATTGCTGATAAAAGAAAAGTAAGAGTGCTTCATAAGTTGCAAAAAAATAATCATCCTCATAAAAATGATTGAGGTGTATATTGACCATTCGCTTATGATTCCCTGTACCTAAATAATGCCAACTCATTTGATGTTGGCCATTTTTTAGGATGACACGATGATCAACATTAATCTCACGTGATGTTGACGAATCATAAAAACGTTTTTTATATGTCGTTGCCTTAAAATTGCCCGTCGTCTGTCTGATAACCAGACGATGAACCCCCTTAGTATCATAGAGCACGTCTTCATGATAAGTATGTTGAAAAGCTTCGCCATCGCGTAAGTATTGCCTTGGATCATCACTTAAAAAAAAGTCATATAACCCAATAACATCGTTTTCAGCAATTTGCCATTCCGACATATGTTGATGCAGTTGTGGTAGGTAATCCGTAAAAATATATTTAAAAGGCAAGTTGCTTTCTTTGAATCTTGCAGCACGATAAAATTGTGCGTGCTCAACACCACTATTGCTATGTCCCATGCCTTTATTAACAAAAAAATGCATATTGCGCCTCCTAGTAAATCAAGATAATCACTGACTGTTGCAATGACTTACTTACGCGTGCTTGTTGACATTATCATAGCATAAAAGCGATAACCTCTAAATAAGAAGTCATCGCTTTTATCAGTCTTGAACATTACTTTTGATTATTCAAAATTTTTTTAACTTGTTGTGCTTGTAGGCTGGCAGCTTTATCTGGGTCAGTTTTAGCTAAGGCCGCTAACTGTTGCTGTTGCATTGCCATTGCTGCTTTCTCTTCTGCAGATTTTGGCGTCATCTTAGCTGGTAAAGCTTTCGCTTGTTCAGGCGTCATGGCTACCCATGTATCTGGTACTTGATACACAATGTGATAATTTTTAAGTTGATGATTGTTATCCGCTATACCGAACAGTAAACGATATAAATCTGTTTTATAAACGTAACGCGTTGTTTTAACAATACGATAGGCTTTATTACCAGCAACAGACACTTGGCGTGATGATGTTTTCAGGTCAGGTTTTGAAACTGTTACTCGACTAGCTGTTGCGGATGACTTATAAATATAAGCATTTTCTTTACCATCACTACCGACACCTTGATAAAGTAAAACACCAAAAGTTTGTTCAGCAGGGCCAGCAGAATAAATTTCTTTTTTGACAGTTGTTGTTTCCGTCTTCATCCCATAATGATCATGCATGTTTGCTACAATAGCAACGACACTGGCAATGAGACCAGCAAACATGATAATTGTCACCAAATAACGTAAAATAGGCCTTTTCATGACCATATTAGCCCAGAAAGCTAGGATTGCAAAAATCGCCATAATTAAAATAATCATGTTATCTATCCTCCTTAGCTGGTGTATTAATTTTCCCACTATGCAGCAAGAAGGTAATCAACAAGGCTACCACCGCAAAAGCTGCTGCCAGTAAAAATGATGCATGGAAACCATTAAGTGTTGCATCAAGCGCTTTTTGACCAAATGCTAACGGGTCCTGTCCTTTTAAGCTTGATTTAGGCATATTATCCTTTGTGACAGATTGCATCACAGAAGCAAGGACCGCTGTCCCCAATGATGAGGCAACCTGACGCATGGTGTTGTTCGCTGCAGTACCTTGGGCAGCAGTTTTAGGTGACAGTGCGCCCATCGCTGAAGCAGTCAGCGGCATCATTGTCATCGCAATACCAAACATACGTAATGTATAGAATGCTGTAATATAAAATGTTGGTGTATCTGCTGTCATGTAGAACAATGGTACTGTCCCAATAATCAAAATAGCAAACCCTGTCATGGCTAGTCGTTTAGCACCATGCTTATCATAAAAGGCACCAGCAATTGGTGACACGATACCCATCATTAGCGCACCGGGCAATAAAGTTAAGCCAGAATTCAATGGTGTTAAGCCTCTAATATTTTGCATATAAATTGGCAAAACCATTTCAACACCAATCATTGCCATCATAGCTAACGACACTAGAATCGTCGTAATGGTAAACTGCTTTGATTTGAAAACGGACATATCTAAGAAAGGCTTGTCCATCTTAGATTGATGCCACATAAATTCAATGACAATCAATAAACCAACAACAAGTGGCAGGATCACCTTGACACTACCCCAACCATTTGAAGCAACCATAGCAAATCCATAAAGTACTAATCCGAAACCAAATGTTGACTCAATCAATGATCGCACATTTAAGGTGACTTTTTGAGTTGGTAATACATCGTGAAAAAGGAAGATAGACGCAATCATCACAACAATAACAACTGGCAGAACGACACCAAAAATTGAACGCCAAGAATTAACGAGTGTCAATCCTAAAATTGTATGATCTTTTTCTAAAATCCAACCTGACATTGTTGGGCCAATAGCTGGTGCCATACCGATTACCAAGCCACCCAGACCCATGGCTTTACCACGTGATTCCGCATCAAACAAAGACAAAGAAACTACCTGCATTAGTGGCATCAAAACACCAACAGCCATCGCCTGCAAGACACGGGCAACCATTAACAGCCAAAATGCATTAGTTGGTGTCACGAAAGCAACAAATGTCCCTACCGTAAATAAAGCCAAAGCTGATAAATACAGTGTTTTTGTCGGAATCCTTGTCGTTAAGAATGCTGAGACTGGCACCATAATACCGTTAGCCATCAAAAAGATAGTCGTTAGCCATTGCACAGTAGAAGCATTAACATCAAATGCTTTCATCAATGCAGGTAATGCTGTTCCTAATGCTGTCTGCATCAACATTACTGAAAAGACACCAACCAGCAAAACCATCATCATCGCCATGCGATTGACTGGTTTGCCATGGGTGTCACGTATTTCATCACTCATGTTTATTATTCCTTTAATTAAATTATTATATTGTCTGAGTCGCCATCATTTAACGACCATGTTCAATATGATACGCTTAACAAAATAGATTGTCAACAAAGTTGACAATCTATTATAAATTTTTTATTGTGACTTGTTGCACATCATGATACTGGTTTAGTTGTACAATGGCATTGGCGTATTGACGACTGGGTAAGATAAACTTTTCAAGGTTTACCTGATTAGTTTCGTCCCACGTTTGCATCACTAAATCCGTTAAATCACCTAAAGGCATTTTGGTATATTGATACCGCCAAGACGTTGGATCAGCCTTGGCTAAGGCTGTCATTTCTAATGTCCGTGACAGGTACCATGCCTTAATATCATTTAAATCAGCCTCTAAATAAATTTTATAATCTAAATGCATCAATTGTAGGGCCACAACGCCTTCCACAATTAATATTTTAGGTCTAGTTATTGTCTGCAATTGTTTCGGATCTATGTCGGCAATTTCTTGATTATACTGTGGGATAGTAACAGTCTCATGGCCATCATAAAAATCACGTATCACTTGATTTAACCGCACTAAATCATAAGTCTGAGGAAAGCCCTTTTCATTGAAAATGTCCTTCTCAGTCAACAATGCATTAGACATTAAGAAGTCATCCGTACTAATAATTGCTGTGGTTACATCGAACTGTTTAGCCAATAAACTCGCAAAAGTACTTTTACCCACAGCTACAGAACCAGCAATACCTACTGTCATAAAAGTCCCGTCATATTTTTTTAACAGATCGGCAATCAAGGTATTCATGACTCAACCTCATACAATTTTTCAGGAACATGATCTAGCAAACAAGAGGCTTGCTTTTCGGCTAATAATGTCAAACTATGCATTGCGCGACTGGCGACAGTATACAGCAAACGCCTTTCTGAATCCTGCCCATAACGTGTATTATCTGCGTGCCAGATAATAACGGCATCAAATTCCAATCCCTTAGCTAAGTAGGATGGCACAATAATGGTTTCCTGTGCCAAACGCTGATTCTCTGATTGAATCAATGTCACACTGGTATCTTGTAGCTGCTCGGACAGCAACTGAGCATCTGCCAACGTCTTTGTAATAATGGCTGTCGTATCGTGTTGCTGTGAATACTCAGTTAATTGTTGCTGCAATTGATGTAACATGTCAGCTTCATTTGGTGACAACTTAACTCTAGGTTTTTGCCCTGAACGGTTGAAAGCCTCAATATTTTGGCCACCTTTGAGAATATATTTCGTAAAGTCAGTAATTTGCTGTGTCGAACGATATGTTTGCGTTAAGTTGACACGCTCAACACGGTCACTATCGAACAACTTAGCAAAATCACGCGACAAGTTATTCGCATTATCTTTCGTAAAAATTGCTTGATTTAAATCACCCAACACGGTGAATTTTGCCCGCGGAAAACTGAATTTCAGAAAAGCCAATTGAAATGGTGTGTAATCTTGAATTTCATCAATAAATAGGAAACGAATATCTCTTTCCCCTGTTTTACCAGTAATTAAATCATACAAATAAAGATATAGTGTTGTGTCAGTTAGCGATAACTGTTTATTTTTCAAATTATCGATGACTGTCTCAACGTGTTGCTGCCACTCAGATAAAGTTAGGTCAAACTGCGCTAAATCTAAGTAATTTGGTAATTGACGTAACAAGTCAACGAATTGGGCATTAATATTTAAAAAACTACCGCGTCTGATTTGACGCGCTAACGGTTTCAGTGCTTGCGTAACAATTTGGCGAGATAAGAATTGGCGTTCGGCCTTTTCACTAGCAAATTCACGCGCCTTAGGGCCATCCCCCAGTTGCGCTTGACGTGTCCGCGAAGCGGCGTCATTTTCTTGATCATCGCCAACACGCACTTTCCCAGCACCCACTAATGTATCATATTCTTGCTTGGACAAATTCTCAATGGCAAGTTCAACCCAATCTTTGCGCATTTCTGACCCAATGCGCGCACTCAAACTACGCATGAGTGTATCACGCGTGGCGTCCAGTCGTTGGCTCAATTTATAGTTATCATTGTATTGATAATAAATTTCTGCAATACGTGTCTTAGAAATTAAGGGTTCGCCACGGAACATCAGCGATCGCAATTTTAAATCTTTACGGTTCAAGTGTTGGGCATAGGCTGTAACAGCATCAAACATTGCTAAGCTCCCCTTAGCTAAAGCGATTGTGGATGAAGTTTGATCTTCTTCAAAACGCGCTTGCAACGTCTCAACTGCCATTTTTGGCAATCGTCGTGATGCATACTGATAAAAAGTCATTTGCACCATGTTTTGTTCACCTAATTCTGGTAAAACATTATCAATATAGTCGTTGAATAATTGGTTTGGACTGAATAACACAACTTGGCCTGACGTTAATTTACCACGATAACGATACAATAAGTAAGCTACACGTTGTAGAACAGCTGCCGTTTTTCCTGATCCAGCGGCACCTTGAACAAATAGCAAATCAGCGGCAGTATTACGAATAATTTTGTTTTGCTCTTTTTGGATTGTGGTGACAATAGATTTCATTTTAGTTGATGATTCACCCGATAAGGCGCTCATCAACATCGCATCACCTATAGCTTCTTCCGTATCAAACAATGTAACAATCACGCCATCTTCAATCTGGAATTGCCGTTTTAATGTGACGTGCGCACGCTGAGAACCATCAGGGGTTAAATAGGCCACATCACCTATACCACCGTCATAATAAATAGACGCCACCGGCGCACGCCAATCATAGACTAAAAATTTGTTGTTATCGTCACTAAAAGAGCTCAAGCCAATATAGATTGTTTCTGCTTCACCACTGTCCGTAGCTGATTCGCTGAAGTCAATACGAGCAAAATAGGGTTTGTCAATTTGCTGCGTCAAAGTTGTAAAACGATGTTCTGCCCGCGTTTTTGAATTCTCACGTTCAGACAACATTTGCTGTTGCTGACGGATAGAAGCCGCTGTTTCGACAATACCAGAATAAGTATCTGTTTTTAGTCGCACGTCACCCCAACTCTGAGATACAGTGTCAATATGCTTATTGGTACGTTTGATCTCAGCTGCTGTCGTTTTAAGCGACTTTTCCATAGCTTTCAGCGTTTTGTTAAGATATTGTGTTTCATCAATTTTGATTTGATTATCCAATGTGCATCTCGCTCTCTTAAAAATTAAGTGTTTTAATTATACGCTTTATCAGAGTAGAATACAAAAAAGTGAGCAGTTTATCTAAAAAATAAACTGCTCACCCGCACAATATAAAAAGCCGCAACCGAAGTTGCGACTTGATATAGCTCGTGAGAGAATCGAACTCTCGATTCCGCCGTGAAAGGGCAGCGTCTTAGCCACTTGACCAACGAGCCATGGTCAGTGATGTCTGTATTGCTATCAGACAACTATATTAGTATAGCAAGAAAAAATAATCACGTCAACACTTTTTTTAAAAAATAACGCATCTCTGAATTCAGAGATAGTCTGTATGGTAAAAAAGCGCTATTTTTTAGGCTTTAATGTCATTAGCTTAGTCGGATCTATTGGCTTTCTATCTGACAACGTGTCATGTTTATAATATTGCCAAGGTCTCTCTGGATTGAATTCGGGATCAGTTGTCAATGGTAACCCATTCCGAAACCGCGTCAGTAACCAGTTTTCCAGTGGTTTAGGGATAGCTAATGTCTCAAATTCACTTGGTGACAACGCATAGCGAATACTTTTTTCATCGTTTGCAACGATTTTTTCGACCCAGTTAGGGTCAATAATGAGTTGACGTCCTAACGCAGCAAAAGTTGCGCCCAAATCCATTAGCGCTTCAACCTGACCTGGTTGCTTAAGTAGACCAGCAACCATAATAGGATACTGATCCGGCAAAGCTTGACGATAGCGTGACACAATCGGCGTGGTATCCTTCTTATCTCGAAAGGACGTCTGGGTTGCATCTTTTAACGATAAGTGTAAATAATCAACCGGTAACTGTGTCAGTTTTTGGGCAAAAGCAATTGAATCAGTTAGACTGATACCCGGCGTCGTTGATTCTTCGGGAGACTGTCGATACCCTAGCAGAAAGGGCTTTTCCGCATATTTTTTAATCGTTTGCGCTACTTTTGCCGTCACCGCCAAACCAAAACGGCTTCTTTTATCGCGCGTACCACCCCATATATCTTCACGTCGATTACTTTCTGGCGAGAAGAATTGCTGAAGGAGATAAAGATTGGCACCATGAATTTCAACACCATCAAACCCAGCTAAAATCGCACGTTTTGTGGCTTGCGCAAAGTCGTTTATATTTTGCGCAATCTCCTCATGCGATAAGGCACGTGGCTGCTCGTGTTCGCCATGTGGGTAAGCTTGAGCGGAAGCCGAAACCGGTTGTTCGCCACGCAATATGGTTGTCGTTGATTGTCGCCCAGCAGCAACTAGCTGCAATACCGCTTTGGCACCACCCGATTGGATAGCACTTGCTAAGCGTCTTAAGCCAGGTATTTTATCATCATCAGCAATGCTGATTGCGCCTTCCCAGCCACGACCCAATGGGTTAACATAAGCTGCTTCAGCAATAACTAATCCGACACCTTTTGAGCGTAATTGATAGTAAGCAAGTTCGTCAGTTGTCACGCTGCCATCTTCAAAAGAAGCTCGCAAAGTCGTTGGTGCCATAACCACACGATTTTTCAAGGTAATGGCTTTATTTGGGAAAATAAAATTGTCTAAAAAATCATAATTCATCTGCATTGTTCTATTATAATCCTAAAAAATGTATAGCTACTTATTTTTTACCTAATACAAGCGTTTTTAATTGATTAAAGTTGTGCTGCATGATTTTTTCGTATCTGAGCCACTGTTGCTCGTGCTGCATAAAATAGACCGCTTCAGTCAATTGACTGTACAACGCCTTAGATTGTGCAATTTGGTTAGATCTAAGCGCAACTATAATACTGGTCATTTTTTTCAATGCATTGGCATGCCAACTAAATTCTTGTGACGGTACTTGTAATAAATGTCGTGCTATGTCGTCAGCAGCAGCAAACTGTTGTACCTGTAATGCAGCAATTATCATTTTATAGTGTAATTCAACTAAACTGTCCAAGATAAATGGTTGACTGTCACCGGATAATGTTGAAAAGTGCTGTCTTTTTGTTAAGTTATTAACAATTTGATTATAGCGTAATTTTACTTGTTCATAAGGTAAATAAAGCATTGTATTTAAAAATATTCTGATTTCATTTTTTTCACAATATTTTGTTGTCCCAATAATCTCTTGTATCGTCGCGCGCATGTTTTGGATATACTGCTCTTCTTCTTGTGCACTGGCTGTTAAATTAATCCGATGGAGCACTTGCAATATCGGCCCAACACGATGTGAATTTTGATATAAACTGACGGCTTGTGTCACGCTATCAGTTAAAGACACAAACTGTCCAGAGATCACTTCAGCGATCTCATTTTCAGGACGCAATAACATGGCATAAGTTAAGAACTCATCGAAATCAACCCCCAAAGCCGTAACAATTGACATCAGTCTTGTCATTGCTAAATCACCTTCACCATTGAGATAAGCATAGAACCGACTACGCGAAATGTTGGCTTCCGTCAATATCTCTTTGACGGATATATTTTTTTCATGAAAAAAATATTTCAAAGCATCACTATAATAATTTTTTCCCGCCTGCATTTGTCCCATAATTGCCCCCTAAAAAACTGTTATCACATAACAATTATTATAAGTATACCTAGCTAACAATAGCCCTGTCAAACAATTAGTGAAAAAAATAACACAAAAAAGAGCTACGATTGTAGCTCTTTTAATACAATAGTATGCTTCTAATTAATACCAACCTGTAGCTTGTGAATGTGCCCAAGCATTTTCAGCTGTACCATAACGCGCTGAAATGTATGACTTCATGGCATTCAATTGATCATTGTAATCAGTTGAGTTACCACCGTATACGGCACGAGCTTGTGGTGACAATTGACCAATACCGAAATATTGTCCATTGGCTGCGTTAACATTGCCACCTGACTCACGAGCAATCAAAGCATCTAAAGCAGCAGAAGAAGTGGCTTGTGGTGCAGATACTTGTTGTACTGGTGCTGGTGCTGCAACAGCCTGTTGTACTGGTGCTTCAACTTTAGCAGCAGGTGCAACAACTTGTTGTGCTGGTTGTGCAGTTGCTGCCTTTTCCGCGAAACTCAAATGTTGACCAACAACAATCATGTTCACATCGCTAATGTTATTGTTTGATGCAATTTTTTCAACCGTTGTGTTGAATTCTGATGATAACTTATTTAATGTATCACCTGACTTAACAATATAATCTGTAGGTAAGTTTTGGTTTGTTGTGTCCGCATTGGCGTTTGAAGCACCGAATGCAAATGCACCTGCAACACCTGCAGCAATTGTTAATGACTTTTTAAAACTAAACATGTAATTTTGACCTCTTATATATTTATTTACTTACGTTGTGTTCTTACGTTATGTACAATATTCTATGCTCGAAATATAATAGCCAAACATCGGAACCGTTTCAGTTATATTACGGTCTGTTATTTATTAAACATAATGGTATATATGTGTTTAATAAATAACCTTTAATTGCAGTTTTGGTGTTTCTGGTAACTGATTGTGTGCTTTAAAATACGATACCAACATATCTTGAATCGTCTCATCCCCACTAAAAATCGTTTCAGCATCGCGATAGGCTGTGTAATCGCCACCACCAGCAGCACGATAACTGTTCATCGCGACCGTAAATAAATCACTATCCGCAACCGCCTGACCATCAAAGCTTAGTTCTGTGATACGTTGTCCTACTGGTTGCTTAACATCAATGGTATAACTAATGCCAAATGCCAAATCATAGTTGTAGTGTTCAACCTTAGGGTATAGCCACGATGGATTAACTGTCAGCTTGCCGGATTCAAGTACAAAATAATCCGCAGTATGCTCAAGCGCTGTTTTTAATGCTAAACCGCTAACACGTTTGGTGACTAACGTATTGTCAAACGGATAATTTTGTAAGATTTGACGTAATGTGAGGTTGGCTGGTAATTCTGATGGATTATTATTCAAACTGACAAGCGCAATGTCAGCTTGCGTTGCAGAAAGCTCAACATGCGCAATCCATTGTAATATATCATTACCAAATTGTGCCAGCGCTAAAGGTTGCGCTAGTGGTATGGCACTTGTTAATTGCGTAATTGGTTGATCCAGCCACCTTTGGACACGTTCATTGAGTGGCGCCAAAGCCGTTATAATGTCGGGACGAGCTGTATGACCTACTGATGTCGTTGTGGCATTAAATACCCATTCAGTATCATGCTTCGTGCCAATAATTTCTGCATACATACGTGCTTGATTCGGCATTTGTAATGTTAAAACCCCATTAACAACTTGTGGTGCAACATTGCCGTGCTGATGCCCTGTTAATAAGATATCTAAATCCAGCTGTTCTGTGAGTTGATAAGCAATATTTTCATCTGTTTGACTCAATTGTTGTCCCGTAACTAAATCACGCTCGTACCCACCATGATAAACCCCGACAACAACATCCGCATTTTCTCTCAAATACATCACTGTTTTTTGTGCTTTAATGCGTGGTGACTCAATACGAATACCAGCCAAATGTTCAGGATTTTCCCAGATATTAATATAATCAGTCACCAGACCAATCAACCCAACGGTCGTGCCATCAGCTAATGTTTTGATTTGTGCTGGGTACAGTGTTTCACCATTGCTGTCTGTAACATTTTCAGCAATAACCGTTGCGTTTAATTGTGACAAATGTTTCTCTAGCGCATGATAGCCGTAGTTAAAATCATGATTTCCCAAAGTAACGTAATCATACTCGGCAAGATTCATTGCGGTTGTCACCGCATCTATATCCTGGTGTTGCTGTAGGTACTGTAACATTGGTGAGCCCTGATACATATCGCCACCATCAATCATGATTGTGTTCCCATCCTTGTGGAAATTATAAGCAGCATTGGCCATACCAAGTGACTGATTACCTGATTGTATATAATCTGTTGGTAATAAGTAACCGTGAACATCTGACGTATAATACAATTTAAAGTGTTTCATCATTTTCTCCTAAAAAAAGACGACCTAACTGTCGTCCCCTTAATATTTAACCATGTAGAATTTTATGTCTCAGCTTATCTGATAAAATTTCTACCACGAAAACGAGAACAAACAGGCCAATTAAAATCGCCCCTACTTGATGCCAATGGTAAGCACTTAAGGCAAAAATCATTGGTGCGCCAATCCCTCCAGCACCAACTAACCCCAAAATTGTTGCTTCTCTCAGATTCATATCAAAACGATAGACTAAAATCGAAATGAAATCAGGCCCAAGCTGTGGTAAAACACCATATCGTATTTTTTGAAAAAGTGTTGATCCAAAAGCATCTAATGACTCTAAAATACCCGAGTCCAAATCTTCAATCGTCTCAATAAATAGTTTAGAAATCATGCCGATTGATACAATGGCCAACGTCATAACCCCTGCAAAGGGTCCCGGCCCAGTCACACGAATAAACATTAACCCGTACACTAATGATGGGATAGTCCGTATAGCCATAATAATGAACCGCGTGACTAACACAACTGGTTTTGGCACAATATTAGTCGCTGAGATAAAAGATAGTGGCACAGCAATGATTGCCCCAACCAACGTACCCAAGAAAGCAATGGCAATCGTTTGTAGAATTAAATACATCACACCACTATCGCCTAAACCAAATAATAAGCTAGTATCTGGTGTGAATATACCTGTTAAAATATTTTTCCCAATGTCAAAACCTTTTGTTGTCATTTGGGCCCCACCCAAAGCGGGTGAAGCGGACAACAGTAAGATGAGCAAAATTATAATTGTAACAGCATATTGTAGACCACGCCGTGGTTCTTTACTGAGAACTGACTCTAATTTCTTATTCACGTGCGCTCTCCTTAACTTAAATGCTTTCGCAATTTTTGACTCGTCGTTTCAATAATCACGACTGCAACAAAAATTGACAATAAAATCATTCCGACACTCTGGAATTCACGCCAACCAATTTTCTCATTCAAAATCATACCAATGCCACCAGCGCCAACATAGCCAAGTATGGCGGCATAACGCACATTTCCTTCAAAAGCAAATAATGACGTTGAGAGATACGTTGGTAATATTTGTGGCAAAATCGTTGTAATAAATGAACGTGCTGGGCTTGCCCCCGTGGCAATGAGTGCTTCGTAGGCACCCATATCAACTGTTTCAATATATTCAAACAGTTGCTTACCCACAAAACTAAAACTAAACAAAAAAATTGCCACAGTACCAGCAAACGTACCCAAACCAAAAATATAAGTTGCAATCAATGCTGAGACTAATGTCGGAATTGTTCGCACGACTGTTAAAATAAAACGCACAACTAAATTCACAACACGATTACTCGTCACATTGTTAGCGGCAAGAATGGCAAAAGGTAACGCCACAACAGCACCAAAAAATGAGCCTAAAAATGACATCTGAATGGTCATCAATAATGGTCGCCAAACTTGCATAAAATAAGATAATTTAGGTGGAAACATGCTGCCAAAAATTTTCCAAAATCCTGCAAAGTTGGTAAATAAAGTGACCAGACTAAAGCCCGTCACCCAAACAGATATGGCGATACCAATAATGAACAAAAAGAGGATTAGAGGTAGTCGCGTAAATTTTTGAGATACTTTTTTACCATTACCCAATGTGTAACTTTCAGCTTCAAATAACTTATCATACCAACCCATTATTCAGCCTCATCTTTACTATAAATAACATCTAGTATTTCTTGTGTCATCCCACTTACCGGACCATCATAAACCACTTTTCCAGCGCGAATGCCAATAATACGCTTAGAATATTCTAAGGCTAGGTCAACATGATGAATATTAATCAGAACAGTTTGCCCAAGTTCTTCGTTGATCCGTTTAAAATCATCCATCACTTCATGAGCCGTCACAGGGTCTAATGCCGCCACCGGTTCATCCGCCAATAAAACACTTGGATTTTGTGTTAATGTACGTGCCAATGAGACACGTTGTTGTTGTCCCCCAGACAGTTGGTCTGTCCGTACAAATGCCTTGTCTAGCATCGAGACACGATCTAATGCCTCCAAAGCGCTTATTTTTTCTTCCTTAGAAAATAAACCAAGTAAAACGCGCCAAAAAGGCATATCCGGCACTAATGAGCTCATCACATTCTTAATCACAGAAATACGTGGTACCAAATTGTAGGACTGGAAAATCATACCAACTTTGCGACGATACTGGCGCAATGCTTGACCCTTTAAGGTTGAAATTTCCACACCATCAACCATTAGGCTACCTTCAGTAATGTTATTTAACCGATTAATTGTGCGAATAAATGTTGACTTACCTGCTCCAGACATGCCAATAATACCAATGAACTCACCATCTTGAATTTCTAGATTAATGTCTTGTAGGCCTTTTACACCGTTGGGGTAAGTTTTTGAAACGTGTTCAAATTTAATCATAGTTGCCGTCCTAATTTTTTATATCATGCCCTTATGGCCTTAACGCAAGAAAAGCGGCGCTTGTATGCGCTGCTTTTCTGGTATATTTAGTAAATTATCTGTCACATTGTACGTAACAAATTATTTTTGAGAATTCTTTAACACTTTTTGTGCTGCACGTTCACCATCATAATTTGATGTTTTAGCTGGTTCATAGCCTTCGTGTGAGTAAATGGCAATAACCTGCTTACCTTCTTTTGTTTTAGCTAAGTTAATAAACGCCTTTGACAACGCCTTCTCAAATTCTGGCGTCATTGTTTTTGACTTTTTTGATACGGAAATTGTGTCGTTATAAATTTCTTGTGATACGCCAATAACATTTGTTTCTTCCCATATTGACTTTGGTTGCTGATAATCTGTTGTCCACAACTTAGCAAAGTCGCGGCGGGCATCACCGTAAGTTGGCATGATATCGATTTGTCCTGAAGCCAAACGCGCCATACCTGAACCATATGAATCAACTGTCACTGTGTTTTTCAAATCAGCAACCGTCTTCTTATAATTTTTATTCAACCATAGTGATGGGTAAATATAACCAGCAGACGATGTTGTTGAAGACAATCCCCACTTTGCTGAGCTCAAATCATCCCATGTCAACTTTTGACCAGCATTAACTTTTTTAGCTAGCTCTTGTCCCTTAGCTGAAGGACCTGCAATAAAGATTGAGCGGTACTTTGATGACTGTTCTTTGATTTGTTCTGTTGGCTTACCGTCGTTCCACTTGGCAGCATCAGAGAAGTTTTTGTTAAGGCCAGCACGTGTTGCTGTCAGCAGTGGCTTGACACCATCTTCATACATGACATAAGTACCACCAGGAATAAAGCCGATGTCTGCAGTGCCTGATGTCAAAGCTTCACCAGCCGCTTCGTAGCTTGTTCCAACTTTGATATCAACATTATCAACCATATAACCTTCTTTTTTCAATTGATCTTTCAATAGACCTTTCAACGGTGCTGTTGCTGTCACAATCTTATCAGGTTGCTTTGATGGCACAAAATAGACTTTCAAATCTTTAATCGTTTTATCTGATGTCGACTTTGCCCCTGTATGGGTAAATCCAAAATAGGCTGCAATCGCAATAACCACAACAATAACGATGCCTGCGAGTGTTTTCGCATTCTTGCTCATAATGCTTCTCTCCTGTGTACCAATTGGTAATTTATATGTTACAAATACTACATCTACTATCGTACACAACTATCATCAAGCTTTTGACGATATTGGGTAAAGAGTTTGTATATTTGTTTCCTCTACCAATATATCAGATAAAATATACTTATAACTTTATACCAAATTATAGTTTCCTCATTTTAAAATGAAACGTCCGGCTCTTTCCGAACATTAAACGAAAATAAAGCATTGAAGACGAACGTTTGACTTTTATAGAAGCCTTAAGCGGCATTAAAAAAAACCGAACGTTTAATGTTCGGTTTCATTTAACAAATAATACGTTATTGTCCTTGCCTAATTGCGGCAACATGAATACGGTTAACCGCACGCATTAAAGCAACACGTGCCCGTTTCAACTCCGCATCATTATTGTCATTTTGCGCATGGGCAATACGCGCTTCAGCACGTTCTTTAGCACTTTGCGCGCGTGTCACATCAATGTTACCAGATGTCTCTGCACTATCTGCAATCACAGTCAACAAATCATTAGAGAATTCAGCAATACCACCATTAACAGCTAAAGTCTCGTGTTGACCATCTTTTTTAACAAGTAATTCGTTAATTGTCAAAGCAGCTAAAATTGGCACGTGCTGACGCATAATACCGATTTGACCACCCTGTGTATTAACAACGGCCAATTCAACATTGGTTTCGTTGTAAATTTCACCTACTGGTGTCACAATTTGTACGGTAATTCCTGTTTTCTTTGGTGTTGTCGTCTCATCTGCCATTAGTCAATACCCCCTTATTGGGCCATTGTTTTGGCTTTTTCAACAACTTGTTCAATCGCACCTACATTTCGGAAAGCATCTTCTGGCAAATCATCATACTTACCATCAAGGATTTCCTTAAATGAACGTACAGTTTCAGCAACCGGTACATATTCACCGTTAATACCGGTAAATGTTTCGGCAACAGAGAATGGTTGTGACAAGAAGAATTGAATACGACGCGCACGGTTGACGGTCGTCTTCTCTTCGTCTGAAAGTTCATCCATTCCCAAAATTGAGATTATATCTTGCAATTCACGATAACGTTGCAATGTACGTTGTACTTCTGTGGCCACTTCATAATGTTCTTGACCAACAACTTGTGGGTCTAAAGCAGAAGAAGTTGATGCTAGTGGATCAACAGCTGGATAGATACCTTGTTGTGTCAAAGCACGTTCCAGGTTAGTAGTAGCATCCAAATGAGCAAACGTCGTTGCTGGCGCAGGGTCGGTATAATCATCGGCAGGCACATAAACCGCCTGAATTGATGTAACAGAACCCTTTTTGGTTGATGTAATACGTTCTTGTAATTGTCCCATTTCAGTTGCCAAAGTTGGCTGATAACCAACGGCAGATGGAATACGACCCAACAACGCAGAAACTTCTGAACCAGCTTGTGTGAAACGGAAAATGTTATCAATAAACAACAACACATCCTTACCTTCACTATCACGGAAGTTTTCAGCCATTGTCAAGCCAGTCAAAGCAACACGCATACGTGCGCCTGGTGGCTCATTCATTTGACCATAAACCATGGCAGTTTGTTTCAAAACGCCTGATTCTGCCATTTCGTGGTACATATCATTACCTTCACGCGTGCGTTCACCAACACCCGTGAAAACAGAAATACCATTATGACCTTGCGCAATATTATGAATCAATTCCTGAATCAGAACTGTTTTACCAACACCAGCACCACCAAACAGACCAATTTTTCCACCACGAACATAAGGTGCCAATAAGTCAATCACCTTAATACCAGTTTCTAATATTTCTGTTGAATTTGCTAGGTCATCATAACTAGGGGCATCTCGATGGATAGAATGACGTGGTGTCTCTGCGGCAATTTCACCGTTATTATCCACTGGTTCACCTAACACATTGAAAACACGTCCTAATGTGGCTTCACCGACAGGCACTTTAATAGCATCCCCTGTATCAGTTACCGACATACCACGTTGAAGGCCATCAGTTGAATCCATAGCAATAGTGCGGACAATACCATCACCTAGTGCTAATGAGACTTCAACTGTCAATGTTTGGCCGTCGCCCTTGTCGATTTTAAGCGCATTGTTAATATCAGGTACTTGTTGACCTGATTCAAACGCAACATCGACGACCGGACCAATCACTTGTACGACTTTTCCAGTACTCATTGTCGTTTTCCTTTCAAATTTAGAACAGCCAACAACACTCTCACAAGCATTGTCGCGTTTTTAATCACTGCGCATGCAGTTCATTTTAATCGAATAGTATGGCACCCATGAATTTACTCCAAGGCAGCCATACCACCTGTAATTTCTGTAATTTCCGTCGTAATCGCAGCTTGACGTGCACGGTTGAACTGTAACTCCAAACGCCCAATAAGATCTTTAGCATTATCTGTCGCTGCTTTCATCGCTGTCGATGAAGCTGCATGTTCAGCCGTTTTAGCATCAAGCACTGCTTCATACACTAAACTCTGTGCAAACTGCGGCAACACAACATTTAATACAGCTGTTGTGTCTGGTTCGACTTCATAAGCGCTTTGAATATCTAGCTCTGCTTTGTGAGCTTCTGTACCACCCATTGCGACCAACGTATCACCTGTTAACGGTAACAATTGAACGTCGCGATACTCACTAGTCAAACGGTTAACAAAGTGATTGTATACAACGTGAAGTGCATCAAACACTTCAGATTCATATAAACTCGTTACTGTTTTAACTACTGAACGTATTTCGTTAAACGATGGTACATCTGAAACACCACGGTGTTCCAAAATGACTTCAAAGCCACGTTTCTTATAAAAATCAGCCCCATTACCACCAACAGCCAAAATAGCCGTATTGGTTGTATCCAAATTCAAACGGGCCATTAATGCATTCGTTTGTTTGATAACATTGGCATTGTACGATCCAACCAAACCACGATCAGAGGTAACAACCAAAATACCCGTCTTACGAATGGGCCGTTGCGCAATTAGAGGAATATGCTTGGCATCAGCATTGTCAAACAAGTGAGCGGCAACAAGATGCTCCACCACCGCCTCAAGGCGTGCGGCGTATGCTTGATATCCTCTACCATAGCGTTGAATTTGGCTTAGTTTAGCCGTTGAGACCATTTGCATGGCACTCGTTATTTGACGCGTCTTTTTAGTGGATGAGATACGACGCTGAATATCTTGCAAAGAAGCCATTGCAGCGTCCTCCTATTATTCAGCCGCTGAACCAGCAAATCCAGCCTTAAAGGCTTCAATTGCTGCGTTCATAGCTGATTCTTCAGGTAATTGCTTCGTGTCAATGATGACTTTAAACAAATCATTCGCATTGGCATCAACGTATGCAATCAACTCATCTTGGAAACGTTGAATATCTTCAACGGCAATGTCATCAATATATCCATGTGTTAGCGCATAAAGAACGATAACTTGATGTTGTACTGGCATTGGCTTATGAAGCGGTTGCTTTAACACTTCAACTGTTCGACGACCACGTGCTAACTTAGCTTGGGTCGCAGCATCAAGATCTGAACCAAATTGCGCGAAACTTTCTAGTTCACGGAATGAAGCCAAATCCAAACGTAATGTACCAGCAACCTTTTTCATTGCCTTAATCTGTGCATCACCACCAACACGTGAAACCGATGTTCCAGCATCAATCGCTGGACGGACGCCGGCATAGAATTGATCAGCGTCCAAGAAGACTTGACCATCTGTGATTGAGATAACGTTTGTTGGAATATAAGCAGATACATCGCCAGCCTGTGTCTCAATAATAGGCAAAGCCGTCATTGAACCGCCACCTAATTCATCTGATAACTTGGCGGCACGTTCTAGCAAACGTGAATGCAAGTAGAACACATCACCAGGGTATGCTTCACGTCCTGGTGGTCGACGAAGAATCAATGACAATTCACGATAAGCTGTTGCTTGCTTTGACAAATCATCATAAACAATCAAAACATGCTTACCGTTATACATGAATTCTTCACCCATTGCTGCCCCAACATAGGGTGCCAAATATAGCATTGGTGCTGGCTCTGAAGGTCCAGCATTAACAACAATTGTGTAATCCATTGCGCCCATTTGACGTAATGTCTCAACTTGTGTACGAACGGTTGAATCTTTTTGACCAATCGCAACATAAATAACAATCATGTTTTGATCTTTTTGATTCAAAATTGTATCAATGGCCAAAGACGTTTTTCCTGTCTTACGATCACCGATAATTAATTCACGCTGTCCTCGTCCAATCGGAACAAGCGCATCAATCGCTTTAATACCTGTTTGTAATGGCTCGAAAACTGATTTACGTTGCATGACACCTGGTGCCTTGACTTCAACCGGACGGAACTTATCCGTCTTGATTTCGCCCAAGCCATCAATTGGCTGTCCTAATGCATTTACTACGCGTCCAATCAATTGTTCGCCAACCGGCACTTCCATAATACGGCCGGTACGCTTAACTGTGTCACCCTCACGAATATCATCAAAACCACCAAGAATGATGATTCCAACTTCGCTTGACTCGAGGTTTTGGGCCATCCCGAATGTACCATTGGCAAATTCAAGTAGTTCACCAGCCATAGCATTTGCTAAGCCAGTTGCACGTGCCACACCATCACCAATATAGGTAACAGTTCCCACTTCTTCTACAGTTAGCGTTGTGTCGAACTTTTCGAGCTGTTGCTTAATTAAAGCAGAAATTTCTTCAGCTTGAATAGCCATTATTTTTCCTCACTAACCTAATAATTGTGCCTTCATTTTGGCAATTTTTGTTTGTAAACTTCCGTCAATTAGTGTTGATTGTGACTGTAAAATCACACCACCAATAATACTTTCATCCACATTATTAGTTAAATTAACATGCTTCGCACCTGTTTTAGAAGCAAAAACTGCTGCTAATTTATCTAAACGTGTCTCATCTAGTGCAACGGCCGTTGTGGCCACAACATTAACAATGCCATGTGCATCATTATAATAATCTTCAAAAGATGTCACGATTTGTGTCAAAAGATTTAAACGATTATTATAAGCCAGCAGCTTAACCAAATTTTGAATGGCTTCTGAGGCACCTGTCGTCAATGTTGTTAGCAGACCATCACGTGCCTCACTGTTGATGTCATTTGAACTCACAACCGTCACAAAGTTCGGATTGTTTTCAAAAACCACTTTTAAGGTATCTAAATCTTTGCGTGTGTCTTCAACATTGTCTTGTTCACTAGATAATTCAAAAATTGCTTTGGCGTATTGGTCAGCGATATCTTTAAGATTTGTTGCCATCCCAATACTCCTTATTTAGTTTCTAAATCTGAAATGTAAGCATCAATTAATGCTTGTTGATCATTTAACGATAATTCCTTCTGCATAAGTTTTGAAGCAATCGCTACAGATAGCGCTGCTACATCATTTTTTGCATTAGCAATTGCGTCTTCCTTGAGCTTTTCAGCATCAGTTTGTGCTTGCTGATTAATCGTGTTTGCACGTTCAGCAGCTACAGCAACTAATGCATCGCTTTGCTTTTGTGCACTAGCCTTCGCGTCAGCAACAACCTTAGTTGCTTGTTGACGTGTGTCAGCTAACTCACTTTGCCGTTGTGCTGCCAAATTTTCAGCTTCTTGACGTGCTGATTCAGCACCATCAATGTCAGTTGAAATTTTTTCAGCACGTTCATCAAGAACTTTTGTCAATGGCCCGTAAGCCACTTTCTTCAAAATAACCATCAACACGAGGAATGAAATGATAATAAACAGCATATTACCTAATGGTAATTTGTTTGCTGCTAAGGTTGTTAAACCAAACATGATTTTCCTCCACTATATACTTGTGATTACTTGCCCATCAACATGAAGGCGAAGACAATTGACAAAATTGGCATAACTTCGACCAATGCGACACCCAAGAACATACGTGACAACAAACGGCTTTCAAGTTCAGGTTGACGACTCATACCTGCCAAGAATTGTGAAATCAAAACACCGTTACCAATACCACCACCAACAGCGGCTCCAGCGGCTGCAAGACCCGCTGCGATTACACCAAGATTGTGCAAATCCATGAGATTACTCCTTATTATAGAATACTGATTAGACCATGACGTTAATCAGCACATTTCCATTTTGATTAGATGAAACGCTCCCGCGTAATTAACAAACCAACTTGTGTCATAAATTGAGTATTTCTAGTCAACTTGTGGCACAAATCTCATTTGCTTGATCACCATTATTCATTACCCGACAATTGGGCAATAAACACACCAGTTAAGATTACAAAGACATAAGCCTGAATCCCACCGATAAATAGTGAAAAGCCTTGCCAGACCATTTCAATCGGCAATGCTAGCACTGTCCAGAAACCATTCAGGTGTCCTGGCCAAGCTAAACTATTAGCCACGAGTGTCAGTAACATTTCACCAGCGAAAATATTACCGAACAAACGCAGTGATAACGTCAAGAAATTAGCTAGTTGTTCAATGATA
This sequence comes from Leuconostoc sp. LN180020, assembly GCF_014844115.1. Lineage (NCBI taxonomy): Bacteria > Bacillati > Bacillota > Bacilli > Lactobacillales > Lactobacillaceae > Leuconostoc > Leuconostoc sp. LN180020. The sequence continues at coordinate 677,264 of NZ_CP039736.1, read as the reverse complement.
TTAAGTGGTAACATCCAAGAATATGGTGTTAACAACATGTTTTTAAGGTATCCCTTAAAGCCTAGTTGTTGTACGCCCATACCGTGTGCAACCATCAAAGACATAATAGCTAACGTCATCGTCACGATCGGGTTTGCTGTGGGTGACTTGATATAGGTCACACCATCAGTCCCCTGCAATTGAAGCAACAAGCCCATTTCGTTTGATACTACGATGAAGAAAAACAACGTAAATGCATACAAACCAAATTGACGTGCCTGCTTCTTTGGCAATTGTCCACCCACAATACCATTAGTGAAATCAAGTAAGTATTCAATGACATTTTGTCGCTTACCTGGTCGCAATGACGGTTTACGTGTTAGCACAATCGATACAATCACAACGATTGCCATAGCCAGCAACGTTGAAAGTATCGTGCCCCAATCAAATGTGAGACCTAGAAACTCAAACGGTGCCGTAGGGTCATCCATGCGCCTTCTCCTTTCTCATATAAATTTGGCGAAATGGTCGTAAACGGCTATTCGTCATAACATATAAATCTATAATACGCTTTTGAAATTGAAATACAACCGTTTTGTGTCACTTTTTCACAAAGAGTTATTCACGTCTTTTGTTAAACGTTGGTAAAATGGTTTTTACTGCGTAATTATTAAAAGTTACAATTTATTTAATCCCCTTAAAAACGTTAAAAGCTCTTACTATTGGGCACATTATATACCATTTATGATAAAAACTTCTGACACGTATTATCGCAAACTGTGTCATTGACAACGAAAAATACAAGACAACATTTTAGACACTAAAGCTTAAAAACGAAATATTTCTCTCTGTTTTGTGATTTAAAAAACAAAAAACACGACAAAATGTCGTGTTTTTTAATGGCGATCACTGGCCGCCACTTTAGGCAATAATAGATTTAATAAAATGCCCAGTAAGGTTGCAATAGCAACGCCTGAAAAATCCATTTGTGCGCTTAATTGCAAATGGAAGTTACCAATACCAATGACGAGTACGGGTGCTGCAATCATGAGATTACGTTTTTTACTATAATCAACTTTATTATCAACCAGCACTTGCAAGCCAGCGGCTGCAATAACACCGTATAACATAAAGCCAACACCGCCCGTAACCGCCCCAGGAATAGTTGAAATTAAAGCAGATAACTTACCTACAAAACTGAAGATAACCGCAAAGAATGCTGCCCCACCAATTACCCATACAGAATACACACGACTAAGTTGCATCACACCAATATTTTCACCATAAGAGGTGACTGCTGGGCCACCAACTAATCCAGCAACAACCGAAGCTGTACCATCACCGGTTAATGTGCGTTTCAAGCCTGGATTGACAAAAAAATCATGTCCTGTAATTTTTGAAAGCACCATCAAGTGACCTAAATGCTCGGATAACGTCACCAATGCTAGTGGTGCCATACTGAGCACTGCCGCAGGATAAAAGTGAAAACCATTTTTACCGATGAATGTTTCATAATTTGGCAATTGGAACCAATGCGCTGTAGCAACGGGAGACAAATCAACAAGCCCAAAAACTAATGCCATGAGATAACCGAATACAATGCCTAATAAAACCGGTAGTAAACCAAGAAAACCCTTCAAGAACATATTAAAAGCAACTGTGGCTAATAACGTTAATAATGCGACGACAAACACTTTCCAATCATATTTTCCATTAATCATCGTAGCAGAAGTAGCCGCAGAACCGGCTAAACTTAAGCCAATCACCATAATAATAGGGCCGACCACTTCGGGTGGAAATATCGTATCCAACCAGCCTGTTCCTGTAACTGTTATAATCAATGCAACAACCAAATAGACTAGACCAACAGCAATAATTCCCTGTGCCACTGCCGGATAACCCACTGTCTTCATCAACGAGGCCATTGGAATAATAAACGCAAAACTAGAGCCCATATAAGCTGGTACTTTACCACGTGTAATCAATAAATGTAATAGTGTGCCAATGCCAGATGTAAATAATGCGACCCCTGGATTAAGCCCTACTAATAATGGTACCAAGACTGTGGCACCAAACATTGAAAACAGATGCTGTAATGAAAGTCCTAGCCAAGTAAGAAATGGTGGTTTATCATGCAAATCGTAAATTGCATGATTATCGGGTTTTGCTGCCATAATGTTAGTGCGAACACCCAAGCGTTCGCTTCCTCCTCAATCTTTTACCGTTAACAATAATAAATCTAAACGATACCATTATAAACTAAAAACCTGACATGTTGTTAAACAATGTCAGGTTTTGTTTATTCAATTATTATGGTGCGCAGCAAACGCACGCTTTTGAGACTTGACTCCGACATATCTGGCCGATTTCTCGTACCTTGCCAACCTGCACACCTGTAAATCGCGTTGATAGTGTCCAGATGCGTATCATCTGCTCTTAATTAAATCATATCACAGTGGCAGGTTTTTATAACTCAGATTAACTGCTCGAAACATTGGCTCTTGTTATGCTTTACTGGCATCAAATTAATCACTAATCATTGTTCACAAGATGCCGGCCAATGATATGTCGAATTCAAATAATTTACTTTGCGTCATTCACGGCCTCCTTTGCTTTTGTTACCTTAATTATATCATAGTGTGAAAGCGCTTACAATAACTATTAAAAAAAACAATGCTTTGACATCGCATTACATTTTTTCTTCTAATTTAACTTCTGGATATTTATCGTGGAACCAATTCATTGCAAACTTATTTTCGAATAGAAATACTGGCTGATCGTAGCGGTCTTTAACCAACAAGTTACGGCTTGAAGCCATCTTCTCATCTAGTTGTTCTGGTGCTATCCAACGAGCAACTTTTGACCCAATTGACTCAAATTGAATTTCAACATTGTATTCGTTTTCCATACGGAATTGGAAAACTTCAAACTGCAGTTGACCAACGGCACCAATAATGTAATCACTGCCTTGCCAAGACTTATAAAGCTGAATCGTGCCTTCTTGGACTAATTGTTCAATGCCTTTATGATATGATTTTTGTTTCATCACATCTTTAGCAATGACACGGTTGAATAGCTCTGGTGTAAATGTTGGTAAGTCTGGGAACTGTACAGCTTGTTTACCGGCATAGATGGTGTCGCCAATCTGGAAATTACCTGTATCATAAACACCAATAATGTCGCCAGGCACCGCTGTCTGAACATTTTCACGTTCTTCAGCCATGAACTGCGTTACATTGGATAATTTCAGCTTCTTACCGTTACGCTGTAAAGTGACGTCCATACCACGACTAAACTCGCCTGAGACAATACGAACAAAGGCAATACGGTCACGATGACGCGGATCCATATTTGCCTGAATTTTGAACACAAATCCTGTAAATTGTGGCTTATCTGGTGTTACTTGCTGACCATCAACTGTGCCCATCGCCGATGGTGCTGGTGCATAAGTTAAATACTCACGCAAAAATTCGGTTACACCAAAATTAACTAATGCGGACCCAAAGAATACAGGTGTCAACTTACCACGACTGATTGCTTCTTGGTCAAAAGCATTCCCAGCATCACGCAATAACTCAATTTCATCCATTGTTTCAGTAACAACTTCTGGATGAGCCGTGGCATTTTTAAATGGCACCATTTGATCATTTTGCAGGTCATAAATACCTTGTAAAATTTGACCTGATCCCACCGGCCAGTTCATAGGATAAGCTTGTATCCCCAAAATAGACTCTAACTCGTCCACTAAATCTAAAGCTGGACGTGCGTCACGGTCAATTTTGTTAAAAAAAGTAAAGACAGGAATACCACGCTGAGCAACAATTTCAAACAACTTTTTTGTTTGTGGTTCGATACCCTTTGCCGCATCGACAACCATGACGACAGAATCAACTGCCATCAACGTACGATAAGTATCTTCGGAAAAATCCTCGTGTCCAGGTGTATCTAAAATATTAATGCGTTTCCCATCATAATCGAATTGTAGGACCGAAGAGGTCACCGAAATACCACGCTGTTGTTCGATTGCCATCCAATCTGAGGAAGCCAACTTATGAGATCCGCGACCCTTGACTGTTCCAGCCTCACGAATCACACCGCCGTGTAATAATAGTTGTTCAGTTAATGTCGTTTTACCTGCATCTGGGTGAGAAATGATAGCAAATGTCCGACGGTTTTGTAATTGTTCTTGAAAGTTTTCCATAAAATCTAGTTTACCTGATATACCAGTGTTTCACAACAGAAAAAGCCAACCGTTACCGATTAGCCAAACAGCATGCTGTTACTTTTTAAATTTTAACGATCAGCAACGACTTTAACGTCGCGCGCAGCAATATGTTGTACGTCACGATAGTTATTCGGATATTTTTCATGTAATAATGCTAATTCAGCTGAACTAATGACAATTGGCTGCTTCAATACTAACCAAGTGACATCTTGTCCCAATGGCGGTGTCGTGAGAGAACCAGTGTAACGATAATAGGAATGATCTTGAGGCAATAATTCGATTAAGCGCGTTGCCGCAATTGACGTATGGTAAATATCTTGGATAATCGTGTGTGTTGTTGCTGTTTTTGAAACATCGGCAAAAGCTGCCACAACTAAGACTTTGTCGCCATTTAAGTAAACAAAATGTGTTTCAGCGTCATGTCGATAACCATCAATCAGATGCTCTGCGCCTTCATGAAAATGTATACGTTCCAATTGCCATGTTTGTCCGTCTACTTGTAACGTCCCTGACACCAAAAATTGTTCACCCACAACACGGTCTTCATATTGTGTTTTACCTGTAAACACCATGTTCAAATGATCAGTACCTTCATCAACCAGTTGTTTACTCTCAATATTGATTGGTGACTGTAATGGTGTTTCGCCAGCTTCATGCCATGTACTTTGTTGACTATAATCCAAATGCTTCATGATTTGACTCCAAAAGATTTCTTTCTATTTTATCAAAGATTAGTACGAACGTGTTAAAAACAAATAATTGGCTCACGTTTGACAAGATAATCCTGTATAATAAGACTAAGATTTGGAAAGAAAAGTGATATTATGCAACTTGTAACTGCTGCTGAGATGCAACAAATTGATAGCTACACTATTGAAACCATTGGCATGCCACAAAACGTGCTCATCGAGCGGGCTGCAATGTCAGTGATTGATGTGATTGGTGCTGGCCATTTTAATTTAGATCATATACTAGTTTTGGCAGGTTTAGGTAATAATGGTGCCGATGGCATTGCCATTGCTCGCCTACTTTACACCCAAGGATTCAATGTATCATTACAATTTGTTGGTAACGTTTCGCGTGCCAAGGCCAGTGTCCAACAGCAACTACAAATTATCGAGAACTACGGACTGATAAGAGCTGAAAAAAGTGATTTTAACGAAGCAACTTTAATTGTTGATGCTATTTTTGGCGTCGGCCTCAACAACACACTCCCTGAAGGCTTACAAAAAATGATTAAAGCCGCTAACCACATTGAAAAAACAGTTATTGCCGTTGACATCCCAACTGGTATTGATGCCACGACAGGTGAAGTGCGTGGTGCGGCGTTAAAAGCACACACAACCGTTACTTTTGGGTACAATAAAGTTGGCTTAACACAAAATGTTGGTGGTTATCTTTCTGGTAACGTCATCGTTAAAGATATCGGCTTACGCTTGCCAGAAGACTTTACATTTACCACAGTAACTCCTGACAATATTGCCACAACATAAAAAGCAGCGGAACTAATTGTTCCGCTGCTTTTTATATCATCATTTTTTTCAAAACAATCACAAGATTTACATTTTGACCAAGCCAGCAATGCCCAAAATCAAGAAGAGAATACCAACAACAATACGGTACCAACCGAAAATCTTAAAGTCATTGTTTTGGATATAACGCATCATCACTTTAATAGCAAACAACGCAACAACCCATGACACAACAAACCCTATCAACATGACAAAGAGTTGCGCACCAGTAAATGAGCCACCCTTAAGTAGGAAACTGCCAACCTTAAGGATAGTCACTCCAAACATCACAGGAATTGATAGGAAAAATGAAAATTCAGCGGCAACAAATCGTGATGCCCCTAAAATAACGGCGCCTAAAATGGTTGCCCCAGAGCGTGAAGTACCAGGTACCAAAGACAATACTTGGAATAGTCCAATGAAGAGGGCCATTTTAAATGTGATACGATTCACTTCTGTTACCACTGGCGCAATATTTTTTTGGCGATTTTCAATAACAATAAAGGCAATACCGTAGATAATCAATGTTGCAGACACAACCCATGGATTTAATAAATGCGCATCCATAAAGTTATTTAACAACAAACCAAATACCATAGCCGGTAAAACACCAACAATGACTTTAATCCATAAACGCCATGTTTGAAACTGCTCGCGAGATGTTTTACGTGGCGAAAAAGGATTTAATTTATGGAAATATAGTTGAATAACGGCAAATATTGCGCCGAGTTGAATGGCATAATCAAACACTGCGGTGAAACTTTTAGTCCATACCATCCCACCCGGAATTTTCATTAAAGCCTCAGCTAAAATGATGTGACCTGTAGAAGATACTGGCAGAAACTCTGTCAAGCCTTCAACAATACCAATAATAATTGATTTTATAAAATCGAACATATGCCTGATGACGTGTTATGATGACACGTTTCCTTCCAATTTAACTTCTTTTATTCTATCCTATATCCTGTTATTTCGCTATCGAACACCTGTTTCATAGAATATTTTTTTAAAGTCTTGCTTTTAAAAAAGGCGCATGTTATTATATTATATGTTGCTTAAGGCAATTCAGTAATATGGACAGTTAGCTCAGTTGGTAGAGCAACGGACTCTTAATCCGTGGGTCCAGGGTTCGAGCCCCTGACTGTCCATCCTTAAAAGACAGACCAGTCGTCTACTTGATGACTGGTCTTTTTGTATCTAAAAAACGCTTACTTTACAAAGTAAGCGTTTTTATTGTGCCAACTAATATTATTAGAGACTAATATAAATACTAATAAACATCAACGCTGCACCACCTAAGACAAATACATGCCAGTAAACGTGACCCATCGGTATCTGTGGTATCAAATAGAAGATTGTTCCGGCTGAATAAGTCAGGCCACCAGCTAATAACAACCAAAATGCTGTATGTGATAACACGCCCCACAAAACAGGCATTGCCAGAACAATCAGCCAACCCATAACCAGATAAATAGTCACTGACACCCACGGCCAACGACCAACAAAAAATAAGTCATAAACAAAACCGGCAATTGTCATAGCAAGGATGGCACCCCATATTGACCAGCCAACCCAGCCCTTAATCAACAGCCATGTATATGGTGTATAGCTTCCTAAGATAACGAGATAAATACCTGCATGATCAAAGAATTGAAATACTTTTGCAGCACGTGTAAAAACGAGCGAATGAAATAACGTTGAAGCCAATAAGAAGAAACCAACGGTTCCAACGTAAATAGCAATGGCCGTGATTTCAAAAGCCGTGACAGGGCGACGCAAAATATGAAAAATTAATAAAATTCCTGCTAAAACAGCTAATAAGAAGCCCAAACCATGTGTGACCGCGTTCAATACTTCATAGACAATATGATAACGTTTAGATCGTTGCATTTAGTTGTCCCCATAAATCAATTTAGTATCTTCATTATACCATTGATTTACTATCTATCGGTTAGTAAATCAGCGCATATAAAAACAGTGGCCCATTCTTTTGGCTCACTGTTTTTAACGCTACTTATACTAGTGTTTCCCAATCACGTGCCCATAATACACCCATCGCACCATCACCAGTGTGTACGCCAATATAAGCGCCCAACTCACCACGCTCAAACTTAACGGTTGGATACTCAGCTTGCAAATCCTTTAGCCATTTATCGCCAAGCTTTGGATCGTTACCATCAACAACTATAGCACGTACAGGGAAATCGACTTGTGTCAGATATTGATTGAGTGCTATTTTAATTTCTTTCAAGGCCCCACTCATCTTCCGAGCTTTCCCAACCGCACCAATCTTACCTTCCCCTTGGATGTCCATCGATAAAATTGGCTTAATGTTCAGCAGACCGCCGACAAGTGCTGCGCCACGAGATAGTCTCCCCGTACGTTGAAGATGAGAAATATCATTCACAACAAACCGTACATCAAACGTTTCACGTAGTGTCTCCAATGATGTTAAAATATCAGCCATCGATCGCCCATTTTCTGCCATCACAGCTGCCATCACAGCTTGCATACCAGAACCCATAACTGCAAATTTAGAATCCCAAGCACACACTTCAGTCATCCCATCATAACTTGAGGCTACTGCTTGTGCTGTCTGATAAGCACCCGAAAGCCCAGAAGAAATCGGAATAATCAATGCTGCGTCATATCCTGAAGCTTTCGCAGCATTCAAGGCTTCCTCCCAATCACCTGGCGCCGGTTGCGAAGTTGAAGCCACCATATTCTTTTCTTTCATCATTTTAACCAATTGACCCAGTCCCTGAATATCAATCGTCTCTTTATAGACTTCATCGCCAAAGATAATGGGATCGTTAACTTGAAAAATATGATAGCGATTGCGTAACGTCGCAGGTATTGTAGATGCAGAATCACTAATAATTGCTATTTTAGACATTATTTTCTCCCAATGTATACGGGCTATCATTAAAGATGGCCCGGCTAACTATAAAATTAAACCAATCACAACACCAACACAAAAGCTCAATAGACCAGCAACAATTTGTAGTGATAAATAAACCATTTGTTGTGAGCGAGAATGTTGTGCACTTTGCGTCATCATCGTACTAAAAGTGGTTAAACCGCCAAGTACGCCAACTGATAATACATTATGCCATAAGTGTATCTGGTTTGTGCTGTATAATATGCCCATGAAGAATGTCCCTAACATATTGACGGTAAATACTGCTGTGATGTAGGTTGCTCGCCATGGCCAAAAAGTGATCACAAGGTAACGTAACAATGTGCCTATGCTAGAGCCAACAAATATGGCAATTAAAATTATCATAATCGCTCACCACACAGTACATGTCCAATATACTGTCCCAGAATAATCATGAGCACCCCACCAACTACTGTCATAACAAGGTATAAACCAGCCATGACTATATTACTCTGCGTCAATTGTGCTGTCTGGAGTAACATCGTACTAAACGTTGTAAAACCACCTAATATGCCAGTCCCAAGGAATGCTTGCCATCTCTTTAATCGACTACTTCGATGTGAAAGATACGACCCAAGGATTGCTAACAGTAATGTGCCTAACCAATTAATTAAAATTGTCATCAATGGCCATTGTCCCACAATTGGTAAAAAGCTCAATAAATAACGCAAACTACCGCCAATGCCACCACCCAAACTTACAACAAACATTTCGATTAAATCAAGTCGTTGTTTTTGCATACTTACTATTCTAACAATTTTGCCTTTAATGAGCAAAAAAGACGCTCCTTTGTTATAATCAAACTAACTCAGTCAAGGAGCGCCTATGTTTTCGTATTATATCTTACCAACAGGGTATCTAATTGTATTATTTGCCTTTTCTCTGTTAAAACCTATACGTTTTGTTGTCACAATGTATGAATTTCAAGGTCTAATGATTAAATCAGTTGTACTGGCAATTTTTGGACTATTTTCACAACACAGTATTTTGACCCAATTTTATGGTATTTGGTTCAATGTAACCCTCATTTTTTCTATTAGTAGGGTGTTTATCAAAACACAGGGATTACCATAATATAAAAAGCAGCTTATGAAAAATTAAGCTGCTTTTTAAAATCACCACATTCCCAATAATTTCATCCAAAGACTGCCTACACCAACCCAAATCACAATGTAGATTAGACCTAAAATAAAATTCAGTCGCCACCAGTCGCTTTGTTTTACATACCCTGAACCAAATAATATGGGCGCGGGACCTGAAGAATAGTGCGTCGTGGCCGCCATTAAGTTACCAAAGAATCCTAGCATTAATGCTGCTAGCATCGGTGGTACATGTGCCGCCAATGCAACCGCCAAAAATGCTGCATACATAGCTGACACATGCGCAGTTGATGAAGCAAAGAAATAATGACTGTAAAAATAAGCTAACACTAAAATGACTAGAACAACAAACCAATTCATACCATGCAAACTATTGCCAATCGTTTGTGATAACCATGGGATAAATCCAAGTGTATTCAAAGCACTCGCCATCATCACTAGCACCGAGAACCAGAATAACGTATTCCAAGCACCTGACTCCTTTAGAATATCCTGCCATGATAAGACACCAGTAACTAAAAGAAAACCTATAACGAGAAATCCAGTTGTGGTCGCATCAATACCTGTTATTGCACCTGTAATCCAGAGTACCAGTGCCGATACAAAACCAATAATCATCATTGTTTCTGCTTTGGATACTTTACCCATCGTAGCTAACTCACCAGTTGCCCAATTTTTGGCATCAGGTGTTGCCTTTTGTTCAGGTGGGTACACTTTGTAAATAACAAATGGGACAACAATGAGTGATATTAATCCAGGTACAAGCGCAGCTAAAAACCAACCCATCCAGGTAATATGGATACCTTGCTTTCCAGCAAAAGCTTGTGCAATAGGGTTTCCAGCCATTGCGGTCAAAAACATAGCTGCAGTAATCATATTAGCGTGAAATTCTGTAAAAATTAAGAAAGCGCCAATGCGCCGTTCACTCCCATCTACCGGGTCTGAATTGAAAGTCTGCGCCAATGATTTAATAATAGGAAACATTACGCCACCAGCACGAGCCGTATTAGATGGTGTGCCGGGAGCAACAATTAAGTCAACTGCAGACAAAGCATAGGCTAAGCCCAGCGTTTGTTTACCAAACGCTCGCACAAAAATTAAAGCAATACGTCGACCCAAACCTGTTTTAATAAAGCCACGAGAAATAAAAAATGCCATCACAATCAGCCAAATGGCACTGTTTCCAAAACCAGCTACCGCTTTTTCCATTGGCATAATGCCAGTCAAAACAGTTACAACAAAACCAATTAATGCTATGGCTCCCAGAGGCAAGGGTTTGGTAACCAAGCCAATAATCGTAGCCACAAAAATTGCAAACATGTGCCATGCTGATAGACTAAGTGCATCTGGGCGCAAGGGACCAGCAAACCAAATAATCAAACCAACAACAATCGGCGCAATAAATTTGCGATAATCAACTTTTTCTAAAGCATTCATTTCAATATTTCCTATTTCGTCTCTAATCTACAAGCCTAAAACTAATTTGGCAGCTTGTTTCCCAGCTTGACGACCAAAGACAACTGTTTCAGCAATTGAGTTCCCACCAATGCGATTGTCACCATGCAACCCACCAGTTACTTCGCCTGCAGCATATAACCCCTTAATGGCTGCCCCATCTTCACGTAGCACCTCGGCTAAATGATTAATCTTAACGCCACCCATTGTGTAATGAATTGCTGGCTTAATATGAATAGCATAATAAGGTGCTTTGACGATACCACGTTCCATGGCTGTTTGACGGCCAAATTCTGTATCTTTTCCCTCTTCTTGGGCAGCATTCCACTGTGCAATGGTTTTTGCTAAATTATCAGCGTCTAAGTCTGCTTTATCAGCCAATTCTGCCAATGTGTCGCCAGACATAACCAAACCAACGGCTAGATAAAAATCAATCGCTGTAAAGGCTTCTCGAATACCTTGGTCTAGAATTAATGTTGCCCCATCTTCCTGTAAATCATTGATAGCAGCTGTTACTTTATCTCGTGTTGTCATTTCATTGACAAAACGTTGACCCGCACGGTTAACTAGAACAGCGCCTTCGCCTCGTACACCTTCACCAATTAAATATACATGATCAGTATCTTGTTGCGCTGTTGGATGGATCTGAATTTTCTTCATATCAACTAAGGCACCACCGACAGCCGTCGCCAGTTTCATACCATCACCTGTGGCACCAGGATGATTTGTTGTTTTTAAATCTAACAATTCAGGTGCATACTCAGCTAGCATGTCACGATTCTGAGCAAAGCCCCCTGCCGCGATAAGCACCGCCTTGGCTTGAATTGTTTTTTCACCTATTTCAGCATTTCGCACTGTCAACCCAGTAATTCGATCGGCTGATTTCTGAAGTGCAATCACTTCTGTTTCATCAAACAACGGAATCTGTTTATAAGCCAATTGCTTTTGTAATCCCTTAACAAGATAACTGCCGACAGCCGATTTATCATTTGGCCGATGTGCACGCTTTTGTGACATCCCCCCTGTGGCCGTAATGTCTGTTAAGTTAATATTGTGGTTGTATAACCAATCGATTGCAGACTCCGTGTGCGTCGCAAAATAAGATAATAAGCTCTTATCATTTGTACCGCCACCACCTTTTAACGTATCATCATAAAAAGACGCTTGAGAATCAACAATGCCATGATTTAATTGAACAAATGTTTCCACTGCATTCATGCCTGATGAGGCACGATTTGAATTGCCGCCCAAAACTGATAGTTTTTCAACAATTGCAACATCTAATCCCAATTCTTGTGCTTGCAGAGCCGCTGTCATACCAGCAGCGCCAGAACCAATCACAACAAAATCATATGTATCTTTTAAATCAGAAATATTTGTCTTTGGAAAAATAAACTTAGCCATTACATCTCACTCCTTATGCGAACGTTCAAGGTTCGTCATCGCCATAAAGTCCATCCACTCATCATATTGCGCTTCAGTTATTTCACCCGATGCTAACGCCGCCACTTTTAACGTTGTGCCATTTTTGTCAGCAGATTGCGCAATTTCGGCAGCTGCATGATAGCCAATATGAGGTGACAAGGCTGTTACTGTCATCAAAGAATTATCAAGCAATTCACGCATACGATCTGGATTAACTTCTAAGCCTCGCACCAAACGGTCAGCAAAACCAGTCATTGTCCCCGCCAGCAAGTCAGTTGACTCTAAGAAAGCGTCAATCATAACCGGCTTAAAGACATTCAACTCAAAATTACCTTGACTTGACGCCATTGTAATTGTCGTATCATTTCCAAAGACACGTACTGCAGCCATGGTCAGTGCTTCAACTTGCGTTGGATTCACTTTACCTGGCATAATTGAAGACCCTGGTTCATTTGCTGGAATCTTTAATTCACCGTACCCACCACGTGGCCCAGAAGCCAAGAAACGTATGTCATTACCTATTTTCATCAAGTCCGCTGCTAAAGACTTCAAGGCCCCATGCATTGTATTCAGTGCCGTATGGTTGGCTAAACCATAAAATTTGTTACTGTCCCCTGTAAATGGGAAACCATAAACATCCGAAATGATTTCAGCAATTTTAGCGCCCAAGGCTGTATTGGCATTAAGACCTGTACCAACAGCTGTGCCACCCATGGCTAATTCATACAATTGTGGTCTTATAGCAGCTATATTGTCTAAATTATGCTTCAGTGCGGCAATGTATCCTGATAACTCTTGTCCAAAAGTTAAAGGCGTTGCATCTTGTAAGTGTGTCCGACCTACCTTAATCACATCCCAAAATGCTACTTGCTTGACACGTAATTCATCAATTAAATGCGTAATAGCTATTTCAACCTGGTTGACAGCAGCGACAGCAACAATATGCATTGCGGTTGGAAAAATATCATTTGATGATTGTCCCATATTGACATGATCATTTGGTAGCACAGCAACCCCTTGTTGGCTAGCCAAATGCGCCACAACTTCGTTGGTGTTCATATTTGTCTGTGTCCCAGAGCCTGTTTGGTAAACTGACAAAGGAAAGTCTTTACGTAAGTCCACATCCCCTAGTGTCAACAAACTATCAATTGTTGTGACAATGGCATTAGCGCGTTCTGAATCCAATGAACCGTTAGCTTGGTTAGCTAGTGCCGCTGCACGCTTAATGTTCAATAGCGCACGAATAATAGCCAACGGCATGCGTGCACCAGTTGGAAAATTTTGTAAAGAGCGTTGTGTTTGTGCCATCCATGCAGCATCCAGTGGCACCTTCACTTCACCAATAGCATCTGTTTCAATACGATATTCTTGTGACATAATTAATCTATTCTCCTTGATTATCTTAGAAGTCTATTTTTTGGATAACTTCAACCATTTTCTGCTTAATTTGATCTTCAAAATCTGACAATTGATGATCACGTTTTTGAATTAAATAAATATAAAAATTAATTGGATCTTTCAATGGCACTATTGCAACATCGTTCCGTCCGATAACAGCTAATTGCACCATAATACCAACACCATTGCCTGCGGCAATGAGACCTTGTTCAGTCATAAGCTCATTGGTTATATACGTATTACGCAATTCTGTTGTCATATTACTGGCCATGAGTTGATCGACTAGTACCTGGTGTTGCGTAAATTCTTCCCCAACAGAAATGAACCGTTCCCCTCGTAAATCCTCAAATGTTAAAAACGGTTGATTAGCTAATGGGTGTCCTTTTGGTAATACCACAACATACGGGCTCTTGGTGATGTAATGACTATAATAACGCTGACTATGTTCAGGGGTTAGGCTCCCCACAAAACCCATATCTACCTTGTCATTATCAAGCAAATCATACATATTGCTTGACCCACTCTCTACCATATGAAAACTATCAATTTCTCTATCACTTAAGTCTCGCATGATTTGTGGAAAGATAGTTGCACCAATAATCGGCGGTACACCAAGCCAAATTTTGCGTTGGTTGGTAATATCACTTTTAATGATTTCTGTTTCTCGCAAAATCTGTTTGCTATGCTTAATTAATATTTCTCCAGCTGGTGTTAAACTGACTGAACGCGTGCCACGTTGTCGAATAATAAGCGTTTCCCCTAGCTCTTTTTCCAAACGGTGTAATGCATTGGTGATTGATGGCTGTGATACAAATTTTTTATGAGATGCCCCTGTAAACGTGCCCTCTTCGGCTAACGTTACAAAGTAATCTAAATCATTGAGCAACAAAGTGTTGTACCTCCACAAATTATCTTGTTCACAAAGTATAACACATTTTCATCACCGCTTACATGCCCCCCTAACTGCTATCGATCAGATTTACCAGCATTAAAAACAGTTCTAATACCGCGTAATCCTTGTATGCGCGTGATGTCCCCGGTGAATTGCAGTGTCCCTAAAAATGTCCCATCCTCATCGCGCACAGCATAGAAATTATTATAAATCGTTTGCTTATTTTGTGGAAACCATTGTTCATAGTGGTCAGCAGCACCTTGGTGCAAATCACGTAGTATTTGTGAGATTGCTTCCTGTTCATCTTGGTTAAATAATGATAAAAATGGCTGCCCTAATAAATCGACTGTCCTGCTATTAACGCGCTGAGGATTATCAGAATAGTAGGCAATAAAATCATTTTCATCGGCAAAAGTCACTTCAAAAGGTAATATATTCAATACTTGATAGAGTGCATTTAATGACAGACTCCCCGTCGGTAAATTAATTATTGCCTGTGTATCAACTGTCTTGTTGTGCTTATTTGGTGCTATTTGACCTACCATAAGTCATTGTCTCCCTAATGTAAAATGATTGATTAATGATGTGAAAATCAGATGATTGTATATTAATTAACTTAATTGACTGATCGCGATATATAAAGATGGCACCAAAAGGATAATCACTATTATCGGGTGGCCCATCATTAAAAAACAATCGTGTTGTCTCAATTTCGCCATCAATTGATTTCGGTGATAATACTGTCACACTAGCTAAGTCATTATCGTGAGGATAGCCCGTTTCAGGGTCAATAATATGATGGTATACATGCCCATTAGACACTAGATGACGCTCAGCAACGCCACTGGTTACAACTGACATTGCTTTGGTTTCAATGAGTGCAATTGTGTCGCCATGTTGTACTAATGGGTTGCGTATGCCAATCCTCCAACGACCAGAAACATGGTTTGGTGCGTCGTTCATTAGGACGACATTACCACCAAAATTAATGATTCCAGCAATATGCCCTTGAGCGCGCCAATAATCTTGTAGTCTATCAGCAATATAACCTTTAGCAATTGCACCTAAGTCTAAAGACATACCTTTTTGTGGTAAATATACACTGAGCTTATCATCATCTAACATAATATCGTCACTCCTGATTTGCCGGCGTGCATGCTCAATAGCGGTGTGCGACGGTACCTGTGCATCTGAAAAGCCGATATGCCATAATTTAACCAGCGGGCCAATCGCAACATTGAAGCCAAAATGCTGATTACTTTCATAGACAGCACGTTTAATCAATTGATACACTGTTGCCGATACCGTTACAGGTTTCTGCCCAGCCGCTTGATTAATTGCCATAATCGTTGATTGTGGACGATTTACCGTTAATATTTTTTCATAATCATTGACAAAATGAATTGCGTCATCAATAGCCCGTTCGTCGGCTGTGCCAAATAGCGTCAATCGATTTGTTGTTCCCATGGCACGCCAAGATTTTTCAATTTTAATCAAAACATTGATGCTCCTGTCGTTGCGTCGGCTGTCACAGCTGGTGCCACTACTTCATTGGTCACGACATTATCAACAATATTTTCATGTAACAAATCACTCTGTTCAATCCACCAACCATCACCTTGCTCAATAACTTGAGTATTCTGATCTGGTGAAATAATTTTGCTTGGGACAGTATCATTATCATATGGCGAATCGTTTAACACATGTTCAAATGATTGGTAACCCAAATTCACTGAACAGACACTATCCGATTTTGGAAGCGTTTGGCAATTCTCACTATCACTGCCATCACCACACATTGGCCGCAACAGTTTCGCAAACGTCACGAAATTTTGGAAGATGCTATCCAAAAAACGCACTGTTGTCGCATCGGTTAGTTCGTCACGTGCTGTATCAATATTTTCAGCAGCAGGCCCAACTAAAAACTGATTTCCTGGTAACACTAAAGCGTCAATCCCTGGTGCATCCATAATCTGACGTAAGTGTTCTTGTGCGTTATTCGTCCCTTGCCGGCCTAGTGACGCACCAACCAGCATAACCGGCTTATTTGTAAACGGATGTGTTTCACCGTAGCTCATCCATTCAATAAATGACTTTAATGCAGCTGTAATTGAATGATCATATTCAGGCGTCGATATAATGACCCCGTCAGACGATGCAATAAGATGCGCAATTTCGACAATACGTAGCGGCACGTCATCATCTTCGCTAAACAGAGGTAAGTCAGCAATTTCGACAATCTCAATATTAGCCTGTGTGCTAAAATGCTTTTTCATGAACCACAATAACTTACGATTATATGATTTGCGTGCGTTGGTTCCTACAATAGCAACAAAGTTCATTTATCTATCCTCAAAATTTTAATTAGTTTATCTTTTCACATTGTTATCTGTAACTTTATTAAACCCTGGTCATTGAATTAAGTCAAAGTTTATTAATTTATTCACAAGTGGTTGACACATTGGTGTCACTGAATCTAAGAGACCCTATACCTGATAATTTTTAAATTATAAGTTAAACTAATAAATTAACCGTCAAAAAAAGTAACTACATTAACGTAGTTACTTTTTAAGTACCTTATTTCTTTCGTGATGATAACCAACCTATTATCACAAAAAATAAAACCATTATTGTATTGAAGTAATAATCAACCACAGATACTTTGACAATGACGCCCGCATCACCTAATACCAATAAGATAAATAACGTAGAAAAAACAACAATGAGCAACCAGTGCAATCGCTCACCACGCCTAACAACATCGAAAATATGGTTCATGTCATCCCCCTTACAACTAAACCGTCTAGATTATCATAGCAAAAATGCTGCGCTTAATCTACCAATGACCAGTGCATTTTTAAGATGTCTAGTAACGTTTTGTTGCACAAAAAATCTTATGGCAACAATCATTGTTGTTAAAGAGACCCCTATATGTAGTAAGTAATTTGAATTGTCCTATTGACAACTCATCAAATTCTTAGTATTCTTATTGCATAACAACTCGGAGAACAATAATGAAAAATGCGTTTGCACAATTGAACAACGCCTGGTGGCGTCGGTAAGTCAGCTTTACGGTAACGGATAAAGCTGATGTTTAAAACATTTGTTTTATCCATACCGACGTATTTTGTAACGCACTGAGTCTGTATGGAAATATGCCGTACAGACTTTTCTTTTGACCTTGGGAAAGCCTTGTATGGCCGCCTAAGGTCTATTTTATTTGACAAAGAATTTGGAGATTTATTATGAATAAACGTTTGATGTCTGTTATTGCCATCATTGTCGCTTTTCTGGCCGTCGCCTTTGTGATGACTAATAACCCCACCGCTGTGACAAAAAAGAAAAACTATGTCCCCACAGTTGGTATTTTACAACTTGTTACACATCCAGCATTAGATGAAATCCATCGTGGTATTATTGCAGGCTTAAAATCACAAGGTTATACCAAAAACAAGATCAAAATTGATTATCAAAATGCGCAAGCGAATCAAGCAAACCTCAAAACAATGTCACAACAATTTACGAATGAAAATGCCGACTTAACCATTGGTATCGCTACCCCGGCCGCACTCTCCTTAGCAAAAACAGCTAATGGCAATAATCCTGTTATCTTAGCTGGAATAACTGACCCTGCTGGTTCTGGATTAGTCAAATCAGCACAAAAACCTGGTGGCAACATTACCGGTACTTCAGGCGATTCGCCACTTGAACAGCACCTTGCCGTAATTAAGCAAGTTGTTCCTCATGCAAAAAAGCTTGGTATCATTTACACAACTTCTGACCATGGCGGCGAGTATAACGCTAAGAATATGGCTAAGCTAGCTGAGGCGGCTGGCTACGATGCCAAACTCTATACCATTTCAACAACTAATGACATGCAACAAGTTGCAGAAACAATGGCAAGTCAAGTTGATGTTATCTACGCACCACAAGATAATGGTGTTGCAAGTGCTATGAAAACATTAATTAACATTACGAATAAAAATAAAATTCCAGTCATTCCCGCTGTAGATACTATGGTCAAAGATGGCGGTGTTGCAACAATGTCGGTTAGTCAATATAATATCGGTTACCAAGCTGGTATCATGGCAGCTAAAGTCCTAAAAGGCAAAGAAACGGCCACTTATCCAGTTAAGACAATCACACAGGGTGATATGGTCGTCAACTTAAAGCAAGCACAACGCTTAGGCATTCAATTACCTGAAAGTATGGTCAAAGCAGCAGAATCCAAAGGAGAAGTAATCAAATGAGTATGATTGTATCAAGCATTGGACAAGGGTTACTATGGGCTGTTTTAGGCGTAGCCTTGTTCCTGACTTTTAGAATTTTAGATTTCCCAGATATGACCGTTGAGGGTTCATTTCCGTTGGGAGCTGCCACAACTGTAGCAATGATTGCACATGGCATTAATCCTTACCTCGCAACAATAGCAGCTTTTCTGGTCGGCGCTGGCGCTGGCTTAATTACGGGACTACTTTACACAAAGGGACGTATTCCCATCCTGCTAGCAGGTATTTTAGTCATGACAGCGGCATTATCAATTAATTTGAGAATCATGGGTTCAGCTAATATCTCACTCCTGAATCAAAAATCAATCTTCTCCGCCAATTTCTTACAACATTTACCAAAATATTTTGATGCGGTTTTTGTTGGCTTCATCATCATTACCATTATTACGTTAGCTTTAATTTTTTTCTTACAAACAGATCTTGGTCAAGCATTTATTGCTACTGGAGACAACGCAACGATGGCACAATCAATTGGGATTAAAACGGATCGTATGACTATTATGGGGTTGATGCTATCCAATGGCTTAATTGCTTTTGGTGGTGCTGTCATTGCCCAAAATAATGGCTATGCCGACATTAATATGGGTATTGGTATTATTGTCATCGCACTGGCATCGATTATAATCGGTGAAGTCGTTTTCGGTGAATTATCCCTAAATGAGCGCTTGGTAGCAGTAATTGTTGGTTCTATTTTATATCGTCTGGTATTATTGGCGGTCTTACAGCTCGGCTTTTCAACCAATGATTTGAACTTAATTTCAGCCATTGTCTTAGCAATTGCTATGATGTTACCGCGACTACGCCATGCACTAAAGCTCGATTCATTGATTAAAAAAGGAGTTGCCCCACATGAGTAAACCAGTTTTTTCACTTCAAAACATTACTGTCACTGTCGGTGATAATGTGCGAATACTTGACAACTTAAACTTCGATATCTTTGACGGCGATTTTATAACAGTGCTGGGTACAAACGGTGCAGGTAAGTCTACGTTGTTCAACACGATTGCGGGCAATCTTAAAATTGCCTCTGGCGTGTTAAAGCATCACGATAAAAACATTGCCAATGACAGCGCAGTATCACGTACTGATTATATTGCGCGGGTTTTTCAAGACCCAAAAATGGGAACAGCACCACGCATGACAGTTGCTGAAAACCTATTATTGGCTGAAAAACGTGGCAAAAAACGGACATTACACAGTCGTGGCTTAACCAAGGAAAAGTTAACCGAATATGCTAACATCACCAAAGTCATGGGGAACAATCTTGACACAAGACTGCAGACTGCTACAGGTAACCTTTCTGGTGGTCAACGCCAAGCCTTAAGCTTTTTGATGGCTACACGTGTGAAACCAGAATTGTTACTTTTAGATGAACATACCGCTGCATTAGACCCAAAAACTTCAGAACAACTGATGTTAGCAACCAATGAACAAGTGACCAAAAATAAATTAACTGCCTTGATGATTACTCATAACTTAGCTGATGCCTTAAAATATGGCAATCGGCTAATCATACTTAATGCTGGTAAAATTGTGTTAGATGTCAGAGACAGTGACAAAGCAGCATTAGATGACACACAAATCTTAAAATATTTTATGGCTTAATGTACAACGTCTTAACAAAATCAAAAAAACGCCGTAAAAGGCGTTTTTTTGATGCCACTAATAAAAAATAGATTTAAACTTTTTTATATTTAACAACACTAATGACCGCCAACACGATAAACCAGCTAATTGCCAGAAGTGTGGTAATCATCGTTGCGGATGAGAAAAGCAGAATCCCAAAAATCATCAGCATGAAAAGAATAGTCAAATAATTTAAATACGGTGCAAATGGCATTTTGAAATGCTTATCGCTCTGTTGATAATTTTTAGATTGACGGTATTTAACATGTGTCACCATTAATGCGATATAAATAACGATAAATGTCGCTGAGGCTGTTGATGTGACCAGACTGAAAGCATCTTTTGGAAAAATGTAATTTAAAACAATTGCAGTTGCCACTAAACCAGCCGATAATGTTATCCCATTCATCGGGATATAGTGTTTATTAAGCTTAGCAAAACGACTTGTCTTTGGTGATAAGGAGAAAATCATACGCCCCGTCGTGAACAAAGCACTATTTAGAGATGAAGCTGCTGCTGTCAAAATCACAAAATTAATGATACCGGCAGCTGCTGGAATACCTATCTTGGAAAAAACCTGCACAAATGGTGACTGATTGGCACTATAATTTGTCCATGGTTGAATTAACATAATAGCTAACAATGCACCAACATAAAAAATTAAAATGCGCATAATAATAGCATTAATCGATCTTGGAATTGTCTGAATCGGATTCTGGGTTTCAGAAGCTGCAATACCAACAAACTCAACACCTAGGAAAGCGAAGAACGCCATTTGAAAGGCGGCTAACAGATTATGACCATGATTAGCAATCAAACCATGAGACCACAAGGTAGATAATTGCGTGACGCCGGCGCTAGTACGTACATGAAATACTACCATCACAATGCCTATTACAATCATAGCAATAATAGCAACAATTTTAATTAATGCAAACCAAAATTCGGTTTCGCCGAATGCTTTGACAGCAATAATATTCATTGTATACAGTAACCCAAGAAAAATGAGTTCCCAAAGCCAAGCAGGTGTTGTTGGCAACCAGAATTGCATGTATTTACCGATTGCTGTGAGTTCGGCCATGGCAATAATTATCCAACCAATCCAGTATGTCCACCCCATAACAAATCCTGCGCGTGGACCTAAGTATGACTTAATAAAACCAATAAATGTTGTTTGATCATGGTCTGATAATAACAACTCACCCAATGCGCGCATCATCGCGAAGACAAATAGACCAGTAATAATGTATACCAAGACAATGGCTGGTCCTGCTTTTTGAATCGAGTCACCAGCACCTAAAAATAATCCTGTGCCAATTGTACCGCCAAGTGCAATCATATTGATATGGCGACCAGATAAGGTACGCGCTAACTTATGTTCTTGTTGCATAATGAATTGCTTTCCCCTTAAATAACATATACTTTATATCTTAGTTCATTATGACTCATAAAGAAAACTAATCTTTTTCACGTATAGATGAATATTATTCATGATATTATCGGCTTTGGTTTTATAATAAGAATACTGGTGTTTCACGTGAAACCTATATTTCTGCTTTTTGTATTTTCATTCGTTATTAATATGTGTATAATTTAATCAATAACACATATAAAATTAATGGAGAAGTTTTATGCGAAAAATAGGCATTGTCGGTATTGGTCATGTCGGTTCTACTGTGGCTCATCTTATTATTAGTCAAGGCCTAGCTGACGAATTAATTCTCGTGGATAAAAACACTGCTAAGCGCGACTCTGAAGTATTAGATTTTCGTGATGCAGCTAGTCTCTTACCTCACCACGTCCATATTGCTTCAGGCACCCCAGCTGACCTAGCTGATGCCGATGTAGTGATTTCAGCATTAGGTCATATTGACCTCATTGAACCAGGCGGTGACCGGTTTACCGAGTTGCGTGCTAATACGCCCGAAGTGCAACAAGTCGGACAAGCATTACATCGTGCTGGATTCAATGGCGTGCTGATTGTCATTTCAAATCCTGTCGATGTCATTACCGGTATCTATCAACAAGTTACTGGGTTACCTGCCAATCAGGTCTTTGGCACCGGCACTTACTTAGATACTGCGCGCTTAAAACGCTCACTCGGTGATGCTTTAAATGTTGATCCACGTAGTATACAAGGTTACATGTTGGGCGAACATGGTGACTCGCAGTTCGCTGCTTGGTCAACTGTACGCGTGCTTGGTCAAAAAGCTGATGAGTTAGTAACCAATTATCATCTTGACTTAGATGCTGTTGCTAACGATGCGCGTGTTGGCGGTTTTACCGTCTTTTCTGGTAAAAAATATACTAATTTTGCTATTGCCCATGCTGCCGTTTCATTGGCGCAACTTGTCTTATCAGATACTCATAACGAGGCTATTGTGTCACATTACGATGCACGTTTTGCGGGCTATATTTCTACCCCTGCCATTATCGGTCGTTCAGGCGTTGTTGCTAATTTTGAACTCACTTTAACTGCTGATGAACAACGCGCATTACAGCAATCTGCTAACGCTATTGCCGAAAAAACAGCAGCTTATCTATAAGTTGATACGAATAAGATATTAAGAAACAAAAAAAACACCACGTTGTTATGATACAACTTGGTGTTTTTATGTTTCAAATATCGATGATTGTGTTTACCAGACAAACAAGCCTGCTGCTGCTGCAGAAACAAGTGATACCAGAATACCAGAAAGTAACATATAAGGTACTCTCGCGCTAATATAATCGTTTTTGTCCTTGTCGACGAGACCCTTGAAAGCACCAATAATCATGCCTAACGTGCCAAAATTAGCGAAACTAGTGAGGAATACTGTCAATACGATTCGAGCATGTTCGTTACTAAATAGACCTTTTCCAGCCATAATTGATTTAGATACTTCTCCCATGACAACAAACTCATTTGTAACTAACTTAGTGCCCATGTATTGCGCAATCTGGAACGCTTCATGTGGATTAAAACCGAGTAACCAAGCAAATGGAAACATGACAACACCGAAAATATTTTCTAGTGTTAACCAATGCTGACCTGTTAGACTAAATAGTTGGTTAATTAAAGCAGCAAGTGATACGAAAGCAATCACCGTAGCAGTAATAATTAGAATCAACTTTCCTGCGCCAAGGATAGAATCCCCCAAAAATGAAAAGAAAGGCTCTTTCTTGCCATCTTTTGCGCCAACACTAACAATCACGTCATCTTCAGGTGCAATTTTTGTCGGATTGAGAATAGCTGAAATAATGATTGCCCCAAGTATGTTTAACGGAATAGCTGTTAGTACATATTTCCCTGGTACCATTTGCGTATAAGAGCCAATGATAGCAGATGTCACACAACTCATCGACATCATCGCTAGCGTGAAGTTACGACGCGCTGGCATACTATCTAATTGCGCTTTTGAGACAGCTAAAACTTCTGTATTGCCTAAAAACATCATTTCAATCGAGAAAAATGCTTCAAACTTGGGCTGTCCAGTGATAAAAGCCAATCCCTTACCAATCCATTTAATCAGCCAAGGTAATACACCAATATAAGTTAAAATATCAAACAACGGTACCACAAGCAAGATGGGTAACAGCGCTGAGGTAACGAAATTAGGGCCACCATGATTAGCTGTTAGCCAATCAGGTAACGCAAAAGCAATCCCTTTTGATGCAACAGATACGAGCCAATTAAAGCCATCTGCAGCCCCTTGGACTGCAGCTTGTCCTGCTTTGAATTGTGTAAAGAACCAAGCTAACAAGAGCTCTAAAACTAGCACAATTGCTACTGAGCGCCATTGAATTTGTTTTTTATTGTTTGAAAATAAGTAAGCAATACCGATAAAGACTGGAATACTTATTGCATTAATGACTATTAACATTTTATTCACCTCAAGGTTGGATCAATCATCCAGTATAAATGCAAAACAAGATGTACCACGAATCGTTCAATCTCTTTCTATTATATCAAGCTTAACACCCTTTGTGAGCGCTTTCTTTCACCTATATTAAAATTTAATAGTTATAAAAATCACCTTAAACAGTTTAAGGTGATTTTTTTGGCACTATGCGGCCTTTATATAATTCACACCATCGGCTTTTGGTGCTCTAGTTTTGCCAAAGAAGAATGCCAGCACGATAATTGTAAAGACATAAGGTGCGATTTGTAACCAAATTGATGGAACAGACTTTAATCCAGGTAATTGCGCGCCTACGACGGCTAGTGATTGTGATAAACCAAAGAATAATGATGCACCAAGCGCGCCAAGCGGGTTCCAGCGGCCAAAAATCATAGCCGCCATCGCCATAAACCCTTGGCCAACAATCGTGCTGGCTGAGTAATTAAGTGAAATTGATTGTGCTACAACGGCACCACCAATACCACCCAACAAGCCCGAAATCATCACGCCTGAATATCTTAGCTTGGCAACATTTAAACCTAGCGTATCAGCCGCTTGTGGATTTTCTCCGACAGACCGGAGACGCAAGCCAAATTTTGTTTTAAAAATAATATACCACGATAAAATGGCAACAAAAATCGCGAGCCATGCTGGTCCTGATGTTTTAGCAAAGAACAACTGACCGAGGATTGGAATGTGAGACAGTCCTGGGACTGATGCATAACCAAAATCTTGTGAAATTGGTGCTGTTTGTCCTTTTCCGTAAAGCACCTTGATCAAGAAAACCCCTAGGGCTGGTGCCATCAGATTAATTACCGTACCAGAAATAATATGATCCGCACGTAATGTCACTGTTGCAACGGCGTGTAAGAGTGAAAAGATAACCCCAACAAAAGCCCCAGCAACTAACCCTAACCATGGCGTGGCCGCACCAAATGTATTCGCAAATGTTAGGTTAAAGACGATTGATGCAAAAGCACCCATGCCCATGATACCTTCTAACCCAACATTGACCACACCACCGCGTTCCGAAAATGTCCCACCAATGGACGTAAAAATCAGCGGTGCTGAATAAACCAATGTACTAGAAATTACGAGTGATAACATCGCCATTAATGACATTTTTATTCACCGCCTTTCGAATTTTTATTACTGTCAGCAGCGGCCTTCACCGCTTTTTTATCCTGAGATGCGCGCGCTGCCTTATCATCCATGGCTTTCACTCGCTTCTGAATGAGTTTGATTAAATAGCTTGCCCCAACAAAGAAAATAATTGAGGCGGTTACAATGTCAACCAGCTCAAATGGTACACCGGAAGACATCGGCATCCCCAAGCCACCGATTTTTAAGACAGAAAAAATGGCTGCAGCAGCTAATACGCCAAGATATGAACCACCACCAAGTAGGGCAACAGCCATACCATCAAAACCAATAGATGGTGAACCATTTTGCGTAAAGAAGTTAAGATAATTACCTAATCCTTCAATTGTGCCAGCTAAACCAGCTAAACCACCTGAAATGGCCATAGCAATCACAGCATTACGCTTGGCAGACATCCCCGCATACTTGGCAGCATCACTATTCAATCCAACCGCACGAATCTCAAAACCAAGCGTTGTTTTTTTCATGACAAACCAAACAACAAAAATCATAAATACGGAGATGAAAATCCCTGCCGATATACTTGAACCTTGAGTCAAATCGGTCAACCATTTCATTTGCAAAGAGGCATTAGCCCCCACTTGCTTTGTTGTTTCTGCAGACACTTTAATCCCTTTTGACATTGTATTTTGTAAGATATTATTGCCAAGGAACAACAAGATGTAATTCATCATAATTGTGACAATTACTTCACTCGCACCAAATTGTGCCCGTAACCAACCAGGTATCGCACCAGCCAATGCGCCTAAACCAGCACCAATAATTAATGCGCTAGGTAACATCAAGTAAACTGGCATATTAGGGAAACTCAGTGCATACCATACAGCCCCAACCCATCCAGCTAATGCCTGACCAGATAAACCGATGTTAAAGAACCCTGCTGTCTGTGCAACAGTAAAACCCAATGCTGTTAAAATCAAGGGGGTCATTTGAGTCAACACACTACCAATATCTTGTGTTGATCCAAACGCTGAACCCAATAGTGCTGTATAACCTGAAATTGGATTATAACCGAATATCAGCATAATTACGGCGCCAATAATCAAACCAAAGAGCACTGAAAATAGTGCAACAGAAAATGAATTTTTTTGTGCTGCCATTAGGCGTCCACCTCTTCTTTCAGGGCTGCTCGGGCGTCAGATAAACTCATCCCAGTCATCAGCAAACCTAATTCTTGTTTATTTGTATCTTTAGCGTCAACTATACCAACAATTTTACCTGCATTAATGACAGCAATGCGGTCTGACAAATTCAAAATTTCATCTAATTCAAAACTGACGACCAGCACCGCTTTACCTGCATTACGCTGAGCTATTAACCGTTGGTGAATGTATTCAATCGCACCAACATCCAATCCACGCGTTGGTTGTGCAGCAATGATAAGCTCATTATCGCGGTTTAACTCACGGGCAATAACTGCCTTTTGTTGATTCCCACCAGACATTGATCCTGCCGTCACTTGAATGCCGGCTGCACGGACGTCAAACTCCTCAACTAATTTATTGGCAAGTTTATCCATTTCATCAGTTTGTAAGACACCATTTTTCGACAATGGCGCCTTATAGTATGTCTGTAAAGCAAGGTTTTCTGACAATGTCATATCAACCTCCATACCAAATCGTAACCGATCTTCTGGTATATGACCGACACCGGCTTCTGTTATCTGCCTTGGTCGTTTGTTAGTAACTTCTTTACCTTGAAGCAAAACATGACCCGCTTGTACTTTTGTCAGACCAGTGATAGCTTGAATCAACTCTGTCTGGCCATTGCCGTCAATACCAGCAATACCAACAATTTCGCCTGACTTAACCTCAAGTGAAAAATCTTTTACAGCCGTAACACCGCGAGCGTCATGCACCTCAAGATCAGCCATTTTTAAGACAGTAGCACCGGTTTTAGCTGCTGCTTTTTCCGTTTTAAAGCTAACTTCACGACCAACCATCAAATCGGCTAATTCTTGAGAAGACACCCCAGCAACTGGAAAAGTTTTTATCGATTGGCCTGCACGAATAACTGTCACCGTGTCTGCTGCTGCACGAATTTCATCGAGCTTATGGGTAATCAAGACGATTGACTTCCCTTCTTTAGCAAGATTATGCAGAATGGTAATCAATTCATCAATTTCTTGCGGTGTCAAAACGGCTGTTGGTTCATCAAAAATCAAAATATCAGCGCCACGGTACAATGTTTTCAAAATTTCAACACGTTGTTGCTGCCCTACGGAAATATCGGCTATTTTAGCATAAGGGTCTACTTGCAAGCCATACTTTTCCGACAGCGCTTTAATCTTTTTGGCTGCCGATTTTGTGTCTAAAGATAACCCTTTGGTCACTTCGGAACCTAGTATAATATTCTCCGTCACAGTAAAAGCATCAATTAGCATAAAATGCTGATGTACCATACCAATGCCCAGTGCGTCGGACTTTGAGGGTGAGTCAACCGTCACTGGTTGCCCATTGATTATGATTTCGCCAGATGTTGGTTGCAATAACCCTGTTAAAATGTTCATCAAGGTTGATTTTCCGGCACCGTTCTCACCAAGTAACGCGTGAATTTCACCTTGTTGGACTTGTAAATTAATGTCATCATTGGCTGCGAAATCGCCAAACTTTTTGACGATATGACGCATCTCAATGACTGGTGTTGATTCGGTCATTTATCTTCTCAGAGCGTATGCCGAGGCATACGTTTCCACTTTCTGATTATATTTTTAAAAAAACCCCGGACAGAATCTGTTCGTGGGATTTTTCTTCAAAGAGTATTATATCATGATTGTTGGGTCTCAATTATTTCAATTAATTTACCTGATGCTTTAATTATGGCAAAGTGGTTATTTGTAAATCATTTGTCGTTCTGGTTATTCAGATATAGCCTTAAATGCTTGCAAAACAATATCAGCATCGCTGTCAGATTGACAAATAATCATAATATTATTGATGCCAGCTAACGTACTGACAATTTCTGGAATATTCAGTTCATCGATATGTGCAGCAACGATACTACCCGCATAGTTACTCGTCCGCACTAATACCATGAATTTTACGCGTTGCACCGCCAATACATAGTCTTTAATTGACTCCAGCAATATGAAGTAGTCATCATTTTGATTGTCATTTTGATTGTCATTTTGATTTACTATCATTTGTCAACGTCCGCAACAATATGTGTCCCTGCACCATTTTTAAGAAGTTCATGAATGTTGTCCAATCCAGTAATGATTGCTTCATGCCCTGTGTGCTCAACAAAATCAACACTGGCTAATACCTTTGGTAACATTGATCCTTTAGCAAATTGATTATCTGCAATATATTTTTTGACTTCAGAAACAGTTACACGATGTAGTGGCTGTTGATTTTCTTGACCAAAATTAATCGCAACATTATTAACTGCAGTCAAAATGATCAACTCATCTGCGTTAATTAATTCTGCAATTTTCTCAGATGTAAAGTCCTTATCTATAACAGCCTCACTACCAATATAGAAGCCGTCGACTTTAATCACCGGTACACCACCACCACCACCTGCCACTAAAATAGTGTCTTGACTGACAAGGTGTTCAATTTCCTTGCTTTCTAGAATATCAATTGGTCTCGGTGAAGCAACTACTCGGCGGTAGCCTCTCCCTGAATCTTCGACTAAAGTCCATGTTGGGTTTTTAGGCTTGATTTTTTCTGCTTCTTGCGCCGTATAAAATGGACCAATTGGTTTTGAAGGACTTTTAAATGCCGGATCGTCTTTATCAACAAGCGTTCTTGTCATAATCGTTGCTACTCTTTTTTTGTCAAAACCAGCGCGTATTAATTCCATATTCAGAGCATTGGCCAACCAAAGGCCAATTTCACCTTGTGTCATAGAACCTACCGTGTCTAAAGGCATAGCTGGATTATGATCACTAGCACCCCCCTCTTGCTGTAATAATAAATTGCCTACTTGCGGACCATTACCATGAGTAATGACTACTTGATAACCTTTTTTAACGAATTCGATGAGCTGTTTTGCTGTCTTTTCTAATGCTTTACCTTGCCCCTGTGCTGATGGATCGTCTGTTAAAATAGCATTTCCACCTAATGCAACAACAATTTTCTTCATCATAAAGTAATTTCCTTTCTTATGTCGTTATACCGATACATGTCCTGTCAAAAGCGCACCTAAAGCAGTTAACGCGATGATTATGATGACACCAGTTAGTGTCCATTCCAGTTTTGAAAATCTAAAACCGTTTTCTCGGCGGCCATAGTAATAAAATATTAGGCCAATGGCATAGACGATTGAACAGAGCCAAAGATAAGATAATCCAGCTAATACTAAGGCAGTCACTTGAAATAGCAATGCAACAAAACCAGAAATAGCCCATTTTTTATTGCCCGTCTGCCATCCTAACTTAAGTTGGTATGCCCCAACTAATGTGTAACAAACAACAATGGCTGACGTGCAAAGCGAATAGGAAAACGTATAGGCCTCTTTTGCAAATATTGTTGAAATCAAGAAAATCTGAATAAATATCTGTGTCATCCAAAGTGAATGTGATGGCGCACCATGTTGATTTAAAGTACCAAACCATTGTGGCAACAATCGTTGCTCGGCTAATTGACTCGTTGCTTCAGCTGGCAAAATTGTCCAACTTAACCATGCACCAAATATCGTAATAATCATGCCAATACTGATAAAGGCACCACCTAAAGTACCTGTCATTGACTCAAACAAATACAAGATACCTGGACTTTTAACTTTTAGTAGTTGTTCCTGTGAAAGATAACCATACGGTAACATCGTTAGCACAACGTAGACAATTAATAATGTAACAAGACCAATGACTGTTGCTTTTCCGGCATCCGACTGTTTTTTTGCTCTTTTAGCTAGCATCGCAGCCCCCTCTATGCCGACAAACACCCACATCATCGCCATCAAACAGCCTTTAATTTGTGCCAAAATCCCACCGGCAGTCATATCACTATATGAAATCATTCCTTGTGCATTCGTCATAAAATTAGACCAAAAGTGCTGCGTAAATACACCAAATTTGAAGCTAATAATTGCCATTAAGCCAAATGCTGCTAGGGGAACTAACTTACAAACCGTCACTATCGCATTAATTGCCGCGGCCGACTCAACTCCGCGCACAACAAATATAGTTAATAGCCACGATATGATTGAAGATACGATAACTGCTGACAAAGAGTTCCCAGATTTAAAGGTAGGAAAGAAATAGCCTACTGCACTCATCATCATTGTGGCAAAAGCAATATTGCCCAACCAGGCTGATAACCAATAACCCCATCCGGATAGAAAGCCTGCAAATTCACCGAAGCCTGCCCTGGCGTAGTCAGAAATACCATTTAATTCAGGCTTATTAAGAACCAAATTTTTCAGGCTAAGTGCTAACGCCAGAATCCCAATTGCTGTTATTCCCCATGCTATTAGGGTCACACCTGGTGTTGCAGCAGCAGCAAGCGTTGTTGGTAAATTAAACACCCCAGCACCAATTGCACTACTAACAACCATCGCAATTAATGCAAATAGTGATATCCCATGATTTTTATTTGCATTTTCCATAATATTATCCTTCCATATCAGGCAAGTCTGGTATAAACAAATTACCTAAGGTTGCTGCCATAATTGCTTTGATGGCATGCATACGATTTTCTGCTTCATCCCATTGGCGAGCATACTGACTACGAAATACTTCATCAGTAACTTCCATTTCGGAAATACCATACTTTGCTTTGATTTCCTCACCATAATCTGTATTCGTATCATGAAATGCTGGTAAGCAATGCATGAAGATTAACTGATTTTCTGGCATCCCAGCTAATTTCAGCATGTTCATATTAACTTGATATGGTGTCAGTAATTTAACACGTTCTTCCCAGTTACTCTCTCCCATGGACACCCAAACATCAGTATAAATAACATTTGATCCCTGCACGCCTTGCTTAATGTCATCGGTAATCATAAATTTTGCGCCGCTGTGAGAAGCAAATTCTTGCGCAATATCAATAATTTCTTGCGCTGGATGAAGTGACTTTGGCGCAACAATATGAATATTTACACCGAGCATCGAACCTGTAACTAATAATGAATTAGCCATGTTATTACGGCCATCACCTACAAATGTCAGCGTTAGGCCTTTAAGATGACCAAAATTTTCTTTGATGGTCATAAAATCAGCAATCATTTGTGTTGGATGCCATTCATCTGTCAAACCATTCCACACGGGCACACCTGAATGCTTAGCCAGTCCCGCAACTGTACTCTGCTTAAAGCCACGGAATTCAATACCATCAAACATGCTACCTAATACGATGGCGGTGTCCTCAACTGACTCTTTTTTACCAAGTTGGATATCATTAACACCTAGGTATTCTGGATGCGCACCTAAATCAATTGTCGCTGTTGTAAATGCCGACCTTGTCCTAGTTGACGTTTTTTCAAACAACAAAGCAATATTTTTCCCTTCTAAATAGCGATGCGGGATGCCCTTTTTTTTCAGGGTCTTCAAATGTAAGCCAAAATCAATAAAATATTGAATTTCTTCAGGTTTAAAATCTTTTTCTGCAAGTAGTGATCGTCCTTGGAACACTGAGTTAATATTATTTGCTACCATTATTTTTTCCCTTTCAATTTGTCATACTCTATCCTACAAATCATCTCGCCACAGTGGCTGACTCATACAACGTGGACCACCACGACCTCGCGATAACTCACTCGAAATAACTTCATGTACTAAGATGCCATGTTCCCGCAATAACTGATTTGAAACATAATTTCTGTTGTATGTAACAACTTCTCCTGGCGCAATCGTGAGCGTGTTTGACCCATCATTCCACTGCTCGCGCGGTGAAATAATTGGATCATCGTTTCCTGTTAGAATTAAGTCTAATTCCTTTAAATTTAATACCTCTTTGATTGTCTCTTCGAGATTTGTATGATGTTCCAGAATAATTCGCCCATTTTGACCCGGATGCAATACGAAAATATTCATTTTGCCTTCATCATCCATAATGCCTGGGAAAACTGTAAATTGCGCTTTGTTTACCATTGTAAAAACCGTATCTAAATGCATCATGGCATGATTATGTGGGATTTCAATTGCAACAACAGTATCGAATTTAGCATTTGGATTAGCGAATAATTCCTTAGCCAATCCTTCAATCGACTTTGAACTTGTTCGTTGTGATACACCAATAGCTAAAACATGGTCGTTGAGTACGAGTTCATCACCGCCCTCAATTCTAGTTAGGTAATCTCTATCACGCCAAATGTCAACTTTACCAGCAAAACTGGGATGATATTTCATCACATATTCTGTAAATAGTGATTCTGGTTGACGTGCTTTGTAGGTCATGTGATTAATGGTAATGCCGTTACCAATTGAAGCCTGTGGATCGCGTGTAAAGTAGGCATTAGGTAGTGGATCTAACAAAAATGGGTTAGCCGCATCACGCCCAGCCAAATCATGCAACGAATCATTACTAAATGCGAACTCATTGCGTCGGACACCAGCATAGAGCTTCTCAACCATTTCTGGGACATCAAAACTCATGAGATATTCTTTTAACGTATCGTGAGTCGTCCCTAAGTCATAGCCAGCTTCGTCTAAAAAAGTTTCAATAAATTTGTTACGGATATCACCTGATAAAGCTAAAGTTTCTGATGCTAGTTGATCAATGTAGAGTACTTTTGCGCCATGCTTTCTCAGTACATCAGTAAAATAATCATGTTCTTGCTGAGCAATTTTTAGGAAAGGAATGTCATCAAATAACAATCTTTCCATACTATCGGGTGTAATATTTTCGACTTCGGGTCCAGGTCGCTTTACTAAGACCGTTTTAAGACGACCAATTTCAGAATTGACCTGAATTGCTTTTCCAGTCATAATGAATTTCTCCTTTGTTATTACGCAATCAATATATATGTGGATGAAAGCGGTTAAGTGTTACGACGTCATCTAACTAACTTAATCACAAGTACAGTGTAACGTTAATGTAAAGTGTATAATATGGGTAATGAAACAAAGTTGATTGTGCAAATGCACAAGGACCAATTCGTGGTGAAATTAACAATGAATATATCAAAGAGATCTGCTCAAGAGCTGATTAATCAGCACTTTTATGATGACAACTTAGTGTTGACTATTGCCGATAAATCTGGTGACATACTTGCCACTAATGCCGACCAGACAAGTATGTTACGTTCAAAAATAATTCGTAATTTAATAGATAGGGTAAATGCTAATATTTCTTTAACAACCAAAAATATTTATATTTTTCGCCTACACGAATATTTAAATACATTTGGTTATCTCATTATTCAGGGACCAAATGATATATTGTCTAAACAAGCCAAACTCATTTATACACTGACTATTATGTATCTTAATAGCAACTACCGTTTTCCATTGACAAATGATAATTCGACCAGTCAGCGAGCCAACACTTTTGTTCGAGAACTCATCGTCGCTAATGGTTCGACAAATCCATTTTTACTAACTGAGGCCGCCTACTTTGGTTTTCATTTAGATCAACCTGGATATGTTGCCGCAATTTTCTCATCGACAGGATTTAGCCGTGATTTGATTAATTTATCGCAGTTTACTGTGGCACGTACACTGCGATTAACCCCATTTATTTTGATTGTCTTATTTCAAACCGACAAAACATATCAATATATGCTTCGTCATATCAGTTCATCCATGTATCTTGGTATTTCAACGCTTTCCACAAACTATTTAACAAATTTTCATCAGGCTTTAACCGTCATTTTTTTGAAGGAGAAACTTTATGCCATCAATAAAAATGAATTCAGTGTTGTTGAAAAATTTTTACCAATTATTAATTCAAATATCAAGGTAGACAATTTGGTAAACGAATTATTCCAGTTTGATCAGACACCCGAAAATCACACCTTACTTGAGACATTTTGGCGTTTCTTTCAAAATAATGGTCGTATCAAACAAACTGCTGATTTACTCCATATTCACAGAAATACATTGGTTTTCAGACTCAATACAATCAGCGCAACCTTTGGCTTAGATTTGCAAAACTACGATGACCGCACGCTCTTTTATATTGGCTTTTTGCAATACAAATGTACTGGTCTTGCACCAGCAATCAATATTGCTGATAACTTATTAATTTCTAATAACTATACTGAGGCGTAACACCAACCTGAACATCTTAATTAATCAAAAAGTACGCAATAACAACGATTTGTTATTGCGTACTTTTTCTATTGTTAATTTATTTTTATGTGTGCAGCTGCTATCTCTATTGAAATAAATTGCCCAGTAAAATACTTTGATTCGCTGCACCGCGATATTTCTCCGCATATTTTGCAGTCTTGACTAACAGTTGCTCAATACACTTAGGCGCTTTTAAATGATTTGTCAGCAAATAAGTTGATAGCGCTTGATTTAATTTCATACAAATTAATTGGTAATCTGTTATTTTATCTAATTCCTTTGCTGATTGAAAAATAATCTGCTGTAATGACTCGTCTTGCTTTACCTCATCATCTGCATAAGCATGACTTAGTAATTGCCATAATTCATCTTTTTGCATAACTCCTCCAGTATGGTATGTTTTGCTCTCACGACTTATTACAGCACAAGTAACAAACGTCTGTCAATTATTTTGCTGATAGCTATTTGCTAACCCTCTGAGCAAAACAATTTTGATGATAATAACAAAAAAGGTTCAACAGTATATTATAATAGAGTCATGTCACGAAAAATCGAATTACCATCTGCTGCGGAGATGAAAAAATTTCATAATCAATCACGTAAGCACACCTTTTGGACACACATTTCAATGCCGCAACGTTTGACGCTTGGCTTCCTATCTGTTATTACTATTGGTGCGTTATTGTTGATGATGCCAATTAGCCACTATGGCAATATGCACCATTCCTTTATGGATGCGCTCTTTACGGCAACTTCCGCAGCTTCTGTAACTGGTCTAACGGTCGTTGACACAGCCACCCATTGGACTGTATTTGGGCAAACTGTCATCATGTTCTTAATTGAAGTCGGTGCCCTTGGATTCATGTCTTTTTCGGTATTATTATTTACTGCCACGCGGCGACAAATGGATTTACGTAATAAAATGATGGTGCAAGAAGTGTATAGTTTGGAAAGTCTTTACGATACACGTGTTGTTTTTGGTTATGTTATCAAACTGTCAGTTATCATTCAAATTGTTGGTGCTATCTTATTAGCGCCGTTCTTCATTCAGGATTTCGGCTTAAAGCGCGGCTTGTTTTACGCTATTTTTCATGCCATTTCAGCTTTCGGCAATGCTGGTTTTACGATATTACCTGCCGGTAGCATCGCCTATGCGAATAGGCCCTTTGTCCTGCTTATTATTGCCTTACTAATTATTGCCGGTTCGCTTGGCTTTCTAGTTTGGCGTGATTTGTTACTCTATCATCACAAACACAAACTCAGTCTTCATTCAAAACTAGCACTAATGATGACTGGCTTATTAATTATTGGTGGTTGGTTGCTCTTTGAGTTGACTGAAAGCAACTTAGCTCTGGCACAGACATTATCACCCATTAACCGAATCGTTAATACGCTATTCATGTCAATATCTTATCGTACAGCTGGTTTTTCACAATTTAGTTTTAGTCAGATGACCCCAGCAACCATTTTATTGACAATGATGTTAATGTATGTTGGTGGCACCCCTGGCTCAACAGCTGGCGGCATTAAAACCACAACGCTTGGCGTTTTATTACTTAAAACACACGCTGCCTTACGTGGTAAAAAAGACGTGACTTTTGCACATCGTCGACTCACTGATGAAAATATTACACGTTCACTACTGTTAGTTTTTGTATCACTTGTATTCTTGGCTATTTTGTCCTTTTTACTTATGCTAACACAAGGTACTGATTCGAGATTTGGATTGGAATATGTTATTTTTGAAGTTATTAGCGCTTTTGCAACTGCTGGTCTTACCCTTGGTTTGACACCACACCTCACTGACTTTGGTCAATGTGTCATTATGTTGACCATGTTTATTGGGCGTGTTGGTGTCTACACAGTCATGTTCTCTGTTTTGAACGTTCATGGTGAGCATGCCCCTTACCGCTACCCAGAAGAATCTGTCATTATTGGTTAATCATAGAAAGGACTTATTATGCGACAAACTTATGCTATTATCGGGTTAGGTCGTTTTGGCGGTGCTTTACTCGAAACACTAGTTGCTAACGGACAAGATGTATTAGGAATTGATGTCAGCGAAGAACACGTCAATGACTATCGCGATATTGCAACACAAGTTGTTATTGCAGATGCACAAGAAGATGATGTCTTACGCAAATTAGATATTGCCAGCTTTGATCATGTCATAATTGCTATCGGTCATAATATGCAAGCCAGTATTTTAGCTACGATTAATGCCAAGGATCTTGGGGCCAAAAATGTGATTGCTAAAGCTGAAAACAAGACACATTTACGTGTCTTGACTAAAATAGGTGCTGATGTTGTCGTACAACCAGAACGAGAAATGGGTGAAAGAATTGCTCGTAAATTATTAGCGCCTAACATGCTTAACTTTATCGAATTGTCAGATGATTATTCGATGGCCGAAGTACAGATTGTGAACCCAAGTTTCACTGGCAAAACGTTAGCTGAGCTCAATATTCGTAAAAAATTTGGCCTTAATATTATTGCTGTGCGACATGATGGTGAGGTGGTCGTTGCGCCTAGCGCACAATATCAGCTCCACGACCGCGATATTTTATCTGTCGTCGGTCCCAAAGACATGGTTGACGATTTTGATCAGATGACAAACCGCGCATAACCACAGATTATTAAAAGCCCTAAGTTGACAAATCAACTTAGGGCTTTTAATAATGCTTAATTTTGTATAAATTTTGCAATTTGCCGAACAACTGTATCATTTGTTCTGACTTGGCTATGTTGCACTTTCTTACCTTTAACTACCCACATATTATAATTCTGATCTTTTTTTACAAAGAAGCCAAGCGCTTGTGAACTAAAGTTAGTCACAACCCCATCACTATTGTCACCCACATCGCCCATCACATTAAGAATTTGCATATCTGGATTCATATTTTGACGGTGTTGATAAAAGAAACGATAGTTTTCGTCCTGAAGCTTAGGCTGTTTTGTTTTAGAATCAATCGTATTATTATCAAATTGACGATCAAAGCCTGCTGCGGTAATGCCTGAATTAAAAGGCGCTGCAATAGCTACTAACTTATCAATTTTCGGATATATAGATGTTGTGCGGTAATCATGATTCAAGGACGTATATAATGCAACATTAGCTCCCATCGAATGTCCAACGAGAGATACGTGGTTAATACCTTTTTGTTTGATCTGCTTTAGTAGTTTCTCTAAAACAGCCACTTCTCGTTCTTCCGTAATCTCTGTATTGCTAAAGTTCATTTGATAAATAGCGGCTTTAGAGGATACCGCAACATTAAAATTATCATCTTTCGTGACATTAACCTGCAAACGTTTTTGTACGGCTGTTTGTTTTTGTATCGCTTTAGCTAATTTTGTTGTGGCATTTGAACTACTGCCATACCCATGTAATAAAATAACCGTTTGCGTGCCACGCTGACCTGTCATGTTAAAGCGTAAAAAGCCAGCAATTGCTGCTACAATCACAAGGAAAATCAGTCCAACTATCACTATTTTTTTTCGACCCATACATCACCTCTTAACACTTACCGTTTTTAGCTTACTTTAAATAAGTATATCTGACAATTGTGTGCTTTGCAAGAAATCTAACACAAATTTTTATGACTCGTCGAGACTGTCAACTAAACGTACAACCACATTTTTGCTGCCGGATAGTAACTTATCCACTGGACAACGTTGTGCCGCAGTGTCTAAAATGTTTTGTGCTAATTGCCGTTCAACATCTGGTATATAAACACGCGCTTCAACATGGAACTGAAAGCCAATAACATCACGTGACATATCAACTAACACACGAACAACGCTGCGATGCGCAAGTCCTTGTCTTTTTTCTTCGGCTTCTAGCGTAGCATTCAAACAAGTTGCAAACGCCGCACCTAATAATTGCTCTGGGTTGGTCCCTGCTTCAGATGATAGCGGACTGCTGACCGTTATATTTAAATCATTACTATTAATTGTATGAACGCGACCAGCAATTCCTTCAGCATTTTCAACTTCAGTATGATATAACACTTGCGTTGTCATTACCATTTCCCCCTTATTGTATATCCTTAAATATTATACTTACTGCGGGCTGCTTTCAAAACAGCTAGTGTCGCATTATAAGACGCTACCCCGTAATCAAATGTGATACGTTGTGTCTCCGTCATCCCTTGGTCAAGCCAAGTCTGTAACTGTGCTTGGAGGGCAGCGAGTTTATCTGATTTTCGCCTAATTTCTTCATCTAAAAACGTACAAATGTCGTTATCTGCTAAATCCTCACTAAAATACAAACGCATTAATACGTCAGATTTCAAAATATCATCTGACGTAGGTTCGCGCAATGCCTTCTGAAACACCGTCATTCCAGTGTCTGTAATCTGATAAATATTTTTGTTCGGTTTGTCAGTCTGTGTCACTTGCTGTTTGGTTACCAAGCCTTCGGCTTCTAATTTTTTAAGTGTCGGGTAAATCATGCCAAACGTTGCATCAAAAAAATGATTCAAACGCGTTTGCAGAATATCATTAATCTCGTATCCCGTGTGCGGTCCGTTTTTTAATATACCTAAAATGATTTCTCGACCCTTCATTGCCACTGAATTGCCCTCCATTAATCTGTTTAGTTCATATTATACACCCTCAGATTTGTCTGTTAAAAATAGGCTCATAATCACCAGCAACAGCATAAACGGGATAGCTATCAAATACAGCTTTTCAAAGGCGTGACGGTACTGCGCTGTTGTTTCCTTTTCAATCCTTGAAATAGCTGTTGCGACTTTAGTTGGTAACCCTTGCATTGCTGTCGGCGTGAAAACACTTGCTTTCATTTTAGTTTGTACTTTTTGTATCATCTCTGCCGCGTCTTTTTTTGGCAAGTGCAAATCATTAATCTGCTCTTGCGCATAACTGTTAGCGTGTCGTTGGGCTTGGGTTAAACCACTGTATAACCCTGTGACAAACAGGGCCACCGCTAACATGGTGCCAACCTGACGTAGTACCCCTGTCACACTTTGAGAGGCAGTTAATAACTTTCCTTGTAGCGTCCCTGCGGCAATGACTAAGATGGGCCCAGTAATCATACCGTAGCCTGAACCAATCAAAATCCCTGCAATAATAACCTGCCAAACACTTTGTAATGCGTTGGTGCCTAACCAAAGGTACCCGACTGCCATCATCAAGAAACCACTACTGATTAACCAGCGGACTGATATGTGTGATTTAGCAAAACCGGCAATCGGCGCAAAGATAAACACTGAAAAAGAAATTGGGGCAATCAGGAATGATGCTTGTAAAGTATCCATTCCAGCAACATTAGTAAAATAATTCGGTAAAATAACCGTTGTTGCAACCAAAAATAGATTACTAAAAACAATAATGATTGCACTTAAGGCAAATGCACGATTTTTAAATAGTTGTAAGGGTACCATTGGATTAATGCTTACTCGCTCAATCATGATAAAGAAAATAAAGCTTAACAAACTCACAATTGCACATAAGTAAGTCAACCAATTATGCCACCCCCAAACTCTGCCCTGCATTAATACCAATGATAGCGTGCTCAGAAAGATCGTACTAAAAATCGCACCTGATAAATCAATACTTTGTCGATTTTGTATATCTTGTCGTAATGGTAAATATAATAGGCCCATACTAATCATCAGCACAATAATGGGCACATTTATCAGGAAAATCCAGCGCCAACCCATGTATTGTGTCACCACGCCACCTATAGTTGGTCCTAACGCTGCAGCCAATCCCTGTGTGACACCTAAAATAGCAATCATATGCGTGCGGTCACGATCCGCCACAATGCGAATCGCTAAAGTCATGGCCAAAGGAAAGACTAAGCCGGCCCCGATACTCTGAATAGCCCGTCCTAATAATAATGGCATCAATGTCCCAGCAAACGCTGATATGATTGAACCTATACCAAAGACGATGGCCCCCAATAAAAAACCTTTTGACATACCGAAAAACTCAGCAAGTCGTGTTAA
Organism: Leuconostoc sp. LN180020; assembly: GCF_014844115.1. NCBI lineage: Bacteria > Bacillati > Bacillota > Bacilli > Lactobacillales > Lactobacillaceae > Leuconostoc > Leuconostoc sp. LN180020. Next base: position 636,231 of record NZ_CP039736.1, on the reverse strand, counting down.
TGGGATGGTTAGTGCCGCAAAAAGAATGATATAGATATTCAATGCCCATGACAATTTGTCTAATCCAACATCTAAATGCAAACCTATATTGGGTAAACTAACATTCATAATTGTCGTATCTAACATACATATAAATATCCCTAATACAAAAACACCCGTTATCATGCGCTTTTTCATCAGCTTCCTCATTTCCGTTTATATTAACATTGTTAATATAAACGGAAATGATAACATTGTCAAGCCATAAAAAAAACCATTATCTAAAGATAATGGTTTTACACTGTTGCTTTACTCAATCGGATCACTTTCATCAATTTGATTAATTTTATCAAATACACGAAATAAATTGTCCATTTCAGTTAGTTTATATTTTTTTAAATTACGATCATAAACAATCTCTGACTGGACAGGTTCCCCCACCTGTAGGTCATGCAGAAAATCACGAATTTCCGAGATATCACGCTGTACAGTTTTTCGGCCAATAAAAAACATATCCTCAATTTCTTCAATGGAAAGTGCGCGATGACTGATGAGTGCAGAATATAATCGCAAAATGCGTTGTTTATCATTAAAAACTGTTTTATGTGCTGCCATGATTTTCCCCAAGTTTAAATGCTAAACTTATTGTACCAAATAAAACAGATGTTCGGTACAATAGAGATGTAATTATTTTATATGAGAGGCTGCTTATCATGTCATTTTTTGATTTTTTTAAAAAGAAACCAACTGCTACCAACACAACGACGTCAGTTGAGCTACCGGAAGAGCAAACAATCACTTGGGAAAATACTTTTGATCCCGACCTTTTTTTCCAGGGCTATGACGCAGCAATCACTGATTTGGAAAACAACGGTAAGGTTGCGGCTGCAGAAACACTACGTGCTAATCAATCAAAACTACAATTAGCTTTTCTGACACGCTTTGAAAAACAGCTGCAAAATGATCTACAACACATAGCTGATTCAGAAATGAAAACGGACCACATAATTGCATCCGTTAACGCTGTCCGCGTATATAATAAACAAATGAATGTTACTGTTCGAGCACACTTAGCACAAACTAAAAAGCATTTGATTGGAGAAGAAATATGAAAATTGATGTCCCCCTAGACCACGGCTTAATTCCTGATAAGTATGCCAAATTTGCACCGAAAGATCAGCGAACCGCTGATATGCCGACCACAAATTTTCCTATTCACGTGACAGATCTACCAACTGGTACGCAATCGTTGGCTGTTAGTCTTATTGATTATGATGCGATACCAGTCGGTGGTTTTCCTTGGATTCACTGGTTGGCAGCCAATATCCCAGTTGGCAATATCCCAGAAAATTTACGGGAATCAGGTCTGGCTATTTCAGGGACAAACTCCACTTGGCATTTTGTACAAAAAGCCAATCAACCGGCTAATCCCGACATTAACCAGGCTTATATCGGACCGATGCCCCCCGATAAAAGACACGATTACACATTAACAGTTTTCGCACTAGACACACTACTAGATTTAGAGAATGGTTTTTTTCTAAATGATTTTAAACGACACAGCCAAGGCCATATACTAAAAGCAGTCACATTAGCATTACCAGCACGTGCTTAACACCTAGCAATAGGTGTTTTTTTATGCAATTAATTAATAAATATTCAACACTATTATGAATATTTATTGCATTTAAATACATTATCGTCTAATATTTAAAACATCAACTGCGGAGGATTATTGTATGGCATTGAAAGTAATTAAGGTCGCCATTGTTGGCGTTACAGGTTATAGTGGTTTAGAATTACTACGCTTACTAAAAAACCATCGCTATGTTGAAATCGTCTCGATTCACAATACTGCCAATCACTCACGAATGATTGCCGAGGCCTATCCACATTTAAAAGATATGTATAAAATCACAACAACCCCGTTTGACCCATTGCATATTATGCAAGAGGCGGATATCGTTTTCTTTGCCACATCTAGTGGTGTGTCTAAAGATCTCGTTGCACCTTTTATTGCTGCTCACTTTCCGGTCATCGATTTGTCTGGCGACTTTCGTTTGCCTGCCGAAGATTATGCCAGTTGGTATCATAAAACACCGGCACCACAAACACTCATTGACCAGACAACTTATAGTTTAGCTGATTTTTATTCAGCATCAACAACAAATTATATTGCCAATCCTGGTTGTTATGCCACAGCAACACTGTTAGCATTGGCCCCCCTAGCACAACACCATCTACTAGACAAACACAACATCATCATTGATGCTAAAAGTGGCTTATCTGGTGCTGGTAAATCGCTAACAACTGCTAGTCATTTTATCAATGCAAATGAAAATGTCACCATGTATAAAGTGAATCAACACCAACATATACCTGAAATCACACGCCAATTACAAAAATGGCAACCGAACATTGAACATATACAGTTCAATACTTCACTTATTCCGATTAATCGTGGTATTTTTATCAGTGCCTATGTCAAGCTCAATGAAGACACATCACTTGATGTACTGCATCAGCTTTATACGTCGACCTACTACCAAAAACCTTTCATCCGCGTGATGCCTGAAGGCACATTGCCCAATATCAAACAGGTTGTCGGCACGAATTTTGCCGACATCGGATTAGCATATAATCAGGATACGAAATACCTCACAATTGTCAGTGTTATTGATAATATGATTAAAGGCGCTGCTGGACAGGCTATCCAAAACATGAATCATCTTTTTGGCTTTGATGAAACAATGGGCCTCGAATTAATTGCACAGTATGCTTAAGAAACAGGATAATAATATGATAAATACACTTGAAAAAATTCATTACATATCAGATGCCGACATTACGGCCCCAATCGGCTTTCATGCTGACGGGCAACACGTTGGTCTAAAACACAAATCAAAAGATTTGGGCTGGATTTTCAGTGAAGTGCCTGCTGCTGTCGCTGGCGTCTTTACAACCAATCAAGTTCAAGCTGCCCCAGTACAACTCAATAAGCAAACCATTAAAAACGGCCAGTTACAAGCAATTATTGTTAATTCTGGTAATGCTAATGCCGTTACCGGAAAAATTGGTCTGACGCACGCAAAAATCATGCAAGCAACAGCAGCCGAACAGTTAAATATACCGCCTCATTTAGTTGGGGTTGCATCAACTGGCATTATTGGTCAAATCTTACCAATCAACAAAGTCGTGAACGGGATACAACAACTGCACGTTGACGGAGATGCGCACGGCTTTGCTCATGCTATTATGACAACTGATACATCTGAAAAAGCCATCACCATTCAATCTGAAATTGATGGTGATCTAATCACAATGAGCGGTGTGGCCAAAGGGTCTGGAATGATTCATCCGAACATGGCAACAATGTTAGGTTTTATTACTACTGATGCCAACATATCTTCAACCATGTTACAACAAGCCTTGTCCGAAGATATTGACACGAGCTTCAATCAAATTACGATTGATGGGGATACCAGTACAAATGATATGGTTTTAGTCTTAGCCAACGGTCTAGCTAGTAACACACAAATCAAAGCAGCTTCAGCAGCATACAATCAATTTAAAACAATGCTACACACCGTAACAACTGCACTGGCTATCGCCATTGCTAATGATGGCGAAGGCGCAACAAAATTAATTACTGTTACCGTTAGCCATGCAAACAATGCTTTGGACGCCAGACTCATTGCAAAGAAAGTCGTTGGCTCATCGTTAGTCAAAACAGCAATGTTTGGTAAAGACCCTAACTGGGGACGTATTATTGCGGCTATTGGTGCAGCCGATGTACAAATTGACCCAGATATTATTGATATTACCATCAACCATTTTTTTGTGATGAAAAACGGTGCTCCTGTGACTTTTGATACGGCAGCGATGGCCAATTCACTGTCTCAAAAAAACATTGATATTGAAATCAATCTGCATCAAGGTGCAGCATCTGGGCAAGCCTGGGGTTCTGATTTAACCTATGACTATGTCAAAATCAACGCACTGTATACAACATAACGGCATTATTTTGGAGAACAAAATGACCAAAAAAATTATCATTAAAATCGGCGGCAGTGCTGCTGAACAACTTACACCAGCTTTTTTTGACACAATTAAGTATTGGCAAACACAAGACACACAAATTGCCATTGTTCATGGCGGTGGCGATCGTATTTCTCAACTCATGTCGCAATTACATGAACCAATTGAGAAAATTAATGGCATTCGATTGACGACTCAAACCGGTATTAATATCACTAAAATGGCACTTCTAGGACAAGTACAACCGGCACTGATAGAAGCCTGCCGTCAACAAGGGATTGCCACAATTGGCTTAAATGCAGGGAGTAACCAATTACTGACTGGTCACCTATTAGATTCCGATACTTATGGATATGTTGGTGCCATCCACCAAGTAAATACACAACTCATCCACCAACTTTGGCAGCAAAAACTGATTCCTATCATTGCCCCATTAGCTATTACAAATGATGGTCAATGGTTAAATGTAAATGCTGATCACGCCGCAACCGCTATCGCCAAATATCTAAAAGCCGATGAACTCTACTTACTCACTGATGTTTCCGGTGTGGCAGTTAGTGGTAATATTTTACAAGAATTAACACCAGGTAAAGCAAAACAATTACAAGACGATCATATTATTACTGGTGGTATGATTCCTAAGATTAATAGTGCACTACACGCGGTTAAACGCGGTGTACACAACGTGCATATTACCGACACAGTCACACATCCTGGAACCATTGTGACGCTTTAAGGAGAAAAGTATGACTCTATTTCCAAATTATCATCGTGCCCCAATTACTTTTTCAAAAATGAGTAATGCCACTTGGTATAGTGACAAAGGGCAAGCCTATACAGATTTATCAAGCGGTATTGGCGTCTATAACGTTGGTGCCAATCATCCCACGGTAGTTCATGCCCTACAACAGCAAGCTGAAAAATTTTGGCACTTGCCAAATCTGTATCAAAATCCTCTCCAAGAAGCAGTTGCGCAAAAGTTAGGTGGCGATAATTATACTGTTTATTTCGCTAATTCTGGTGCAGAAGCTAACGAAGCAGCTATTAAACTAGCGCGCTTAGCTACTGGTAAGTCAACTATTATTTCCTTTAAACAGTCATTCCATGGTCGTACTTATGGTGCTATGTCTGCTACTGGCCAAGACAGTATTCACAGTGGCTTACCGATGTTAACAGGTTTTAAATATGCAAATTTCAATGTCATAGATAGTGTCGCTGCGCTGATTGATGACGACACTGCAGCCATTATGCTCGAGTTAGTTCAAGGTGAAGGTGGCGTATTTCCAGCAAATCAGGAATTTATTTCAGCATTAGTAAAACTAGCACAGCGGCATAATATTTTAATTATTGTTGATGAAGTACAAACTGGTATGGGACGTACGGGCACTAAATTTGCCTATATGAACTATCAATTTGAGCCTGATATTGTGACGAGCGCTAAAGCGTTAGCAAACGGGTTACCTGTTGGCGCTATGCTAGCCAAGAACCACTTGGCCAATGCATTATCATATGGTACTCACGGTTCAACTTTTGGTGGCAACCCCCTAGTGATGTCAGCTGCACAAGCAACCCTATCTGTCTTAGATGATGTACTGCCAACATTACAGCCTAAGATTGACATTTTTTGGGAAAAGTTAGCAGCAATTGCAGCATTATCTGTTGTTTCTGAGGTGCGCGGTCTAGGTATGATGGCCGGTATTGCATTAGAAACACCTGTGAAAGACGTCGTTTCAGACTTACTAGATGAGCATATTATCGTCTTATCTGCCGGACAAAACACCCTAAGATTGCTACCACCACTAACAATACCATCAGATAAATTAATAAACTCCCTAGATAAAATTAAAAATTATCTTTCTAAAAAATAAGTGTTGACATTTATTTTTAATGTTGATATACTTAAATAGTTGATTAATCAACTTATTGCTCCATAGTTCAGTGGTAGAATAACGCACTGTTAATGCGCAGGTCCCTGGTTCGAATCCAGGTGGAGCAGTTTAATAAAAATAAAAAAAGGTAGTCAAATTAATTTGACTACCTTTTTTTATTTTTAGATGGTTATGGGTTTTGATTGACAAAAGAACCCTACCGTGTTCGCCTAAGATGCCTTTATTATTTCACCGCATAATGCACTGCTGCTGCACCCAAATTAAAACGCGAAATTTTAACAGTGGCAAAACCAATCTTTAACAACTGCTTGCCAAGGGTCATATAATCCATGAATTGCTCAGTTGTTTCATCTAAATATTTGTATTCTTGATACTTCCCTTTAGCAAATACTTTACCAAATACAGGCATCACTGTACCAAAATAAAACTGCCAGAAAGGCTTTACTATTGGATTATCCGGTTGAGATGTCTCTAGAATAACTAATTGCCCACCTGGTTTCAACACGCGATACATCTCTTTTAACCCCATAACTGGGTCAGGTAAATTACGTAAACCAAAACCAATAGTCACAATATCAAATGACGCATCATCAAAAGGTAGCGCCATGGCATCCCCCTGAATTAAAGTGATTTTGTCAGAGTAATCACTAACGTCAACCTTTTTTTGCCCAACCGCGAGCATTTCCTCGCTAAAATCAAGTCCAGTAACATGAGACGTCTCGTTGCTCTTTTCAGCTAACGCGAGCGCCCAATCAGCGGTACCTGTTGCTAAATCAATAATCTGGGCCCCCACTGGGAACGACATTTTTGCCATCACTTTTTGACGCCACAATTTGTGGGTTCCTAACGAAATAATATTATTCATTTTGTCATATTCAGGTGCAATCTTATTAAAAAGCGCTTGGACATCTGTATTTTTTGGTGATTGTGTCATGATTTTTAACCGGCGAAGCCAATGCACTTCGCCTCTCTCCTCAATTATTTTAAAATTTCAAGCGCATCTAAATCCGCTTTGAATTGTTGCCGCTGCACCTTGCCACTTGCCGTACGGTGCCAATACTTAGCTTGGTAAAAAGATTGTGGCACTTTATAATGTGCTAACTTTTCTCGACCAAATTGACGCAAGCTATCACTGGTTAAGCCTGTCCCTGAGACGATAGCAACCGGTACCGCACCCCAAACATCATCTGGTACACCAATAACCACAATATCATCCAAGCCTGGCATCTTAGCGTAAGCCGACTCAACTTCATCTGGGAAAATATTTTCTCCACCGGAATTAATCATATCGCCTTGACGACCTTGAACATAAAGAAAACCATCTTCATCCAAATAACCGAAGTCTTCCGTATCGAACCAACCATCATGCATATTTTGTAGTAATTTTTGTGGCTTATTTAAGTACCCAACTGTCAGCGTTGGTGATTTAATCCAAATGTTGCCCTGATCTGCTGGTTGACCATCTTGATCTCTAATGGTTATTGATACTGGAAATAATGGTTTGCCTACTGATTGCATTTTTTTGACTATATCTGCAGAATCTAAGGCCACTACCTGTGATGCCGTTTCTGTCATACCATAAGATTGAATAACTGGCAGTTTGTGAAGCTGTGCTTTTTGTAACGTTGCTAAATCAGTCGGTCCACCACCCAATAACATTGCCCGAAAATGTGAATTATAGTTGACATCATCTGGTAGCGCTGCTAATAGTTGTTTTAACATAACCGGCACAACTGACATCGTTGTGATACCATCGTGAATCAATAACTCGTTAATCGCCTGACTGTCAAATTTTTCCACTAAGACCACACGCATGCCATATATCAAGCTACGCATTAAAATTGAAAAGCCACTAATATGAAATATCGGCACAACAGCTAACCAAGCATCTTGAGCAGATAATCCGAGATTGATAGCACTGCCCATCGCTGAATAAAAATGATTCTTATAAGTTTGCATCACACCTTTAGGCTGACTCGTCGTGCCAGAGGTGTACATCACACTAGTTACAAAATCATCCGGAAAGGCTGTAACAGGTATAATTGGTTCCCCATCAGGTAAATCAGAAAAGCGAATTTGTTGTTTAATTTGTAATGCTTGCGTGTAATCATCGTCAGTCAATAATAACGTGACACCCGCATCTGATAATTGATAATTGATTTCATCAACCGATAAACGCCGATTAATGAACACAATGGTTTTTCCTAGCTGTTGTAACGCCATAATAATTAAATAACCTGCTACATTATTCGTCATTATCAAAGCGACACGCGCATTGCAATCTTTTAAACTACTAATTTTACCGGCGATGTGATTCGCTTTTTGGGCGACCTCAGCAAACGTCATATCTTGATGAGCCATTGTCACAGCAACACGGTTTGGCGTAATTTGTGCACGCTTAACCAACCAATTTTCCATTTTTTCAACCTCTTTAATCACTATATTATCATACCATTTTGTCATGTAATTGCTTGCACTTTTTAGTTTACAGTTGTAAACTTATTGTATGAAAACAAATGAAAAAACAATGACAGCTAGTGAGTGGGAAGTCATGCGTATTATTTGGACATTGGGCGAGGCCACAGGTCGACAACTCATACGTATTCTCGGGCAAAAAAATAAATGGTCGCCATCGACTGTTAAAACACTCATCACACGATTACAAACAAAGGGTTATTTGGCTGACAACGGCGCGACACGTGATCGTTTATTTACACCAACTATACCCGAGATCGAAGCCATGACAGCAACACTAACGCATACGGTACAGTCAATGTGCGCTATGTGTGTGGGACGTTCTCTTATCGCAGTCATTGATGATACACCCTTATCACAGCAAGATATTACCAACTTACAGCAGCTATTACGTGACAAACAGTCACACGCACCGCAGTCAATCGCCTGTGACTGTATGCCAACACACGGGGAGGATTTCAAATGACGATGAACATGCAACCACATGAACACAAACACGCATCGCAAGCTATGTCGCATCATGACATGACAGCGCATCATCAACACATGTCGGATGATCCTGGTATGGCAAATATGGATATGACTGACATGAAACGCCGTTTCTGGTGGTCTGTTATTTTGATGATACCAATTATTGTTTTAAGCCCATTTATGGGTATGACACTACCATTTACACTCACATTTCCTGGTAGCATTTGGTTCGCCACCCTATTTGCTATTCTGCTATATTTTATTGGTTCAAAACCTTTTTTTGATGGTGCCAAAGCAGAAATCAAAGCTAAAAAACCAGCCATGATGTGTCTGGTCAGTATGGGGCTATTGGTTACATTTTGGTATTCTATTTATGCCGTTTTAATGAATCAATTCTTCCACACATCGCATATTATGGATTTTCTCTGGGAGTTTGCGACACTAACAGTTATTATGTTGCTAGGTCATCGTATTGAAATGACTGCTACAATGCAAGCCGGAGATGCCACTGCAAAATTACAGGCCCTTCTACCCCAAACTGCCCATGTTAAGCACGATAATCAGATGATGGACATGCCTATCAGCAGTCTAAAGTCTGACATGATTGTTCAAGTACTAGCTGGAGAAGCTTTCCCAGCAGACGGCGTTGTGGTTAGTGGTCATAGTCAGGTAGATGAATCGTTAATGACTGGTGAGAGCCGTTTAATTGATAAGCACAAACATAGTAACGTAGTAGGTGGCACAATTAATGGTAATGGCTCATTATTAATCCAACTCACTCAAGTTGGAGCGGCCTCATTCCTTGGTCAATTACAGCAAACACTTGTGATGTCGCAGAGTGCGAAATCTCGTGTCGAAACTATTGCTGATCGTGTTGCTTCATGGCTTTTCTGGATTGCTTTAGTGATCGCGCTGATAGCTTTAATTGTCTGGTTGCCTTTACGTGGCGTAAGTTTTGCCACAAATATTGCTGTGACGGTTCTTGTAATTGCCTGTCCACATGCGCTAGGTCTGGCTGTGCCATTAGTGATTCAGCGTACTAAATCACTTGCCGCCGCCCAAGGCATTCTGATAAAAAACCGTAAAGCTTTGTCCTCAGCGACCCAAGTCAAATTTGCTTTAATGGACAAAACTGGCACATTGACTACTGGCAAGTTTAGTGTGACACATCTTGAGATCTACAAAGGTGATAAAAACCAAGCACTAAGCCTCATGGCTGCACTAGATAAACAATCCACGCACCCATTAGCTCAGGCAATTGTTGCTTACGCAGATCAGCATGCTGCACCGAATCAGACGGCAACCGAAGTTGAAAATTTACCTGGCTATGGTGTCGCCGGTAAAGTCAATGACACATACTATTTACTCGTCTCTAGTCGTTATTTAGCAGATCACGATATTGCATTTACACCAGTGGTTCAAGACGGCACTGTGTCCTATCTGCTAGCAGACAAGCAGGTCATTGCTGCTGTAGTGCAAAGTGATAGCTTAAGAGACACCGCAAAAGATTTTGTCAAACAACTACTTAAACAAGGTATCACGCCCGTGTTAGTCACTGGAGACAATATAAAAACAGCCCAAGCTGTTGCCAATCAACTGACTATCGATGCCGTTCATGCTGAAGTATCGCCACAGGAAAAAATTGCCTTAGTCGCAGATTATCAAAAGCGCGGCCGCGTCATGATGATTGGTGATGGCATCAACGATGCTCCTGCCCTCGCTCAAGCAAACTTATCAGTAGCCATTGGTGCTGGTACGCAAGTGGCTCAAGCTTCTGCCGACACTGTATTGATTGCGAATCATTTACCCAAAATTATTGATTTCTTGGCTTTGGCCAAACGTGCCAACGTTAAACAAATCGAAAATTTGTGGTGGGGGGCTGGCTATAATATCATTGCTATGCCCTTAGCAGCCGGTATTCTATCTGGGTTTGGCATCCTGCTCAATCCAATGATTGGGGCTATTATCATGTCAATATCAACGCTTATCGTCGCACTTAATGCCATGACACTAAACACACCTGCAAAAAGCCGTTGATTTAAACGGCTTTTTTGTAGTATGACTTATTGCCTATCCGCCTTTTGTTGCTGATTTATCGCAATTAATTGTTGTTGCACTTCTCCAAGCATTGTCGTTTGTAACTTTTGTAGTGCCAGCAAATCTGGGTTGTCTTTTTTCAATAAGCGGTCAATTTTGGCATGTAACAATCGCATTTCTTCCTCTGTTTTCAAATTAACATGAAAATCATTATCTGCATGTAAGCGATCATAGTCCGAGGATCTATTTTGACTCATCATAATAAGCGGTGCCTGCAATGCTGCGATCATACTTAAAAACAAATTCAATAAAATAAAAGGGTACGGATCAAAGTTAACGTGGAAAATATGCAGCCCATTAATCATAATCCAAATAATCATAGTTAGCACAGATAATATGATAAAACCCCAACTGCCACCAAATCGTGCGACATCATCAGCTATTCTTTGGCCAAATGTGTAAGACTCTCTTTGATACTTCTTAACATTAATAACTTTAAAACTTTTATCCGTCAAAATATGAGCCAACTTATGATTGATGCGTTGACTTGATTGGCCATTGTCTGCAATCATTTTGTCAATTTTAGCTAACCGATAGGCTAACAAATGATCAAAACAAATAAAATCATTGGGACGTACCTCTGGGAAATCACGTCTAATCGTGTGCTGTAACGTGCCATCTAATTCTCCTACCAAAACGCCAGCAACAATATCTTTATCAGCATGGTCGACTAAACACTGAAATATGTCGTTCCTATCTTTCATCAATCCCACTCCTTTTAGTCTAGAATGCCTTCATTATAGCATTGTGGCCAACATCAACAAAAAAAGACGTCTTATGACGTCTTTTTTGACCTACTCAGACAAACAAGCTCATCAGGAGTACCATGACTAAACCAACCACGGCAATGATTGTCTCCAAAACTGTCCAAATCAATAAGGTCTGTTTCACATTTAAATCGAAATATTCTTTAAACATCCAGAACCCCGCATCGTTTACGTGAGATGCTGCTAATGAGCCGGCACCAATCACAAGCACCATTAAAGCAGGATTGACGTTAGAAGCGACCATCAGTGGTTGTACTAATCCGGCAGCTGTTAATGCGGCAACAGTAGCTGATCCTAATGCAACACGTAGTACAACTGTAATAATCCAAGCAAGCAGTAGTGGTGAGATTGCTGAGTGAATAAATAAAGCGGAAATTTGCCCTGAAATACCACCATCAATCAAAATTTGCTTGAATGCTGCACCGCCACCAATAATGAGCAGTAACATGGCTATAGACTTCACAGCCTCTTCAACAGTTGTCATCATATCTGTTGTCTTACGACCCTGGTGCCAACCCATCGCCCACAAAGCAAAGACTAATGAAATAATCATAGCTGCTACAGGATTTCCAATCATAGTAATAAAGGCATCGAATCCGGTTGGTTTTTTGAATGGCTGACCATCATTAAAAATAATTGTGTAGACGGTCGTAATACCCATCATTAGTACTGGAAACAATGATGTCAACACCGAGATACCAAAACTAGGCGTTTCATTCAAGACGAATTTTTTCTGTTCACCAAATGCCGTCAACTCATGCTTTATCACGAAGGCATCGGGTGCAAATTTCTGAGCGAGTTTTGTGAAAACTGGCCCAGCAATGATTGCTGCTGGAATCGCCACAATCAAGCCATATACCAAAACCGTCCCGGGATTAGCGCCTAAAGCACCCGAAATAGCTGTTGGCGCAGGATGTGGTGGTAAGAAGCCATGCGTTACCGATAGCGCTGCAGCCATTGGGATGCCCAAATATAATAGTGGTACGGATGCTTCAAGTGCAATGGCAAAGACGATTGGAATCAATAGCACCATACCAACTTCGAAGAATAAGGCAATCCCAATAATGAACGCTGCCACCATAATCGCTAGTTGTACACGTTTTTTACCAAACTTAGCAATTAATGTATGCGCAATTCGGTAAGCCCCACCTGCATCAGCAACCAGTCGACCAAGGACTGCACCAAAACCAAAGACAATGGCGAGCTCCCCTAACGAGGAGCCAATACCATTTTGTATCGCATTGGGAATTTGGTCTAATTTCATCCCCAAACCAATACCAACTAAAGCAGAGGTGAAAATTAACGCAATAAATGTGTTAATTTTGAACTTAATAATGAGTAACAGTAGAAATAATATCCCAACTGCTAAAACGACAAAAGACATCATAATGTACGCTCTCCTAACTTATATTATGAAACCAGTTCTGCGCTATTTTCAGAAGGAAAACAGTTTTAAGATGAAAACTTTTTCTATTGTTGTAAGCGCTTTCATATTCAATATTTTAACATACATCTTTAAAAATACCAATAATTTGTCCTTTTATTAGGACAATGCTTATAAGTTCGCGTTTTTAAGACTGATTTTCCGCTTTTTTAACCGTTACTTAATCTAAGCGTGTATAATGGAATGTATTGGTAATTTTATACATACAAATTAAGGAGAAATACTCATGCGTAAGTATATCGCAGAATTCCTCGGAACATTTATGTTAGTGTTCTTTGGAACTGGTAGCGTTGTTTATTCAGCTGCCACAACACCATCACCACTCACAATTGCTTTAGCCTTTGGCTTAGCTTTGACTGTTGGTATTTATGCCTTCGGCCACATTTCAGGTGGCCACTTCAATCCGGCTGTGTCATTAGCAATGGCGATTCAAAAGCGCTTATCATGGGTTGAATTTGTTGGCTATGTTATCGCCCAACTACTTGGTGCCATTGTTGCATCTCTTGCTGTGTTTGGTGGTGTTTCTGCTTACTTGAAATCCCCAACTGTTGCGCAAGCTTTGTCTGGTCAAAAGATAACAGTTACTCAATTTATTAATTTGGCTGGCCTAGGACAAACAAACTTTGCTGATGGTGAAACAATTTCTGCTTTCATTTTTGAACTTGTTTTGACATTCTTGTTTGTTTTGGTTATTTCAATTGTCACTAAGTTAGCAAATGTGCCAGCACCTATCGTGATTGGTTTGTTACTGACAGTACTTATGATTGTGGCTTTACCTATCACAGGTGGCGCTTTCAACCCTGCACGAGCACTTGCACCAGTACTGTTTGTTAAGGGTAGCGCATTAGGTCATGTTTGGGTATACCTTGTTGCTGATTTGTTAGGTGGTGCTCTTGCTGCCTTCGCTGCAAATTTCTTCAATAAAGACGTTAAAGAAACAGTTTAATATCAAAGTAAAAGAGCTTCGTCAATGACGAAGCTCTTTTACTTTGATATTAAACATGTAACTGCTTAGGAAAATCACTTGGCAAAGATGTGGTAATAATTCTTTTCGGCCCATCAAATGGCAGTGGTAAGGTCAGTGACATTGCATGTAGCATCATACGCTGCTGATTTAATCTTTGACCATACAATGAATCGCCAACAATTGGATGATTGATACTCGCTAGATGAACGCGAATTTGGTGCATTCTCCCTGTATCTAACTGTAACCGTAGTAATGTATTTTGAAAAACTGTGTGCATTTTAAACCAATGTGTTTTAGCATGTTGTGCCTGTACACCATTTACTTGCCTTTGAAATGGTTTTGATATATCGCGCCCAATGGGCCGATCTATTGTGCCTGAGTTTTTCAGTAATATGCCTTGTACCCAAGCAAGATACGTCCGTTGGATTACTTTTTCTTTTAACATCCGATTAAGTATCGGCACAACAACCGGATTTTTGGCAACAATCACGGCACCAGAAGTCTCACGATCAATTCGATGCACCATGTAGGGCTTAGCAATAGCGCCAGCGCTATATAGATGACGTTTTGAAAAATTTGCTGCTAAGAAATTTAACAAGGTATCTGTTTCTGACGGTGAGTGTGGGTGCATTTTCATACCTGCCGGTTTGTTAACAACAACTAAATCATCATTTTCAAAAATAATGTCCAGCGCGTGCGAATTGTTTGCTGGATACTGTGATTCCCCTGTACGAAAATCCGCTTGATCAAATACAAGCGACAATTGGTCGTTAGCCTGTAACTGATAATTAGTTGGTCGATATAAGCCGTTAATTCGGACATGTTGTTTAAGACGTAAAGCGCCACGTATCCGCTGTGGTATTAACCAATGTATTAGTACTGCTTTAATTGACTGACCAATATGCTCAGAATTAGGGGTAATTGTCATTTGATAATGCCATGTTGTCATAAAATTTTACTTTTCCAAGTGACCTGCATCACTATTTTCTGATGCATTCACAACAGTATATTTAACCTTACCAGAGTCGATACTCACATAAAGTAGCTGCGTCTCAGCCTCATCAAAATAACCTAAATTCACTACAAATCTACCATCATGCATTTTTAAACCTTGAAAAGCGGTTTTCATAATATGCTGTACTACTGAGACACTTTCTAATTGCTCATTGGCAGCAACTACCGCATCGTGCAGCGATTCACCATCATCAAGGAATTGTTTAATGACAGACACTTTAACATAAGCTTTGAACCCATATAAACGCGATTCTTGTTCGTCTTCTCGCTTAATAGTGGACACATAACCTTGCTTTTCCCAATAACGCAACTGCCGTGTCGATACCCCCGTCATACGTGCTAACTCACCAATACGAAATTGCATATTATCAAACGACGGTTTTTTAAATTGTTTCAAATGAAATGTTTGTGATTTAGAATTCATATCCATAGCCTCTAACATATTATATGCTTGTCAGCTTAGTTGTCAAAGGTAGGGCTTAAAATCGCTTCCCATTGTGCTAAAATGGGGGCAATTTTAAAGTCCTCAACACGTTGTAAGCTGCGTTGTGCATATTCTTCTCGTAACTGTATATTGTTTAATAACGGTCGTATCGCATCATATAAGGCATTGACATCGGTTGCCGGTGTAATCAACCCATACTTCCCTGATTCTAATACTTCTGCAGATCCAGTGTTATACATGGCAACTACTGGCAAGCCAAAACTCATTGCCTCAGCTAAAACAAGCGGTAGCCCTTCCCAGCGAGAAGTTTGCAAAAAAATACTGGCTGCCCTGTAATGCTTCTTTAGTGCCTCGTCCTTCAGTGCACCACGATAAATAAGCTTATCAGCCACATGATTTTGTTCGACTAAACTATGAAACCGACTAACATCGCTATCTGTCCCACCACCTGCTATGGCTAACTGCCAATCATGAGGTAGTTTAGCGGCAAATGCTAAAGCCAAATCCAGACCTTTATGTTCAATCGCAATCCGCGATGTCAAAGCAATCGTATGCTGTGATAAATCGGCACGACCATCAGGCACAATTGTGAGTGGATTCCATATTTTTGTTGTATGATTATACTGTGAAAAACCAGCTAAATCTGTTTCAGTTAAAGCAACGATTCCATCAAGAGCACGTAAGCCAGCATCAAATTCTGTTCGCATTTTAGCATAATACTGCGTCTGATACGTTGTCACATTATTGTGCATCCAACCAATTACTCTCGTATCTGGTAACGTCATATGTGCTGCAAAGCTAGCTAACAGCCCTCCGGCTAAGATAACTACGTCAAACTCACGTGCAACCGTTTCAAAAGCCTTAATTTCATCATTAAAACGTTCAAATGGTCGCGCTTCATTGTCTAATACACAGGGTGTTTTGGCAACCAGCAATGGTGCTTCTAATGTATAAAAAGGGACAATATCTGAAAAACTATAATAAACTAAGTTATGTTTTTTTGCTAACGCATTACCGACAACGGTTGTCGCCCGTTTCATACCACCTAAACCAATATTCTCTAGTGCCATTAGTATCTTCATCTAGCGCACCTCCCACTGTGTTGCATTAATTGTAACAAAAAAACACCACGTTGACTGACTAAATGTTAACAGTTCCTGGTGTTTTTTAGTTACTCACTTTGACTCCAATCATCTGCGTTACGTGGCAAAACACGTGTAGAATCAGTTTGCTGATCATTGGCTTCCGGTGCATCAGTAACATACTGACTCAAGGTTGAACGATTATGTCGTTTAGAAAAAAGGCTTTTAGAGGCTTTCCCTAGGGACTTGTTATCCTCTTTTAGACGCGCAATTGTCGCTTTTTTACCATAATCATAGTCTTTCGGATCAACTGTTTTGAAACCTTTTGGTTTATAAAAACGCAATAAGTTTTTCTGATTGAGATTATCGGACATGTCCAACTTTTCATTAACGCCTTTTTGGATGGTATCAAAAAGTTTTTGTTGGTCTGGCGTCGGCGTATCAATCATAATATTAGTTTTAACATTCCAATAACGACCTGATAAGCTAGCATAATCAGGTGTTATCCAGTCCTTGTTACGAAAGGCTACAACTTCAGAATGTTGTTTGCTTAACATATCTTGACCAAATTGAATATACCGCTTAGAACTAATGCCTAATAGATGCTCTATAGTTGGGGCAACATCAATTTCTGCGCCATAACGATGGTCGATATAGCCCTGCTTCATCCCTGGTATGTAAACCATAAACGGCACACGCTGTAAATTAGCATTATCTAAATCGTTCCATTGGTTCGCATCTTTACCCAACATTGGCGCTAAATATTTAGCATCTGTATTCGATATCCCGTAATGATCCCCATAGAGTACAACCATTGTATTTTTAGCTAATCCTGATTTTTCTAAATAGGTAAAGAATTCTTTTACAGATTGATCTAAATAATGATTCGTAACAAAGTAATTATCTACAATTTTAGAACCACTGTTGGACGTCACAAAATTTGGATCCTTATCTTCACGATCAAGTGTGTACGGTGTATGGTTTGTGACGGTAATATATTTACTATAAAATGGCTGCTGTAGATTTTCTAGGTAAGGAATAGAGCCTTTGAAAAGTAGTTTATCTTTCAAGCCCCAAGTTGTCGCTTTTTGACCAGTAACATCAAAGTAGTCGCCAGACACCCAATTCTGATAGCCCATATGTTTATAAACATTGTTACGGTTCCAAAAAGTACCAGTATTGCCATGAAAAACTGCACTAGAGTATCCGGCACGCTGTTTTAAAATAGCCGGCATAGCTTGGAACGTTTGATCATTGCCTAATTTTGAAAATAATGATCCCTGCGGCAAACCAAAAGTAGATGTCTCTAACATATTTTCCGCATCAGACGTTTTTCCCTGGCCAACCTGGTTAAAGAAGTTATCAAATGCAATCGTGCTTTGGTTATGATAGATACTATTTAAAAAAGGTGTTACTTCTTGACCATTAATTTTACGATCAATTGACATCTGTTGAAAACTTTCCAGATGAATAACAATAACATTTTTTCCTTTTGCTTTACCATAGAACTCTGGATTAATTGCGGCGTAATGTTTTGTCACATAATTTTTTACCTGTGTAAATTCTTCTGGTGTGGCACTTTTACGTACTTGACTAGTTTGATAAGTGTTAAAAGCATCATACATCATAAACGGACCCAAGCCTAAATACTTAACCATATACTCTCGGTCAAATTGACGTGTCAGTAACTGGGGTCTATCAATGTCTGCTACCAAAATATTAGCTGTCAGCACAAATAGACCAACTGTAAATATTTTGAATGGCTTAAACCGTGGCAAGGTTTGCGCATCAAGCTTAATTTTGCGTGCCAGCATGAGAGCAATAATCACAACAATATCTATCCAAAAAAAGACATCATGAAAACCAAAAGAAATGGCTCCGGCTGCTTTACCACCTTGATTAATCGTATTGTATCCTAGCACTGTATTAACGGATAAGAAATCCGAAAATTCTCGAAAATAAATGACATTGAGATAGAGCAAAAGCGACATCACGGTATCTAAAATCAATACTGCCCCATAATACAACTGTCGTGGTTTAATAAATAGTGTCAGACTAAATAAAACCAATGCAAACCCAATTGGGTTGATAAGCATTAACAGTACCTGGATTGGTTCTTGGACATGTAACCACTCAAAGTCGGCACCATAAGCCAATATTGTTTTAAATGTCAATAATACAACAATCCAATTAAAAAAACCTTGTCGTGTATTAAGTTGACGCAACCAGTTATGCGGTAAAATCACATTCTGCCAAAAATTTGTTAACCACTTTTTTACTCGTTTTTTCATAAGTATCATTATACCAATAAGCTATACGCTCTGCCTTAAATCTTGTTATAATACTTCTATGACAACACAAATTAAACATCAATCCGGTCTCAGCCATATCCATGACGATGCCCTATATATCAGAAAAACCGTTTTTGTAACGGAACAAGGTGTGCCATTAGATGATGAATTGGACCATCCTGAAAATGAAGAAAAAGCCATCCATATCGTTGCCTATGTTGCCAATCAACCCGCTGCTACAGCACGATTACTTGAAGAAACGCCAGGTACTTGGCATGTGCAACGCGTTGCTACTTTAAAAAATATGCGCCAGCGCGGCATTGGAAAAGAGATATTCCACTATATCGAGGCGCTTGCACCGTCATATCATATTCATTGTCTTTATTTAGGGGCGCAGCTACATGCCAGTCCCTTTTATACACAGATCGGATTTGTCGCCTATGGGCCTGAATTCATCGAAGCAGGAATTAAACATATTAGTATGAAAAAAGAATTGAACTAGTTTTCAATTCTTTTTTCATACGCTACCTCAACCTGAATCTTATAAGGTCGCTCAACGTTAGCTAGGGCACGTCGTGTCGCAATATGCCCTGCGCCACCAAGAATAACAGCAGACGACAACGCCAAACGATAATGCTGCAATGCTTGCTTTGTCGGTGTCATGCCTACCATAACTAAGCTGCCTAAATCGTATGCTTGAAGTTGATTGACGCCACCCATAATTTTAACGGTATCGCCTGTAGTTAACATGTCAAAATATGGTAACAGCGTACCCGGATGATTAGCGAAAACAACGCCACGTTGGGCTATGATTTGTCGTTGTGCCTGCTCTCCAAGATGACCATAATCGCGTTGAATTAAGCCCAAATCATTTAATAACCTAACCAGCTGATCAATATTATCTTGCTGTGTACTATCGATTTCAATAACACCTGTCATTGTATTTTGCCGTTGGTAAAGGCCATTTACAGGCATAATAACTGATTGTTGTGGCTGTTGTTGGCCTTCTTCATTATGTGGTCCACCTAAAACTTGCTCAATTCGTGGTGAAACATCCCACTTCACAGTTTTATCAGTGAAATAGTAGACTAGGTTCAAAACAACAAAATATAATAAAACTACAAAGACAGCTGCAATCAGACCGCCACGCAGCCAACGCCCATTTTCAAAAAAACGGTAGGCTAAGTAGAGCAGGTACCACACACCAACGGCGCCAACAACAGCATATATACGGCCCTTAGTACGTGAATTAGTTGTAAAATATCCAAGGTAATGGTTAATTAAATCTAGAATTGTAAACATCTATTGCCCACCCCCTGTGTTATTGCCATTTGTACGCGCTGGTGGTGTCGTCGGTGTACTAGACTTAGCACTTGGTTGATTAGGTACAGCCTTATCTGTATCAACTGATGAAGTACTGTTTGACGATGGCATGGCACTACTTTTTTCTGTGACCGACGCCGCTGAGTTCGTTGAAGACGACAATATACTGTCTTTACTAGAAACACTAGGCGCTGATTCACTGTCCGATACAGCGCTAGTTGTACTATCAGATCGACTACTATCAATTGGCGCTGATGTGCTGATGCTACTTTCTCGTGGCACAACCCGCTTTCCTTCACTTGTACCGGTAGCCACATTAACCGCCAAATTAGCTGCACTAATAGCCACTATTAGTGAAACAATTGCTGACGGTGTTAGAAAAGGCGGGGTACGGTATTTTTTAACCATAATAAATCCCAATCATTATTTTTTAATTCTCTTTGTTTATTAGTAAACAAAGGCTCTCAACTTATTCTATCAGTATCACTCACTTACTGCAAAATTCTCCCCCTTAAGCAACGAAAACCCGCAACTGCTTGCGGGCGGACATTTTTATAAAATATTTTAGGAGATTTTATTTTTAGGGAGATTGAGATTGGAGAGAGGTCCGTTGATTCGTTGTTTGATATCAACACTTGTTGATGTATATAATATAATTGACACAAATTAAATGGAGATTAAATCATGTCTGACTATAAAAACTACTTTATCGATCTTGATGGTACAATTTATCAAGGTAAAATTAAGTACCCCTCGGGAAAAAGATTTATTGACCGCCTACGAGCAAAGGATATACCCTACTTATTCGTGACGAATAATTCCACCAAAAGCCCTCTTGCCGTGGCAAAAAACCTCAGTGAAAACCACAATATTCCTACAACGCCCTCTCAAATCTATACTAGCGCCATGGCTACTGCCGACTATTTGAAAAATATTTTGCCAAAGCAAGCTAAGCTATACATTATTGGCGAGTTAGGCCTCATTGAAGCCCTATCAGCAGCTAATTTTGACGTTGTCGACAGTACTAGTGCTGATGCCGTTATTGTTGGGTTAGACCGCCAAATAACATACGATAAGATGGCTCAGGCTACTATCGCTATTCAAAATGGCGCTAAATTCATTGCGACAAATACTGATACTAATCTTCCTACAGAAAACGGTATGATGCCTGGAGCCGGCGCACTAGTCGCAGCTATTCAAACTGCAACAAATGTCGCCCCAACTATCATCGCTAAACCAGCATCTCCCATTATGTTAGGGGCTTTAAATTATATGAAAGCCACCAAAGATGAAACAATTATGGTCGGGGACAACTACCATACCGATATTTTAGCAGGTATCAATAATGGGATTGATACCTTATTGGTGTACTCAGGTGTTTCAACAAAAGATCAAATTGCTAAACTGGCCAAGAAACCAACTTATGAAGTCGATTCTCTCGATGATTGGTCAATATAAAAAGCAACTGTTTCATGTGAAACAATTGCTTTTTTATTTTATGCTAATTCTTTAGCTTTTGTAACAACAGTTTTCTTTGTCTTACCTGACTTGTAGAATAGTAGGTATAATATTGCTGAAATAACTGGAATAACTGCAGCGACAAAGTACAAATCTCTAAATGGCATTTGTGCATGCAGGGCACCAAATACATAAGGTCCAACACCCAAACCTAAGTCTAGACCAATAAAGTATGTCGATAAAGCAATCCCAACGCGATGACTTGTCACTAACTTTAATGAAACGGCCTGGCCATTTGACATAAAGGTGCCATATCCTAAACCAATAAATGCACCTGAAACCAGAAGCATAATGCCATTAGTCGTTAGTCCCAAAATGATTAAACCAATCGTTAAGCAAATATAACTGGGATACATAACCATATTTTCACCATAGCGGTCAAAAATTCGTCCTGACATTGGTCGTGTTGCAGTCACGATACCTGCATAAACAACGAAGAAGAATGAACTAATGGAAACTAAATTCAATGTTTCCGCATATGACGCTAAGAATGATAATACACTTGAATAAGAAAGTCCCATCAAGAAACCAATGAATGCAATTAACAATACTTTATATTCAATGAAACTTGAGACTTTCCATGATTTTAGTTCTGCTAAGTGTTCTGGAGTTAATACGACATTGTTGATTTGAATAGCAAACAATGCAAGCATTGATAAAGCAATTAACACAACAGAAAGAATTACAATGAAGTGGAAACTTGTTGCATTAAGCAGGAGTAACCCAATAAATGGTCCAATTGCGGCTGCTAAACTAGTACTCAAACCATAATAATTTATTCCTTCCCCCTTACGTTGCTCTGGGATAAATTCAGTCACAATCGCATTCAAAGCAGTAGAGGTCATACCATACGCAAAACCATTAAGTAGACGTACTATATCTAAAATAGCAATTGTGGGAACAAACATATAAGCTGCAGTCGTAATAAGATAGAAAATCGCTCCCCAACGTGCGACACGCTTGCGACCAATAATTTCCAATTCTTTTCCCATAATGAGGCGAGCAACAAGAGTACCAATAATATAAATACCCGATGCCAATCCAGCTTGTCCAAATGAAGCATGCAGCTGGTCATGCGCAATGACAGCAATAATAACCATCATCAAATAATAAACTAAGTAAACAATGAAATTAATCAGTGTAATTGTGATAAAACCTTTATTGAATAATTTTTCTTCCATCAATCCGTCCTTCGTAATCAGTCAACATAGCAATATTCGCAACGCTACGTTGGTGATGGTGATTGGCGAAGAACAGTCTTTGTACCATCCATTTTCTGTAAACCCCATTCGTTTTTACACTGCAAGCTTGCATGAAAACGTTGTAAACCGAAACAGTTAATTTTAGAATACCACTTTTTCACAAGGGACGCAAAATTTTTTTAATTATCTCATAAAATTGTCAATTAAGTTAACAATTCAAGGTGCTGTTTACGACCTTTTTTAAAGTCATCTCGTGAAATTTGTTATTAGTGATTTGTTTTCTGTAAACAATCATTACTTGCAAACAAAAAAGGATGTTTCCATTGAAACATCCTTCATCATGGGCCTGACAGGACTCGAACCTGTGACCCCTGCGTTATCAACACAGTGCTCTAACCAACTGAGCTACAGGCCCTTCTTATGCTTCTCAACATAAAAGCGAATGACGGGAATCGAACCCGCATAGCCAGCTTGGAAGGCTGGAATTCTACCATTGAACTACATTCGCATCTCTTACTGGATGCCCTGAGACATCTATGGCGCTGGACGGAATCGAACCGCCGACACTACGAGCTTCAATCGTATGCTCTACCAACTGAGCTACAGAGCCATCTTAGTATGTTCCCATACTAAACGGTCACAGCGGGGCTCGAACCCGCGATCTCCTGCGTGACAGGCAGGCGTCCTAACCAGCTAGACCATGCGACCAATTGCGGGAGCAGGATTTGA
>NZ_CP039736.1:170000-607500 GCF_014844115.1 Leuconostoc sp. LN180020 | reverse complement strand
CCGGCAGTCTCGCTAGAGTGCCCAACTGAATGCTGGCAACTAACAATAAGGGTTGCGCTCGTTGCGGGACTTAACCCAACATCTCACGACACGAGCTGACGACGACCATGCACCACCTGTCACTTTGTCTCCGAAGAGAACACTTCTATCTCTAAAAGCTTCAAAGGATGTCAAGACCTGGTAAGGTTCTTCGCGTTGCTTCGAATTAAACCACATGCTCCACCGCTTGTGCGGGTCCCCGTCAATTCCTTTGAGTTTCAACCTTGCGGTCGTACTCCCCAGGCGGAATACTTAATGCGTTAGCTTCGGCACTAAGAGGCGGAAACCTCCTAACACCTAGTATTCATCGTTTACGGTGTGGACTACCAGGGTATCTAATCCTGTTTGCTACCCACACTTTCGAGCCTCAACGTCAGTTGTTGTCCAGTAAGCCGCCTTCGCCACTGGTGTTCTTCCATATATCTACGCATTCCACCGCTACACATGGAGTTCCACTTACCTCTACAACACTCAAGTTAACCAGTTTCCAATGCCATTCCGGAGTTGAGCTCCGGGCTTTCACATCAGACTTAATCAACCGTCTGCGCTCGCTTTACGCCCAATAAATCCGGATAACGCTCGGGACATACGTATTACCGCGGCTGCTGGCACGTATTTAGCCGTCCCTTTCTGGTATGGTACCGTCAAACTAAAATCATTCCCTATTTTAGCATTTCTTCCCATACAACAGTGCTTTACGACCCGAAAGCCTTCATCACACACGCGGCGTTGCTCCATCAGGCTTGCGCCCATTGTGGAAGATTCCCTACTGCAGCCTCCCGTAGGAGTTTGGGCCGTGTCTCAGTCCCAATGTGGCCGATCAGTCTCTCAACTCGGCTATGCATCATCGTCTTGGTAAGCCTTTACCCCACCAACTAACTAATGCACCGCGGATCCATCTCTAGGTGACGCCGTAGCGCCTTTTAACTTGATATCATGCGATACTAAGTTTTATTCGGTATTAGCATCTGTTTCCAAATGTTATCCCCAGCCTTGAGGCAGGTTATCCACGTGTTACTCACCCGTTCGCCACTCGCTTGAAAGGTGCAAGCACCTCTCGCTGCGCGTTCGACTTGCATGTATTAGGCACGCCGCCAGCGTTCATCCTGAGCCAGGATCAAACTCTCAATTTAAATGAATTTAAATTCATTGTTTGAAGATGTACTCTTCGATTAAACTGACTAATTGCTATATCTCTATAACGACTATCCGTTTATTGTTTGTTACGAATTGACTTCGCAAATTTGTTTTTGTTATTACTGCTAATAACTAGTCACAGATTCGTTTGTTCAAAGTTTTGTTCAGTTTTCAATGTGCTACTTGTTGTCGCTGAGACAACTATATTATCTTATCAGCTTTCGCTGCCGTTGTCAACACTTTATTTCGTCGCTTACTTTCGCTCGCGTCGCTTTCGCTTTTTGACAACTTTATTACTATACTTTATTCTTCTCGCTTTGTCAACTACTTGCTCGCGTTCTTTTTCACTCGCTCACACCGTTGCTCTCTTTCGCTCTTAAGAACATATACTAATATACCAACCTTTTCCCCCCTCGTCAACTACTTCCTTTACTTTGTTTTTACTCTTCGTTTTATCTTCCTTATCCTCTTGATTTTCCCTTGCCTCGTTCGCTTTCTGCCTGTGAATTTAGCAAAAAAGCGCACAACGTTCTTTTTTATTCTCAAAATAAATTAAGTGCCTTAATGCGATTTGCTGCTTCGACTAATCTGTCTTCGGTAATAGTTAACCCAACACGGACATAACCTTCACCGGCATCCCCAAATCCAGAAGCATCTGCTACAGCAACACTCGCTCGATTCAATAACAACTCAGCAAATTGTGCCGATGTATATCCTTTCGGTACCGGCATCAAAACATAGAACGCCCCTTTTGGTACATACGGCTCCCAATTAAAGCTACGTACAGCATTAATGAATGCGTTTCGACGTGATTCATAAACTGCCTGTAATTGTCCTACGGCATCTGTCCGTTGCTTACGCTGAGCTAATGCCGCAATCGCCGCATCCTGAATTGCTGGAAAAATAGAAACAAACAGATGGTCTTGAATCAAGTTGAGCGCAGCAATCATATCAGCATTGCCAACTGCAAAACCAACACGCCAACCAGCCATATTGAACGTCTTGGAAAAAGTATAGGTCTCAATACCGACACTTTTGGCGCCTGCTGTTTGTAAAAATGACAGTGGCTGGTTACCATCAAAGCCAATTGCCCCATAAGCAAAGTCGGACACAATACCGACTTGATGTTCCTCAGCAAAAGCAACTGTATCTTTATAAAATTGTGCTGTAGCGACTGCCCCAGTTGGATTATTGGGGTAATTCATATATAAGAATTTTGCCTGTTGAGAAACATCATTGGGAATGGCTTGATAATCAATCAAAAAATCGTTAGCTTCTTTAAGCGGTATACGCGTCACATTGACCTGACCTAACACAGCGCCTGATAAGTAATCAGGATAACCTGGGTTTGGTAATAGCAATGTTTCGCCTGGATTCATTAAAGCCAAGGGTAGTTCTACTAAACCAATCTTACTACCTGCTAAAATAGCTACTTCGCTATTTGGATCCAGTGTGACACCATATTCAGTACGATAAAAATCTGCAATTGCTTCTTTAAAGCGCATTTCACCACGGAACGGTGAGTATTTATGGTCAGCTGATCGCCCTGTTGCCTCTTGCATCGCTTTAACAATATAATCGGGTGTTGGCATATCCGGATTGCCTTGCCCTAAATTGATAACATCTTCACCCGCTGCAACCTTAGTATTAACTTTGGCAACAAGCGACGCAAAAAACTGTTCTGGTAGTTGTTTTAATAAATTTGACTCTGAAAAATGCATGCTTGTTCTCCTAATGATATAACGTTGGTCGGCGATCATTGAACACAGGTATTTCGCCACGAATTGCCTGTTCTTGACTAATATCAATGGTACGAATTAACAATGCTTCTTGCGTATCGGATGCTTGCCCAACAATATGGCCTAAGGGATCGATGATTAATGAACGACCGCCAAAAATATTGTCATCATCATGCCCGACACGGTTTGCTGCAATAACAAATGCTTGGTTTTCAATGGCACGTGCCTGCAGCAAAATTTGCCATTGCGCAATGCGTTGAATAGGCCATTCAGCCACGATATACAGTATTTCTTGTGGGCCAACTGCCATCATTGTTCGCAGCCATTCTGGAAAGCGGATATCATAACAAATCGCACCTGCAGATGGGATACCAGCCAAGGTGAAGACATTAGTAGTACGTCCGGCTGAAATAAATTTTTCCTCCGCCATTAAACCAAAAAGATGTAACTTATTATAGGTTGATACCTGATGCCCATTTTTATCGTAGACAAACATTGTGTTATAAAACGCATCTTGCTGACGTGTGGCAACAGAGCCACCAATAATGTTGATATGATATTGGCGTGCTAATTGGCTTAACAAGTCTTGCGTTTTGACACCCTCTTCGTCTGCTAAGTTAACAAGTTGTTCTAAGGCATAACCGGTACGCCACATTTCTGGATAAATCAAAACATCCACACCAGCTTCTCCGGCCTTTTGTGCGTACTGCGCCACTGTCAACTGATTAATGTCTGGCTGAGCTAAAGCAATATCTATCTGAGCAATCGCCACTGTCAATTTCATAGCACACACTCCTTATGAGCTATTTTGCAACAAATGAGATTTTTTGTCAATATTTTATCATCTTAAACTCATTTTAAAATAAAAAACGCCTACTGGCGTTTAAGGGAATTTTGGAAACTGGTCAAAATCAGGTTGTCGCTTTTCTTTGAACGAATCGCGCCCCTCTTTTGCTTCGTCAGTTGTGTAATAAAGCATCGTTGCATCACCGGCAAATTGTTGTAACCCAGCTAGCCCGTCTGTATCGGCATTCATGGCTGCCTTAATAAAGCGCAACGCTGTCGGTGATTTGGTTAACATTTCATCAGCCCAAGCTATTGTTGCTGTTTCAACTTCGGCCAATGGGACAACTTTGTTAATCCAATTCATTTGATAAGCTTCGTCAGCACTGTACACGTGATTCAAGAACCAGACTTCTTTTGCACGCTTATGTCCAACGACACGAGCCAAATAACCCGAACCATAACCTGCATCGAATGAACCAACTTTTGGTCCTGTTTGCCCAAATTTAGCATTATCAGCGGCAATTGTTAAATCAGCAACTAATTGCAGGATGTTGCCACCACCAATTGACCAGCCTTTAACCATGGCGATTATTGGTTTAGGGATGACACGCATTAAGCGTTGTAGATCCAAAACATTTAAACGTGGAATGCCATCGGCACCAACATAACCACCATTCCCACGTACTTTCTGATTACCGCCAGATGAGAATGCTTGGTCTCCAGCACCTGTTAAAATAATAACCCCGATATGGGCGTCATCTCGTGATATAGTGAATGCATCAATCATTTCAGCAACCATACCAGGGGTAAATGCATTGTGCGTTGCGACATCGTTCATCGTGATTTTAGCAATTTTGCCAGGATTCTGGCCATCAGCATTGACTTCAAATAAAATTTCGTTGTACGCTTTGATAGCGTGCCATGTTGTCATAATATGTTATACTCCATTTCAGAAAGGGGATTTTTGTCCTATGAATATTATAGAACTTTTGGGTCTAAAAACCACATTAATATCAGCAGAAAAAACCATTGTCTCAGTATCTGTTTCAGATAAACTTATGCAACCATACGGCATCGTACATGGTGGTGTCAATGCACTCCTAGCAGAAACAGCAGCTTCTTTGGGAGCCAAAGCAACTTTACCACCAGAATATATTCCTGTTGGCGTAGATATTCAAACACACCATCTCAAAGCCGTGTCTGCCGGCCATCTTATCGCTACTGCAGAACCTATCAATATCGGTCATAGCATACAAGTTTGGTCAGTCACGATACACGAGCAAACAGCCAATATAGTAACAAGCTTTAGTACCGTCACAATTAAGTGTCAAAAAAACAACAAATAACACGAATTCTACGTGTTATTTTTTATTTGCCGTAAAAAAACGCGCAACCGCATTTTTCTTGGGATGAGCTGCATCATAAGCGGCTTGCAATCGTACTTCTTCCGGTGTCGGTGTCTCGTACGTTAGCATATCCAGTCGCTCATACTTAGGTCTGATTACCTGAACCGCCAACGTGTAGTTTGGTGCAATTGGGTTACTTAAATAATTCACACCAGTGACTGCACGTTCAAGTCGCAAATCTGGTGCTGGTACTAAATTAACATCCTCACTGATTGTTGCCAAACTCCCCTTAAATTGACTTTGATAATACAATGCGGCGTAACTAGATATCGGCCCATAACCAATAAATTCGACGCGTCGTGCATGTACTTGTTTACGTGCTTGTTTAATAGCCATTGTCACTGCTTGCTCATCTTGTCGATAATAACGTGCATTGATAGCACTACTAGCAATATATTGTACCGCTTGCTGTGTTTCTTTCACCCAATCAGACATATAATCAGTGACCTGATCTTCCGGCTCAGAGAAAATGACACGCAATGTTTTTGACGTGATTTTTGCTGGTATTTCAATATAACTATAAAGATTTGGCGCTATCCTTTGGTCATCATCACGTAAAATGCCCTTTTTTTGTGGTCGAATGGCAATATTGTGGAAAATAAAACTACCAACACCAGCCGACACCAAGTCAATGGTGTAGAAAGCATAGTTATTTGGGACTTTGATTACCACTTCATCTTTATTTTGACTTGTTGTCATCAAGGTTTGATACTGATCATCATAAAATGTCACCGTCAAATAAGCAAACATACGCTCACTATTATCGATGTGCTTAATAAATGCGTAGGTCTCACCACGCAATAACTGTGGTAAATCTGCAAGCCGTTGATTTTGACTGCTATGTTGTGATTGCCAAGAAACAATTGTGCGACCACTAGGCAAAAAGTAATTTTCATAATAAACATCATCACGTGCACGAAAATCAACCGTAGCGCCTTGTAATTCCAGCAATTGTGTTTGCGGCGTCCAATAAACTTGATATTGCATCTATTAGTTTGCCTCCTGCCGTAAATCATCACGTAGCTTAGTGAGTTCTGCCGTTATAAATGCAACCATCTCAGGTATTTTTGCTGTATGCGGTCCTTCGGCAATAACATGTGTTAGTGCCACATCACGTGTAGCCCAAAAGGTTAATAACTGCTGTAAGCTTTGTCCATCATATTCATCTTGTGACATCGTAAATAATGACACTGGAATTTTTGACCAGTCGACATTTTGTATGTGTTCCCAAAGAATTTGATTTAGCGCTTCAGTATCATCTAGGGCCATCCGCCCAGCTAAATAGCGACGCAAATCTAACGTCCAATCTTGATTAAATTCCCTAGGAAACTCTGGATTGGCGGTCATGGTGCCAATATTGATAATCGGTTTAGCAATAACGATTGCACCAGGTTTAATGTCAGCAGCATAGTATATTGCTGGCAAACTCCCCATGGAATAACCTGTCAAAATAACCTCTTGAGCAGATAGGTGCAACGCCGCCATAGCTTGATGGATAATTTCAACGACTCTCTCTTCATAATGTTTTGTACCAATTTCAAACGCACCACCTTGAGTTCTTGTGTCAGTAAATAACAAAAACGGTGTGCCTAGTTCTCGCATTGGTCCTAACATCTCAAAGCCATCCACATGCAAACGCAAGCCTGAGAAATTAACAATCAGGGGGCCTTTGCGATCACCAGGATTGAAGTAACTCATAATTTCTTCGTTCTCTTCTGTCAGTTCCCAATGATCACCAGGTAACAGCAACCCAAAGCCATGCCTACTCTGACGTTGATGCAATACATGTAAGTCCAGTCCGCCATTACCACGTGCATAAACTAACACTTGATAATCTTGATAATCTGATACATCCCCAATTGTGTTCAAACGGCGTAACGCATCCCCTGAAATTGTTTGTGTCGTTTGTATCTTGCCTTGATTAAAGAAAACAAATTCAAGTTGGACTTCTACAGTTCCGCTTTGTTCATAATCGAGCCAAACGTCATGAGCTTTTGCTATTGCAAAGTCAGTTGCATACGTTTTTAATTGGCCAATTTGTTGCCATTTTGTGCCAAAATCACCATTAAATTGTGCTGAAAAACGGCCCTCTCGCTTAAAATGCGTATTGTTAGGCGGCAGTGGGATAAATTGTGTTTCACTAAAGCGCGTTTGAAAACCAACTTGCCTAAGCTGTAAGTCAGTTAGAATACGCGAAATGATGGCTTCCGGCGCTTTTTCTGGCAAATGAAAAGCGCGTCGTTCATCTAAGATATGTTGAAAATCATCTGTGATGTCTTCGGCAAAATAAAGTGTTCTATATGCCGGCCATTCGCTAATCTGGCTAGATAATAACGTACTATCTAATATATTATCGGTAAGTAAGACATAAGTTTGCTCTAGCACATACGGGTCACGTTGTTGTGCCAAAAAGGTTGGTAAATCTAATACTGCCGTATAATGCCAGTCTATATGATTGTGATTAATCTTTGGCGTCCAATCGGTTGCACCAATTTGTAGCACTGAAATATCTGCCATGGCTCATTTACCTGATGCCTTTCGTTGCTTAATCTGATTAAAAACTTGCTGCCACTTAATCCACAACATGTCGTCTTGATAATTAGCCCCTATCGCCTGAGAGGTTTCTCTAACAGCCTGCTGATTGTACCGCCCTGTTAAATAAGATACTAGTATTTCTTGCAACTGATCTGACTTGTGAATGATTTGACCATTCTGATTTGGCTTCACGTACGGTGTTTCGATACGATTAATTTGTGGCACACCATGACTAATAGCCGCTGTTTGTAGAAACTGTTCTGGCGCTGGTGTTAAGTCCATTAACAGGCGTGCATTGCTGAGATAACGTAACCGACTAGCTTCATCTTGTTGTGATAAAAACTGATATCGTGCTTGATGGGCTTTTTGGCTGTGTTCATCAACTAGACCGTGCACATTAACAGCTTGTTGGCTATCCAAGAGAATCAGGTCATCAAACGCGCGATGATCCTGTGTTGTCTCAATTAAGAGTAACCATTTTGGATAGGCTAACATTAAGGCACGCATAGCATCAAACACTTCATTATCTATTTCAGGTGCATACCAGTATACTGTGATAATTGGCGCTGGTGTTTGGACAGGTAAGGCCGTCGTTGCATAAGGCGGAATAACTGCGACTGCTGTCTGCTCATCAAATTGTGAATTGATAGTCTCAAACTGTTGCTGGGTATCAACGACTGCAAAATCAACTGTACCAGAAATCTGGAGCAATAGTTCTTGTTCTAACTGCGGTACTGTACGTTGAGTTTGGTAACTTAAAATAATCGCCTGTTTAGGGGCAACTTTATTCACTAAAAAGATAGCTGTTTGACTTTGTGCTATGATCAAAGTATCTTCATCAGGCAAATCATGAACGTGATAAGCTACTACTTCAGCAATTAGTTCAGCCATATTTTTAAAAGTCGTTTGGGGTGTCCAAGATTGTTGGGTTGTGACTGCTCCTGTCAGACAATCTTCTTGGACGGCAACCGCGCCGCTGGGCGTTAAGTAATCTCGCCTCGTTGCCTGGCCATGATTATCAAGCGTTGTTGCACACGAAATAAAACCACGATCATCGAGGATTAATTCTTGCACGCGTTCACCCGCCTCAAACAAATCAATGCGATCGTAACGGGCATGCGCGACTTGATCAAGCCACACCGTTGCATAGTGCTTTTTTGCGACACGAACAACGACACGATCAGACATCTCAATAAATTCAGCGGCATCTGGCCAATCAATATCCATCAAGGCTATCGGACTATCATACTTCAATTGAACGCGTTGCAACACATCATAGGCAGACCATATTTGGGCAGATTCAATTTGGCCATGAAAAAGAATCTGTCGTAGATTTGGTAAATAGTCAACTACAACTAATGCGACTGCTTGTCCTTGTGACAGAAAAAGCTGCACTTGATGAACTGTGTCGTTGAATTCTGGCAAACGCCTCTGATAAGCGTGCCAATCAGGAATAATATGCAATGTCATCGTTCACCTCTCACGAATAGGGTACCTGCTTAAATAAGCTACCATTATTGCTTACTATTATACCAAATACGACGGATGACTTTTACCGATATCCTGTAACCTTTTAAGTGAGGGTTCGCACCAATGACCAATTGCTAACTTGACTGCCATTAAAATACAGCATGCGCTCATCTACTACTTGAAATTGATTTTTTTGATAGAAACTAACATTTCGTGGTGTATTGGTAATTAATGATAACGTTTTAGCACCATGTGCTTTAGCATATGGTATGACAAATGCTTCCAAAGTACGTGAGCCAATTTTTTGGCCTTGATGTACTGGATTTACGGCCAACAAATTCACATGCCAATTTGTTTGTGGCTTTTGTTGTGGCAATTTTTCTGCTTTATCTAACATCGTTAAAAATTTACCAAGTTGATTGCCTATAAAGTATGGCACCAATTGCCAGCCACCTGCTTGAATATATTGCCACATATTGGCCGACGGCATGCGCTCGTTATCTAGCACTACAACCGACAAAATTTGTTGCCCGTCCTCTAAAACAAAAACTTTATTTTTTGCAATACTTGCCGCTAAATGCACATCGTGTAATCGTTTTAAAAACTGATGAAAATCTGCCGCTTGTTTAAATGTCTGACCAATTGTTTGTTGATACAGGTCATAATCTTTAAACGCATCTGCTACTAATTGGGACAAGTATTTTACTTCAGGTTGTACAGCTAATCGAAAGTTCATGTGTCACCCCTTTATAATTGAATTTATTAGATTATCACAAGTTTAACGTTATATTTGACGTGTTACAATGAACACATCTTTACTTTTTGTTGATTAAACAACATATCTAATGAAATTGAGGCCCTTTAGTCATGGATCGTAGACAAAATAAAACACAAGCACAAATTAAAGCCGTTTTCGTTACCTTGCTGGCCGAAATGCCCATTGAAAAGATAACTGTTTCACGCATTGCTGACTTAGCTAACATTAATCGTGGCACATTCTATCGACATTATAAGGATGTCTATGATTTACACGACCAAGTTTTATCTGATTTAATGACTGCTATGACGCAAATCTTTAAAGCCACTTATCCTTCAGAATCTACTTACCACGATGATTTTAAAACGCTAAGTTATCTATTAGTCACTTATATTGAGCAACACAAATCAACTGTTGCTGTCTTGCTTAACCACCCGCAAGCAGGTGCCCAAGCATTCAGGCAAGTTAAAAGGGCCTTTATTCAAAAAGTATTGTTACTCGAAAAAGACCGCCCTAATAATATACCAAGTCTTGTTGAAATTGATTTTATTGTTTCTGGTATCATGGGGCTCGTCACGGATTACGTATCACAACAGTTAACCCTGACTGCCGATGAACTATATGAAGAGATTTACCGTCTCCTACAAAAGTTTTAAACTTGCCAGTGTTGATTTCCTATCAGCATGCTCATCCCCATACCACCAGCAACACATAACGTGGCAATACCCAACGCCGGTTGTGTGATGCGATTTAAACTATTCAATAATCGCGCAATCATAATGCCACCCGTAGCACCATAGGGATGACCATAAGCTAACGCGCCACCTAATGGATTTAATTGTTCATCGGTAATTTTTAACGCCGCTTGGCATAAAATACTTTGCACAGCAAAAGCCTCATTAAGCTCCACAACTGCAATATCAGACATAGTTAGTGCATATTTGTCTAATAACTTTTGTGTGGCAGCAATAGGACCCAGAATGAATTTTTCAGGCGCAATGCCTACGGTCGTATGCCCTAAATAATACCCCGCCATTGCTTCCCCTGTTTGACTTCCCGTCATCAGCACCGTTGCCGCACCATCATTAATCGGACAACTATTGCCCGCAGTCACCGTA
Organism: Leuconostoc sp. LN180020; assembly: GCF_014844115.1. Lineage (NCBI taxonomy): Bacteria > Bacillati > Bacillota > Bacilli > Lactobacillales > Lactobacillaceae > Leuconostoc > Leuconostoc sp. LN180020. The sequence continues at coordinate 596,513 of NZ_CP039736.1, read as the reverse complement.
CCACCAGAACGAAACGCTGGCTTCAATTGGTGTAATTTACTAAGCGAGGTATCAAATCTCGGACACTGGTCTTGTGTGATATTGACTGACGCCTGACTAAAAGGAACAATTTCAGCATTGATTTGCTTATTTTCAAAAGCTTTTTTTGCTTTTTGATGGCTGTTGAACGCGTAATTATCCTGTTGCTCGCGTGAAATGTTATAACGTGAGCTCATATTTTCCGCCACAATACCCATGTCTAAGTCCAGTTGCCCTTCTGGTACCATTGGAAAGCGTTTGAGTGGCTCATTTGTTTCTCGATCAATTGTCACATAACTACGGGAAGTACTTTCGACGCCACCCGCAATGACTAATTTGGCATCCTGATTCAAGATAGCTTGGGCGCCGGAAGCAATAGCCACCAAACCAGAAGCACATTGCGCATCTATAGTATAAGCTGGTGTGCTCGAACCTATCCCAGCGGCTAAAGTTGCACGACGTGCAATATTTCCCCCTTGATTCGTGACATTGCCTAAAATGACTTGATCAACCTGCTTTAAACGATGTGTTGATAGCATGGCTACCTGCTGTTGTAACAAATTAGCAACAAGTGTCTCAGGCGACTGCTCTATGTATAAGCCATTGATTTTACCAATTGGGAGACGTTTTGCACTTAATATGCCTACTGGTGTTGTCAAGTTATTCATGTCCATTCTCCTGCCACGTATCGCAAGGCTAATTGCGTTCGTGAAATTTTTTGTTGCTTTGTTTTTGGGATCTCAGATACAAAAATGTATTGGCTTGGGCGTTTATAAGCTGGGGTCTGCTCTGCCATCACCATTTTTAGCTTATCTAAGGGCTTATTTGTGACCACCATAGCAACAATTTTCTCACCATAAGTGCTGTCTGGCACGCCAAAGACAACCGCTGCCGTTGTGATTGTTTGCAAAATGGTTTCAAGTTCACTAGGATAAATTTTATTGCCACCATGATTAATGACATCACTTGCGCGACCGTAAACAAGTAGCTGCTCATCTTGATAATCACCTACATCATCTGTCTCAACAAAGGTTATTTTTTGTGTTGATCCTAAATAGCCACTAAATAGATAGGGACTAGCAACTGTGATATGTTGGTTTGTAAATGTTAGTTCAACATCCGCAAACAGTCGGCCAACTTGGTTGACCTTTTTTCCGTGCATCAAGTTTTGAAAAGCAATTAAACTGGTCTCCGATGCCCCATACAATTCGTATAGTGCCTGTTGCGGGTATAAGCGATGCCAATCTCTGACTAATGACGGTGTCAATTCGCCACCGCAAGAAACAACCCCTTTAACCTGTGCATCATCTGCCCAACCACGATATTTTGCTGTCATGAAGGTTGGTACAGTGTAGACTAACGTTGCTGACGTCAATTGCTGCTGTTGCTGACGTGTATAGCAATAAAATGTTTTACCAAGATATAAGCTTAATAGTAAACTATGCAATCCGAGCGACGTAGCCATTGGACTCGTTGTCATCACCCCTGCATAGTCAGTCATTTCGAATGCTTTTTCACATTGTTTAAAACCAAGCTGCCAAGACAACCAGTCACGTTGATATAATTTAGGGGTTCCGGTTGTGCCCGAGGTCATACCTAAAAATAGCAAGTTTGAGCGAGTAATAGGCTTTTTTTTACTGACAGCGCAATCGTCTAGCCACTGCCAGTCTATTGCAGACAATAAAGTAGCTAGTTGTGGCGCCTCTCTTTGATTAACTACCACAGGTACGCAGCCTGCTTTATGAATGGCTAAAAACTGACTAATAAATGTGAGGTTACTTTGTGCAATTAAAACCACATATGGCGCATTGAATTGATGCGCCTTATAAACAGCTGCCACTTTATCTGCCAGTTCGCCATAATTGTATGCCCGCCCGTTATCTGCAATTGCCGTTTTGTTTTGATATTTTTGAACCAATTTTGCAAAATCAAAATCACGTGTCATATTTCCCCCTTAATATTTCCGAATAACCTAATGAAAAACGATGTTTCACGTGAAACATCGTTTTTTAAGCCATAAAAGTTATCTGCCCATCTTCAAAAGCAGCAATCCGAGCTAGACTTTCAACACGTATGCCAGCCTCGTCAAGTAATTGACGACCTTGTTGAAAAGCCTTTTCGATCAAAATACCAGCCCCAACGATTTCTGCATGGGCTTGTGTGACGATAGCTACTAACCCAGCAACAGCCTGTCCGTTAGCCAGGAAATCATCAATAATCAAAACGCGCTCCCCCGCTGTTAAAAAACGTTGATCGATCATAATATGATTTGTCGTTTGCTTTGTAAAAGAATAGACATCGGCAGTCCATACGCCGTCTGGTAATGTTAGCGATTTGTTTTTTCTAGCAAATACCACGGGCACATGCAAAGCTAAGCCGGTCATTACCGCTGGTGCAATACCTGAGGATTCAACTGTTAAAATCTTATCAATAGCAACATTACGGAAAATCCTTGCAAATTCATCCCCTATTTTCTGCATTAACTCAGGGTCGATTTGATGATTCAAAAAGGTATCAACTTTCAAAATGTCCTTTCCCAAAATACGGCCATCTTGACGAATACGTTCTTCTAATAGTTTCATAATACTCCATTTTTATTTTCGAAAAAAACCATTTAATGCCAATAAAAGACTTACCAAGCCCATCAGTAAAACGGTGATTACAATAGATACCCACCAGCCTTCTTGAATATCAGCAAAGGGCAACCATTTCACATTTTCACCGTAAAAACCACTCACGATTGTTGGTACAGTTAGCACAATTGAATAAACAGTTAAGACTTTCATTGTCCAGTTTAAGTCACGATTACTTAGATTACCATAAGCGTCTGACACTGAATTAATAACAGCCATGGCCAAGTCTGCCATGTGCTCAGCCTGTCCCACTTCAACACGCACATCATCAATATGCTCCAGTTCAAAGGCTTGCATCTCTAGTCGATAATCCTGCTTAAAGGCATCTAGCATCACATGGTTATTAGCCAATGAATTTTGAATATAAATCATTTGCGTCTGTAAGCGCAACAAGTCATTCATTTGTTTTGTCGTACGTTTTTGATGACCAAATTGTGCTTGGATAACACGACGTTTACGATTAATTTCGGTGACTTGCTCAACATAACGTGTCATCAAAGAATAGAGACCAGTCATAATAAAATCAACGGCAGTGATTTCCTCATCCGTTGCACGCTTTTGCCGATTTTTTGGCGCCAACAAAACTGCCTGTACGTAATCTGTTACAGTATGCGAAAAAGTGTATAGATTATTATGAGCAAATAATATCCCAATTGGTCGCGTCTCAACAACATCTTCATGATAGGAAATGACATCTATCACCATCAATGATTCGTCTGCTTCTTCATCATATTCCATTCGCACAGCTTCATTATGATCGACGGCATAGCCGATAATCTCATTAGTGAGTCTGTGCTGCTCAACCAAGGTTAAATTATCATCTGGCGTCATGTTGGATACATGGTACCAAGTAAATTGATTAAATTGTTTAACTTTTTCTATCATCTCTATATGTCACATTTTCTGGTTTTGCTAATTTTGAATAACTGACAATCTTAAAGCCTTCACGCTCATAAAATCGGCGTGCAGCCTGGTTAACTAGCACAACTTTCAGTTCCAGCGGATGGTGCGCTTTTTGTCGTGCCCAAGATAATAACGCTGCCCCAATGCCTTGCCCATGCCAACCTACTTTGACAAAGAGCAAGTGCAAAAAACTATCCCATTCAGATAATGATGCAAAACCAACAATTTCATCATTTATCACAGCAACCCGAACAGTTTCTCCCTTACTGGCCCGCTGGAAATCTTCTAATTTTGGTTGTCGAAGCCATGAAAAATATTGCCGACGGGTTGTGAGATAAATTTGTGATAAAGCAACGACATCATCAGGCACCATATCACGCAATATCAAGTTGTTGATACCAGAAATAACCTTGTCTTGATTGTTTCCCATAATTATCTACCTACTAAATGGTCAAATTGTTCAATACATTAAAGTTTATTATAGCAGTTTTGAACTATTGAAGCGTTCTTGAGACTAAATTATTTATTAAATATTTGTTTTTTGTAACATCACCATCTGCCAAATAACGTCAGCGTATCTCGCCTGTTTGTTAAATTGTGTTAGTAGCGCCCGCGTCTGTTTAGGATAATCTGTAATATACCCCGTCACTCCGAGCGCATACGCGGTGGCAATATCAGATTTCTGATTCAAAGTCCAAACATAAAGTGCCTTGTGATAGTGTGTTACACGTTGCGACAAATTTGCGTTCGCATTTGAATACTCGATGGCGTAAAAACGACTAAACTTGGCCCCATCAATACTATTAACAACGGGAGATAACAGGCCCATAGGTTGATCCATATGTTCTGATAAGCGTTTAATTATATTTTGATTCAACGATTGTAATTGTGCATGATTTGCTTTCAAAGCCTGACCATAGCGATTTTGAAAGTCCAATAACGCTTGTGTCGTGATTGTATCACTGATTTTTAATTCAACTAAAAGTTTTTGATGTAATTGATTAGCACGCGAAATATAATCATTAAATGAGGTTACCCTGAGTGTTTGACCTTTTGTGCGGTAACGAATTGTTTTCAATGTCTGCCACGAAGTCTCATCTATCTTGTAGCTTTTGCCATCAGTAGCCTTAATATCACCATCGTGACTTAATACATAGACCCCATCACGCGTTGGCTGAATATCAATTTCAACAAAATCAGGCTTTGTTTGTGCCACTTGTGTCAGTGTCGCAAGCGTATTTGGTGCTTGTTTTTCTGAAGCTATTCCTTTATGAGCTATGACAAGTGTATTTTTATTTGGTTCTCTAACAAATTTTCCAGACAAAAAACTACTAAAAATACCAATTATCATTAATATACCCAAATAACTCACACCCATTAATAAACTTTTAGTTGATTTCGATTGTGTTTCGGGTTTAACCAATGCTGTGTAGAATAAGTAACATTGACTTGTCACAATGTAAAAATAACCAATGCCAATAGCAATGAGAGCGTTGGCTATCCAACGTTTTTGTTCGCCCACTAGGAATTGATCCAAACCTTTTTGTATCAAAAATAGCACAATTATGACAAGTGCAATGCACCCCAGCAATTTTATGCCAAAATACAATACAGACCTATTTTGCTGGCGTGTTTCCTGCCAACTTTGCTTGATATTTTTCTTCATCCCTTGTGCTGTCGTGATGGCAAAATAAGCGACTAAATGTAAGCGAAAAGCTAGCCATAATAAAATCAAATAACTAACAACCGATAGACACCAAATTATTGGATTTTGAATCACATCAATAAATGTTTTTGGCATTGTCAAATAATAAGCCACTGGGAATTTAAAGCCAATTTGTGTTAACGGCACGCTCAATAGCAACATCAGTAGCACACTCAAATGTATTTGGCCAGATTTCAATGCCTTAATATAATACCGCCGATTTAACTGATGCCAAGAGAGCAACATGATTGTCACAGCTAACGTCACTAATAAACCCCAAATAACTAGATAACCGACCAGCGTGATGGTATATGTACGCCAATTTTGTGCCATAAAATGGCCTAATTTTTGCAAACTACCTGTCGCAATGTCATAAGCTGGTGGTTGAAATGACTGTAGTGTGTCAACAATCTTTGCTGTTAGCATATTAAACAAAAATAACAAACTAGCGGTCAATAGCAGTAGCTGGCCATGATTCAATCTCTCTTTTATCATTCTACACACTCCAAATTTATGATTATTAGGTTAGCATACCACGTTTACACGGTGTCGTCTTTAGAATAATAAAAAGCCATGTTACTGATTTCGTAACATGGCTTTTTATTATTCTTATAATTAACGCTTAGCACTACGCTTTGCTTTTTTAATTTTACGTTTCATATCGCGTTCTTTTTGCGCCGCTAATTCACGTTCACGACGAATCTTAAATGGATTCTGTAAGAAGAACGTTTGAATTGTTTGGAATAAGTTTCCGACAACCCAGTAAAGTGACAAAGCACTTGGTACAGCCATCGCTGAGAAGAAGATAACAACTGGAAAAATATATGGCATCGCTTTTGTCATACCATTTTGTTCCGGTGTTGATTGCATTGACAGCCAAGATGAAGCAAAAGTAAAGACTGCAGCCAGCACTGGCAACACATAATAAGGGTCATGACTACCTAATTGTAACCATAAAAACTTACCAGATTTTAAAACTGGTGAATTATAAATTGATTGATACAAAGCAAACAATACTGGCATTTGGACAATTAATGGCAACATTGAAGCAAACGGATTAACACCCTCTTTTTTATAGAGTGCTTGTTGTTCAGCCACCATTAATTGACGACTTTCAGTATCTTTTCCAGGATACTTGGCTTGCAAGGCTTTTAATGCTGGTTGCACAACTTGCATCTTCATCATTGATTGAATCTGATAAACCATTAATGGCAAAATCAAGAAACGAATCAGAATTGTGAAAACAATAATGCCTAATCCATAATTATTGCCAAACCATGCTGAGGTGCCTAATATTGACGACGTAAAAGCAGCCACAATGGCACTCCAAAAGCTATTAGAAGCAACATGCCCTTTAAATGTTAAACTAGCAACAATAATAATGGCCAACGCAATAATCGCAAGAATAATTGGTAATGGGCCAATCCTTTTTAAAATGTTCTCAAAACGTTTCATTTATCTTCTACTTTCAATATATCAGCTAACTTTAGCACATGGATAATCTGTTCTTTAATAAATTTTTGGCTTTGCTTAGCAACAGCCGGCCGTGCGATGACTAGTAAGTCGATATCGTGCGGTAAATCCGACTTCAATTCTAAAATACTTTGTCTGATTCGCCTTTTAACCCACACACGATCATGTGCTTTACCAACTTTTTTGCTGACCGAAAGCCCCAAACGGAAATGCTTTTGCTCGGGCTTATCAATGTGGTATACAATAAAATATTTGTTGGCTACTGACTGATGTTTATTGAAAACGATTTGAAAATCAGCAGGCTTTTTAATTCGAAAAGTTTTTCTCATTAGTTCTGGACTCTCTTGCAGGATATGTACGCGGTTATAGCCGCATGAAACTCAGTGACACGCTGTGCTTTTAGAGAAAAATCAGACGTATCGAAATAAAAAAGCCACTGCTTAGCAGCGACCTTGTTAGGCTGATAGAACCTTGCGGCCCTTTGCACGACGGCGAGCCAAAACTTTACGACCGTTGCTCGTGCTCATACGCTTACGGAATCCGTGTACGCGTTCACGATGGCGTTTCTTTGGTTGGTATGTACGCTTCATGTGTGTTCACCTCCATTCGCGATTTTTACCTGCAAAAACTTTGCAATTCGAGTTTAATCATAACATGTATTAATACCATTGGCAAGCTAATCTCAACAAATCTACGTATTGTTCTTGCTGAGATGAGACTGACACTTAAATTTTACGTTAATCTGGCATAAAATACAATAAAAAACCCAACCATAAGGGCTAGGCTTTGAGTAAATTATAATGAGACGTTATGGTGAACAGTTTGTACATCTTCATCGGATTCAAGTACATCAACTAACTTCTCAAAGGTTGCTAAGTCATCTCCTTCAAGGGTCACTTCTGCTTGTGGTAACATTGTGATTTCAGTCGTTGAAAATTCTGAAACACCACTTTGTCTTAATGCGCCAATGGCTTTATGTAAATCACTTGGTTCTGTGTATACGACAACCTGATCATCTTGTTGCTCGGCATCACGTACGTCTACTTCGGCGTCTAGTAGCGTTTCCAATACGTCATCGGCATCATCCCCTGCAAAAACAATCACGCCAGTTTCATCAAATAGATAACTGACTGATCCGGCAGCCCCATACGTTCCACCATTTTTGTTAAAAGCAGTGCGTACGTTTGTTGCTGTCCGGTTAACATTAGATGTTAATGTATCAACAATGATCAATGAGCCATTAGGTCCAAATCCTTCATAACGGCCGGTAATAAAAGTTTCGTCCCCGGAACCACTGGCCTTCTCTAAAGCACGTTCGATAACATGTTTTGGTACCTGTGCTTGCTTAGCACGATCAATGACAAACTTTAAAGTTGAGTTTGCTTCTGGATCAACACTACCACCTTGTTTGGCAGCAGCATAAATTTCAATACCGTACTTACTATTCACTTTAGCGGCAGCCCCATCGGTCTGCGCTTTCTTCATTTTGATATTTTCCCACTTGCGTCCCATGGTTCACCTCATTAAATTTGTTTATTTTCTTATTATAATGTTTCTTTGCCGTTTTGCATTAAAAAAATCACTCATTTTAATAGTAATTAAACGCAATTCACTTAATAATTCGATACTGTCCTGGTTGCAAATCTGCCAAATGATAATCACCAATATGCGTTCGAATTAATCTTAAAGTTGGTATACCAACTGCAGCTGTCATCCGTCGAACTTGGCGATTACGACCTTCTTTTATTTTTAACTGAATAAAACTCGTTGGTTGATTTTGCCGTGTGCGAATTGGTTTTTCCCGCGCCCATAACCACTTAGGATATGGTATCCGTTTTACTTTCGCTGGTAATGTTAAGCCATCCTTAAGGTCGACACCCTGCTCAAGCTGTTTAAGTTGCGCTTTGGTGGGGATTCCTTCGACTTGTACAACATAAGTTTTGTAAGCTTTATTATCTGGATCAGTCAATGCATGGTTCAAATGCCCTTGATCTGTCAACAACAAAAGCCCCTCACTATCCATGTCCAAACGCCCAGCAGCATATACACGTGGTATATCAATATAGTCTGCTAAGGTTGCACGGCCTTCAGTGTCGGTAAACTTCGTTAAAACATTATAGGGTTTGTTAAACAATACAATCATACGCCCCATTATAACAAATATTGTGGTATTAAAAACATTAAAATTTAAGCACCTTAAGATTTTCTTTACAATTCACAATGTTATCCAAAAACAACCACAACCCTGTGTAACAACAAGGTTCTTTCATTTTTTACCCACAAGGCTATTTGGCACTTATCCACATATCCACAACTTGTGATTACAAAATTGTGGATAATGTTCATAACAAACCTCAAATATTGTCCTTACCCACTTTAGCGTGTGCACAACATTGTTTCTTTGTGGATAACTCGCACATTTGTTCGTGTTTCTATCCACATTCTGTTTATTTCTGTGTCCACAGTTGTTGATATTCTATAAAGTTGTCCTTCACCTGTGGAAAACTAATTTTCTTACTGTTATAATTATCTTTGCTACTTCTTCTTTAATTATAGAAAAGTTGATTCGTGTGTCATGACCGACATATCGTCGTTATTTTTGTGCGCACATGATTTATTAGGAGAGATATTCGTGACCAAACCAATTACAAAAGAGGAACTATGGAATCAAATTAAAGCTAAATTCTATCAGGAAATTGGCCCCGTTTCTTTTGATACCTATATAGAACCGTTAATACCAATAACCTTAACTGAATCCAGCATTATTTTAGAAGTCCCTGCTGATGAAAGTACTGATATCATCGATAATTGGAATAAATCTTATGCCATGAGTTTTGTTCAATACGCGATGGAGATTGCTGAAGGTTTTATTAAGCCTGAGTTACGCGTAGCAGACATTTTACCAAAAACCATGCCACTGACTTCTGAAAACTTGACCTTCACACGCGAATCTGATCTCAACGAAAATTTCACATTTGATAAATTTGTTGTTGGCACTGGTAATGAGAATGCTTATGCTATCGCTCGTGCCGTTGCCGAAGATCCTGGCCGTGTTTATAATCCGTATCTTATTTATGGTGGTGTCGGTTTAGGCAAAACACATCTGATGCAAGCTATCGGCAATGCTTATTCTAAAACGACGCCTTCTGCTCGTATTAAGTATGCAACAGCAGAGGATTTTCTTAATGACTTCACTGAATCATTACGTGCTGGTGAAGGTGCAACGGCGGCTTTTAAGAAAGAATATCGTACCGTTGATTTGTTATTAATTGATGATATTCAATTTTGGTCGGGCAAAGAAAAGGTGCAAGAAGAATTTTTTAATACCTTTAATGTGCTCACTAAAACAGGCAAACAAATTATTATGACCTCTGATAAATTACCAACTGAAATTGTTGATTTGCAATCACGTCTAACATCACGTTTTGAGGCAGGCATCTCGATGGATATCCAAAAGCCTGATTTACCAACACGTGTCGCCATTTTAAAAAACCTCGCCGAGACAGATGGTCTAACGATTCCAAATGATGTCTTAGAATTGATTGCTGATAAAATTGATTCAAATATTAGAACATTAGAAGGGACGTTCCATCGGTTTGAAGCCATGTTGCGTTTCAGAAATAAGCCGGCAACCAAAGAGACTGCACAACAAATTTTAGGTGACTTAAATATTAATCAAGGCTTTAAAATTACGGTGGAGCGTATTCAACAAGTTGTAGCGGACTATTACATGCAAACAATTGATGACTTAAAAAGTACCAGCCGTAAAAAAGATTTAGTCACCGCACGACATGTTGCTATGTATCTGACACGAACATTGACCAATGAAAGTTTGCCTGATATTGGCCGCTCGTTTGGTGGCCGAGATCATTCATCAGTACTACACGCAACCAACAAGATAACTGAAAAGGCTGAATCAGATGCTCGGACAAAAGAGATGTTAGATGCCTTAACCGATGAAATAAAAAATGGTAAATAAGCCGTGTGAATAACTTTGTAAAAACAAAGCATTTTACACACAGTGTTGTGAACAAGCAGAATTAAGACAGCTGTTATACACAGCCGCTTATCCACAAGATAAACACCCCTTATTATTACTACTAGATCTTTTAATCTATTAATTACAAATAGGCATCGCCTTAGATACTAAAAAGGAGCATAAATATGCAATTCTCAATTAATCGTCAGGCTTTTATCAAATCACTCAATGATGTTGCACGTGCAATTTCATCACGCACAACAATTCCTATTTTGACAAATATCAAAATTGTGCTATCAGAAGACGAGCTCATTTTGACTGGCTCTAATAGTGATATTTCTATTGAGACACGCATTGAACAATCAGATACAACAGCCCAGCTTGTGATTAAAGAAAAGGGCGGCATTACATTACCAGCAACATTCTTTGCAAACATCGTTAAGAATTTACCAGCTGATGATTTAATGTTGGCTGTTGATGGCCTACGTGCAAATATCACTTCAGGAGCATCAGCATTTACAATTAATGGTCAGGATGTGCGTAACTATCCGCAATTACCTGAAATGGATGATGTGCAAAGTTTGAGTGTCTCGGCAGCACAGTTAATTGATATTATTTCGCAAACAAAAATATCAGCATCCACGCAAGAAAGTCGACCAATTTTGACAGGCATTCATTTAGCGCTTAATGGCAATGACGTCAAAGCTGTTACAACAGACTCACATCGTTTATCACAACGTATTGTCACGCTAACCGGCACAGAGGCACATGTCTCAGCTGATGTGATTATTCCAGCTAAATCATTCAACGAATTACAAAGTTTGCTAGAAGGGCAAGATCGTGTGGATATTAAATTATCTGCAAACCAAGCTGTTTTTGATTTAGGTCATACAACATTCTATTCTCGGTTACTAGAAGGTAATTACCCCGAAACTGACCGCTTAATTCCAACAGAGAGTACAACGGAACTTACCATGGATGCCGGTGCATTGCTTGGGGCCATTAACCGTGCGAGCCTACTGAGTCATGAAAGTCGTAACAACGTGGTACAACTCACTTTGAAAGCTGGTGTTGCGACATTAACAGGGACATCTCAAGAAGTTGGCCAAGTACAAGAAGAGTTGGTCACTAAGTCAGTTGCCGGAGAAGACTTAGAAATTTCATTTAATCCAGATTATGTTCGTGACGCACTCCGAGTATTTAGTGGTAAGCCTGTGGATGTTAAGTTCACAAGTAATTTGAGACCGTTTACATTAACGCCAGCTGAGGAAACTGATAATAAGCAGTTACAATTGATTACGCCAGTAAGAACTTTTTAATTGCTCATAGGCGTTTTAAATAATTTTATAGACAATCAAACACTTATGCTTAAAACGGCCTAAAATCGCTTAAAATCGATTTTAGGCCGTTTTTTAAAGCTATCAAGTTGAAAAAATGGTATAATACAAAGGTAACTAATATGACGAAAACTGTAAAAATTACAACTGAATATATCACACTCACACAATTACTAAAGGAAGAAAATATTATTTCTTCAGGCGGGCAAGCAAAATACTATCTTATGGATTTTCCTGTATTATTGAACGGCGAACAGGAGAACAGACGCGGTAAGAAGTTATATGATCACGATGAAATCATTGTCGGCGATGAAACTTTTATTATTGCACTAGCAGAAAATGCTGACGAATTAATTGTTGCTGCACAAGAAGAGAAGGCAGAGCGTGCAGCAGCAGCTAAAAAAACAGTGCGTGATGACCGTATTAAGGCTCAAAAAGCAGCAGCGGCTAAAGTACGTAAAGAGGCGCGTTTTGCTGAATTACGGCGTCAAAATCGGACGCGCTCAGGTGGCGTTGGTCGTCAAACTGCTACGGGTCGTAATAATAAAGGACCCAAAGGACCAGGTTCTTGGAACTCACATCACTAAAACTGGTTAATTATCGTAATTATGCCAATTTGGAGTTAGACTTTAGTCCCGGAGTGAATGTGTTTTTAGGTGAGAATGCGCAAGGCAAGACGAACTTGTTAGAAAGTATCTATGTCTTAGCTTTAGCGCGCTCTCATCGAACGAGTAGTGATAAAGACTTAATTAATTGGACAGCAAAAGAAACCACAATCAGCGGTCGTATTAAAAAAAACATTAGCGAAACACCTTTGTCTTTGCATTTTTCCAGTAAAGGCAAAAAAGCACGTGTCAATCATTTAGAGCAGTCCAAGTTATCTCAATATGTTGGACAATTAAATGTTATTTTATTTGCTCCTGAGGATTTAGAATTAGTAAAAGGGGCACCAAGCGTTCGTCGTCGCTTTATTGATATGGAATTCGGGCAAATGAATCCGCTGTATCTCTACAACATCACGCAGTATCGACGCATTTTGAAAGATAGGAACGCTTATCTAAAACGGTTGCAACTGAAACAAACTAAGGATACTGTGTTTCTGGATGTCTTAACCGATCAGCTTGTCTCAGTTGGAGCAGAAGTAATCTTGGCGCGGCAACTTTTTGTAAGGCGGTTGCAAGCAGCAGCTCAGCCTATTCATGCAGAAGTATCCAATCAGCGAGAACAATTAACACTGGTTTACCAGACAAGTATTGATTTTGAAGAGCATGCAGATTTAGAGCAAATCAAAGCAACCTTTGCAGCAACTTTAAATCGACAGCGGACACGTGAAGTGATGCAAGGTTCGACCGTAGTTGGACCTCATCGTGATGATTTACAGTTTATCGTTAATGAGAATGATGTGGCTGTTTTTGGCTCGCAAGGGCAACAACGGACAACAGCGTTGGCTATTAAATTAGCGGAGATAGATTTAATGGCACAAGAAACGGGCGAGTATCCAATTTTATTACTAGATGATGTCTTAAGCGAGCTAGATGCAAGCCGCCAAACACATCTTTTATTGGCCATTCAGGATAAGGTGCAAACCTTTATCACGGCGCCTTCTTTAAGTGATGTCGCACGGCAATTGATTCATACGCCTAAGGTGTTTCACGTGAAACAAGGAGAAATCACGTTAGAAGCAAAGCATACGTCGGAAAAGTAACAAGTACATAAAGGATTGAATATGTCTGAAGAAAATAATAATGAAATCGAAAACATTGATGGTATCGTGACAGATGATGAAGAGATTCGCAGTGCCAGCACGGTCACGGCTAATGCTGGAGATTACAATGCCGATCAAATTCAAGTTTTAGAAGGTTTAGAAGCTGTACGTAAGCGACCAGGAATGTATATTGGAACGACAACAGCCCAAGGGTTGCATCATCTTGTTTGGGAAATTGTTGATAATGGTATTGATGAGGCTTTGGCCGGCTTTGCCTCACACATTACAGTCACAATTGAAGCAGATAATTCAATCACGGTCACTGATGATGGGCGCGGAATCCCGGTAGACATCCAGACTAAAACTGGCAAACCAGCGCTTGAAACAGTCTTTACAGTGTTGCATGCTGGTGGTAAATTTGGTGGCGGTGGCTATAAAGTCTCTGGTGGATTGCATGGTGTTGGGGCATCAGTTGTTAACGCTTTGTCAACCAATTTAGATGTTAAAGTTGTCCGTGATGGGCAAGTTTATTATATGGACTTTAAAGTTGGTCGCGTAAATACCCGTATGGTTAAATTGGATGAAAAACCAACAATTGCACGTGGGACAATTGTTCATTTTAAGCCGGATGCCGATATTTTCAGAGAAACAACCACATTTAATTACAATACATTATTAACTCGTGTGCGGGAATTGGCATTTTTAAACAAGGGCTTGCGTATCTCAATTACAGATAATCGTGCCGAAACGCCGATGACGGAAAGTTTTCACTATGAAGGTGGGATTAAAGAATATGTAAAGTATCTTAATGCCGAGAAAGTGGTTGTTTTCCCAGAGCCTGTTTACGTTGAAGGGGAAGAAAACGGGATTGTCGTTGAAGCTGCCTTACAATATACAACAGATGTGAAGGATAGTTTACGTACATTTACGAATAACATTAATACCTATGAAGGTGGGACACACGAAACAGGCTTCAAAACTGCGCTAACACGCGTTATCAATGATTATGCCAGAAAGAACGGCCAGCTCAAAGAAAATGCCGAAAGTCTAACTGGTGAAGATGTACGTGAAGGCATGACAGCCATTGTATCAATTAAACATCCGGACCCACAATTTGAGGGTCAGACCAAGACAAAACTTGGGAACTCTGATGCCCGCCAAGCAACTGATCGCATGTTTTCTGAAACCTTCAGTCGCTTTATGATGGAAAATCCCGCTGTGGCAAAGCAAATCGTTGAAAAAGGTATTTTAGCGCAAAAAGCGCGCTTAGCAGCTAAACGTGCGCGCGAAATGACACGGAAACAGTCCGGCCTAGAGATTGGTAATTTACCAGGAAAATTGGCAGATAATACGTCAAATGATCCAGCAATCTCTGAGTTATTTATTGTTGAGGGCGATTCTGCCGGCGGCTCAGCTAAACAAGGAAGAAATCGCTTAACACAAGCTATCCTACCAATTCGTGGTAAGATTTTGAACGTTGAAAAAGCAACGCTAGACAAGGTTTTGGCTAATGAAGAAATCCGCTCATTGTTTACGGCAATGGGTACAGGTTTTGGCGATGATTTTAACGTTGAAAAAGCGAATTATCATAAAGTGATTATCATGACAGATGCTGATGTGGATGGCGCACACATCCGGACATTATTGCTGACGCTATTCTATCGTTATATGCGGCCGTTAGTTGATTCAGGTTACATTTATATTGCGCAACCACCGTTGTATGGTGTTGCTTTGGGCAATTCAAAGAATCGCGAATATCTTGATTCAGATGAGGAACTAGAAGATTATTTGGCGCAGTTACCAGCAAATATTAAGCCAAAAGTACAACGTTATAAGGGATTGGGAGAAATGGACTTTGATCAGTTAGCTGATACAACCATGGACCCACTAAATCGTCGTTTATTACGTGTTGATCCAGCTGATGCAGAAGCAGCGGATAGCATATTTGATATGTTGATGGGTGATGATGTTGCACCGCGTCGTGAGTTCATTGAAGAGAATGCTGTTTTCGTCGAAAACTTGGATATTTAGTGGCAAGCTAAATCAAATACATCACAACTGCTTAGTTAATTAAGCAGTACATAAATTCAAGAATAACGTTATTAAGGAGTAAGAAATGTCTGAACAAAATGACACGCGCATTCGTAATGCGAATTTGTCAGAACAAATGAAAACATCATTTTTATCATACGCGATGTCAGTTATTGTTGCGCGTGCATTACCTGATGTTCGTGATGGCATGAAGCCCGTTCATCGTCGTATTTTGTATTCAATGATTGAACAAGGCAATACACCAGATAAACCACATAAAAAGTCTGCACGTATTGTAGGTGATGTGATGGGAAAATACCATCCTCACGGTGATTCAGCAATTTATGAATCAATGGTACGTATGGCACAACCCTTTTCATATCGTCATATGCTTGTGGATGGACACGGTAACTTTGGATCTGTCGATGGTGATAGCGCAGCGGCAATGCGTTATACTGAAGCGCGCTTATCAAAAGTCGCGATGGAGATGGTACGTGATCTTAACAAAGATACAGTTAATTTTGTGCCAAACTATGATGGCGAAGAACGTGAGCCAGAGGTTTTGCCATCACGTTTCCCTAATTTATTAGTTAATGGGGCGACTGGTATTGCGGTGGGAATGGCGACTAATATTCCTACACATAATTTGGGTGAGGTTATCTCAGCGCTGCATGTTTTGATGAACAATCCTGATGCTACCACAACAGATCTTATGGATGTTTTGCCGGGACCGGATTTTCCAACTGGTGGCATTGTTATGGGTAAATCAGGTATTCGTCGTGCTTATGAGACTGGGCGTGGGCGCGTTACAGTTCGCGCTAAAGTCGATATTGAGCAAACAAAAACTGGTAAAGAACAGATTATTGTGACAGAGTTGCCATATGCTGTCAATAAAGCACGATTGATTGAACGTATTTCAGAACTCGCAAGAGACAAGCGTATTGAAGGTATTACTGGTATCCGCGATGAATCAGATCGTGATGGTTTACGTATTTCAATTGATGTGCGACGTGACACGTCAGCCAGTGTGATATTAAATAATCTTTATAAAGAAACCTTATTACAAACAAACTTTAGCTTTAATATGCTGGCTATCAATGGTGGCAAGCCACAGACAATGAGCCTTAAAGATATTCTGGTAGCTTACTTAACGCATCAACGGGAAGTCATTCGTCGTCGTACAGCATTTGATTTACAAAAAGCTCAGGCTCGTGCGCATATACTAGAAGGGTTACGTATTGCCCTAGATCATATTGATGCCATTATCAATATTATTCGGTCTTCAGCAACTTCTGAAGAGGCCAAGACACGTTTGATTGATGGTTACGCGTTATCAGATAAACAGGCGCAAGCAATTTTAGATATGCGATTAGTGCGTTTAACTGGTTTGGAACGAGATAAAATCGAGGACGAATACCAAAAATTGGTTGCATTAATTGCTGATTTGAAAGATATTTTGGCACATCAAGAACGTGTTGATCAAATTATTTATGATGAATTACTAGAAATCCAAACAAAATTTGGGGATGCACGTCGCACTGAGCTTCAGGTTGGGGATGTGACAAATCTTGAAGATGAAGACTTGATTGAAGAAGAAGATGTGATTGTGACATTAACACGCAACGGTTATATTAAGCGCGTCCCACAAGCAGAATTTAAAGCACAAAATCGTGGTGGTCGTGGTGTTCAAGGCATGAATGTCAATGATGAGGATTTTGTCGACCAAATGTTAGCAACTTCAACTCACGATACCTTACTCTTCTTTACTAATAAAGGGAAGGTTTATCGGATGAAAGGGTATGAAGTACCCGAATATGGCCGACAAGCTAAGGGCATCCCAGTTGTTAATTTATTAAACTTTGAAGACGATGAAAAAATTCAAGCTGTCATTAGTGTTCGTGGTGAAGCGAGTGAAAGTAAGGACTACTTATTCTTCGTCACACGATTGGGCGTTGTTAAACGTACTGCCGTCAGTGAATTTGCTAACATCAGAACAAATGGTCTAAAAGCATTAACCTTACATGACGGGGATGAAGTGCTTTCAGTTCAAATTACGAATGGGACACAAAGCATTCTAATCGCCACGCAAGCGGGTTATTCAGTCAGATTTGCTGAGGATTCTGTGCGTGTTATGGGCCGATCAGCAGCTGGTGTCCGTGGTATACGCTTACGTGATAACGATGTTGTTATTGGAGCAGATGTGGTGACATCGTCAGACAATGTGTTGGTCATTACAGAAAAAGGTTTTGGAAAGCAAACGCCAGCCAGTGAATATCCTATCAAGGGTCGTGGTGGAAAAGGCATCAAAACTGCTAATATTACTGATAAAAATGGTGTATTAGCTGGCATGACAATTATTCATGGCCATGAAGATATTATGGTAACAACGACACAAGGGGTCATGATTCGGTTTGCAGCAGATTCTGTGAGTCAAACAGGTCGTGCCACGTTAGGTGTTCGTTTAATTCGTCTGGAAGAAGGCACTAAAGTGGCAACCTTAACGAAGGTAGATCAGGAAGATTTACCTGATGAAATCGCTACCGATGTGACCGATGACACAGTATTAAATAATGAACAACTTTCACAAGTATCAGAACTTCTGTCGCGCGCAGCAAGAGATGATGAGGATAGTGAATCTTAATTAGCAATGAAAAAGCAGATGACAAACGTCATCTGCTTTTTGTTATGAAATACCCTTTTTACGAGTAATCAACTTTGATAAAAATTGAAACATTTTATTCACCACCTTTGCTATAAGATACTTAATAGTACGAGCAAAAATAATGAAATACTTATTATTAGTTAAAAATCATCAGGTGTGATATCTTTTCGGCGACCATCACCATAGTAAGAAGTTGACTGCCTTGGATCATCAGGGATAATAATCCAAGCTAAGATATAAAATATGATGCCAGGGAAAGCTGCTAGCGTAATCAACACATAAATGAGTCGCGTGATTGTCACATTCCAACCAAAGTATTCGGCAACACCGCCCAATACACCGCCGAGAATACGATTTTTGTGCGAACGGGTCAAATTTTTCTTCTTTGTCATAGTCAATCTCCTTTATTTAATTAAGTGCTGAACGGTTACGGCAATATAGTAGCCAACCGAAGCCCAGCTGAGAAGAGCGTGCCATAATGTGGCAAACCAATCATGTGATGTTGCAAATTCAAGGCCTGCGGCTAATAAAAAGCCGACACCATAAGCTTGTAAGCCATGCGAATCATGGATATGATGGTAATATTCTTTCATATTATTGTTGTCTCCATTGCAATTAAGATTTTAAGACAGTCTAATACACTTTAATTGTACCAGAGTCGACATTTGCGTCAATTGTGAATTTTGGATTATCACCGTAGAACCCACACTTATAACTATTTGTGTTTTTATCGAAGTGCGTTGCCTCGGTGTGATCCATGACGATACTGCCCATATTAGCAGATAAATTAAAATAGCAATCTTGACTTTCAGGCATTGTTACTCTAATTGAACCAGTCTTGGCCTGTAATTTAAGGTCATCAGTCAATTTATCGATGCGTAAACGCAAAGAACCCGTATGCGTAGCAAACTGACCACCACCGGTAAAATGAGAAATTTGAACAGTACCAGATGTGACTGTGATGTGGCTGTCTTCAACGGTCATATTGTCTAATTTAAGACTACCAGACTTATTAAAAATATCGGCATGCTTAAAGTTTAGTTCCTGTACTTTAACTTCCCCAGCGTGAATTTGCCAGTTAGCAGTTTCAGCTTGAATATGATTGCCCCTAAAGTTACCAGCATGTAAGTATAGGTTAAATTGCTGTAGGCTGAGATCCTGTGCCATGATACGGCCAGAGTGGTTAATCATGGTTATCTTACCGTGATTAAAGTCTTTGGGTAAACCAATATTAACTTGTGTTCGGACATGGAACAATAATGGATTATCGCCTTGCGTAACTGAAATCTGCTCATTAGTTTCTTGAATATCTGCAAAGTAGCGGTTATTATCACGGCTAAAAAATTCATCAAGTGTTATTAAATCTGCTTTGTCATTACTATAAAAATGGACGTCAGCGTTTTTATAATCAAAAACGAAAGGTTTATCACTAGTGGGAATCTGCGCATTATGATGAGCTACTGACCAACTAGGCGTATGCGTGGTATCAGAAGGTTCATCTTCGTCAAAACGATAATATTTACGACCAACACGTGCACCAGAACGATCAACATGGAGCCAATCACCTAATTGTACTTTATCGTGCTTACCATCAATAACAATATCATCGCCAAGACGAACGCCTTGACCATCGATATGGAGATTACCGAGATGGAGACCGTCGTTTGAAAATTCAAAAAATGACGATTTTTTCGTCTGACTTTTTGAGTTGTCATTTTCTTGTTTTTTAGTTTGACTAAGTTCACGCAAAATTGTGTCAATATCACCCAACTGTGCAAAAGCGTCATCAAGTGCTTCGTCATGTGATTTATCTTGCTTAGCAAAATCTTGATAAGCATCTAGTAGATCAGCCACCAACTCTTCCTTAAATTCTGTTAGTTGTTCGTTCGGTGTGTATTTCGAAAAAATAACGTCTAAGCGTGTTCGAATTGCCATTTCAATTGAAGTCATGATTCCTCTCCTTCTGCAATAGTACCGGTAATCAGTTGACTGATAACGTTTTTAGCAAATGCCCATTCTGCAATGGCATGAGTGAGATGAGCTTGTCCAGCTGGGGTGATTTTATAATATTTTCGTCTGGCGCCCTGTGTTTCATCGCCCCAATAACTTGTAATATCACCACTTTTTTCTAACCTTCTGAAAGCCGTGTACAGCGTTGCTTCATTCAAATCATATTGATTCTGACTTAATATGCGAACCGATTTACCAACTTGGTAACCATATGAGTCACTCTGATTAAGTATATTTAATATAATCGTGTCAATATGCCCACGAATGAGATCTTTTGAAATGGCCATTTTTTAATCCTCTGTTCGGCTTTGAGTACATCATATAACAAATTACTATGGTTGTCAAAGTAATTTGTTAGGCATAGTTTTAAAGTCAATGAATATAATGGGAATCGTTAGTCGGTTTCATGGTGCAGATGTTCTAATAATGTTGTTAATTGCACATCAAAAGTATTAGCAATGGCCAGCAGTGTTGCTAATGGTGGTTCACTAACACCACGTTCCCAATTGGAAACAGTTTGTCTTGAAACAAAAATTTTTGCGCCGAACTGCTCTTGGGAAAGTTGAAAAGTTTTTCGTAAATCTCGAAGCATAAATTTTAACATGTGAGCTAATCTCCATTTTTTGTATATTATATCAGTAATACTTGGTGATGGGAAATATGACAAAAAAAAGTGGCGTAGTCAATTATTAGTACATGATAGAATAAAAAATGTTCTTGTAATAAGATGAGCAATCAATATGCGACAGTCAATGACCAATAATTATATGTTATGTGATGCGGAATTAATTGTGTTTGTTGCTATGTTAAGAATGATTGTAAGTGCTGGGGGTTAATTTGATACGACTAAAAAAAGATTTACTGATAACATTAATGATTGTCATAGTTGGCAGTCTAATAGGGTATGTGTTCGTGTCTGATAATATGCAACCTAATTTACACAAAAATGTTGATTTAAAAATTGAACAGATATGGAATCACAATATTGGTATCATCCTATTAATTATTTTTTGGGGGATAATAACCTTTGGTTTATTATCTTGTATTATTTTGTTTATTAATGGGTTGTCATTTGGCATTGTTATGGCAAACTTATCTCATCATATGATTTTGTTTGTATTGGTACCTTATGCTACCTTGGAGCTATCTGCTTTTTTAGTAGCCAGTTTAATGAGTTTTTCTGTGTCTAGAAAAATAAAACAAGCGCTTTGTAGTAGACAGATTGGATATTTGTATAAAAATTTAGGACACGAAAAACTATTTTTGGCAATCATATTCATATTATTAGGTCTATCAGCAATACTAGAAGTTTATTTATGACAATAATCTTATTAAATAAATAAGCCTGACTTTATTGTCTTTTTAGGGTTATCTAGTTAGTATATTTTGAAGTTAAAAAAGGGAGACGTTATTTTTTTCAATAACATCGCTAATTTATGTGTTTAAAAATAAAGAAAAAGCTTGATCTGACAGTTAGACCCCTAGATAGCTATGATATTGTTATGGCTATTGGGATTATTAGCACATCGTGTCACTTTGGTATATATAATTTTATTTTCCTTTATTTATTATTTATGTTACCTGAAATTATAGAAACAGTAGCCTGTATAAACCATTATTTCTCAAATAGAGGGCCTCGTGGAAAATAAAGCGGTAGAACAATAACTAACTAACGCCGAGAAGCGTTAATATGTACTGGCTCTTTTCGGCTTTTACCATAAATAATAGTTTTTGTCTACATAGAAAAATGGGCACAAAGTGATAGATGACTCACGTATAATGTAACTATTATTGCTCAAAGCGTAACAAGAGGAGAAAAATTATGAATAAAAAGAATCAAGCGATTATTGCAATTTTGGCAACATTGGTACTGGTCGGTATCAGTATGATAACTGCAGTTGGAACTAATGCTACAAATGAAATGAAGTTAAATAGCACGATGTTGTTGGCTTCCGTCAGCACTGTTGTTATTATCAGTGTGATTATTGGTGCCTTAATTAACAAGCTGTTTATCTGGTTGTCACAGTTAGGGCAAGAAGACCAGCACACGGTCTCATTTCTAACATCTTGGTATGCAGGGAGTATCAGTGCCTTACCAATGGCAATTGTCAATGTTTTTGCGATAACAGTGTTAACACTATACAAGTCTGGTAATACGAGCGTCAATATTATCAGTAGTATTATTTCAGCTATTATTTATACACTTATTTTGCGCAAAGAAAATGTCATTACAAAACGCACGCAGATTATCTATTTTGTGATTATTGTTGTTTTGACTGTTGCAATGAACGTCGTAACAAAGTTTGCTTTTAAATAAATTCCGGTAATTGGGGGGAATAGTATGAAAAAATCGACAAAAACGGCATTAATTGTTGTAAGCAGTTTGGTTGGTATTGGGTTACTCACAACTGCTGGTGTGACAACTTATCAAAAAACAACGCATAAAACAGCGACAAAAGATAAAAAAGGGTATCAAAGTTATACGGTAACTACGACACCAGCGCTTTCAATGTCTGGGAAAGTAATAGCAAGTAAAACACAAGTGCTCAACGCACCAGCTGGAAAGCTACAACAACTTAATGTTAGTGATGGCCAGAATGTGCACCAAGGGGATATATTAATGACGGTTAATAATCCAGAAGCTCAAGAAGCAGTTGATGCGCAAAAAGAGATGATGCGTCAATCAAGTCGAGCTGGAACAAGCATAAAAGATGTTGCACAACAAGCAAATAATCGGGCTAATGAACGAGGTAAAGGGCCGTCTGATTCGCAATCGCAACAAATCATAAATGATGCCAATGTGGATGTGCAAGAAGCACAGAATAGGTTAGTAGCGTTACAAAGCAAAGTAACGACAGCTGTAACGGCGCCTTTTGATGGGATTGTTTCTGTGGATTACAATACAAAAGATGGTTTGCCTGGGTTAACGCTCAATGCTGTTGATAAAGTTTTGAAGGCCAATGTATCAGAATATGATTATCACAAGTTACACAGTGGTGATAAATTGTCAGTTAGCGGCATAGATGGCACGCCGACGCAAGAAACAACAATCACAAAAATTGAGCAAATCCCGACAGATCAAGGAAAGGGAACCACTTATTACCCTTTCTCGGCTACGGTAAATAACGATTTTTTGTATGGGCAGAGTGTTAAAGTTAAGATTCAACAATCAGATTTAAAGATACCAAAATCAGCTGTATATCAAGGAAACTTATATAAAATCAGTGATGGTAAAGCACAGCGTATCAGTGCTGATGTTGTAGAAGCGGGCACCAATTATATTGTTAAATCGGGCATTGTAAAAGGTGAAAAAATTGTTCTTAATCCAGATAGTCATTTGAAAAATGGTGAGGCTGTGCATGATTAATTTGTCTGACGTTGCTAAAAGTTATCGACAAGGTGGCGATGACTACCAAGTATTACACGATATTAATGTAACAATCAGTGCTGGTGAATTTGTCGCCATTATGGGTCCTTCCGGTTCTGGCAAGTCAACTTTGATAAATATTATAGGTTTTTTAGATCAACATTTCGATGGTAGTTATGTGTTTGACGACGTGACAGTTAGTAAATTGAATCGTAAACAGCACGCAAAATTGAGAAACCAATCTGTGGGATTTATTTTTCAGAATTTTAAATTAATAACAAATCAGAGTGTTGGCGAGAATGTTGGGTTACCTTTATTGTATGCTGGTATGAAGCGTCGGGATATTTTTGCGCGCGTTAATGATGTACTAGCACAAGTTGGTTTGCCAAATAGTTATCATAAGTTGCCTAAAAATTTGTCTGGAGGACAGCAGCAGCGTGTTGCTATTGCACGATCTATTGTAACTCGGCCTAACTTTCTGGTAGCTGATGAACCAACAGGAGCACTTGATTCAGCCACTTCAGCTGAAATTATGGCACTGTTTAAAGCCTTAAATCAGGATGGAACAACTGTTATTATGGTTACCCATGATGAAGAGGTTGCCCTACAAACCAATCGTTTAATTCGTATTCTAGATGGTCGCATTAAAAGTGATGAGGAGGTATCACATGCAAATACGTGAACTTTTTGTCAGTGCATGTCGTTCCCTTCTATCCAACAAACGACGGAGTGTTCTGACAATGGTCGGGATTGTAATAGGCATTGCTGCAGTTATTACAATCTTAGCACTTGGCGATGGGGCACGATTGGCAATGATGAAAAATCTTCAGGCCGACACGAGTGGCAAACAATCTACTGAAATCCAGTTTGTATCAAAAAATGACAGCAAAGTATCAGGGTTTAGTGATGATGATTTAAATCGCATACGAGAAAATGATAAGGTAACTAAAGTTAATGTCCAGTCCGATGATCATGGTATTTTATCAGCTACGGGCAACATTAACGGTAAAAATATTGATTCAACGACATATTTAGCACAGTCTGCGAATCAAAAGTTTTTAATAACTGGGCGTGGCATATCAAAGCAAGATATATTGGTCGGGAACCCAGTAGCGTTGGTCAGTCAACGCATAGCCAAAAAAGGCTATGAAACAGTTAAAAATGCTTTGAATGCAAGTATTGATATTAATGGGACAACTTATACTATTATTGGTATTTTGAGTAACGATGCGGTCCAAGGGAGTTATCAAAACTATGATGTCGTTTTGCCACGTCAAGTTTTTGAAACCAATAACAATAATGGTGCTGCAAATACTTTGAAGCTAACGTTTACTACAGGCACAAATGTCTCTAAGGAAACTCAAAAAATAGTGGATCAACTTAATAGTAGTGGTTCACAACACAATACAGGGGATTATCAGTTTTACGATATGGCTGCAATGCTTAAAGGTATCAGTGCTGTTATTAAAGGGATTACTTACTTTATTGTTGCTGTCGCGAGCATTTCATTGTTCATTGCCGGTATTGGTGTGATGAACATGATGTATATTGCGGTTAGTGAGCGGACACAGGAAATTGGCATTCGTATGGCAGTGGGTGCTTCACAAAATCAAATTTTGTGGCAGTTTTTAATTGAGGCCGTGCTACTAACACTTAGTGGTGGTATGATTGGTTATCTAGGTGGTCTTGGGATTGCTATGGGAATTTCAGTATTCTTACCATTCAAAGCCAGTGTCTCATTAGCAACATTCATACTAGCTTTTGGCACGTCAACAGTTGTCGGTCTTGTTTTTGGAATATTACCAGCCAAAACAGCAAGTAATAAAAATTTGATTGATATTCTACGATGATATAACATGCTAGTTTAGTCTTGTGCATAGCATAAGCAATAAAAAGCGTGGCGCCAATTAGGTGCCACGCTTTTTATTACCGGCAATACAGCTTTGGTGATTAAAAGAGAGTTATGAGATAATAGCTAGGAAACAAATAATAATTGGAGGGGACGATTATGGCAAATCAATGGATTGAAATTGAACATGCGAATCAGAATAACTTAAAAGATATCTCTGTGACTATTCCAAAGCATAAAATGACAGTCTTTACGGGTGTATCAGGTTCTGGAAAATCGAGCTTGGTTTTTGATACGATTGTGGCACAATCACGTCGGGAGCTCAATGAAACGTTTTCCAGCTATGTTCAACATGTGTTACCTAAATACGGACGACCATCTGTATCTCGGATTAAAAATTTACCGATTGCCATACCAATTGAACAGCGTCAAATGAGAGGGAATGTGCGATCGACAGTAGGCACATACACGGAGCTTTATACCTATTTACGATTGCTGTTTTCACGAATTGGCGTGCCATTTGTAGGTTACTCTGATGCCTTTTCGTTTAATGATCCACAAGGGCAGTGCCCTATATGTAACGGTTTAGGATTACAAAAAAAAATCGACTTACATCAGCTTGTTGATTTTGATAAGTCGCTTAATGAAGGACCAATCAATTTTCCGACATTTGGCAGAGATGCTTGGCGTTGGAAGCGATATGCTTATAGCGGGTTATTTGATTTAGATAAAAAAATAAAAGACTACAGTAAGAAAGAATTAGACTTATTACTTTACTCACCACAAATTAAACTTAATCATGCGGCAAATGGTTGGCCTAAAACAGCACTTTATGAAGGTCTTGTACCACGATTTGAAAGAAGTATTATCAATACAGATGAGGGGAAAAGACATGCAGCCCAATTGGCAGTTTTTGTCCATTCTGAGCTATGTTCAGCCTGCCACGGCGCGCGTTTAAATCAGGCAGCACTATCTTCAAAAATAAATGGTCAAAACATATATGAGCTGTCAACTTTGCAGATTAATGAATTAAAAGATTTCATTCAGACGATTGATAATGAGTTAGTTGCTGATGTTAAACATAAAATTATAGATTATGCAGATGCACTAATGCAAATTGGATTAGATTACTTAAATCTGGCGCGTCGAACCGAAACACTATCTGGTGGTGAAGCCCAACGACTAAAAATAGCTAAGCATATGACTAGCTCGTTAAATGATGTGCTTTATGTATTGGATGAGCCTAGTGCTGGTCTACACCCAAAAGATATTGAAAAAATTATGTTTTGTTTGGCACGACTAAAAAATCAGGGGAATACAATTTTGATTGTTGAACATAATCCTTTACTGATAAAAAAAGCAGATTATGTCATTGATATTGGACCTGGGGCTGGTGTTAATGGTGGCGAAGTCATATTTTCTGGAACAATTGATCAATTTTTGCTATCATCTACACAAACTAATCGCTTAATCCAACGACCACTGCAATATGCGCAACAACAGTGCGATCTGTCACACTGGTTTTTGTTTGATGATCAAAGTGCTAATACAGTCAATCATGTTTCTTTCAAAATACCACAGCAAGCATTAACTGTTATTTGTGGTGTTGCTGGTTCTGGAAAATCATCACTAGCTAAGATTATAAATCAACAATTAACGCAGTCGGGGCAAGCTGTCATTAGTATCTCACAAAAAGAAATCGGTAAAAGTAGCCGATCTACACTGATTACTTATCTGGATATATTTACCGAGATTCGTCATCTTTTCGCTCAGACATGTCATGTTAGTGCAGCATTGTTTAGTTTTAATTCGCAGGGAGCATGCCCGAATTGCAAAGGTAAAGGGGTGATTGTTCATAATATGTATTTTATGGATAATATGACAACAACTTGTGAACTGTGTTCAGGTACGCGATATCGACCTGAAGTCTTAGCATACAAATATAACGGAAAAACAATTGTTGATGTGCTAGCTATGACGGCTAGCCAGGCTCTGACTTTCTTTAAAAAGCAGCCAAAGATAAAACAAGGCTTGCAGGCCATTAATGATGTCGGGCTCGGTTATTTAAAATTAGATCAGTCATTTACAACATTGTCTGGTGGTGAGTTACAGCGGGCTAAGCTATCTAAGTACCTTAATCAAAAGGGCAGTGTTTATATCATGGATGAACCAAGTGCAGGATTACATTTGAAAGATATAGACTTATTACTGGCGCTTTTTTCATCACTTATCAAAAAAGGGAATACAATTGTAATTATCGAGCATAACTTAAATTTGATTAGTCAGGGTGATTGGTTGATTGAGACTGGGCCAGGTGGTGGCAAATACGGTGGTCACATTATATTTACAGGAACAGTATCAGATTTGAAACAATCTGATGACGAAATTACAAAGCCATATTTACCATAAAAAAAGCGATACTATACCGTATCGCTTTTTTATATCAAAAATACTGGTTAGGATAACCAAATGCTGATGCGGCTATCAGTGAGCTGTCTAATCCGACTTTGAAATTCAGATAGGGGCTCAGGGATCTCTTGACTCATCCATACGGATATAAAGGCCATTAATGTCTCGATGAGATATTCTGTACGTAAGGCATCAGTTTGATTATCTCGATTATACTGGACTAGTAAATATTTATATTTCGAACGAATGAATTGTGTCCACACGCCCCTAATATAGGGACGTGTGTATAAAATATGCAGTGCATCTTTTTTTTGATACAGCATAGGCGCCATATCATCGATGAAGGTCTCGAGAACAGGCTTATTAGTCGCTAAGCTATCTGCTACTTGAGTTTTAATGCTCTGATCGATTTTGTTAATGAAGGCATAAATGATATCGTCAAAAGATGGAAAGTAGGCCTTAATACGATGAATAGAAATACCTGATACTTTTTGAATCGATTTTAAAGTAGGAATTTCATCTAAATTATGTGACATATTGGTTAAAAAAGCAGATAAAATTAAATCTTCTTCATTATCATGAGCCTTATCATGCGCCATGATGAAAAAATCTAACGGCAAATTGAACGTTTCAATCATTGTGAGCATCATTTCAGCTGTTGGATGACGTTTTTGACGTTCCCAGTTAGAAACAGATTGATAGGAAATAAAAAGTTTGTCTGCAAATTCTTGTTGTGTGAGTCCTTGCGAGATTCTGAGCTGTTTAATTTTTATACCAATATGCATACTTGTCTCCGGTCAATTTGTTATAACAAAAATTATCATAAAACGGCTAACAATGCAATACTTTTAAAGGTTTAGCGTAACAGCCAATGATGCTTTCCCCACATTACCATGCAACGTTTCACATGAAACATTGCGTGGTAATTACTTAGTAGCCTCAGCTAAGTGTTTTTGTAACCAAAAAAGCAGAAATAGTAGTAATGCGATGGCAAAAAGTAGCCATAAAAATTGGTTTAAGCCAATGGCAATGCCACCTCGGTTAGAACCAAATAATGCCGCCACTGTGGTACCCAGGGCACCCATAAACATTTGTGATGCTTGTAGAATAGCGTTGGCATCGTTTTGTTGAGCAATAGGCAATTGATCAACAGCTGCTGTCATACCGGTACTAAAAGCCATACTGCGACCAATAGTAAAAATAATATAACTAATTAAAATTAATATAAATCCCAGACGATGTGTTAAAAGTGCCATGCCTAACAAACTGATGGTAAAAATACCATTCCCTAAAAAAATTAATTTAGTTGCGCCAACTTTATCATATAATGACCCAAAATAAGGTGATAGAAAGGCACCAAATAATGTGCCTGGTAATAAAGCAAATCCGGCTAAGAAGCTAGTTGTGCCAGCACTAGCCTGCAAATAATTGGGAATTAATAAACTTAGGCCAAGATTGGCAAACATATAAAATGTGACAGGAATGAGTAACAGTGTGAATGTTTGCGATTTAAATAGTCTGATATTGAGAAATACTTTCTGACTATGTTGAGATTTATAAATAAAAGCAGTCACTGAAATAATGGCTAGGATTAAAAATAATATATTTAACCGCCCTGTTTCTAGTTGGTTGACGACTAATAATCCGGTGATTAAGGCAATAGCTAATAATGAAAACGCGATGAAATCAAATGAAAGATGCTTATTTTGTTTTGCTACATGAGCAATATTATGCCAGCCAAGTAATAAAGAGGCTATTGGAATTACTAATAACGTAAAGAAAATAGCCCGCCAGCCTAAAGTTTCAATCAAGGCGCCACCATAGGTAGGGCCAAAAGAAGGTGCCAAACTAATTACCATGGCACCAATACCCATCCATACACCAATTTTTGGTTTAGGAATAAGCGAGAGAACTAAATTAAACATGAGTGGCATAGCAAGTCCGGCTGCTATGCCCTCCAATACACGACCGAGAAGTAATATTGCCAAGCTGTTAGCAAAGCCGGCACATATTGTACCACCAATGAATAATAGATTGGCAGTTAGCCATATTCGCCTGGCGCCAAAGCGGTTGGTTAAGTAGGCACTTGTTGTCATAGTCACAGTAACAGCTAAAAGGTAAGCGGTTGTTACCCATTGTATGTTATTAAGAGATGTATGAAAAACTTGCGTTAGTTTTGGAAAAGTGACATTCATAGCTGTTTCTATCATAATGCCGCCGGCTGCCAGTAAGGCAACGGAAATGATAGCTAGAACATGCTGCTTAGGAACTACTGTTGTAGCCATAAATTATTTCTCCTTTTGCGTGACAGATTGACCGACCATTTTTAAAAATTGTAAAATAACAGTTTGTTCAGCATCTGTAAAAGGGGCTAACATACGACTATCGTGTTCAGCAATGTAACCTTTGATGATGTCACTGACCTCAAAACCGCGAGTCGTCAAATGAATTTCATTAATACGCTTATCTTTCGTACTCTTTTGACGTGTGATCAAGTTTTTGTTGGCCATGCGATCTAGCATAACAGTGACTGTGGAACCTTGAATATTAAATTCTTGCTCAACATCATGCTGAGTCGTCACGCGACTCGCGTTACTGAGATAATCAATTATAGTCATTTGAACGGCTGTCAGACCGTGAGGTTGAGCAATTGCATCCAAATCTCGCATGAGTGATGTATGCGCGATTTTGAGTAATTTACCAATTGATTCTGTCATGAAGTATACCCCTTTATAATAATTAGTTAGCTAACTAATTATTATAAAGGGTTTACTCCCCCAGTGCAAGTCTGACAGTGTTGAAAGTAGTGTATTTTATCACATAGTTTAGATAAAGTCACTAATCTATTTAAACCTGGAAGAGTTGAAATTTTTAATCAAACAATTTGATAGAATAGTTTTTGGGGAGCTGAACGACAAGTGAAGCATTATCATCAAACTAGGGGTTTTCCTATACAACGCATCTACTGAGCCTACACGATAGGCTATTACTTGAGATGTAGGGTATAGGATTTTTTTAATTTATAGTATAAATGAGGGCGGTTGATGTTTGGAAATCGAGAAAAATTTATTGAGAAGAGTAAACAAGGCGTTGGAATTTTAACCGTCACAATTTTAATCGTGATTATTGTTTCTTGCCAAGGTATATTTTTAGGTTGTTTATTAATACCGCGAATAACATTATTATTGCAGATTAGCTTTACAGGATTAAATGTTTTGTTTGGTGTACTACTTGCTTATGTTGGGTACAGCTATTTGTCACGGCGACAAATTACTATATTTGAGCGATTAAATTGGAAAAAATTACTAGTATCTGTCGGGGCTTTTTTGCTTGTGTTATTGGGAACATATGTGTTACATCATTTTTTTGGAAAGCAGGTAGAGACGAGTGATAACCAAGAAATACTTGATGAAATGCTAGGTCGTGTATCACAAGGCCTACCGTTGTTTTTTGTTCAAGTTAGTATGATTATTATTGGTCCAATAGTCGAAGAGATTTATTTTCGTGGTATTTTATTTTATGAGTCGAGAATGTTTGGGACAATATTTCAAGCTATTTGGCCAACAATTATTTTTGCACTTGTCCATGGGCCAGCTAATTTATATCAATGGTCAATTTATTTAATAATGAGTACTGGTTTTATGGCCGTGAGACTGATTACTAAAAAATTACAATATGCTATATTAACCCACATGCTGAATAATTTTTTTGCAGTATTGTTTTAATCACATATCATTAAAAGCCATGATTAAGCAGGGCTTTTTTTATTGCATAAAATCAAATTTTAACGACGCAACCAATAGTTGCGAGCTAGGCAAATAAAGCGATACAGCAATATTTATGTCAACTATTTTTAAAAGACATCTTTCATGTATACTTAATCCATAACAAACGCATCGAAGCGAATGAGGAGTTAAAAAATGAAAAATGTCTTCAAATCACAGCTTAGTGTACTACGGCAGAGAAAACGAATATCTCAAGAAGTACTAGCACAAAAACTATTTGTGTCACGACAATCTGTATCAAAATGGGAAAATGGTGATGCTGAACCGGATATTGATAAGTTAATTTCGCTATCAGATATTTTTGCTGTCGACTTAGATTTTTTATTGGCTGGCAAACAGCGTACGGATGATTTAATTTTGCAACTACAACATGTTAGTAAATCATTTCAAAAACCAGTTTTAAAGGATGTTAACCTATCAGTTTATGGCCGTGATCGTATTGCATTATTAGGTGGTAATGGTTCAGGAAAGACAACAATTGTTAATCTTATTTTAGGCTTGTTACAACCAGATGAAGGCATAGTATCTCAAAATTTTAAGCCACAGGAAGATTTAAGTGTCATGCCACAAGAAAATATGTTAATAGAATCATTACGTGTACACGAACACATTGCTTTATCAGCACAAATAAAAAGACAATATTCACCAACTTTGGTAACTGACATGTTAGCTAAATTTAAGTTGCAGCAGCAATCAAAAACACTAGTTAGTCAGTTGTCTGGGGGTCAGAAAAGACGGTTATCTTTGTTAATTAGTCTAATCAGGCCCTCAAAACTTTTGGTTTTAGATGAGCCAACTGTAGGAATGGATTTAGAATCTATTGATTTCTTTTGGGATTACCTAGATCATGTTGGTGGCAGTGTGGTGACAATTACGCATGATTTTAATCAAATTGATAAATATTTTACAA
Source organism: Leuconostoc sp. LN180020 (assembly GCF_014844115.1). Taxonomy (NCBI): domain Bacteria; kingdom Bacillati; phylum Bacillota; class Bacilli; order Lactobacillales; family Lactobacillaceae; genus Leuconostoc; species Leuconostoc sp. LN180020. The sequence goes on along the minus strand of NZ_CP039736.1, from coordinate 563,737 downwards.
GTGTTGTTTTATTAAAAGACGGTGTCATTGCAGCTAAAGAATCGGTAGCGACCATTCATTCAAAAAATCAAACGATTGAGCAGTGGTACCGTATAGCAAATAAAACAGGGAGTGAGAAACAATGATTAAATGGCTAGATATTAAGGAAACCTTTCGCAATAGACGCTTTATATTATTCACTTTGATTTTCCCATTAGGATGGTATATCATGATTATTAATATTTCACGAGCTGCTAAATTCTTTGATGTATCTAATGGTGCCCTTTGGTTTGTTGTTGCTTGTGTAATTGGTATTGCAGGAAATTCGATTGTGACATTTTCTAAAAAGATTAGTGAAACACAGCAATTTTATCGCTTGCAATCAAAGACGTCTCATTATGCAATGAAACATTGGTTGTTAGATCAAGTTGTCGTACAATCCGTACTTAATTTGAGTATTTGTGCGGTTAATGTATTGGTAGGTTCACTGTTAAAGGCCATTACCGTTAATTTATCACTATTGGTTCTTATCATACTAATTTTAGGTTTAGGTTTGTATTTAAGTGTTATTGGTTTTTTAATTGGTATTTTAGTGGATGGTGATACTATATCAGCTTTAAGTATGCCGTTGAGTATGGGTTTTGGGGTGCTCATGATTCGGTGGGACACATTCATGTCAGGTAATGGACCGCTTATTGAGAGCATTAATTTTTTTCAACAGTTTTTCCCAGGATATTATCTCTTTGATATTGTGCAAAAAATGATGAATCATCAACGTTGGGAAGTATCTCTAGGAAAATATTTGTTGAGTTTGTTGCTTATTATAGTGGTTATTGCGTTACTATTTAGTCGGCAGCAAAGAAAGATAAAGCATTTAAAAACAATTCATGTTGATATGTAAAGGATTAGCATAAGCAATAAAAAAAGAATGTGCTTGGCACATTCTTTTTTTATAAGACGGTATTTTGTTCGGTTGGTGGGAGTAATTCGCGAAGGGCAATGTAGAATTCAGCACGAATAGCTAGCGTGTATGGTAAAACAAAAATATTTGCCAAACCAAAAGTGATTAGTGTGACAAAGTACCAACCAATCAAGCTTAAATACATGATAAATAGTTGTCCTTTGAAACCATACATCATCTTTCTTGATTCAGAGATGTAAGTGTTGGCTGTCTTAATTTCTCGACCATGGCGTAAATCATCGCGATATAAATATATTGCTTGCGAATAAGATAGACTTTTAATAATACCAGGGACGATGAATAATAGTGACCAAAGTATGGTATAAATAGCACGTAGTAGCGCAATTTTAAAGTTCATACTTGTGAGTAATTGAAAGCCAGCTTTAATTGGGTGTTCTGGTGTGACATTGGTTTCATGCCAATCAATAAATCCGCTAACTGAACTTTCCGTAAAGAACGTTGCGACGGCACTCATTACAGCACTGATGATGAGCAGAAATGCAGCAATAACAAGAGAAACTAATAATATAGTGGGCCAGTTGTCTTGCAAAAAATGATTGATTTCATGTGGAACATTTGTATAATCACTGTTGTCTAACATGCGATCATCAGTAAAGTTAGTAGTGCGGTTATGGTTAGACATAACACTTAATACTGTTAAAATCATTGGCACAAGTGAGACTAAAAAGGCTGCTTTGAAATGATTTGTCACACGAGCCCAAGCAATATTCTTAATATTTCTATTATTTGGCATACATCAACCTCAAACTTTCTCTTTGTCACACAATTGTAACAATTATAAGAAGGAAAATCAACGTATAGCTGGTTTATTCTCGAATTGATAACATAATAATACCAAAAACCATAAGACATAGACCGGATAACTGGGCTGGTGTCGGGAGCGCATGGCCGAGGAATAATAGACTGAGTAAAACAGAAAAAATAACTTCCATAGCTTGTGTCGCTTCAACAGCAGCGAGACTTTTCATATCGTGAACAGCTAATTGTGTTGCACCAAAAAAAAGAACAGTAGCAATCACGCCGGAACACAGTGCGACAATGAATGTGTTAAGCAACTGTGGTGCGGACGGCAAGCCAACCTGAGTATATGATAAAGTAGCGATAATAAGCCAAGTCGGGTACGAACAAATTAACATTGCTAATACTTTTTCAGAAGCAGTGACAGTCCCATCTGTCGTGGCCATGATTTGTCTATTGCCAAGTGGATAAGCAACTGCTGCTAGCATGATAGCAATAATCGCGAATAGTAACGGGGCAATGTGTTTTAAGTGAGTAATATAACTGGCGACAGTTAAGAACACCCCAACAAGAATGATAACCATCCATGGGATTGCTTTGGTTGGGATCTTTAATCGAACGTAGCCGCTTTGTTGTGTTTTGACACGCACCAATGGTGTAGTTAAAACGCCAAAGATGATAGTCAATTGCCAAGTAGCAGATATCAGCCATCCTGGCAGATAGTTAACAGCCCAACACAAAGGCACATAAAATAAAACAAAACAAACCTGGGACCAGATGAACCAGGATTTCATATCGCGTTTGATAATACCCAGAACATGTCTCACATTTGAGCCAAATAGTTTATTGACAATTAACATTAAGGGCAGCATCCATAAGTACCGTAAAGCAGCGGTGTAGCCCCAATAGCCGTGAGCATTGGCCATAACTTCATTAACAACAAAGGTAATTGAAAAAAAGAAGGCAGATATAATTCCTAGTGTAATGGCTTTAAAACGAATCGACATGGTAAGCTCCTAAAAAATAAAAATTTAGTAAAAGTAATATGCTATTCATTTTAACAAAAAGATTCAACATGTTGACATTCACAAGTTGAATCTTTTTCAAGGACAGATGAGCTTAATAATAGGTGTTCTTGTCAGGTGTAAAAAAAGTTTGGCGAAATTGATCGGGTGGTGTGGGAACTGGTTGTGTGAGCCAAGTTGAAATAATCGATAGGGTTGTCTTGACTGTGAGTTCGATGGCGAATTTACGAGAAACTGGTGCTGTTGTAATGTCATAGTTATCAAAAAAGGGTGCGGCCCATTTTTGATAACTATTTTTAAGAAAAGTGAGCCATTCACCATTAGCGTAGTGACCAGTATATAAGATTTTGAGCGTATGATTATGTTGATAGAGAACTGGTAATACAGCATCTGCAATCCTCATAAGAGGATCATCATCACTGTAATTATCAAGTGCTGCAATGACTTGTGCATCGATTTGTTGGGCAATATATTGTAAAATTGCTGACGGTGAATTGAACAATGTAATGGCATGTTCATAGTCGATGCCGGATTCAGCAATAATTAAATCAATTGTACTGTATTGGCCGTTATGACGATGAAGTAAAGTTAGGAATGCCTCAACAATAAGTTGACGCTCGGCTGCATGCTCACGATTGGCTTGTTCACCGTCAAGAGCAGACAGTAATTGTGTTAACGGCACATCAAAAGTATTTGCAATAATGCTGAGTGCTGTTACCGGAGGGATACTAATACCCCGTTCCCAGTTAGAGACAGTTTGTCGGGAAACAAATATTTTTTCTGCAAAATCTACTTGTGTGAGGTTTTGCTTGGTGCGTATATTTTGTAAAGTATGTTGTATAGTATTAAATTTCATAAAACCCTTCCCAATCAGAACCTAATTATAACAAGAAATAATCGGTCTGTCATAAAATAGATAAACGTTTATCATTAAAAAGATCAGTTGTTATTATTGTGATAAAAATTTGAAAAATCACATATCTTAATATTTTCTGGTATAATGAAGACATCATCAGTTGATAAAGACACAGATTGACGCGTTAAAGAAAGTTAGTGGTTGATGAGAACTAACCCGTCGCTGTGCTCGAGTTACACAACATAAAAACGTATGACGTATGCCGCGATAAGGCGTTATAAGTGGTAGGTCCGATGACTTACAATTTAGGTGGTACCACGGTTAAAACCGTCCTATAGTATTTATAGGGCGGTTTTTGCTATCCACAAGAAGATATAGGGAGATGAAGATGAATTTTATAGAAGATCTTAAATGGCGTGGTGCGTTAAATCAAATCACAGATGAAGCAGGATTATTAGAAGCTATGGCTAGTGGCAAAGTTGGCGCTTACGTAGGTACTGATCCAACTGCCGATTCGCTGCATTTAGGACATTTGATTCCATTTATGGTATTAAAGCGCTTTCAAAAAGCTGGTGGAAAAGCTGTTATTATTATTGGTGGCGCAACTGGGGCAATTGGTGATCCACGGCCAACAACTGAACGTCAGTTGTTATCGTCAGAACAACTTGCAGAAAACGAAAAGGGTATTACAGCGCAAGTAACCAAGCTATTTGGCGATAATGATACGCGAATTGTTAACAATAATGATTGGCTTGGTCAGTTGACATTAACGGATTTTTTGCGTGATTATGGTAAGTTATTTTCAATCAACGTGATGTTGAAAAAAGATGTCGTGGCTTCGCGCTTAGAAACGGGTATTTCATTTACTGAATTCACTTATCAAGTATTGCAAGGGATTGATTTCCATGAATTGTGGCGTCGTGAAGATGTGAAGTTGCAAATTGGTGGTTCTGATCAGTGGGGAAATATCACATCAGGTATCGACTTAATTCACTCTTTGGAAGGTAATGAAGCAAAGGCCTTTGGTTTAACAATCCCGTTGATGACTGATTCAACAGGGAAGAAGTTTGGTAAGTCAGAAGGCAATGCTATTTGGTTGGATCCTAAAAAAACGTCGCCTTATACTTTCTACCAATTCTGGCTTAATCAAGGGGATGCAGATGTTGTGAAATATCTTAAGTATTTCACTTTCTTGGGTAGTGAAGAAATTGATGATTTGGCTGAAGCAGTGGCCACAAATCCTGGCGAACGTTTAGCGCAACGCCGACTGGCACAAGAAGTGACTAAATTTGTGCATGGCGAAGCTGCAGTTAAAGAAGCTGAAGATCTTTCAACTGCATTATTCAGTGGTAATGTGGCAACCTTATCAGCAGCACAAATCGCTGATGCATTTGGTGGTGTGCCTAGTTTTGAGGCAGCAAACACTGTCAAAAATATTGTTGATTTCTTGGTTGATGGTGGTGTCGAAGCTTCAAAGCGTCAGGCACGTGAAGATGTGGCAAATGGCGCTATTAGTATTAATGGTGAAAAAGTAACAGATGTTGCAGCAGAGATTAATCCCTTGTCACATTATGATGGTCAATTTGTGTTAGTTCGACGTGGTAAGAAAAAATATTTCTTAGGTAAAATTAAGTAAACAAAAGCACGCTTTTTGCGTGCTTTTAATTTAAATTAAAAAGGAGCAAGACTGATGAAAATAATAATGTATAACACAGTAAAAGAAGAATTACCCTTTGTTGATGAATGGGTGGCTAAAACGGGACACGATGTTGTCAATGTGTACGAGCCACTAAACGTGGATAATGTTGCACAGGCGCAAAGTTTTGATGCAGTGACGACACAACAAACAACAGCCATACCAGCTCCTGTATACGAATCATTAGCAGGCTATGGGATTAAACAAATAGCTTTACGACAAGTTGGGTACGACGTATTTGATTTACCAGCCGCATTTGGGCAGCATATTCGCTTATCAAACGTTGCTGCTTATTCACCACGTGCAATTGCAGAATATACGTTGACACAATTACTTAATATTTTGCGGCACAATAAAAAATTTGATCGTGCCATGGCGACAGGGGACTACACGTGGGCAGCCGGCGGTCAAGCAAGAGAAATTTATCAGATGACAGTGGCAATCATCGGAGTCGGCCGTATTGGAACAGCATTAGCACAGATGCTACATGCCTTGGGTGCAAATGTGCTTGGGGTTGACCCTGTGTATCGTGCGCAAAACGAGGCATTTTTAGAATATACTTCATTAGATGATGCTTTGTCTCGCGCCAATGTTATTAGTTTTCACACACCATTGAATGATGAAACACGGGGATTAGCGAATCAAAACTTTTTTGATCAAATACAGCCAGGAACAATTATGCTGAACATGGCACGCGGCGAAATTGTTGACATGGCCGCATTAGAATCTAGTTTACTGTCAGGACAATTATATGGTGCTGCATTTGATGTGGCACCTAACGAAAATGATTTTATGGATCAAAAACAAGCAGTTGCTGATTTGCCAGAAAATATTCAACGTCTAACGCAATTAGACAATTTTTATTTGTCACCACATATAGCTTTTTATACTAATACCGCTATTAAAAACATGGTAGAAATGGCACTAAATGACGCAGTGACATTGGCACGCGGTGGCTACACAGAAAATGAAATTTTGAGGTAAAAATATGAAAATAGGATTTGTTGGCACGGGCGTTATGGGGACTGGCGTAATTAATAATTTCTTAAAAGCTGGGCATGAAGTCACTGTGTATAATCGAACACGTGCCAAGGCGCATGACGTCCTGGCGCATGGCGCACACTGGGCAAATTCACCGGCAAATGTAACGCGTGCATCCGAGATAACATTTACGATGGTAGGTTATCCTAAAGATGTCGAAACAGTCTGGCTAGGGCCAGAAGGTGTATTTGCCGGTGCGAAAGAAAACGACATTTTAATTGATATGACAACCTCGACACCGCGATTGGCTGAGACTTTATTTAAAAGGGGTGAACAGCAAGGCGTACATGTACTCGATGCACCAGTGTCGGGTGGCGATGTTGGTGCGAAAAATGGCACATTATCTATTATGGTAGGCGGAGACAAAGCTATATTTGAACGGATAATGCCTGTTCTTAAAGCCATAGGAACCCAAATTATTCATGTTGGTTCAGCTGGTAAAGGACAACACATGAAAATGAGTAATAACATTGGTGTGGCTGCAACCGTTCTGGGAATGGCGGAGTCAATAGCTTATGCGCAAGCAGCCGGTTTAAATTTGTCAGATGCCTACCAAGTATGGGCTAATGGCGCCGCTGGTTCATGGTCTATTACCAATTATATGCCACGTGTGTTAAACGATGATTTTAAAGCCGGTTTCTATGTGAAACATTTATTGAAAGATTTACGCATTGCATTAGATGCGGCAGCCGAAATGCAAGTGCAATTACCAGAGACAGTACTTGCTGAGCAATTATTCACTAAATTAAATCAAGAACATGGGGATGAAGGTGTCCAAGCAATTGTCAAGTTATGGACATCGTTAACTTAACGTTTCACGTGAAACAATTAAAAAAACACAGGATTTCGCTGTCAATAAGTGCCACTCAAGTTATCATTAAAAAGCCTTGATTTTTTTTATCATCAAGGCTTTTTATATAGCTTATTTAAGTCAGTATAAGTAATGATAGTTGTTTTTACGTATGATTTGATAAGCAATAACAAAGGAAAACTATACGAAAAAGTGACAATTAGTTTATTGCTGGCGAAACATGAATCAATTAATCTTGATTAGTCATCAATTGGGTCAAATCTTGGCTTTGGGATAATAACCAAGTATGAGATTTATCACTAATTTTGAGTTGATTATTTTGATATATAGTTGTGTTAAAGCCGAGTTGATGCGCTTGAATATAACTTTGTCTTATTTGTTTAGGAATCCGCTCAAATATGTCATTCGAATTTTCGGATTGGCGTTGATTGCGCAAGGCAATACCTTGTTTTCGACCAAAAGCCATGAGTGATTCATCTTTTATCTCGCTAACTAATTGCCCACTGATTGTTAAATTTGGTTGCTTTAAAGCAGTATTGACGTTATTTAACGCGGATATAAAATCAAGTTTCAATTTTTCTGGTGCTGCTTCAGCAATGATTGTTAAGCGTGATAACAATTGATAGGCTTGTGATTTGAGCTCAGCTGACAACTCACTACCGGCTGGTTGTAAAGCAACCAAATGATTCTTATTTTTCGCAATACGTAATTTTTCTGGCTCCCAATTTTCAGGATTGATGATGGCATCGATAATGAGTAGATGGAGAAAACTTAATGCGTCTTGTGATATACCATCGACAGTAAAAGGATTAATATCAAACATACGAAATTCTAGGTAGTCCGCGCCGTTAATGCGCAAGTCATTGGGACTACCAGATGCACGAAGTCTTACTGGGCCATAAAATTCACTTTTGTCGTAGAGATCCCCATTGGTAATGTGGTTGGTTAGTTGTTTAATATGTGTGTTAAAGTCGGTATAGTTTACATCGATGTGAGGTTGATTGGTAAAGCCAAAATTACTTGCACGCCAAGACCTTACAGGTTGGCGCTTACGATAATTATTGGGCAAATTTGCTGATGAATTTTCATTCACTGGCGCAGCGCCAAACAAGTAGGTTAATAGCCAACGATAGCCAGCTACTTGTTGAGCAATTTGGAAAAACAATTTATTTTTTGCGGTGACATAATCGGTAAGTGCATGTTGGTTAGCGTAATTTTTGATGACACTATCTTCTGGTGAAAAATTGACATGAATTCCTGTCATAATGTGTTGAAAAGGACCATACCGCAGAAATAATACATCGCGATATTTTTGATACCATGGTCGTTCAAAGTGTGTTTTTAGAAAAATAATGTCGGCTTCTCTGAGATAAGGTGGCATTGATAGTGGCCAAATAAATTCATTCCCTTTTAGTGACTGCGTCAGCATGAACTGCAGTTCATGGAGATGTTGTAATGCTGCTGCTGAAGATGACTGTACTGCGGTAACCACTTCTTCCTGACTTTCTGAGAAGTCAGTTTGGAAGTAGGGATGTGTTTTTCGCTTACCAAGAGATGCGGGATGGGGATGCTGTGATAATGATAAGGTATCTGTTTGTACACGATGTTCTTCAATTTCGATGCCAAATTTACCAGAAAATAAATTACTATTTAAATTATTTGAGCTGATGTTTTCATCATTTGTAGTCATATAATCTCCTCTTTGCAAGCACTTTGCCTTCTAGTGTACCGCACTTTGCAGTCAAAGCGTTGTGAAATGATTAGTCTTGTCAATGTGATTTTTATATTATATATGTGATAAAATATGTTGAACGTTTGAAATTCATTTGTATTACATACTGAGACAAACCTATAGTTATTCACTCAATGGAGACGCAAGCATGTTTCATTCTTTTTTGAATCTACTCAACGCCCTAACATGGTCGGCTTTTGAAGCTTTTGCTATGATAAGTTGGTTTGATATATTGTCTGGCCAAAAAATCACAAAACATAAATTTTGCATGCTACTATTACTTATATATATCGTGAGTATGGTATCTAATGGTGTTGGCTCACCATTTGTTAGAGCAACATTAGCATCAACTATAAATATTGTTTTGTTGTACTATATTGGCTGTCGAGAACGCTTTTGGCATGATAGTCACTTAGTTATCTTACTTTGTGCAGTAGTTAGCACCTTAATGACTTATGGATTAATGAATCCAGTGACTCAGCTCACTACATTAGCGGGTTGGTCAGTTCAGTATCAGGTTATCAGTAATCTCTGTGTTAATATCGTGACAACATTTGTGGTTATTATGTTACGTTGTTTCAGATTCAAGTGGGTGCCAGGTGAGTTTTTACAAGCACACATGAAACAGCTGATGTGCCTTTTAGTCATTAGCATATTTTTACGTATATGGGGTAATTATCAGGCCTATCATTTTGCGCGCAACCACTATACTATGTCAATTTGGCGTGAATTAGTTTGGTTATTAATGATAGTGGCTATAGTATTGGTGCCCATGCTATATCGCTACTATGAACAACTACAGAATAAGGTAGAGCAACACTTTGAAGCATTATCTGCATCGCAATATTATGTTAATCAATTAGAAAAGCAATATGCTGAGTATCGTTTCTTTAAGCATGATTATAAGAATATATTAGCTAGTTTAGAGTATGCTATTCAGACGGAGAACATGCACGATATTAAGGAAACATATTATTCTGTTATTAGACGTAGTCAGCTACTGTTACCTAAAGAAACAATGTTACAGCTTAGTCAATTATCAGATATTCAGTTGCGTGGCGTCATTCTGGTGAAGTATCAGTTGGCAGCAGAGCACTCAGTGAATATTACGTTATCAGTAGATAAATTATTTGATAATACCAGCATTGAAAAAGACATCGATTTTTATCGTGTGGTGGGAATTTTATTAGATAATGCGATAGAGGCAGTCAGTCTAACAACTGATAAAAAAGTGTCGATTATTTTTTCAAAGGACAATGAGATTATTATTGTTAATTCTTACCAAGAAAATATAGATATTCACCGTATAGAAGAGTTGGGTTATTCGTCCAAAAATACACACGAAGGTATTGGTCTTAGTTTCATCACACGGTATACGATGCAACAGCCATTAATTGAGCATTGTACAATAATAGAAAATAGACAATTTATCCAAAAGTTAATAGTGGGGTGATGATAATGCATTATTATCTATTAGAGGACAATATTGTTCAACAACTCCGTATCAAGCGTATTCTACCTCATTGTGAAGTATTTGGTCAGCCCAAGCAGTTTTTATCAGTGCTAATGTCTGATAAGCAGCCTAAAATTATACTACTTGACTTGGAAATCAATCATCATAATTATACCGGCTTGAGCATAGCACAATTTATCAGAAGTCGAGATGTTATTTCGCCAATTATTATTGTGACAACACATACCGAATTAATGGCCACCAGTTATCAATATCAAATTAGCGCTTTAGACTTCATTAATAAATTTCAAGCTGAATCTATTTTTAAGCAACGGTTAGTATCTGCAATTACTACTGCTGAAAAACAACTTGCTGAACACGTGATAGCAAAACCTGATTTTATAGCTATTCCCAACGGTAGAAAGTCAGAAAAAGTTGACATACACGAAGTAGTCTATATCGCATCAGATGTGTTGCGTAGTCATCGGTTAATTGTTTATAGTGAGAAAAGTCAGCTTAGCGTGCGGGGGACGATGCAGCACATTGAACAACTACATAAGGATTTAATGCGAGTTCATGCTGCTTATATTGTTAATCGGCACAAAATAGCGTCGCTGAACACAAAAGAGCGGACTTTGACGTTAACTAATCAGGCCAGGGTACCGTTATCCAAAAAGTATTACAAAAAATTGCAAGCAGTGATGGCACAGGACAAGCATTAGCATGAGTGAACTTTTTGAAAAGCATAGTAAAAACCACTATAATGGTAACTAGTTTATAGATAAAAAAATGCGTCTATTGTTGTACGCTATGGAGAGAAAAATATATGCAAGTTGCAATTATAGGTGCCGGTCCTCGGGGACTAGCAGTAGCTGAGCGATTAATTAATTTAGCTAATGACGACACGCAAATTGATGTTCAAATTTATGATCCACACGCGATTGGGGGACGTGTGTGGGATCCGTTTTTATCACAAAATAGATCTTTTCTCATGAATACAGTTATCGATCAAATTACTTTGTTTAATGATGAATCCATTGAAAATGGGGGGAAACCTTTACCAGGGCCTAACATGTTCCAATGGTTAGAGTCAGAAGCGAAAGATTTTTTGTCCCATCACCAAGAATTCGATGCGAGTTATACTAATGAATTATCGCGTTTGACGCAAGTTGGTGATTTTGCAACACGTGGTATGATGGGTATATATGCTGCCTGGTTTTTTGAATGGTTAATGCGCCGAGTACGACATAATCAAACATTAAATTTTACTCAGCAAAGCGTGATGAATGTTCAGAAACTAGGCGAAAAGTTTCAATTAATGCTCAATGATGGGACACAATTATTAGCAGACCACGTTGTGATGGCATTGGGTCATTCAGATGATAACTTAACTGACGAAGAACAGGGCTTTAAGACATTTGCACAAAATAAAGGGTTACATTATTTATCACCTATGCATCCGGCGGAGGCAGATTTATCGGTATTTAATGAGAATGATAAAATTATTATACGTGGTCTTGGGCTGAGTTTCTTTGATTATATGACTGCTTTATCAGTGGGTAAGGGTGGACGTTTTATTCGCGACGAAAATGATAATCTGATTTATAAGCCTTCAGGACATGAACCATTGGTTGTGGCGGGGTCCCGCCGTGGTTTTCCGTTGCATGCTCGGGGTGTTAATGAAAAATCAGCCAGTGAATTATACGAACCAAAATTTTTCACTATAGCTGCCTTGGAGGCGTTGCGTGCGGCTGGCAATGGTCATATTCAATACCAAGATTTTGAAAACCTTGTCGTTAAGGAAATGACATATAAATATTTGTTGAATCGTATTAATCAACCAGATAGCTCACTAACTTATGATCAATCTGAGGCACTAAAACAGGCGTTGCTAACAAGTATTGATTTAAAAACGACGGCTGAAGAATACGGCTTAGCTGACGTTTTTGAATTTGATATTGCTTTAATCCGTAATCCAGCGCGAGATTTACCAAATGATGCTGACTATACGACATGGATGCAGTCTTATTTATCAGCAGATATTCATGATGCACGTTTGGGTAATAAGAGCGCACCGTTTGCCGGTGCATTTGATATCCTTCGTGATATTCGTGATCGCGTACGTTATATAGTAGAACGCGATTATTTTACTGCTGACGATTATGAAAAGTTTTTGGAACATTTCAAACCATTTGATGCATTAGTATCCGTGGGTCCCCCTTTGGAGCGAATTGAGCAATTACTAGCGCTGATGAAGGCGGGATTATTTAAGATAACAGCGGCCAACATACATGTTACGACTGACGCTACAGGATTTGAGGCCAGTGATTCTCGTGGGCAATTATTTCATGGCAACGCACTCGTTGAAGCGCGCCTTGGCGCAACAAATATTTCATTATCTCGTAACCCATTAATCGCCAATCTGCGTGACAATGGTATGTTTGTACAACCTAGAAAAATACGTTCTGATGGCACTAGTTATCAATTAGGTGCAGCCAATATTAATAAGCAGACCTTTGAAGTTATCAATCGTGATGGGGAAACAATCAATCATTTATATCTTTATGGGATTACCTTGGAAGGGCTAAAATGGTTTGGTACAGTTATTCCAAGGCCAGGTGTTAATACACTTGTTTTACGTGAAGGTGCTTGGATCGCACAACGAATTTTAGCTTATGCTTAAGAAATTGTCTGATAAATCAGCTAGTCACATGGTACACTATGAGTAATTAAGCACGTAGATCCGCAATATTTTATAAGTTAAGGAAACTAGGATAAAGTATGACAAATATTCAGCTGATAGCAACTGATTTAGATGGGACGTTTTTAGCAGATGATAAAACATTTGATAAAGCACTATTTAAGGTTGTCCTAGAAAGATTAAAAGCAAAAAATATTGGTTTTGTGATAGCAACAGGTGTCCATCAGGAGCGTATTGAGATGTTGTTAGCTGATTTTTTACACGCTGGCTTATTTTATGTCACAAATAATGGCGCACGCGTTATTGCGCCTAATGGTGAGGTACTTTATAACCAAGCAATACCTTGGTCAGTATTGGCGCAAATTCAAACCTTAATCACAGCCTTTGAACCAAAGCCAGATCAAGGTTTGGTTTATTCGACTGATGACACAGCTTATATACCGCGAAGTTTTTCTCATTTAGCCACTGATGATCGGTTAAAATATTTTAAAAAAGTGATTTTGTTTGACGATGTATCTGAAATCGTGATGCCAATTTTTAAAGTAACCATGAATTGGATAGATTTTGATGAAAGTAAATTGTATGCTGCGGCTAAACAAGCTTTAGGCCATCAAGTACACGTGACAGAGACAGGGACGGGTGCGATTGATATTGTGCCAGCAGGTGTCAATAAAGCAGTCGGATTAAAGGTTTTAGCAGATAATTTGGGGATTCAATTATCACAAGTCGCAGCTTTTGGTGATGGGGGCAATGACATCGAAATGCTGACACAGGTGGGGTACCCATACATTATGCCCAATACTAAACTTTCTGGTGATTTCTTACCAGTTGTGGCTGATAACAATCATGCTGGTGTGCTAAGAACCATTTTAACGATACTAGACAAAAGCAGTGTGAGTTAATTCACACTGCTTTTATATGCTCATTGATAAACGCTAGCTTTTCATAATAAATAGCGGATGTATTATAGTCACTTGGACCATGATCAGCATTTGGTATGATAAGAGTTGTTGGTTTTTTTCCTACCAATCTATAATAATCTTCTGCAAGTTTGAGACTTTGTAGATAAGGCACAACATGATCTTTAGTGCCGGCGATAAGTAACGTAGGTGGTGTGGATGGTGTGAAATAAGTTGCAGGATTGGCTTGCTTAACCAATGAGGGGGCGCTATCAGGGCGATTGCCTTGTAACATAATGCCTTCGAAGGCTATCGCTGAACCTGTTTCCAGAAATTTTGGGATTATATGCAATTGATTAAATTGTGTTGCAAACTGGTCGACTTGATAAGGGCCGTACATGCCAATAACACCGGCTACTTTTGGGAATTGATCTAGGAATCGATGGTTTGGTATGTGACCAAGTGTCACGTTTGCAGCAAAACTAGCAGCGGCTAACATAGCTAATTGTGCGCCACTAGATTCACCAATTAAAATGACGTGTTGCATATCAAGATTGTACATTGTTGCATTGCGCGTTAAAAAATCTAATGCCGCACGGATTTCTGCAATTTGATTTGGAAACTCACAATAAGGTGGTACATTTAAACGATAATCCATGCTAATCACAGCAAACTGATCAGTTAAAAATCGTAAACTTGGATTTAGTTTGAAAGATGATTTTTTACCACGCAGAAGGCCGCCACCATATAAGTCTAAAATGACTGGGAAAGGTTTGACACCACTAGGTAAGTAGATGTCTAAAGTGTGTCGAGAACCAGTAGCATAAGGTAAATCTTGTATGACCGTCTTGGCTGTATTGGGCACAGTTGCTGGCGTAAATTGATAAACTTGATCTTTAAATAACATCGGCAATCCTTTTAATTATTTCTATTTATTTCAGTATACAAAAAATGGCAATAAAAAAAGACCTCTGTTAAGGTCTTTTTTTAAATGGTTGTTAAATGTCCATGCTTGTCTTTGGCGATAAGATAATAAACAGTTGCTGCAATCGCCCAAGCCCAAACGATGTGGCCGAAAAATTCTGAAAAATGTTCAGCAAAAGGCTGATGCCAAGGGGCCGGCACTGTACCAAAAGCTGGCATTAAAATAACATGCCAGACGACCCAAAGGACAACGCCATAAGCGGCACCTTGCCAAAGGCCAATGAGTGGCCAGTATTGAGATACAAAAACGTAGAGTATCGCAAAAACAATGGCGAACGAAAAGTGTAATAACAATGTAAACCAAAAAACTTTTTGATCTTGAGAATAGTACACAAATGCGTGAACAAGTTTATCTGAAAACCCCAATTGTTCGGCCATATGTTGTGGTGGATTGGTCATATTACGTGCGATGGTGCGTGGTGGTAAAATAGCTTCCCAGCCTATTTTTACCATCCCAGATATCATACCGGCTATAAAACCATACCAAATGCTTTTGCTTGTGATTTCAAGCAAGTTAGCTTTGGGTTTTTGTAATGTGAACATGTGTGTTATTTCCCCTCTAATAACGGTATTTTTTTAAAGATTATTTGACACTAATATCATTGTTCAAGAACGGCATCTTTGAACGTAGGAATGGTGTAACCCATCTGTCTAAGCCAATTTTTCCTGAATTGGATCCGGAAATGAGCAATAGACCACCTAAAATAATGTAGGTTGGGTTGACTGAAACAACGCCTGCACCAAGATAAGAAAAGTTCATGACTAATGCGAAAAATGCTGCGGCAAGTGTTAACGTGCCAAAAATTAGGCCGAGTCCAACCAGTAGTTCACCCCAAGATACTAAGAAAGAAAAGGCAGCAGTAGAATGACCGTTGTTGGTGAAAGTAGTCAAGAACCAGTCATATAGCGGAAAAGCTTTTGCCCCACCGGGTGCAGTAACAGGATTTTTAATTGCCCCCATAATTAAACCAGATGCATCAAATGGTTTGGGACCAGTTAATTTTTCAAAACCGTCCTTTGCCCAAGCAAACCCCAGATAGAGCCGAATAATAGTCAATCCCCACATTGCAATTTTTGAATGACGTAACCACGCTAACATAACGATTTTCTCCTTATCATATAATTATTATCGTGCTTTCTATTACAATAAGTAAGTATAATGGTTTTATTGTGAAATGTCAAACAATTCCAAGTGTTTACTTGTAAAATAATAGTAAAAGAAAGTGCGTTAATTTTAAAAGGATTTTTTAACTTGAATTTAATCTTGAATCGTTAATATATAGTTATTGATAAGAACAAATAACACTTATTAATTGAACAGAACCCTGCAGATGATATAGGATTTTCATTTCATTCTCTCCCAAATCTTCTCTTCTCATTCTTGAATATATTTTCTTTCTCCCGTATTGTTAACAGATGCGGGGTTTTGTTTTTACAAAAAAGCCAGTAGACGCTACCATGACCGTCAGCTGGCTTTTTTAATGTGTTGGGGCTAATGAGTGTTGCAGTTTCTGGCCTAAAATAGGATAGACAATCATAACAACAAGCAAGGTTGTGACACAATTAACCAAAGTGGGAAAGAGCGTCGATAGTGTTGCAACAAATGCCGGCTGAATAGTCATGCCTTTGACTAAACTCATAACAAAATTGTGTAGCGTTGTCATGACGAGTTTGGTGATAATTGCTGCAACAACAATGAGAGCTAATTTACTAGTTTGTGGCTTTTTGTTGTAGTGGAGGCTATAAAATACGAGCATAGCACTACCCCCAACGATGAAAATTTCGATAAAATAATAAGGTGCGTCAAGAATATAGTTGTGTGTGACATCAAAAAGCGCTAAGCCCATGCCACCAGCTAATGCACCACGTTTATAGCCCAGAATCAGTACTGATAGGAGTGCAGCAGCATTACCCAGATGGACAAAGGGTTTGCCAATGAGTGCTGGCATTGGCACCTGAATGCTAGTTGCCACAAAAGTAATAGCTGCAAAAAAAGCGACAAAAACAATGGTTTGGGTAGTTTTTTCTTTTGTCATTGATGTATCCTCTGATTACGAATAGTATGATCTAAATGAAAACAATTGACCTAATTTTATCATACATTTGTGCTAAAAATTGATTTATATTTCGTATTTGATTTATCTCATCACGGGCTTGACAAATATAACTGTACCGCGTAACATAGTACACATGATACAGATAGTACACTTAGTACACTTAATCATAGGGGAATTAATGAAGCGCATTTTAATCAGTTGGTGTATGTGACAGACGTTGGGGTTAAGCATACACGAAAAATGATAAAGGAAGTGCATAAATGGCACAAATTCAGCGAAATCAGCCATTATATGAGCAGTTGATGTGGCGAATCAAGTCTCAAGTTGCTGCAGGTGTTTTATCCGTGGGCGAAAAATTGCCCTCTGTCAGAGAAATGGCGCTAATCGAAGGGCTAAATCCCAATACAGTTGCTAAAGCCTATAAGGCATTAGAAAGTCAAAATGTGATTGAAACTGTTGCTGGTAAAGGTACTTTCGTGCGTGAAAACGATGGTGTGATCGCAGATGATCGTTTTATTGCCAATGTTCAACAACAATTGGGGGAAGTTGTGATTGAGGCAAAGCGTGCGGGCATATCTTCTGATATTTTGCATCAGTGGATTGATGCTAGTTACGGAAAAGACGTTAAAGCGAGCAAGGAGGAGAGATGACACTCGTTATTGAAAATATTTCTAAGAAAATTCAAAATAAACAAGTGTTGAAGAATGTTAATTTTGAATTGCATAAGGGCGAGATTGTTGGTCTAGTAGGCCGCAATGGCGCAGGGAAGACGACATTGTTTGGGACACTGTCAGGTGAGTTATTACCTGACTTTGGTCGTGTTGGACTAGATGGCATAGACTATCTGAAAACAACAAAGCGACATGATCAATTGTTTTATATCGATATGCCTGATAATTGGTTACGTTACTATTCACCAAAACGAATTAAAGCTATTCTAAAAGTGGCCTATAAGGATTTCGATGAAGCTTGGTATGATGCAGAAATCAAACGATTTGGCTTGAATAATAGTAAACAGATTAAAACTTATTCCAAAGGTATGCGTGCACTGTTTATGATTATTCTCAGCTTTGCTAGTCGTGCGCAATATATTTTACTGGATGAACCACTAGATGGTCTAGATGTCTTAATTCGAGATCAGGTTAAGCAATTAATTGTTAACCAAGTCATGGAGCAGCAAACAACAGTTTTGATTGCCTCACATAACTTGGTCGAATTAGATACATTAGTTGATCGCATTCTACTGCTCAAAAACCAGACAATCGATCGTACATTTGCTATTGATGAGAATAAAGATGTTAAAAAGTATCAACTAGCTTTTGTCGGCCAAGAGCTACCCGCATTTCTTCGCGAGACAGGGACAATCATTGCTCAAACAGGGCATGTTGTGACAATTGTCTTTAACGATTTTACGGAAGATATTGGAATTAAGTTGGCCAGCCAAGAATTTAAATTTGTTGAAGAATTACCTATTAGTAGTGAAGATATTTTCCGCGCTAGTTTTGCCGAAGAAGCGTATGCATGGCAACAAGAATTGGAGGGGGAAATATGAGACAAGCAATGATTTTGTACATGAAAATCAAAAAGAATCAACTGATTCTAGCATTAAGTTTAGGTGTACTACTAACAGTCATTCAAGTAGGGTCTTCGATATGGCAGTATGGATTACACGGTAATTTCAGCGCTGAAAAAGGATTTGGCCCTGTTTTAATAGGGGTGTGGCTATTTATAGCAGCCATTTCGTTACTCAATGATCAGTCACGTCGCTTAGATTTATGGTTGTTCACGCAAAATATTTCACGTGGTCAGTTGTTTATTGCACGAATATTTTGGTTAGTCATTGTCCCAATCGTCGCCGCTATCGTTGTGGATGGGGCAATTGTTGGTATTTTTCACCCCACTGATTTTGGTCAAGCGCTTAATCTTGATATTATGACTAGCGCGCACTTCTTTTTCATCGCCAGTGTGATGGCCGGCATTTATACTATTATTGGGCCCAATTGGATGAAAATTGCGGGGGCGATGTTTGTTGGGTTGGTTGCTATTCAACCATTAACTTTGATCTATAAATTATTAGAAGATAGTAAACAACCAATACAGTTTATGATTCTGATTCTGGCTGGTTTATTGTTATTTGCGGTTGGTTATTATTTATCTACCAAAATTAGTGGCGACTCAATCGATGAGGCAGTGCGTTTAAGAATTTTACGTTGGCCGGTTGTTATATTTGTGTTTGTAACATCTTATGCAGTAGTCTTAGCCAACAATAGTGAGACGTTGTCTGCTGTAAAATTGTTTGATTTGTTGTTAACACCAGCTATTTTAACTGGTGTTACATTTACGTTTGTATTTAAACCCACACTCAAAGTAACGTGGGATAAATAAGTAGTATTATTTAGGGGGAAACATGGCATTATTAGAAGTTAAAAATGTTAACAAGCAGTATGGTTCAAAAAAGGCAATGGAAAATGTCAGCTTTAATGTTGAAGCGGGACACATTGTTGGCTTGATTGGACCAAACGGTGCAGGAAAGTCGACTGCAATGCGTGCAATTACTGGATTGATGAGCTATTCATCAGGTAACATCACATTTGAAGGACAACCAGTAACCTTTAGTAACCATCAAGCGTTGGGTAAAATTGGTAATTTGATTGAATATCCGTCAATTTATCCAAATTTGACAGCCCTTGAGCATTTGAAGTTGTATGCAATGGATACCGATAATCCAGCTGATTTCAAAACTTTAATGAAACAAACCCAAATTGATGGTGAAAACTTTGGTAAGCGTAAGGCTAAGAATTTCTCATTAGGAATGAAGCAACGTTTGGGAATTGCCATTGCGCTAATTCGTAATCCTAAGTTGGTTATTTTAGATGAGCCAATGAATGGCTTAGATCCACAATCAGTTCATGATTTGCGACGTTTGATTCGCGAATTGGCCGATACAGGTGTCGCATTCTTGATTTCTAGTCACTTGTTGGATGAGTTACAGAAGCTAGTTGATGACGTTGTGATTATTAATCACGGTAAAATTATTGAAACAGCAACAATGGCTGCATTCTTTAGCCATGATAAAGTACGTTGGGCACTCGAAACGTCAGATAACCAAAAAACAATTAATTTGGCTATTGCTAATCAATGGGTAGCTAATATGGAGGATGGGCATGTCCTTGTTTCTGGGGCTGACAACTTGCAGCAAGTCATCACTGCTGTGAATCAAGCTGGTATTGACATTACAACAATGAATACAGTCACAGGAAATTTGGAAAAGTCGTTACTTGATATGTTGGCTAACGATGATAAGGGGGAGTAATTGACATGTTAACATTAATGAAACAGGAATATTATAAAGCAATAAAACAAAACAGACTGTATATTTGGATTGCATTGAGTTTTATTTTTCCGTTGGCAATATTGGCTATTTTTAAATCGCAGCGAACAGTAAATGCGATAACTAACTTTGGTCAGGGGACAATTTATGTATTTATGGCAGGTATTATTATTACCGCGCTAAGTGTTTCGCAAGAATTTGGTTTTGGTACAATTAGGCCATTGTTATCACGACGTTTTAACCGCGGGATGGTTTTCACTAGTAAATTATTGCTGAATTTCAGTGTTTATATTAGTTTGTTTGTTGCTGCGTTTCTAGGTACGATGCTTGGCAAGATTATTTTCGCACCAAAGATTAACTTGGCTGATAAAATCAACTATGTCGGAACTGGTTGGCAAAATATGGGGCTAACAGCCTTAACAACTTTGTTGCAAATGATTTTCATTGCCGCATTAGTATTGTTGATTACTAACTTAGTTAAGAATTCTGGTGCTGCTATTGGTTTAGGGGTTGTCATGATTGTTGGAACACCTATTCTGAGCTCTATTTCATCACTATTAATTAATATGGCGCCTATCTTAAAGTGGAATCCGTTTAATATTTTCTTAGGTGTAGCCGTTTATCGACAAATGCCAGCCCACTTATTCAAGGAGATGGTTCATATGTCAGAGGGTGCTGTGTTTACAGCTTACGCTGTGTATATTATTCTGATGTATGGGATTGCATACTTTATCTTTAAAAAGCGTTCTGTTTAAATAAAAAAGCGTTGTTTCATGTGAAACAACGCTTTTTTTTATTAGAAGTCAGCCTTATCAGCATCTAGGTGCTCGCCGGCTGTATGTTCCAAAGCATCAAGTGTTTGGATATCTTCAATAGAGAGTGCAAAGTCGAAGACGTCGCTGTTTGCTTGAATATATTCTTGGTGCGTCGATTTAGGTAGTGGTAGGAAACCTTTATCTAGAGACCAACGGATAAGAATCTGAGGAATAGACTTATTATACTTTTTGGCAATATCATTTACTGGGGATAAATCAATTAATTTGCCAGTGCCCAAAGGCGAATACGCTTCAGTTAGTATATTGTGTGCTTTATTATAAGCAACTAACTCGTTTTGATGATCAGAAGGATTCAAGAAAATTTGATTAACCATTGGGGCAATCTTTTGCGTTTTAGCCAATGCTTCTAAATGATGAATTTGGAAGTTGGAAACACCAATTGCTTTGGCTTTACCATTTTCATAAGCTGCTTCTAAGGCAAGCCAAGTATCAGCATTTGCTGATTCCCAAGCATTTTCTTGTTCATTTCTAAGGGCTGCCGGATTAGGCCAATGAATCAGATATAAATCTACGTAATCTAATCCTAATTTGTCGAGAGATGTGTCAAGTGCTGCTTTAGCTTTGTCATAATTATGTGCATCATTCCAAAGTTTGGTTGTTACAAAGAGATCATCGCGTGAGATACCAGAATCTTTGATTGCACGACCAACAGAAGATTCGTTACCGTAAATAGCTGCCGTATCAATGTGTCGGTAGCCAGCCTCTAAAGCCCATTTTACAGCTTGGTAAGCAACATCACCGTCAGCCGATTGCCAAGTACCAAAACCAATAACTGGAATTTTGTGTCCATTTGATAAGGTGTAGGTGTCTGTGAGTGACATGAATATAGACCTCCATTTTTAATGATATTTTCTGAGAACAGTAAGACACTGGACCCACAGTCAGTATAACATGACTTGAAATGAAAGCGGTTAAATTTGATGGTTTGTGGTTTTATTTTGCCTGGGTAATTTTTTGAATTTCTTTCAATTCAGCGACTTTCCAGCTAACATAGTGCTCACCATTTGGAATTGTTTCTGTGACATTAACAATAGGGATATTATTTTCTTTGGCTAAGTTCAACATATTTGAAACGGTTGGGCTAGTAGTTTGCTTATTGTTAACAAAAAAGGCGATTTGATGATTAGTGATTGCGGATTTGAGAGAAGTAAGTGTTGCTGGTGAAGGGTCATTACCTTCTTCAATAGCCTCCGAAAAATCAGTATCCATGACCTTGTAACCGAGAGCTGTCAGCATATATTCAAATACAGGCTCACTTTGAGCAACTGATTGCCCTTTAGCCTCTTTTTTGAGTTCGGTAATCAATGTTGTCACTGGGGCTAAACTTGAAATATATTTTTTCGCATTAGCTTGATATTCAGACTTGTTTTTGGGGTCTCTTTTTGACAAATCATTGGCTAAATAGTTAGCCGTTTTAATCATCGTATCTGGGTTATTCCAAAGATGAGGATTAGCACCAGACTTCTCATGTAATACATCTTCTCCGACACGCACGAGTTGCGTTTGTCGTGATGACTTAGCTAATTTATTTAGCCAAGCATCATAGCCAAGACCATTGGCTATTGCAATATCGGTGCCGTTAACCTTTTTGGCAACTGCAGTGGTAGGCTCATAGTCCTCTGGTGATACATTTGCATCTTTAATGATGGCTGTAGCTTTCCCGTGATTGCCTACAATGGTTTGGGCTAATTCGGCATAAAAATCAGTTGATGCAACGATAGTAATTTGGTTGGTTTCTTTTTTTGTTGCTTGGCCCTTAAAGGCTGCAAAACCGACAATAGCAATAATAATAACAGCCATAATGGCAATAATTTTTTTCATGATTGGTTATCCTCTAGGTGATTGATTTGTGCTAAAAATGCCACAATTGTCTCACGTTGTGCTGGTGTAAAAGTTGCAATCGTGTGATCAATGCGATGGTGTAAGTTACGGTGTGACGCCTCGTGTTGCGCTGCTAATTGCATGCCTTCAGTACTTAACTGATAATTAACACTACGTTTGTCATTGACATCTTTAGTCGCGACAACGTAGCCATGTGCAATCAAATTTTTTATAGCTTTTGTAATTGCTGGTTTTGTTAAATGCATGCTCTCCGCTAGTGATGAATTGGTGGCGTGCTGTGTTTTAAGCAACATGAGCAGATGTGCTTGTGTTGCATTTATTTTTTGTGCCGCAGTTGTTTGAATAAATTCGGAACTGGCAGCATAGGTTTGCACGAACGTATTAAGTTCTTGAATAATATGGTCTGATTGGGACATGAGATACCTCGATAGTTTACTGGTTAATTAACAGGTAAACTATATCAATAAAAATAAGCCCTGTCAAGATACATTTTACAACCATAAAAATGAGCGTATAATGACAAATAAAAGATTTTTATTATTTTTAAAATATTGATGAATGAGAGAATGTTAAAAAAATGAGGGAAATCAAAGCGTTGTGCCGTATCTATTTTATAAACATGTTGAGTAATAAGTTTGTATTTATATTCAATTTATTACTGCCAACCGGTTATTTTATATTTCAAAATCATCGTGTCATTGGGAAAAAAATGTCATTTAATGAACAAACCTTAGCTTTTTTGAGCTATTTTTGGGCTTATATTATTTTAGTGACACTTTTAAATAATGTTATTGTGGCGATAATTTCACAGCGAGAAAGTGGATTTTACAAGCAACTATATTTTATTGTTGGATCAAAATGGCAGATATTAAGTAGTCAAGTGAGTGTACACTGGTTTATTTTAAATATTGAGTTGTTGCTTTTTAATGTCGTGTTCATGTCTGTGACCAATCATTGGGATATGCGAATTATTTTTGCTGCTTTTTTGGTATCTGTCATTGTTTCTCTACCGATTATCCTGTTATCTAGTATTCTAGTACTATTACCCATTAAAATTGAATCGCTTAATATTTTAACCAGCGTGCTGATATTTGGGGCATTTCTTTTTTTGAAATTACCCGAGGGAAAGTTGCTACAAGATGTCGTGACTATGTTCAACCCAATATCTTATATAGCCGGTACTGCCGATGAATTACTACTTGGTTTTTTTCATCGAGCAATCGCGTCCCAATTCATATGGTGTTGGTTGATAGTAACGCTAATTTATAGTATGGTTGGCTATTTTTCAGTCTCAAAATTCACAGTGAATGCTGTTGCAAAGCGCGTTTAATTGGAGGAGCACACTATGCATATTAGTCATTATTCAGCTCAGTATGGCAACCGCGTCTTGGCGCGTGACTTTTCTATGACATTAAAGCCAAATGTCGTGAATATTCTTATTGGAGCCAATGGTTCAGGTAAAACAACGTTATTGGACTTCATTGCTGGTGTCGCAACGACTAAGGTGACGGGGGTCAAGTACGATGTGCCCAAGCCTAAACAGGTTGCATATCAATTGCAACAGGTGCAGTTTTTACCAACATTAACCGTGGCACAAACACTTAAAATGTACCAAGAATTGGGAGGCAAAACAACAACTTTTCATGATGATGTGAGTGAACTAATTAGTCCTGTATTGGACCACATCTGGTCAACAAAAATGGGGCAATTATCTGGTGGCGAAAGACAGCTGGTGAGTACTTATGGGCAATTTTTATTGAATCGTCAGTTGTATATTTTTGATGAACCAACAAGTAACGTAGACAGTCATAACACTGAAATCATTCTTAACTTGATTGAATATCTTGTGCTGGTGCGCCATAAAGTGGTTTTGATCACCACACATCATCCAGAACAGCTGGCTGATTTACCAACTCATATCACCACACTAAACTAACAAAAAGATTACGGTGTTGCTAGCCAACAAGAACATTTTTAAGGTAGACATTTTTGTTAAAAGCGAACAATTAATGAAAAATATGATAAATCGTTTCTTTATTTAACCCAATTATAATCAAAAACACGCATATGCAATGCTATACTATTGATTATAATTGGAGGGTATGAGAATGAAAAGTGTTGCAACGCGCAAATTAACGCGTTTATTTGTTGTGGGATTAATGACTGGTTTGGCATTAGTTAGTTACGGCGGGCGAGTACAAGCAGATCTTGCAATTATAAACGGTACGGATCAGTATGCTAAGCCAAAATTGGAAAAAGATTATCAAAAGGCCAATCAGAAGCATAAAAATGATATTGCTGTTCAAATTTTAGGGATTAACGATTTACATGGTGGCCTTGATACCACCGGAGATGTCAAAATAGGGGACAAGAGTTATAGCAAGGCCGGCACGGTATCACGCTTGGCAGCTTATTTGGATCAAGCACAATCGCACTTTAAATCGGTCACTGAATCTGATAATACTTTGCGTATTGAAGCTGGCGATGCTGTCGGTGCAGCACCCGCCAATTCAACGCTTTTGGCCCACGAATCTACAATGCACGCCTTAAAAGCAATGAAGTTTAGTATTGGGACGCTTGGAAATCATGAGTTTGATCATGGATTGCCCGAATTTAATCGTATTTTAACAGGTAAAAAGCCTGATAATTCAGCGGATAAGTTGCTTAAAAATTATCCCCATCGCACGTCAGGTGTTGATATGATTGTTGCCAATGTGGTGAACAAAAAAAATCAAAAAATCCCTTATGGTTATCAACCCTATATAATCAAGACTGTTAAACAAAACAATCAGACAGCTAAGGTTGGCATTATCGGTATTGAGACTGCCACATTACCAAGCTTAACGCTATATCAAAATTATAAAGACTATGATGTGCTTGATGAGGCCGAAACAATTGCTAAATATGATAAAATTTTACGCGAAAAAGGTGTTAATGCCATTATTGTTGTAGCACACACTGGTGTAGAAACAAAAACAGATACAACGTCAGGCCAAAGCGTGGCTATTTTAAACAAGTTAAATGATTTGTCTCCTGACAACCAAGTTGGTTTGTATGTCGCTGGTCATTCACATCAGTATGCTAATGCGAAGGTGGGTCGTACTCAAGTCGTTCAAGCTGTCTATACTGGAAAAGCGTACGATAATAGTTGGTGTTATATTGATGGCAAATCAGGACGTTTTACTGATGTGACGTCACATGTTTATCCGGTACTTTCAGCTAAAGATGATCCCAAAACCAAATCAGATAAAACAGTAGCAAATATTGTTAAAGATGCTGATAAACGCGTCAATAAAAAAGTGAGTCAAGTGATTGGTTATGCGGCAACAAATGAAACAATCACAGGCCGATTGCATAATAATGACACGCTTGAAAATCAAGCGGGTGAATTAGTTGCTGATTCGCAACTTGCAGCAGCACAACATGCACAATTAAACCCGGATTTTGCGATGACGAACACGGGTGGTGTACGGGCTGATTTAGATGTGAATAAACGTAAAGCAATTACTTGGGGCGCAGCGACAGCTGTTCAACCTTTTGGTAATATTTTGCAAGTTGTTGACATGACTGGGGCTCAAATAAGGCAAGCATTAAATCAACAATATAACGAAAACCAGCACTATTATCTCCAAATTGCAGGATTGCAGTATACTTACCACAAATCTGATGAGACAAATCCTTCTGACCGTGTGATAGAGATGCGTGATACACATGGCACAAGCATAGAGGACACCAAAAATTATCGTGTTGTTATCAATGACTTTTTGCATGGTGGGGGTGATAATTTCACAGCTTTTAAAAATACAAAAATAGTTGGTGCCGCAGGGACTGATACTGACGCGCTGATTAAATATATTGAAGAAAAAACACGAACAGCACAAAAAGTGACTGCACCACAACTTAATCGTAAAATTGCTGTTGAATAAAAAAAGAAGACTAGCTAAGCTAGTCTTCTTTTTTTATTTTATTAACCCTTAAATACCCAAGCGTCACCGTTTTCGGCTAACAGCTTGTCAGATGCTTCAGGTCCCATGGAACCTGACTTGTATGTTTCAAGTGGTGCTTTATCAGCAGTGTAGACAGCTGAAATAGCATCCACAAACTTCCAAGCAATAGCAACACCGTTCCAGTCAGCGAAGTTTGATCCGTCACCATTCATTGTGTCGTGAATCATACGTTCGTATGGCTCAGGTGTATTTTGCTTATCTTCATCAGAAATTGACCAATCAAGATTAATCATACGTGTATTGAAAGCATCTTCAACTGACTTTGAATTAATCTTGAATTCGATACCACCCTTAGGATCAATCAAAATTGATAACACAGCTTCTTGCGCTTCTTGTTCAGAACCAAAGGCAAAGGTACCAGCCTTGAAGACGATATCGACACGTGTTTGTTTAGCAGCTAAACGCTTGCCTGAACGCACGTAGAATGGCACACCTTCCCAACGTGGCAAATCAAACTGTAATTCACCAGCGATGAATGTATTGTTCTTTGAGTCAGCGGGTACGTCCATTTCTTCAAGATATGGCTTGAAATCAGCAGTGTCTCCGGCACCATACTGTGCACGGACGAAATACTTGTTGACTTCGGCTTCATCATAAATTTTAAGAGCATTAAAAGCCGCATTCTTAGCCGCACGGATATCCTTATCAGTAAATGAATCTGGCTTTTCCATAGCAAGCCAACCAACAATTTGCATAGTGTGGTTTTGAATCATATCTAATAATGCACCGGCTGTATCGTAATAACCGGCACGTTCTTCAACACCAAGCACTTCAGACAAAGTAACTTGGACGTTTTTAATGTAATCTTTGTTCCAAGCGGCATCAAAGATGGGGTTACCAAAACGAAGGGCAGCAATATTTTGGACCATTTCTTTACCAAGATAATGATCAATACGGAATAATTGATTATCGTCAAAAGCGTTTTCTAAGTCTTTTTGTAGCTCTTCGGCAGTGGCGTATGATGTACCAAAAGGCTTTTCAATCATCAAACGGTTGTAACCACTATCAGCTAGCAAGCCCTCTGACTTGAGATATTTTGCAATTGTCCCAAAGAATCGTGGTGCCACAGACATGTAGAAAATACGATTACCTTGAATATCGAACTTTTCGGCTGCTTCTTCAATTGCTTGTTTTAAGATGTTGTATGAAGCTGCATCGGTTACATCATGTGCACGGTATGAAAAGTGTGCGATGAAGGCCTCGGCTTGGGCTTTATCTTCAGTAAAGTCAGCGATTGATTCGCGAACCAATTGCTTGAATTCAGCATCAGTCAAATCCTGACGTGCTGTACCAACAATGGCAAAATGTTCTTGTAAGTAACCTTTCTTGTAAAGGTTAAAAACTGAAGGATAAAGCTTACGCTTTGCTAAATCACCAGTTCCACCAAAAAAAGTAACTAATGTTTTGATTTCTGCAACCATGATGTTCCCCTTAATACTATAATTAAATTCATTTACCATTATAACGCAAAATCATTTAAAAAGTACCTATTTTCACAAACGGATTAAGCGTTTAACAAATAAAAGTGTGTCGTTATTCTTGGTGTGGCAAAATCAAAACAGCCTTGTAGATATGTTTACTTTAGAATATCATGGACAAGTTCTTCAAATGATTGTTGACCTATGGGAGTTTTCACAACTGTAAAACCGTGATAAGCATTTGGATATCGTGCAAGGGTGACACGCACGTAGGCTGCTACGAGATGTTGTGCAAAAGTTTCGGCTTCACCGCGTAGACTGTCAAATTCGGCAGTATGAATTATGGTTGTTGGAAATCCGAGTAAATCAGACGTACTTGCAAATATGGGTGATATCATTGGATTTTTAGCAAAATCTACCGTGTCATTTTGTAAATAAAAACGATTCATCAGGCGCGATTCTGCCACTGGAATGCCTTTACCATCAGGGTATTTTTTATCAGCGGCATCAGTGGCTAAGTCTAATACTGGAAAATCCAGTACAACTTTGTTAGCTAAAGGAATGCCGTCTTTTTTAGCACGGAGTTGTGTTGTCACTGCTAAGTTCCCTCCGGCACTATGACCCATAACAATCAAAGGCGAATCTACTGGTGCAAATGTTGTAAAACTTTCTTGTACATATTTAAAGGCAGCAAATGCAGCGTCAACGGCAGCGGGGAAAGGGTGTTCAGGGGCAATAGGGTAATCTACATCGATTACAGTATAGTTTGTTGCATACACAAGCGATTTAGCAAAAGCATAGTCGCCATCCGTCCAAGGATACATAAAGCCCGAGCCGCGAAAATTAAGTATGATACCTTGACTAGGTAAATAGTTGGGCGTGTAGATTATTAATTTTAGGGCGTCTTGATTGGGCACGTCTATTGTTTGTTCTGACCTTGTTATGCCATGATGTCGTTCGTCAGGCAAGGGTAGATCATAAACAGCCACCTGATTTCGCATATTTTTCGCTTGTTCAAGCATGTCATTTTTTGTCATCATGTTGCTCCTTTTCTTTGTCTAACCAAATAAATGCCTCGTGGAGTGATTGGTCCCAAAAATCCCAATCATGAATACCAGGATGTGAAACCCAGGTATGGTGGGATCCGATTTTATCTGCTAATTGTTGGCTAAAAATGACGTTTTGTTGGTACAATGCATCTTCTTCACCACAGGTCGTATAAATAGATAATGGCCACTTGTTGTTATCTAGATGAACTAATGTGTCTGCAAGAGATAGGGGCTTGCGTGTTATATCTTGCCCGCTAAAAACGAGGTCGAAATCAGGCATGGCGAAGATATCGCGTTTATCATAAAAATCAACTAAGTCGACAACACCTGATAAAGCTACGATATGTGCGAACTGTTGCGGACAATTCAATCCCCATTTTAAAGCACCATAGCCACCCATTGAATTGCCAATCACAACATTATCTTCACGTTGGTCACTAAGTGGCAAGAGTTGGCGCAGTCGGTGAGGTAATTCTTCGGTAATAAAACGCCAGTAATCTGGGCCAGAGGTCATATTGTTATAAAAGCTACGCGCGACGTCGGGCATAATAATAGCATAACCATATTCAGTCGCATAACGTTCCAAGCCGGTCATACGGTACCAATCAGTGGCGTCACCTGACAAGCCATGCAACAGCCAGATTGTTTTCAAAGGTTGGGCATGTAATTGGTCGTAGGCTACTGTGCCATCGGCTTCACGCCTTTCGGGGATGATAGCAGAAACTTCTGTCATCTTATTAAGTACGTTTGAGAAGTAGTGTAAGGTCATAAAAGCCATAATTAATTCCGCCTATATTTTATATTGGTTTTAGATAGTAGTTACCGGTTGTGTCGCTGCTTTTTTTGTGTGCTTTTCTAAGAAGGCATGAACAATTTTTTTGGCCTGAGTTGACCAAAAAGCATCGGTGCCGTGATTACTGCCTTTAACTGTGACAAAAGTGTTGTCAACAGTAGCGTCATCTAATGCTGTTTTGAGCGAGACGCTTTGCTGAAAGGGTACAATCATGTCCATTGTACCGTGGAAAATCAAAAATGGTGGACATGCCGTATTGATGTATGTCAGTGGATTAGCCTGTGTCATGATAGGATTCGTTGCTTGAATAGCTGCATGACCAAAGTAAGCGCCGACCCAACTGTTAGCTGAACGGTGTTCTTGTATGGAAGGTGATAGGTCTAAATCTTGTAATACAGTCGGCCCATAAAAGTCAATGACACCTTTAAACTGTCGATTTTTAGCTTCATTGTGGAAAAAGAAAGCATCATCCTGGGTTAACGCCATCATAATGGCAGTATAGGCGCCTGATGATTCACCCCATAGGATAATCTGAGTCGTATCAATATGATAGTCTTTGGCATGCGATAACAAAAAATCTAGTGCAGCATTAGCATCGCGAATAGTTGATGGAAATTCACCGCCTTTATCGCTACCTTGATAGGCTACCGATGCCACAACATAACCTTGTTGTGCAAATTCACTAAGATGTGGCAGATGAAGACCAATTTCTTGGGTGGCAAAAGCAGAGCCTTGAATCCATAAAATAAGTGGAAACTGCCGTTGATCGTTAATGCCAGTTTCCGGAATGTAGACAGGAGGTACTAAAATATCCATAAATAATGACGGATGATTTTCATCATATGCGATGTTTGTAAAGCACATCGGTATGATGGGGGTGTCATCACCGTTTAAAGTGATAGTCTTTGGCACCAGTGTTGTATCCTCTGGAAAATCCTGTGGGGAGAATGGTGTCATGTAGTGTGTAGGATTAGACAACAGCGTAACCTCCAATTAATAAGTGTATGGGTAATGTTGCATTTTTAATACGCCTTCATAGTAAACATATTTGTTTTATATGTCAAGCGCAAAGCATAATGTTTTATTCTTAAATATAGAGATATAAGGGATAAAAAAAGTTTTTGAAGATATTATTGTGACGTCCGCTTGACACAATGAAAAACACAGCATATAATAAAGTCGGTTAAAAATGTAAGCGCTTTCGCTGATTTAGTTGAGGAGGAAACTCAAATGGAAAACAAGTTAACCACTGCTAATAAGGTCGCGTATGGTTTCAGTGACTTTGGTAACAACTTAGTGTTTGTTGCCGCAACGAATTACCTGATGTTTTACTATACTGATGTGGCTGGACTAAGCTTGGCTGCCACGGGTATATTATTCCTAATTGTACGTATTTTTGATGCCTTTGCTGGACCAATCTTTGGTATTTTGGTGGACAAGACACAAACAAGGTTTGGTAAAGTCCGACCATGGTTCTTGTGGATGGCCGTTCCTTATGCCATATCAGCTGTTCTGCTGTTCTCGATAGCATTTTTCCCGGCAGGCTCGCGACTGACATTGGCTTATATTACATACGCAGTCTTTACGGTCTGCTTTGCTGGTTTAGGCACAGCCATTAACGCAATTTTACCAAGTTTATCAGCCGATCCGAATGAACGTGCTTCAGCTAATATGTTCCGAAATGTACTAGGACAAGCTGGTGGTTTAATTTCAGGCTTAGCAATTTTACCCCTTGTTTCAATGCTAGGCGGAACGAATAACGCCAAAGGATTTGCTATGGGGATGGGACTTTTCGCGGTAATTTTGGTTATCGCGGAAGTATTTACTTTTATTAATGTTCGTGAAAATATCACCCCTGAGCAAGAAAAACCTGTTCCTTTGCATGATAGTATCAAAGCACTGCTCCCAAATGGTCCATGGTGGACAATCATTATCACTAATATCATCATTTTTATTGGTGTCGTGGTTAAAAATTCATCTACTGTTTACTTCTTTAAATATGTTTTACACAATGAAGGCATGTCAGCTATTGCCAACTCAGTTAGTTCCCTGGCAATGATTGTTGGTGCGATTACGATTCCTTTCTTAATTAAAAAGTATCCTATGCGAACCGTTGTTATCGCTAATTTGCTTGTTGCTATTCTAGGGCAAGGGGTGCTACTGGTTGCCGCACAAACAGCAAGCGTAGGTTCTGCTATCCTTGGTGTTGCAGTATCTGCCTTCGGGTTAGGTGCAGCACAGAGCCTAATGTTTGTTATGACAGCAGAAACTGTTGATTATGGTGAATGGCGCTTTGGTGTCCGTGCCCAAGGCTTGCTGACATCAGTTTCTGCCATTGGTGCCAGTATTGGTGCTGGTTTAGCAGGTGTGATTAACAGTGAAATTTTGGCACGTTTCCACTTTGTGCCTAATGTCACACAAACAGCGTCTGGCATCATGGGGATTAATATCTGCTTTATTTATGGACCAGCTTTGATTGACGCGCTTTGTGTCATTAGTATTTTGTTCTATGGCTTGGATAAAGTGAGTGCTAAAATGCATGCTGATTTAATGGCTAAACGTGAAAGTGAAATGAATGAGGGAGCAATTTAGTGATGATTAACTACGTGAATACGACAATCAATGGACTAACATTGCGAGGCACAGCATATGTGCCAGATAATATCACAGCACCCGTACCAACCGTGCTCCTGTTTCATGGTTTTGGGGCAGTGCGAACAGAGTATTTTTGTTCATTTGTTCAAATTAGTCGATTACTTGCCAAGAGCGGTATTGCAGCGATTGCATTTGACTTTTCGGCACATGGTGAGAGTGATGGCACCTTTATGGATTTCACGTTTAGCAATGAGATTTTTGAGGGAACGCAGCTTGTTTCCTTTGTGAAAACACTGGATTTTGTTGATGAAAACCGTGTGGCGTTGCTGGGTATGAGTCTGGGTAGCGTTGCTGCAAGTATGGTTGCTGGACAATTGGGCAGTCAAATTGCCGGTCTATGCATGTGGTCACCGGCAGCTGTTTTTCAAGACGAAATTCTAGAACATAAAACACTGCAAGGTAAGTCAATCGCTAGTGTTTCTGAGCAAGGCTATTTTGATTTTAATTCGATGAAGTTGGGTGCTGCCTTCTTTGAAGATTTAAAGACAGTGGCAATTTATGACACAGCCGTTAATTATCAGGGACCGGTTAAAATTATTCATGGTGGATCAGATATGATTGCGCCAGTGGCGTATGCTCAAAAATACGTGACAACTTATCGCCAGTCTGCAGACTTGACAGTGGTTGCTAATGCGGATCATAGTTGGGGAGATGTACAGACAAGAGAGACACTATTTAACGCAACGTTAGCATTTTTTGATAAACTATATAAATAAAGACGTTATCGAACCGAGGATGGGTAAATTGGGCTATACATTAAAAGATGTCGCAGAACGTGCAGGTGTATCATTGACTACAGTGTCACGAGTTATAAATAAACGTGGTTATTTTTCCGAAAAAACCGAGTCGCGTATTTATACAGCGATGCAAGAAATGAACTACCATCCTAATTCAGTCGCGCGCTCATTGTCGGGTAAACGTACGAAACTCATTGGTGTGATTTTAACAGATACACGTAATCCATTTAATGCACAGTTGCTTGAGAAAATAGAATCAGAACTATTTAATCGTGAATATAAAGTGATTCTTGCTAACAGCTCTGACAATCCTCAAAAAGAACGTTCTTACATTGGTATGTTGCAATCTAATCAAGTTGACGGGCTGATTACAGCCTCACATAATACGATTATTGACGACTATCAACAATTGAATCTACCCCTTGTGTCTTTGGATCGCTATTTTGGACCTAATATTCCAACAATTAGTTCTGATAATTTTTCAGGTGGGCAAACGGCAGCCCGTGTATTATTAGCCGGTGGTGCCAAAAAGTTACTCGTCTTTTCTGGCGAAATCCATGATACAAATCCAACTGTTGATCGGACAAATGGCTTTATGGACATTGCTAAAAAGCACCAACTGACACCAGCCATACAGATGATGCCCAGCGATGCGACCGTTAATTTCCGTAAGATGCTTATTCACCAAGAAATTTTAAAACAAAAACCAGATGGTATTATGGCAACAGACGATACGACAGCATTGTTAGTTTTAGAAGAGCTACGTATGATGCATTTACGTGTGCCGCAAGATGTTCAAGTTGTTGGTTATGACGGTAGTGACTTTATACGAGAAAGTTTTCCAACGCTATCAACTGTTGTGCAGCCTATCTCTGATTTAGCAAAAACATTAGTAGATACCCTAATTCGGAAAATAGAACAACCAGATTTAGCGCAAGAACGCCAATATACATTTCCAATTACATTTCATCGTGGGACAACAACAAAAAACGCCTAATAAAGGCGTTTTTTTAGTGGTCACCATGACATCTTTAGCAACGATTCATGCTAAAATGAAGTATTGGTTTGGAGGATTTATGCAAACGGATTTAACAGATAAATCGCGTGTTTTGAGTGAAAAATGGTTATTAATTGGGACAATGCTATCTAGCTCGGGCAACTCGATGATATGGCCAGTGATGACATTATATATGACTGGCACGCTACACCAAAGTTTTACGACGGCCGGGATTGTGTTGATGATTGGTGCTCTGATGGGGATGATTGGGGCCTTTATCGGAGGGAAACTATTTGATCGCTGGCACCCGTATAAAGCGATGGTTCTGACCAGCCTCGTGACATTGGTATCAGTGACAAGTCTGATTTTCTGGAATAGCTGGCCAGTTTTTGCCATACTTGTATGGTTAGCTAACCTAAGTATGGGTGTTGAACAAACACTGGTTAATGCTTTTGCTACAATTATTCCTGGTCATAAGGCACGCGTCGTTTTTAATAACCTATACATTGTATTAAATATCGGGGTTGTTATCGGCACTTTGGCGGTGGGTTATCTCTTTGATTTGGGATTTAGTCTTTTAATGAGTATATCTGCTAGCATTTACGCGGTATTAGCAGTGATTGTTATTACCAAGTTCAATGTGAATTTATCAGCCAGAAAAAAAGTTGTGACTGATGTGACAGAAATGGCCACAACAACAGCAAAGTTCAAGGTGACGTTCTTACTAGCAGTAATAGGTGCGTTATTGTTTATTACTTACTTATCCTATATGTTATGGGAAACGGTCATGGCGCCACATATGAAAATGATTGGTATGCCGACACGTAATTACGCTGATTTGTGGATGATTAATGGTGTTACAATTATTATTTTTCAAAAATTTGTTTCCAATTGGGCTAATAAACACCCTTATCATGTGTCGGTCATTATCGGTAGCGTTATTTTTGCTAGTAGCTTTTTCTTTTTAATTTTTGTGCGAGAATTTTGGCAAATGGTTATTGTTTTTGAATTGCTAACCGTGGGGGAAATGCTGCAAAGTCCACAAGTACCAGCTTGGGTAGCGCAAATCACACCGCCAGCCGTTGCTGGCCAAGCACAAGGTTTTGTCACGATGATGATCAGTTTTGGACGTGTTGTGGGACCGATATATTCAGGCCTGATGATGGATAAAGGGTGGATGAATAGTCTCTTTTTGTCAGTATTTATTGCTATGATGCTTGTCACAGGGTTTTTGTTGTTTATGGTTAGGCGACCGGTTGACAAGCACTCGGCAACATAGTACACTATGCTTACTTGAAATTAGCACTTTTTGAGTAGGATAAACATTCGGCGTCAAGAGAAGCAGTGGTTGGTGAAAACTGCACAGGTGTTATCATCCGAAATACAGCTATCGATTTAAGCGTGGCAGCACCATGTTATCAAATGCCAAAGTGATGCGTTTTTTAACGCGTAAGCTGGGTGGTACCACGGATTTTTTAATTGTCGATTCGTCCCTTCTGTCATTATGACAGCGGGGACTTTTTTTATTATAAAAAACATCAGGTAACTGGTGACGACAGGAGAAAATAATGACAAATAAGTTAGGAACAAAATTGTCTGTTATATTGTTGTTGGCGACGGTAGTGATTTTAGCCACGGGTGTAATTGGCTTTGGCCTCATGCCAATAGCGCCGATATTAGTGGTTGTTGGCATGATTATGATTGTTGCTAGAACACAGGGGGTGTCATGGCGTGATAGTCAACAGGCATTAATTAAAGGCATTGAATCAGGTTTAACACCACTTTTTCTATTTTTACTGATTGGTGCCTTGATCGCATTGTGGTTGGCTACAGGTGTAATTCCAACTATGATTTGGGTAGGCTTTAAGTTATTAACACCAACTTTCTTTTTACCCACGGCGTTTCTGACCACGTCAATTGTTGGTGCTTTGATTGGTAGTGCTTTTACAACGTTATCAACAGTTGGCGTATCACTCATGGGTGTTGGCACATTGATGGGGATGAATCCGGCGCTAGTTGCGGGCATTGTCTTATCAGGTGCTATCTTTGGTGATAAGAGCTCGCCACTATCGGATTCAACAAATTTAGCTAGTGCTATTTCTGAGACGGATTTATTTGCGCATATCAAGAATTTGATGTGGACAACAGTACCTGCTTGGGGACTCACATTTTTGGTGAGTGTTGTACTGAGTTTTGGACATCACACAACAGCCCATGCGACACAAAAAATTGCAGCATTATTACCGTTACTGCAACCGACTTTGTGGGCTGTCGTACCACTTGGCTTACTAGTTATCACAGCGTGGTTCAAAATTCCCGCTATACCAGCATTGATGTTAAATATCATCGTTTCAAGTGCGGCTTTCCTGACGCAGCATAGTATTACGGTATGGGCTAATTTATTAGTAAAAGGATTCAAAACAACTAGTCATAACCCAACACTTATGGCATTACTCAATCGCGGCGGTATGTCTGCCATGATGGACACGATTATGATGATTATGCTGGCCTTAGCGTTGGGTGGTTTACTGAGTGGACTTGGTATATTAAATACTGTCATGGCACCGATTGTGGCACATTTACGTAGTCAACGTGCCATTGTGTTAGCGACACTATTAACAGGCATTAGCGCCAATTTCTTAGTCGGAGAACAATACTTGTCAACTATTTTGCCAGGACAATTGTTTAAAGAGAGTTTCAAAACAGTTAAACTTTCACCATTGGCTTTGGGTCGCACAATTGAAGATTCAGGCACGGTAATGAATTATCTTGTGCCATGGGGTGTAGCAGGTGCTTTCGCCGCACAAACGCTAGGTGTACCTGTTGTACAGTTTGCCCCATACACACTCTTTGCTTTACTCTCACCTATTATGTCTATTTTGTCAGCAATAACAGGTATCGGCTTAAAACAACGTGAATTGTAAGTTGTAACAGCAAGTGAAATGACTGCAGCATACTAAAAAAATCAGGCAGTCACGTTGGTGTCACGACGGCAATCAAATGGCATACAAAAAGCCCACCTCATTTGGATTACTCTAAATCAGGTGGGCTTTTGCTAGGGCATGAATACAGTTACTTCATTAAAATAAGATACGAATTAAAATCACTGCTAAAATCACTTGGACTAGACCAGTGACCAAACCATAAGTCAAGAATTTACCACCGGCTTTTTTGATAGTATTAATTTTCAAGTTCAATCCAATACCAGCTAGGTTCACAATACCAAAGAAACCAGAAATGCTTTTCGCACCAGTTGTCAAAACATGGGGGAGCATCATAAAGCTGTTAGCCAGTAAAAGAACGACAAAGGCAATGATAAACCAGGGGATTTTAATCCCTTTCGGTGCAACAACAGTGGTATCAGTTTGTTGCTTTTGTGCCATTTTTGAGAAAACGATGACGACAATCGTGAGCAAAATAACGCGTAGCATCTTAAATAGCGTGGCATAGGTCACAACAGTTGGATTGATCAATGCGGCTGTACCAACAACTTGACCAACAGACTGCACGACACCACCAACTAATGCACCAAGCAGAATGTTGTGCTGGCCAACAAGATAGGGACCAACTGCCGGTAGTAGCAACAAGAGCACAACACCGGTAATGCTGACAGTGGCAACTGTTGTACGACGTTGATCGTCGGTTGCGCCAATCGCTGGGGCTACCGAAGCAATGGCACTGGAGCCACAGACGGCATTACCAGCGCCCATAAGCATGGCAGCTTTAGGTGAGACTTTGAATAATCGACCACCTAGCCACAAAACGATTAAAATTGTCAGTGACATTTGTAGCAGAATAAATAAAATACCATGTAGCTTGAGCTGCTCAATAGTACGCAGTGTCACAGTGAGGCCCATGAGGGCGATACCGATTTCAATGGGGTATTTTTCGGCCCACTTCATACCTGGGGCGAAACCGGCTTGTTTTAACAGTGTATTACCTAAGACAATGCCTAGTAACATTGCGATACCTTCGGCGCCTAAAAAGGGCAACCATTGTGCTAAAAATTTTGAGATCACAGATAATATGAGTGTCATAATGATACCCGATATCATGTTAGATTTAATTCTCATGACTCTTCCCTCCGATGTGTGTGCCAAGCACAACAACTTTTAATATGATTAATGCTACCGCGCTATTTGCTATTTGTAAAATAAATATTTATAATGTGTTTAATTAATAAATGTAATAGGTGAGAACATGTTTAAATTACTTCAAACTTTTGTGGCAGTTTATGAGACGCGTTCTTTTTCAAAAGCAGCAGCGCAACGTTTTATTTCTCAACCAACTGTTAGTGTGCATATTCAACAATTAGAAAAAGAATTAGGAGCTCAACTGTTTCATCGTAACGGTCGGACAGAATTTACACCAACGCAAAATGGTCGGTTACTCTACCAAAAGGCGCGACATTTACTTGATGAATGGCAAACGGTGACAGATAGTGTTGGACGCGATGAAAGACTGAATATTAGTATTGGTGTATCGCAAACATCAGCGACAGTTCTTTTACCAAAATTGTTTGCACAGATGCGTTCTGAGCAGCTTGATAGTGTTGATGTGACGATTGAAATGCATAATTCAGAAGAAATTCTGGCCGGCGTTTTAAATCATCGTTTTGATTTTGGTATGATTGAAAAACCCATTACCCATGATTACATTTTGCGTGATGAGGTAGCTGTCGATCAATTGGTATTAGCTGGTAATCTAACAGATCAACGTTGGCTTGTGCGTGAAAAAGGCTCGGGTGTGTATCATTACACACAGCAATATTTTAAACAAAATAACATTGTGCCACAGCACGCCATGACAATTTCTAATAACGATGTTATTGTCAGAATGTTAGCGCAAAATGTTGGCAAATCGATTGTGAGCATCCAGAGTCTGACACCAGATATTCCTTATCAAGTTTTACCGGAGACATTTAACCGCTCGTTTTATATGATTCGCTTATCACATGAAAATCGTGCGGAATATATGAAGTGGTATAATCAGGTTGTTGAAACAGCACGGCAGTTGCGGGATTAGTTGATTATAGTCATGCTGTGTCAAATCAGCAATAATGGAGAATAAGATGATTCGTGATATGGTTCGCGCCAAACCTTTGAGTTGGCTACTTTTTATTTTGGGCTCAGATATATTAACTGCTTATGTTTTAAACATAGTCCATCAGCAACATTTTAATGTGACACGAGATTATTTGACAATTCTTAAATTAGTGGGCATGGATCTTTTGAGCTTTATTTTTATTATGCTATTTTTAGATTGGTTACATATGAAATTTTTTGCTGGTCAACCCGAAAACTGGTTTGATAAAATCACGCGAATTGGTGGCAATATTCTAGCTGCTTATTTTGGGTGGTTTAGTATTTTGTACCTCATGATGCAAAGTGTCTACATTTTAAGAGGCCAATTTTCAGGATTTCAATGGCTGCAGTTATATATATTAATTGCACTTGCTGGCATAGTTGCTGTCAGTCATTTTTTATTACGCCGAAAAACCACATGGCGTTTCCAATTGAACCCTTTCAAGCGGTAAATATATCTTACAGTAGTACAATGCAGAAAAAACACTTTCTTATTCAGTGAAAGTGTTTTTTCGATACTATGAATATTGTTAATTTGCAAAGTTAATTATCTAAGCATGGTTAATAAGAAGAAATAGGTTTTGCACAAGTGATTAGTTCACTTCTTAAAATAATTAATTTCTTCTGCATATTTACTAACCAAGTTGTCGTGATAGATTTTGGATTGTGGTGTGTTTTTAACATGATGCCACAAAATAGCTGCCACTTTTAACTTATTGGTATATTGTGCTGATACACGACTAGCATAGAAATCTCTAACAAAATTATTCCATTGATAGGTGGACTCTTCGTGTGTTTGGCGACGCACCTGATTCTGTGTATTTTGCGCAACCATATCTGTATATAGTTTCAGCAAGTCGCCAACAGTTAATTGATTATCATGTGTTGTCTCGGCACGTCGCTTGATAATCGCCATTTCTTTCTTGAAGGAAAAGTGAGCCACACCAAAGTAATTGGCAAAAAATTCGCGCGCTTCATTGTTAAACTTAAAACCAGAGCCAACAATTTTGGTTTTAAGTGATAACTGTCCTGTCGCTAATTTTTTGTGAGGTGGTCTTTTGCGAGTAGATTTAATGTGAGTGATTGGTTCACCAGATAGATATAAACGGATATATTGATTGAGTTCAGCCTTGGTGCCGTATGCAGGTAAACCATACTGTTTGCACAGCGATACTAATTCTGTTTTATAGAAGTAATGCGCATTAAATTGCGCTAAAGTAAGTTGTTGATGCATTTCAAACCGCCAATCGATGTTAAAAATAACGCGCTAACGCTGTTTTATTATCAGTAATTATTGTGGTTAAATATTATGGTCGTAAAAGATCCAAGCGATTAGATAAATAAGTAACATCAGATTAAAGCATACCGCAATTAAAATAATCGGGATTAAGCGTAACATCATAATAGAATTAGCAAGTAAATTGGAGAATAATAAAATGGCCAAAGATGCAGCCAAGATATTCGTCATAAAGCGGTAAGTAATTTTAGTAGCATGTTGTGAAATGAGTTGTTCACGTTCATCTTGGCAACTGAATTCTGCTGCTTTAGTATCATAACCATCATGTTGACCAAAAACTTTGCCGTAAACGTAGCGGAGAATAGAAAAAATAATAGACATCAATATGAACAGTAACCATAATCTGTTGAACTTAATCTCGACAAAATAGTTAGTGGTGGATGTATCAATTGTAGAATGTAATACTGTGGTTGCAGTGGCACAAGCTAATAGTGTTGCGAGAATCATATTAACAACTTGCTCAAAAATAATTTTTTTCATGACGAATAGCACCTTTTTATT
Organism: Leuconostoc sp. LN180020; assembly: GCF_014844115.1. NCBI lineage: Bacteria > Bacillati > Bacillota > Bacilli > Lactobacillales > Lactobacillaceae > Leuconostoc > Leuconostoc sp. LN180020. Next base: position 522,236 of record NZ_CP039736.1, on the reverse strand, counting down.
CCTTTATACTGAAGATAACATTGATATCTAAGTTAAGTATTTTTGATATCTGCAAAGCCAATAACAACGATGGTGTGTAATGCCCATGTTCTAAAGAGTTAATCGTTTTTCGAGAAACATGGGCTAATTGCGCTAATTTTTCTTGTGTTAGGTTAGCTTGCTTACGATAATGCTGAACATGATTAACTATTTCCAAAACAATGACCTCTAAATGTGTAATTAACTTCTCTTTTATACTATCATAAATGAGAAGTCAACAATACGTTTATAACGATTATAGTCATGAGTAGTATTATTTAAGCGCACAATAATAAAAAAACGCGTAGAATTAAAGAATAAATCATAATCGTCATTTAACAGGAGGTGTCATAATGAAACTATATACGGTGCGACATGGGCAGACAATTTTTAATCAATTAGACAAGGTTCAAGGATGGGCTGACACACCCTTGACGGCACAAGGCGAGCATGATGGTAAGGCTGCAGGAGAACGTTTACAAAACGTGCGTTTTGATGCGGCATTGTCGTCAGATACTTCTCGAGCTATGCATACGGCGGAATTTATTTTAGCTGAAAATCAATTCGATACGCCTGAATTAAAGGTTACAGCAGATTGGCGTGAATATTTCTTTGGTAGCTTTGAAGGCGGCGGCAATCATGAGATGTGGGGTGCGGTTGGTGACGCGTTAGGCTTACCAACTGACAATCCAAGCGAAATTGGTCAACATGTCGATATGACAACTATCATGGATACAATCTATCAGTTGGACCCACAACATTTAGGTGAAAATGCCGCAGCTTTTTGGCGGCGCATCGATCAATCACTAGCTACGCTGCAGCAACATTATCCTGCCAATGCTAATCTGTTGTTGGTCACACATGGTCAATTAATTGGCAATCTTGCGCAACATTATGGCAAACTACAGACGGCCTCACGCCCTAAAAATGGTGCAGTAGCTGTGTTTGATTTAGATGAACATGGTCAATTACATGTCTCTAATTTTAATGATGTCACGACAGTGTTTTAAGTAAGCATGAGGTAAGCCAATGGCTTATAATGGAATTATGCAAAAACCGCGTGAAATTTTAAAAGAAGTATTTGGGTACGATGATTTTCGTACAGGACAATTAGATATTATAGAAAAAGTGCTGGCACACAAGCATGCATTAGCAATTATGCCAACGGGTGGGGGAAAATCAATTACCTACCAATTACCAGCGTTGATGTTTGAAGGTATTACTTTAGTAATTTCGCCGTTGATTTCATTAATGAAAGATCAAGTTGACGGTTTGAATGCGATGGGAATAGACGCAACATTTTTAAATTCCACGTTACCTGGTTCAGAGCAAGCGCAGCGTATGTCAGATATTCGTGCTGGTCTTTATAAAATGTTGTATGTGTCACCAGAACGCTTGGAAATCCCGAGCTTTTTTGGGTTTATCCAGCAATTACCCATTGAATTGATAGCCATTGATGAAGCCCATGTTATGTCACAGTGGGGACATGATTTTCGGCCGAGCTATTTGAACATACTGCCATTACTGTCACAAATTTCAGGGCAACCAGCAGTTCTTGGTTTAACAGCAACAGCCACGGAGCGTGTACGTCAGAATTTGCAGCAATTACTGGGCGTAGCGGATGAGGATACTGTACTGACAGGGTTCGCTCGCGACAATTTAGCACTTAAGATTGCGCACCAAGTGGATAAGCGACAGTATGTACAAGACTATTTAAGAGCAAATCAGGGTAAAAGTGGTATTATTTATGCTGCTACGCGTAAGCAAGTGGATGAGTTATATACGTCTCTGAATAAACAGGGAATGAAAGTTGGACGTTATCATGCGGGTTTGCCTGAAAAAGAAAGGCAAGCCATGCAAGAAGCCTTTTTATATGATGAAGTAGAAGTTATGATTGCAACAAATGCCTTTGGCATGGGCATTAATAAACCAGATGTTCGGTTTGTGATTCACTATGCTGTGCCTGGTAATATTGAAGCCTATTATCAGGAAATAGGACGTGCTGGGCGCGATGGTTTACCGTCGGAAGCCTTACTGCTATATGCGCCACAAGACATACATTTGCAAGAGTTCTTCGTCCAAAAATCTGAAGGGACTGAGGCGTATAAACAAAACGAATATAACAAAATTCGTGAAATGAATGCTTTTGCTAATACCGGAACATGTTTACCGCGTTATCTATTAGCATATTTTGGTGAAGTAGTTGCCAAAGATTGTGGGCAATGCTCTAATTGTTTAGATTCTCGTGACATCGTTGATGTAACGACTGATTCACAGCGTGTTTTGGCCAATGTTGTGCGAATGAATCAAAGTTTTGGTAAAACGATGGTTGCCAAGGTGCTAAAGGGATCCCATGATGCAGCTGTGAAAAAGTATGATTATTTAACCACCTTACCCACATATGGTCTCATGAAAGAACGCACAATTAAAGATATCAGTCGGTTTATCGACTATTTAACCGCTGATGGCTACCTGAAAATTGAAGGTGGTGAGTATCCAGTCCTGAAATTAACGGCTATGGGTGTTCGTGTGCTTAAAGGTGAACTTGTGGTCGAAAAACGTGTCAATCGCCAAGTTATTGCACAACGACAAGCGACATCAGCAGCTACCGGTTTGAAAATGTCAGATGCTGATAATCAATTGTTCGCTAAGCTAAAGGCCAAGCGCTTAGAGTTAGCACGAGCGGCAGGCTTACCGCCTTTTTTGATATTCTCGGATAAAACATTGATGAATATGGCCATTTTAAGGCCAAAAACAGATGAAGAATTTTTGTCTATTTCTGGTGTTGGTGAAAAAAAGTATGCTATTTACCATGAGGATTTTGCTGGCGTACTAGCGAGTGATGGAAATGTTTGATTATGAAAACACTTGCTACTAATGATTTTATCTGGTATAGTAGTATCTGTTATGGAGAAGTACTCAAGCGGCTGAAGAGGCGCCCTTGCTAAGGGTGTAGACGTGTTAAAGCGTGCGAGGGTTCGAATCCCTTCTTCTCCATTTAGCATTTCATGGCGTTGCATAAGGTTGCAAAAACCTTGATGCAGCGCCTTTTCTTATGAAAAACGTTGCACTGTATTTCATAGCATTTCACACAAAATGGGAAACTTTTTGGGAAACATTTTAAATAAGCAAGTAAGCAGTGTAACGGCATTTAAGCCGTTTTTTATTTACAAAAGTGGGAAACATTTAGTAAATCATCAGAATGTGGTACATAATCAGCATATATACTAATTTAAATTGTATATATACAGTATAATATTCATAGAATACCAGCTCATTAAAGAGGTAACTATGACAAACCAGTGGACTAATCGTAAAATACTAAGTGAATACTTTACAGGGAGCATAGATGTACAAGTGGACTTTATGGATGAGTACCCAGATAGTGCTAATCAATATAGACGTTACAACGAGCCGTTTATACGTGAAATTAAGCGCGCCTTAGATGTGTTTAGTCTCAAAGCTAACACCTGAGTTAAAAGAGATTTACAGGCTTAAAGACCGCGAAAAAGACCATTTGGAGAGTCTATAATGTAGTAGCACCAACTAGCTATATTGTGGCATTAAATAACGAATTAAATGCCATAGTCAGCAAGATAGAGCGACCACGGGCAAGATTGTATAATGAGTGAGCCGATAAAGTAGTATGAATTCAGTTGTGCTAGAACATCACAAAAATTAATTGCAGGAATAAAAAAATGTAACTAGATGATCAAATTTGATTTGAACATCAAAATTATGTTATAGTAAACGTAATTAAATTTGAACGGTTGGGCGTAAGCTTCAAGAATGGTTAGTCGGGGAACTAGCTGTTTTTGGGGCTTTTTAAATGTTAGGAGAAATAATGGAATATCTATTAATTTTTTTGCTAGTTATAGTTACTGTTGTACTTGGGAAAATAGGCACTTGGTTTGGGTTGTCTGAAGTTGTTGGACAACTATTGTCAGGTATCATTTTAGGAACTAGTTTGTTGAATGTAGTAGAACCAGGCTATTTAATTCACTTGTTTGCTGAGACAGGTATTTTTTTGTTAATGTTAAATTCGGGTCTAGAGTCTGATGTAAAAGAAATGAAAAAATATATTAAGGCCTCTTCGCTTATTGCAATCATGGGAGTGCTATTACCAGTAATTGCTTTCCCGATTGCATTTCTATTGCTTGGATATAATATGCAAACTGCTATATTTGCGGGGGTTGTTTTCTCTGCAACGTCTATTTCAATCACATTAGCTGTACTAGCCGAACAAAAGAAATTAGCGACTTCAATGGGGGCAATTATACTTTCAGCAGCTGTGTTGGATGATATAATTGCTTTGGTTGCTGTGACGTTATTCTCTGTTTTTGTAGGCGGAGGCGCATTAGGGATAAATAGTCTATTGCCCTTATTTGCTTTTGCCTTAGGAATAGTATTGAGAAAATTTAATTTTTCTGATAAGGTAGGTGCTTTAAGTACAAAAATTGGTAATTGGTTTTTCTATCCAGTATTCTTTGGATCTATTGGTCTTGAAGTTGCGATTCAAGGACTAGGGAACAAGCTAACAGCTATTATAATATTTAGTGTGTTGGCTGTTACAACCAAATTTATCGGGTCTTTATGGGGAGCAAGACTTTCAGGTTTAAATGTTAATGTTGCAAACGCAATAGGAGCGGGGATGATTTCTAGAGGTGAGATGGCTCTTGTAATTATTCAAATAGGTATATCATCACAGATTATTAATGATGATACGTCAGCAGAATTTGTTGTTGCCGTAATTGTTTCAACGATACTAGCACCCATAATTATGAAACCATTATTTAAAAAGGTCTGATATACTAATTTACAAGGACCAAGAGTAAAATTAATTGAATGGCATCATCATTTTAAAGACTCTAACACATAACTTTGAGTTTTAATCATTTAAGATATTCTGCATTGCAGTAAAAGCAGTGCTTTTTGTTTGTAATAAAGAAACGTGATGAATGATTGGAAGAAGATTGATTGTTATCAAATTCAAAGAACTAAACAAAAAAATAATTTGAAATTCAATAAGTGATTCGTGAAAATGTAGAAATTTTTGGTTCACATAAAGCAATTACCAATGCCGTTAGGATTTATAGGTATGTTCAATTAGTTGACCAGTTCACTAAAAAAGTATGACATATTACTAAAAAATCAGGTACATATGCCCTTAATATTGGTTTTTATAAAAAAACCCGGGGTTGGGTTGTTGGAGGGGAGCGTCACAAGGTGGCGTCCTGAAATCTTACGAATGCAGAAATCAAAAATTTTTTAAAGGTGATTTTTTCATATAGAATGCTGATATAAAGGCATTTCTAACTAAAAATAGGCGTTTAGGGGTAGCACAAACATTTATGGTTATTAGCATGTTTTGTTGTAAGACATGCTATATGTACATTACAAAAGACGTAAATAGGAACCCGCTGGTTGGGGCTACACTTTATAAGTTTTAAGTTATTAACCCAAAATAGGTTTATTAATATGGATTTATTTAGTATCAGGTATAATTAGTTGTACAACAGTATTTTATAAATTTAAAGGAATAGATTAATGAAAATTTACTTTTTGTGTACAGGAAATTCCTGCCGTAGTCAGATAGCAGAAGGGTTTGCGAAAGATATTATGCCTAAGAACTGGATAATTAAGAGTGCAGGTATTGAACAACATGGATTAAATCAAAGAGCTGTAAGTGTTATGGCAGAAGTGGGAGTTGATATATCTAATCATACGTCCGATTTAATTGATAACGATTTTTTATTTAACTGTGACTATATTATTACGTTGTGTGGAGATGCCAATGATAAATGCCCTGTTACTCCAGCCAATATTAAAAGGTTGCATTGGCCGTTAACTGACCCGGCTAGCACCACAGGAACAGAAGAGGTTATTCAAAATCAGTTTAGAAAGACACGTGATGAAGTTAGGATATTGGTACAGCAATTAAAGATGAATCTTGTTGGATAAACAGTAGACGAGCGCACATTACATTATGGCTTGTCTTTTGGTTTTAAAAAATGTTTACAGAAAAACTAATCAATAAATTAGCCGTTATCAATTACTGCTCAGAAGTCAATAAATTGGACTATTTTTATTCAGTTACTTAGGCAACATTTGAGATACGATTGCGATTATAAAAATTGATATACCAACCAATGGCTGCTTGGACTTGCGTTAATGTTTCGTATGCCTTCAAATACACCTCTTCACGTTTCAATATTGAATGAAATGCTTCCATACGGCCATTATCGTATGGATGTCCTTTGAGTGAATATGAATGTTTCAAGCCATAATTTTGACATTTAATATTAAATTCAGCACTCGTGTATTGCGACCCCATATCTGAATGAATAATTAATGGCTTTCGATGCTTATCTAAAGCCATCTGTAAGGCACTTGTGGCTAGCTCGGCTGTCATTGTATCGCCAATTTTATAGCCCAATACTTTTCTCTTCTCAGGATCCAAAACGGTCGCTAAATAGACCCATCTGTGGTTAGTCAACTGAATATAAGTGATATCTGTTTGCCAAACACCGCTCAAATCATGCAAGTGTCTAATCAAATTGGGCTTTTGATCAACAGTCACCACAGTTTTTGGCTTGCGATAACGTTTTTGCATGCGGGATTTAATCCCTAATTCACGCATCAATTTGAGTGTCATATACTCAGATACTTTCGGCCCGTCGGTTTGTTGACTATAAGCAGCAATACGGCGATAACCATAAAATTTAAAGGTTTTCCAAACGTCTAAAATATAAGGTTTTAGAGATTCTCTACGCTTTTCTTGTCGACTGGGCTGCCAATGGCGCCAGTTGTAATAGGTACTAGGTTTGATTTTAAGTGCACTTAAAATACGCACAAGCGCGTAGCCTTGTGCTAAAAATTGGTTAACGAGCGGCAATCCCACATTACGGACTATTTTTTGGCTAGTAAGATGGCCGCTCGCTTTAAAATTTCGTTTTCTTCCTCCAAAATAGCGAGACGCTTTTCTAATTGCTTGACATCCTTTAACGTCTTTGACTGACCCTGAATCATGACTGGGGTAGCTTGCTTGACCCAAATAGCAATAGAATCTTTTGAAGGTCCAAATTCCTCTGCTAATGACTTAAGTGAACGTCCTTCTTGGTGAAGTTTAACCAGTGAATCTTTAAAATCTTGTGAATAACGAATTGACATAAAAATACTCCTATACTTTCATTTTACGGACTGAATAAAAGTAGTCCATTTTTTTAGTATAAGAGCAGTGTCTCAAAGCAATAACAAAATAGTAACGATTTTTTAGGCTGACGCCAAAACAGTGTAAGCTATTAATCGTTGTCCAATACAAACGAAAAAAGTAGGTGGTAAATCCAAAAATTGTAATTAATACGAATACATGGTATACTCATAAGTGTTAATAGAAACAGAGAGTTCTTTAACAAGTCTAGCAGTATACTTGTTTAATTAAAGTTTAATCGTATGTGTGATATATTTTGGCCGGTACAGAGAGACCGACAATCATTTTAAATATTATAGTAATTCCTTTAAATAAAAAATTTAGTTGTAAGATGTATATAAATTCTATCAAGAGCCTGTTAGGCTTTTTTTGTTGTCTTTTTATGCTTCAAACAATAATAAAAGCCCCTGACGTAGTTGTTGGAGACTTTTTTTATTTGTCTTAGTTGTATTGAACAATAGCTTGAGGTTCTGTTAATTTTAATTCAGTATTTTCCACTGCAAATCTGTATGACAGTTATTTTCCGAGAAAGTTATATTTTCTGACTTGAGAGAATTTATTCAAAACTTTTTCTTCTATTTGCTCAGCAACAATCATTCGCTGGAGTCTTTTTATTAAAAAGAATATAATATACAAAATTTGTAATAGACCCAGATGGTTCAGTAACAATGAGTTATTGACTTTATGAGTATATGAATTTAAATTATTATCCAGTAATATGAAGCCATGGATTTAATATAAACCACAAACTAATGAATAAGAAACCACCACTTTGCCAAGTCAAATGACCGTTTTTCTTTATTTCTAAAATAAGAGATACACCCGTTAAAATGCCCAACAATGATGAGCCAATTTTGGCATAAAGGCGATTATCAGTTATTATGGTTGCTGTCATTAAGGCAATTAGTATAGATAGGCACATCACTGTGATGAAAATTGTCTGTTTTTTTTCATGTTTGCCCCCTAAAATAGTTACTTATAGTAAAAGTATGCTAGCGTTTTAAACGCATAAATTTTATGTTGTTCACCATTTAATATGTGTTATAATTCGTGCAGTGTCAGTGAAGATTTGCCTTAAGGCTTCAGGTCATGATTAATGTCATGACGAGCTTTGTTAAGCGGTTTGCTATCTTGCTAAAACGCGTGGCTTAATAATTTAAAACATAAAAATGATAAATACTTTGCACGAGGGATAAGATACTTATCATAGTTAGTGCACTAGCAAAAGTAAACAGCCACCATTTTTTATCTTGGTAACTTTCAAAAGCCAGTGGAGCCAACAAGATAGGCAATATAACCCCCTGAATAAGTCCGACTATTTGTTGATTCAAGTTGAATGTGTTGTTGACAATCATTAATGCAAGAACAACGATAATTAACGTTAGTCTTAATTTCCAAAATCTTTTATTTATTTTCATAGTTTTATCTCACGACCACGGACGAGTTATTTATAAACAATCATAGCAGTGTACACAAAAAAAGGTGACGTATATTGTACATTTATGATTTCATAACCGTTCGCTTCTAAGTCAGATAAAGCGGCATTGATTTGATCTGCTAGTAATTGAGTTGACCACCAGTTTGTAATAATTTTTGTTCTCATTTATTTTCCCCAATTATGCTTTTAACGTGATTCAATGCACGTATTATGGATTATTATCATTTTGCCTTAAATAGTTAGCCATTGTGTCTAGCGCTTTAGCTATTAGTGATAGCAAAACAAGAGATTCGGCAACTTGATTTGATTCTATACGAGCGATAGTTACTCTTAAGAATTTAATCGTAAATACAACAGCCATTCGATAGTTGAGAGCACAGTATCTGAAAAATGAAAACCACAAGACGTTATTAATGACACTAGTAGAAGTTGATTATATCAGTTCTTTGTTGGAAGGACCAATATTTATAATTAATAAGTCAAATAAAAACTTTCACCCAGTTGCTAAAAGCAGGCTAGAAAGTATTGTGTTGTGAGATTAGTACCTCTGAAAAGGCATTTCATATGACAGAACATCGACAACCAAAGCACATACTTGTATTAAACAATTTTCGTGGATAAGTGCTATACTGCTTTAAAAAGGCGTAGGAAAATAAAATGAACGTGATCGTGCATATCGATGAAACAAACAAGTGGCCAACCGTATTATCTAATCTGTCACACTTATATGAACATTGGCAGCAAAGTCATGATGACGGGATAATTGAATTGTTGGTTAATGGTGAGGCGGTTACGCAGGTACGCCAAGACGCCGACATCAATTTAACTGACTTATATCGACGAGGCATCGATGTTGCGGTTTGCAACAATTCGTTACAGCAACGACAAATACTACCAAAACAATTACAAGCCGAGAGTCGTATCGTACCATCTGGCGTTGTAGAGTTGGTGAACAAACAACATCAAGGCTTTGCCTACATTAAGCCATAGCACAGTCGCATGACATTAAAAAAAGATCATCAACTATTATGATGTTGACGATCTTTTTTAATTGCGACCTCTTTATTATGGGCATGAGTCTGCAAGTGGTTATCAGTTGTCGAAATTGTCGACTCTAGTTTTGATACCGAAAGCCATAATGATAATGGCAATTAACAATAAGCCTACGAATAGACTAAAGACGCCACCAATACCTACTTTAATATCAAGTAACCAGCCGACTAAGAATGGGCCAATCACGGCACCCAAGCGGCCAACTGCTTGAGCTGAACCCATTGCAGTACCGCGAATAGCGTGTGGGAAGAGGCTAGGTGTTAAGGCGATAAGGATGCCCCAAGCACCTAAATCAAAGAATGATAATGCCGCGCCGGCAATTAAAATAATGGTAACATTATTGGCCAATCCAAATATCAGGCTAGCTAAAATTGTTCCCATAAGATAGCCGATGAGTAGTTTTTTGGGGTTCATTTTAGCCAGTAAATGCGCTGCTAAATAATAGCCGGGTAGCTGTGCGATACTCATAGCAAGTGTGTAGCCTAGCGAATGGACAATTGAAAAACCACGTAAAACAAGCACGCTAGGTAACCATAGGAAAATACCATAATAGGTCAACATCACAATGAACCAAACCAAACTTAGCATAATTAAAGGCCACTTGTGTTTTGGGGAGAAGAGTTGTCGGAAAGAAGCAGTATTTTGCTTATGGGTAATCGCATCATCGGGCAAATGTTTTCGTAAGACGAAAACGTACAACGCCAATACTGCTGTAAGTAGTGCAGCAATTCGCCAACCAAAGTGTGGGATGACAAAGAAAGCAATTAGGGATGCTAAAATCCAGCCATAAGCCCAAAAACTATCACTCAGCACGAGCATTTGTGAGCGTTTTGTGCCAGTATAGCGGTCGGCAATTAGTGCTGCAGCTACAGGCAATTCACCGCCGAGACCTATACCAGTAATAAAACGAATCGCCATGAACCAAGTGACATTTGGTGCAAAAACGAGCGCCAAATTACTAAGCGAAAACAAAATAAGTGTCCCCATTAGTATTTTCTTACGACCAAATCGATCAGACAGTTTACCGCAAAGTAATGCCCCAATCAACATGCCAAATGAAGTCATTGCACCGACTAAGCCGAGTTGCGTTTCATTTAATGTCCATTCTGTTTTGATGAGTGGCATCATAAATGACAGTATAGCGACGTCCAGAGCATCAATCATCCAAGCTGTGCCAACGATAAGTAGCAGACGTTTAGATTTGTCCATGACAAAATCTCTCCTTCCAATGCTAATAAAAGTTAATTTTACTTTTATTGGTTAAGGAGAACTATACACTATAATAAATCAATAAGCAACTGATATTTTTTTGCTGGCCGACCAGGCTTATTTTGACTACTTGAACCTACCGGAATCAAAATATGTTGATGGTTTCTAAGAAAGTTTGAGTTATCAGGCTCTTTTTTGCCAAAAATTTCAAAGACTTGTCGGGCTTGTTTTAAAGTGAATGCGGGTCCAAGTGTTAACAAGATAGTTGGTTGGTAATCCAGTTTGTTCACAATTCGTTGCGTAGCAACAGTGAGTATCCAGTTATGATCGAACGCGAGTCGGTGTTGCGGGTCGTTGTGTGTGATATAGTCATCAGCTAACAGCGTACGAAATAACAGCTCGCGATACTTAAACTGAAATAAACCAGATTTGTGTTTTTTTAATGTGAACCATTGGGCGTCTGTTGCTCCTGGGCCAGGTGTTAGCAGAGGCTCGACTGGTAGAAAAGTCATATAACTTAACGATAGCGCACGTTCACCAGGTGATCGGTCTGGCTCAGTGAATGTTGCGAGTTGCTCAGCGTGAATATTGGGTAAATCCAGCCCTAGCTTTTCTCTAACTAAGCGTAATGTGGCCTCATGAGCGCTCTCATCTACGCGCAGCCAGGTTTCTGGCAGAGCCCAAAAATTTTGGAACGGCGTATCTGCACGTTTGATGAGCAATAGCTTAACGGCTTGGTTGACAGCATCATAACACCAAATGACATTGGTAATTGTAATACGTGGTTTTTCTATAGCATTGTTTGTCATGGTTACCGCCTTTGATATGTAACTTTTGGTAGTGTAGCTTATCTCAATATTTTAACATTTTGTGTGTTGCAAATAGTTGGTTTGCGTGAAATGGAAACTAATTATTTCTATTGTTCGGATTAAAAAGTGCTACAATAAACGAGTCCAAGAGACAAATAAAACGGGGTAGATAGTTGTGCGTTAAGTGTGAAGGAAACGGAATGTGGGCCTTCAACGAAATGTTTTCGATATTGAAAACGTGCGATGCAACTGTCACATTCACCAAAATATATTTGCGGTGAACACTCCAATAGGAGGTTCAGAACAATGTTTGTTCAAAAAGTATCAGGGATTACCAATAAGTGGGTCCTGCCGAAGTTAGATAGTCGTCAACTAGTCGTCTTAGCATTACTGATGGGATTAGATTTAGTCTTGGGTAAGCTGACGATTGGTACGAATGTTATTAAAGTGGGCGTTGTGTTTATTGCCATATCCCTTATCGCCAAATGGTATGGGCCTTTGTGGACGATGTTGATTGCGTTGGTATTAGATGTCGTTAATATTACAATTGTTAACCCCACGGGTGTCTTTTTTATCGGATTTACGGTATCAGCCGTCTTTAGTGCGTTAGTTTATGCATTAGGTTATTATCAACAAGATTATGTTGGTTGGCTGCGTATTATCCTAGTTGTCGGGGTAATAACCCTTGTTGTTAACATCTTTTTAAATACAGTGTGGCTGTTTATCATGTATTCCCATGTGCATAATATGACTACTTTTATGACTCTGTTAGGGCCAAGGTTTGTCAAATCCGTCATTGTTTTCCCAATTCAGGTTTTGATTACTTACGCTGTTCTTAATAATGGGGCTGTAAAACAAGCAACAAAAAAGATATTTATGTCATAATATTGGAAACGGCTGTCGCCGTTTTTTTATTGTTATCAAAATAAACCAATGGTAGAATGGACAAAACGAATTGAGTTTTATGGGGGATTAATATGACAGCTTGGGCAGCATTAGTCGATTTTTTTAAAAGATACGCCACATTTCGGGGGACCAGTTCACAGCGTGCTTTTAATTGGGTGACATGGTTTTGGGGTGTAATCTATTTATGCTTAATGTGTGTTGTTGTTATGGTTGCAGGATTAGGTACTTTCTTTGGCAAGCGGGGTAATGTGGCAACCGAGAGCTCACCGTTAATGGGTACGGTGTCATTTTTAATTGTTGTCTCCGCAATCATTGCAGTGATTGTCTTCATACCCAATATAGCGTTATACACACGTCGTCTGCATGATGCTGGGTTTTCTGGTTGGTGGCAGCTGATACCAATGGGATGCTATGTTGCTTTCGCTGCCTTAGTTATTATCTTTCATGTTGATAAGGCGAGTTCGAGTTATAATTTAATCAGGTGGATTCCTGTAAGTGTCAGTATTATTTTTTCGTTATGGCTCACCTTTGCTAAAACAAAATTTAATAGCCCATATATTTAAAAAAGTGCTTGGTTTTATACCCAAGCACTTTTTTAATTGCCTCGAACATCGCCATGAACCAGGTGTTTAAAAATATATTTATCAGCCCAGGCAATATTACGACCTTGGAAAAGAAACGAGACAATTGTGCCAATACCAAGGGCAACAAACTGGTGTGTAAATAAAAATGTGATTAAGGAAATAGCAATAGCTACTATGAAATTGCTCATCTGTGCTTTTGAAGCATTGCCGTGAAAGTAATCAAAACGTAGAATGTTTGTCAAATCGTCAAGGGGATGCAAAACCCAGTTCACACGTTGATAAATTGAGATGGCAACACCTATATTCCAAATAGCAAAGAAATCAATCGGCAAACGTAACCACCATGGCAAGGTATGTATCCCTAAATTAATAAATAGTGAAGAAAACAAGCCAACCAAAAAACTAAATGATAGGCCAAAAGCCACATTTCCCAGTAGTCTAGGCCAATTGAAATTCATGGCTAGAAACATATTGAGAAAAGCAACTGCTATGGCAAAAAGAGCTAGAAAAATTCCGATTTGCCAGCCAGTTAGATTTGCTAAGTTAGCAGCACCAGCAGTCCAAGGGGCAGATCCCATATCGGATGCAACACTTAAACCATTACCGAAGGAATTAATGACGAGGGACACAATAAAAAAACTGATTTTTTGTTTTAATCCCAGTTGATAAAATTGACCATCAATGTAATACATATATGTCTCCCGTAAATACTAATAGTTTTATTTTATACCAATGGCAGTTAGCAAGGGTAAAATTGTTTAACGATTTATGTTTACTTTTTCACAAAACGGCGTATATTGTTAAGTGTAGATATAAAAAAATAAGGAAGATATGTGATTATGACAAAAGTAGCATTAGTAACAGGCGCTGGACAAGGCATAGGACAAGCAATTGCAGAACGATTGGCAAATGATGGTTTTAAGTTGGCACTTGTTGGTCGTCATTTAGATAAAGTGCAAAAGGTAGCAAGCGAGATTAATCAACAAGGTGGCGAAGCTATTGCGATTAAAGCTGATGTCGCAAAGCGTGATGAGGTTTTTGCAGCTGTTAAGGCAACAAAAGCAAAGTTTGGTGATTTCTCCGTTATCATCAACAATGCTGGTGTAGCACCAACAACCCCTATCATGGCGGTTACGGAGGACGATATGAACTGGACATGGGGAATTAACGTCAACGGTGTCGTTTGGGGCACACAAGCTGCTACCGAGGCCTTTAAAGCATTAGGACATGGCGGTAAAATTATTAATGCCACATCACAAGCAGGTGTTGAAGGCAATCCTAATCTAACGGTTTATGGTTCAACTAAATTTGCTATTCGTGGCATTACGCAAACAACAGCTAAAGAACTAGCAGAGTTTGGTATTACCGTTAATGCTTTTGCACCGGGTATTGTCAAGACGCCTATGATGTGGGATATTGCTCATGAAGTTGGGCAAAATGCGGGTAAAGATGATGAATGGGGCATGGCGCAATTCTCTAATGGTATCGCATTGGGCCGTCTGAGTGAAGCCAAAGATGTGGCTAATGTTGTTAGTTTCCTAGCAGGGGATGATTCAAACTATATCACTGGTCAAACGATTATCGTTGATGGTGGTATGGTATTTCATTAATAATTAAATAACTTGAATAAAAAAGCAGTTAAATGACATTGATCATTTAACTGCTTTTTTATTGTCATTACAAACTTTCTTCGTTGAGAATACGATAAGCCATAGCTTCAGTGAGAATCATATCTGTTATAAGTTTGCCGCGAAGTGCTCCGACAACGGGTCGAGATTTTGATTTACCACGCACCAAACAGATACGTCTTGGCACTTTCATAATTTGATTAACGGGTAGGCCAACAATTTTATCATCATCTTGATTCAAAAAATGGCCATGAATATCGTATGGGCGACCGTAAATCATCCCAGCAATATCACGGAAATTGATAGTTGGGAAAATGCCATTTAGATTGTTGCACCAAATTGGAATAGATTCCAGTGAGCGCAACGTACCCAAGCCGGTAATTAACGCATCCATATTATTTGCTACAGCCAGTGTATTTTGCAGGGAAGGTTCAGAATATAGTCCCTGTCTAACGATGTCATTCAAAATATATAGTGGTGCTGGTAAAGTCAAAAATTCACCCGAAACTTTTTTAGCCGCACGTTCAACCATACGTATTGAGCCTGCAGTTGAGTTATATTTCATATTTTCACCTAAAAATTGTGTGAATTTAACCCGTTCTAAAGGCGTACTTTTGAGGCTATCAATCATACTATATATCGTTTCACCCCAAGTTAGGCCAATCACTTTATTATTATCTTTGAGTAATTTGTCAACTAAGTTCGCCGCATAATTTGATAAATGTTCTGACGTCGTAATGTTATTGATATCGTCTTGCACAACATAGAAGCTAATATCAGCATACTTGTCTTGTAAAATGTGCTCAAGTTGTGCATTACGATGAGAATTAGCGGTTATTTCAATTTTTACAATGCCTTCTTTTACAGCTTCGTTAAGATATTTATTTACTAAGTAACGACTAATATGATATTTTTTTGAGATGTCGCCAAAGGGTCGTTTGTTCAAATAATAGTCTTCAGCAATTTGAGATAGTAATTCATGTGAACTCATATTTTGGTCCTCTGCTGCTATTGTACTAAATTTTTAATATTGAAACAAACTGTTTAAAAAATACGATTCATTTTAAAAAATTAAATTCAAAAATATTCATTCGTTTTAAATATTTAAAAAATCGTCTATTTATAAAAAAATATTTAAAAAATATCAATAAAAATCGTTGACAGTACCATAGCCTCTTACTAGAATAGGGGTTGTTAATTAATGTACATGTACAAAACACATGCTACAAAAAGAAAAGAGGCGTAGCTATGGTAAATATGGCAGAAGTTTTATCGATTCATGAAGCACACACAGGTGTATTGGATATTGAATCTAAGTTTGATATTACGACACCGTCTGAGTTGAGTGAAGCGTACACACCAGGGGTAGCTGGACTAGCAAAACTCATTGCTGCCGATGAGTCACAGAAGAAAGCTTATACAATGAGCGGAAAACTAATTCCTGTGATTACTGATGGGTCAGCCGTTTTAGGGCTTGGTAATATTGGTCCCGCAGCAGGATTACCTATTGTTGAAGGAAAGGCTTTAATTTATAAAAACTTTGCGGATGTTAATGCCATCCCAATGGCTTTAAATCAAGTGAGTGTGGATGAATTTGTTAATTCGGTTAAAGCAATGGCCCCGTCATTTGCTGGGATACATTTAGAAGACATTGCAGCACCACGAGTATTTGAAATTGAACGCCGATTGAGTGAAGAACTTAACATACCGGTATATCACGATGATCAAACAGGAACAGCAATTGTTGTACTGGCAGGATTGATTAATGCCGCCAAGGTTGTTCATAAAAAATTATCAGAACTCAAAGTAATTATTAATGGCGTTGGTGCTGCTGGCGTGGCTACCGCAAAGATTTTAATAGCGGCGGGTATGACTAAGATAACCTTGATTGATGTCCATGGTGTTGTTTCACAAAATGACGATAGATATAACAGTTATCAACGTGAATTAGCACGAAAGGTTTCTCAAGCAGCTGGCGAAACATTGGACGACGTCATCACTGGACAAGACGTGTTTATTGGCTTATCAGATGCGCACGTTTTATCGGGGGAGCAGGTTGCAAAAATGGGCGTACGGCCAATCATTTTTGCACTAGCTAATCCCGTTCCAGAAATTTTACCCGAAGAAGCGCTTGCTGCTGGGGCTAAAGTTGTTGCAACAGGTTCATCACAATGGCCAAACCAAGTTAACAATGTGCTGGTATTTCCTGGCTTATTCAAAGGATTATTGGCCAGTGGCTTAAAGCATGTTGATATGGCATTACAGGTACAAATTGCAAAAGCTTTAGCAAACATGATGACAGATCCAGACGAAACACATATTGTGCCAGGTGTATTTGGCAAAGGTGTTGTTTCTCAAGTAGAGGCAGCAGTTTTGACCTACGCTAAACAACACAAAGAGGGTAGCTGATGGTTGATATCATACGGGATATTAATCTAAATAACCCAACGCAGCGGCAATATTGGCAAACATTTTTATCTGAACTAGATATTGATAATTTTAATGAAAAAGAATTAATAGGGATTGAAAAAATAGTTGGTCTATTTGACGGTGAGCGCCTAGTGGGGACTGGCGCTATCGCAGGTAAAGTATTGAAATATATCGCCGTTTGCGACCGTGGGGCAACCTCTAAAGGGGCACGATTTAATCAGGTCATGACAACTTTGGAAAACTATATGGCAACACTTGGTCGTTTTCATCATTTTGTGTTTACAAAGCCGCGATATATCGCTAGTTTTAAACACATTGGATTTGGTGTATTGGCTGAGTCTAGTCTGGGGGCGATTTTAGAAAAAGGGTTGCCTGATGTCCATAGCTTTATACGGCAGTTGCCACAAATGGGAAATCAGACCTCAAGAATAGCTGCTGTTGTCGTTAACGCTAATCCTTTTACCAGGGGACATCGTTATCTCATTGAAAAAGCGGCCACAGAAAATGATTTTGTTTATGTTTTTGTGGTTGCGCAGGATGTTTCTCTTTTCACAACGGCTGAACGCCAAATGCTTGTTTCAAAAGGTGTAGCAGATTTGAAGAATGTGGTGGTCGTCAGTGGGGGTGACTACATGGTTAGCTATCTCACCTTTCCTTCTTACTTTATTCATGATGAAACGACTGTTATTGATTATCAGACAACTTTGGACGCACGTCTTTTCAAAAATATTATCGCACCGGCGCGACATATTACCCGACGTTATGTTGGTAGTGAACCCCTATCTGAAACAACGGCACATTACAATCAAACATTGGCACGAGAGTTCGATGACAGTATCGAACTAACAATCGTACCACGATTAAATAGTCAGCGACAGGTTGTCTCAGCGCGTGCCGTACGAGAAGCTATTGCAACTGATAACCGCCAAGTTTGGACGGAGATGGTACCAGAAACGACCGCGCTGTTTATATCAGAAAATATTACCGCGCTACAAACGCGCATTAGAAAGGGACAAAAAATTGATGGAAATTAAAAAAACTGCGATGGCAGGAACGTTAGAATCTTCTGATGTACAAATTATGTTGAGTCAAGGGCGCGATGGGATTACTTTCGATTTAGTCTCAGATGTTGCAAAACAATTTGATGATGCAATCAAAGCAACAATTACGGCAGTTTTAGCACTGTATGGTGTCGACAATGCTGAGGTAAAAGTTGTTGATAAGGGTGCCTTGGATATGGTGATCAAAGCACGCGCTATGACAGCTGTGCAACGGGCATTAGACCTAGCAGATGAACCAAATTGGGAGGTAATGTAATGGCTACGGAAGAAAGATTACGCCGCACCATGATGTTTGTGCCAGGAAACAATCCGGCGATGGTTAAAGATGCTGGTATTTTTGGGGCAGATTCAATTATGTTTGATCTAGAAGATGCGGTTTCATTGGATGAAAAAGATGCGGCACGTTATCTTGTTTATCAAGCACTAAAAACAGTGGACTATGGGGATGCTGAGCTGGTAGTACGTATTAATGGCTTAGATACACCTTTTTATCAAAATGATATTAAAGCTATGGTCAAGGCTGGGATTGATGTGATTCGCTTGCCCAAAGTGGAATCAGTTGAAATGATTCAAACGCTTGAAAAGTTGGTTATTGAAGCAGAGAAACAGTTTGGACGAGAGATAGGTTCAACACAACTCATGGCCGCAATTGAATCGGCACGTGGTGTGGTTAATGCGAATGCAATTGCTATGGCATCAACACGTATGATTGGTATTGCATTATCTGCAGAAGATTACACAACGGATATGAAAACGCACCGTTACCCCGATGGCCAAGAATTAAGCTATGCACGTAACGTCATTTTACATGCAGCACGAGCAGCTGGTATTGCAGCGTTTGACACGGTCTTTACAGACTTAAATGATGAAGCTGGCTTTTATCGTGAAACGGAGCTTATTCATCAGCTTGGTTTTGACGGTAAGTCACTCATTAATCCACGGCAAATTGACATGGTGAACAAAGTTTACGAACCATCTCAACAAGAGATTTTAAATGCACAAAATGTGATTGCTGCAATTGAAGAAGCTCGTCAAAAAGGGTCTGGTGTCATTGCAATGAATGGGCAAATGGTTGACCGTCCTGTTGTACTAAGAGCAGAACGTGTGATGCGACTGGCAAAGGCCAACCACTTAGTTGATATGGAGGGAAATTACATTGAAAAATAAAGTAGCACGTGACATACCAGATAATATTTTAAAGCAAATGACACGCAAGCCTTTCAACGGTGTGACGTATGGACACCCAATAGCGCAAAGGGTTGCGCCCAAGGTTCGTGCAACCACTGGGCGTGATAAAGTTTTGTCATCAATTGACGAAGTTGTTGCCAAGACTGTCGCTGATGGGATGACAATATCATTTCATCATCATTTTCGAGAAGGCGACTACGTCTTTAATCAGGTCATGCGTAGCATTATTGATCAGGGATACCATAATTTAACTTTAGCACCGTCTTCTTTGACAAATATTATGAACGACATTGTTGTAGAGGCAATTAAAAAGGGCGTTGTTACCAATATTACGTCTTCGGGTATGCGAGGTTCGTTGGGGGAAGCAGTATCACATGGCTTACTTGAAAATCCGGTAGTCTTCCGATCACATGGTAATCGTGCACGCGCCATTGAGCAAGGTGAGATTAAAATTGACGTGGCTTTTCTTGGTGTACCCAATTCAGATAATGCTGGCAATGCGAATGGCATGGACGGTGATGCGGCGTTTGGCTCACTTGGTTACGCTTTAATTGACGCGCAATACGCTGATACTTTGGTATTGGTAACTGACAATATTAAAGCTTATCCTAATACACCAGCTTCTATCAAGCAAACACAAGTCGATTACATTGTCAAAGTTGACGCTGTGGGAGATCCAGAAAAGATTGGTTCTGGGGCAACCCGTTTCACAAAAGATCCTAAAGAGCTAAAAATTGCTAAAACAGTGAATGATGTCATCATCAATTCAGTTTACTTCAAAGAGGGTTTTTCATTTCAAACAGGCTCTGGTGGTGCTGCTTTGGCGGTCACACGTTTTCTTAGACAAGCTATGATTAACAATCAGATTAAGGCATCATTTGCACTTGGTGGCATCACAAAACCGACAATTGATTTACTGAATGAGGGCTTAGTGGCACGTGTGATGGATGTGCAGGACTTTGATAAAGGCGCTGCTGAGTCCATGAAAGATAATCGTCAGCAACAAGAAATTGACGCGTCTTGGTATGCAGATCCAGCTAATAAAGGCGCTATGGTTGACCAATTAGATGTGGCGATTTTGTCCGCTTTAGAAATTGACACACAGTTTAATGTGAATGTTATGTCTGGATCTGATGGCATTATACGTGGTGCTATTGGCGGCCATCAGGATGCAGCAACAGCTAAATTAACTATTATCTCGGCACCGCTTGTTCGTGGCCGTATTGCAACTATTGTGCCTAATGTTACAACTGTGATTACACCCGGTGATTCGATTGATGTGGTGGTGACTGAAATTGGCATTGCTATTAATCCAAAACGGCAAGACTTAATTGAACAACTGTCGCATGTCCCTGGATTACCAATTTATACCATTGAGGCTTTGCAGCAAAAAGCCGAGAAAATTGTCGGACAGGCTAAACCTCTAGTATTTACAGATCGTGTTGTAGCTGTTGCAGAGTATCGTGATGGCACAGTGATTGACGTCATCAAAGCCGTTAAAGACTAGACTAAAACGAATCGAAAGATTCGTGTACATAAAAATAAGTGAAAGAAGACAAATAATGAATATCTTCCAAGATGGACAACCTATTGATCTAGAGACAGTGCTCGCCAACAAAGACTGGCGAACTGCATTTCAGACGCAATTAGAAAAACAATATCCGGACGATGTCGTTGTTAGTGTCAAATTGAATATACCGGGACCCATTAAAAACAGCCCAGGATTACAACAATTATTTCAGCAAGGTTTCAATCGGTTGCGTATGATGCTAGGGCGCCTTCATGTGAAAGATATTAAATTTTTTGTTGCACGGCCCAGTGGACCAGAAACCTTCCTGATTGTTAGTGAAGACATTACCACAGTTAAACGTGTCGCAGTATTGTTTGAGTCTGATATGCTGACTGGTCGCTTATTTGATGTTGATGTTATGGCTTATCATAATGAAAAGCAATTATCACGTCAGGCGTTGGGTTTACCTGCGCGGCAGTGCCTAATATGTGATAAAGATGCCAAAGTATGTATGAAGTTGGGTGCGCATACGTTAACTGAAGGTTATCAAGTCATCAATCAACTGTATAAAAAAATGGCCACAACACCATTACGTATCTGGCCACAAACGCAAGCAGCAGTTGTACAATATGCGCTATCTGCTCTTCTTTATGAGGTGAGTGTCAATCCGAAACCTGGATTGGTTGATCCAGTTAGTAATGGTGCTCACGATGACATGACTGTTTTTACCTTTATTGATAGTAGCTTAGCTTTGACTAATTATTTTAATCAGGCTTATCGTATCGGGCTGGATTATTCAGGAGGTGAACTCACATCAATGTTTCAGATGCTCAGGAAAGCTGGCATCGCTGCTGAAAAGCAAATGTTTGTGGCGACACATGGGATTAATACACATAAAGGCGCCATATTTTCTTTGGGTATTTTGGTTACAGCCATTGCTTACATTAGTCGTCAGGGTGTGGCTTCGCTACAGCAGTTACAACAGGTTGTCCAAGGGATGTTGCAAGGTATTGTGACACAAGATTTAAACCACAGTTTTGGAAAACGCGTACTAACCGCTGGCGAAAAGCAGTATCAAGCCTATCAATTAACTGGTGTGCGTGGCGAAGCTGCTGCTGGATTCCCGACTGTAATGGCCATTGCTTTGCCCTTCTTGCAGCAAGCTTCAGGTACCACTAACCAAAAATTACTCGATACGTTGATGGTCATCGCTGACAATATTAACGATACCAATTTGATTAAACGTGCTGGCACAATCGCTATCATACCGGAACTAAAACAATGGATAAGCCATTATTTTGAGCTAGGTGGCAGCGTCACGCCAGAAGGCCTGTCATATTTGTATACGCTTGATGAACATTTTATGACACGCAACTTGAGTATAGGCGGTGCAGCAGACAATCTAATCCTAACTACTTTTCTGGCAAAGATGGGAGGTATCTTGTAATGCACTTTTTAACAAGTGACGGGGTACAACTAACTTATACCGACGAAGGCACTGGGGATGTTGTGATTTTATTGACAGGATACTCAGGCATCAAAGAGGAATGGTATGAGCAGACAACCTATCTACGTAATCAGGGATTTCGCGTCATTACATTGGATTGGCGTAGTCATGGTGCTTCAACACGTACGACTAAAAATCTGCGCGTCATGCGACTAGCGGCAGATCTTAATGAATTGATTCAAAAAACAGCCGTCAATAATATGATCATGATAGGGCATTCTATGGGAGCCAGTATCATTTGGGCATATATTACGATATTTGGGCAAAAGAACTTAAAAAGCATTATTACGATAGATGAATCGCCTAAACCAATTAATGATGCGCATTGGCAATCAGGATTACAAGGCTTGAATTGGGATAATTTTTGGCTGATGTCACCGCATATATTAGATCGACCGATGACAATATGTGAGATACCAAAAAATTTGCGACGACGAGTAGAAAAACAACGGTCAGCATATCCCTTCAACAAAGAAATTGGGTTTGAATTACTAGTCGATCATTTAATGCAGGACTGGCGTCGCGTCATACATCAAGTGCAAGTGCCTCAACTTTTTATTTTGTCGGTGGACTCGGGATTATGGCAAGGAAATTACAGGAAATTTTGTGAAAAAGAAAACAATATTGGAATAAGTGTAAAAAGTATTGCACATGCTGGGCATTTAGTTCATATGGAAAAACCAAGCATAGTAAATGCTTTTATATCAGACTTTTTGTTTAAATCAATGAGATGAAGTTAAGTGGACTATCAAAGGCGGTGATTTTTATAAAAGCAAGTTTATATTTTTTTATCTATTATTGTGAATTTTGTAACTAATTTAAAAATAAATGGAGACATCAAGTCATGGGAAACAAGCAACAAAAAAATATTAACCAATCATCTGATTGGCGCCAAAAATTAGCAAGGTTAGACAATATTAAAATTAGTGGCATAGGCCTAGTTGCCTATATTATTATGGCTGTTCTATTAGTGGTAGCTATTCGGACGCACACTTTACCGAATAATATGATTGGCGCCATTTTAGCGCTAGTTGTTATGGGACATGTTTTTTACTATATCGGGGCCAAACTACCGATTTTCCGTTCATATTTAGGCGGTGGTTCAGTTTTTACCATTGTTACGGCAGCAGTTTTAGCTGCTTCTGGTATTATTCCACCCGATGTTGTTAAAACTGCATCCGGTTTTATTAACACATCCGATTTTCTAGATTTATATATTGTATCGTTAATTGGGTCATCTATTTTTAGAATGAATCGTAGTTTAATCTTAAAGGCAGCAGTTCGCTTTTTACCAGTGGCCTTTTTATCCATGGCAGTGACATTTTTTGGTGTAGGACTTGTTGGTTTGTTGATAGGTGAGGGCTTTAGTCATTCTGTATTGTATGTCGGGATGCCGATTATGGCTGGGGGTGTCGGTGCAGGTATTGTGCCCTTATCTGGTATTTATGCGCATGCATTTGGTCATCCAGCTAAAGTGATTTTATCGCAACTTTTTCCTGCCGTTATTTTTGGTAACTTGTTGGCTATCATTAGTGCGGGGTTAGTTTCTAAAATATTTATGACGAGTAAAAATAATGGGCATGGGGCCTTGTTGAAGACCAATGAAACTGAAACAAAGCAGGCAACAGAAGTATCATTAGACTATATGCAAATTGGTGTTGGTCTAACGATGTCAGTGGCATTCTTTGTATTGGGTACTTTGCTGAACAAGCTAGTGCCACAAGTGAATGCTTACGCTTTTGTTATCTTGACCATTGTGTTGATTAAATCGTTAGGTTTGTTGCCCAAGTATTACGAAGACTCTGTGATTATGTTTGGTCAATTGGTAGTTAAAAACATGACACATGCCTTGTTAGCGGGTGTCGGTTTGTCATTATTGAATATGAAGTTATTGATGGCAGCACTTTCTTGGCAGTTTGTGGTATTGTGTGTTTCAAGCATTATTATCATTTCATTATCAAGTGCAATTTTAGGTAAATTATTTGGTCTTTATCCAGTTGAAGCTGTGATTACGGCAGGATTAGCTAATAACAGTATGGGCGGTACAGGAAATGTTGCTGTTTTAGCAGCATCAGACCGTATGAATTTAATTGCGTTTGCACAAATGGGTAATCGAATTGGTGGGGCATTAATTTTGGTTGTCGCCGGTATTCTTGTGAGTTTTATGCACTAAAAAGTCTAAAGATTAGCATATTTTTAGGCTTTTTTTGTATACAGGCACAGAAAAACGATTATTCGGGCAATCCTTTTCACCTGAAGCGATAACAGCAAAGCAATTTACTAATAAGCATTATTATAATAACATTGGAGAACTAAGCAGCTATCAACCAGTTACCCTATGCAATTTTATTAAACAACTACCTAGGAACCGTATGATTCATCTAGATCGTGGTTGGTCCCATTTATCTGAGCTATTAGCTGTGCTAGATCATTTTCCCAACCAGCAACAGCAGTTTGTGATTAAAATAAAACCAAAAGCAGAACAGATAGCCACTTTGCGTCAGCACAGAATAAAGTATATGACGGTTGTGATTGTTAATCATGACAGTGAGTTGCAGTATATTCTCAATCACTTGACTGACGAGATTAATATCATTGGTATTGAATTAGTGGCTACTAATCTTTCAGATTCGCATGTACAGCTAGATGTCATTAAGCATATCAAGGCTTTGGGATTAACTGTAATGATTAATACGTTGACTTTAAATACTACCACGTCACTTTTTGGGACGCTAGATGATGATAACGCTATATTAGCATCGCCATTAGCATCGCCAGAAAATATTTGGCAGGAAGTTATGATAAATTATCAACCTAATATGATTAATACCGACTGGGCGCCATTATTAAGTCAGTATCGTCGGCAGTTAGAACATTAAAAACCTACCTTTTAATGGGCAGGTTTTTTTAGCTGTTTCCTGCAATAAAAGGAGCCATTTCCTTCATATTGTTTATTAATGCACAATTAATCACTTATTATAAAAGCGCTTACAAAACGCTTTATATAAGCTATTTAAGATAAATAAATAAAAAACTTGCTTTTTTCAAAGGGGTGTTATATACTTATATTGTTAATAAATGAGCAAACGATAAAAGGAGCATTAATTATGGTAGAAGCAACAACAAAGAAGCCAGTCAAAAAGGTTTTGACGCCCGAAGAAAAAGCGGTATTACAAACTCAGGCAGAAAAAATGACGGCAGAACTAGTTGAAAAGTCACAAAAAGCTTTAGCTGAGTTTTCAACATTCACGCAAGAACAAGTGGATAAAATTGTTGCAGCAATGGCATTAGCTGGATCAGAAAATTCATTGTTATTGGCTCACGAAGCACACGACGAAACTGGTCGTGGTGTTGTCGAAGATAAAGACACCAAGAATCGTTTTGCATCTGAATCAGTATATAACGCTATCAAATATGACAAGACCGTTGGTGTTATTAATGAAGATAAAATTCAAGGAAAGGTTGAATTAGCTGCGCCACTTGGTGTTTTAGCTGGTATTGTGCCAACAACTAACCCAACATCGACAACTATTTTCAAGTCAATGCTCACAGCGAAGACACGTAATACAATTATCTTTGCTTTCCATCCACAGGCACAGAAATCATCATCACATGCTGCACAAATTGTTTATGAAGCAGCCTTAAAGGCTGGTGCACCTGAAAACTTCATTCAATGGATTGAAAAGCCATCAATCTATGGCACAAGTGCGTTAATTCAAAATACGGGTATTGCATCAATCCTAGCAACTGGTGGCCCATCAATGGTTAATGCAGCCTTGAAATCAGGTAATCCATCAATGGGTGTTGGGGCAGGTAACGGTGCAGTTTATATTGACGGTACGGTAGATACTGATCGTGCTGTTTCAGATTTGTTGTTATCAAAGCGTTTTGATAATGGTATGATCTGTGCTACAGAAAACTCAGCAGTTATTCAAGCTTCAGTCTATGACGACGTGTTGCAAAAGTTGCAAGATCAAGGGGCTTACCTCGTACCTAAAAAAGATTACAAGAAAATCGCGGACTATGTTTTTAAGCCGAATGCTGAAGGTTTTGGTGTAGCAGGTCCTGTTGCCGGCATGTCAGGCCGTTGGATTGCAGAACAAGCTGGCGTTAAGATTCCTGAAGGCAAAGATGTTTTGCTGTTTGAATTGGATCAAAAGAACATTGGCGAGGCTTTATCATCAGAAAAGTTATCACCATTATTGTCAATTTACAAGGTCACAGAACGCCAAGAAGCAATCGATACAGTACAAGCATTGCTGAATTATCAAGGTGCAGGACATAACGCAGCGATTCAAATTGGCTCACAAGACGATCCGTTTATTAAGTCATATGCTGACGCCATTGGGGCATCACGTATTTTGGTTAACCAGCCAGACTCAATTGGCGGTGTTGGTGATATTTATACAGATGCCATGCGCCCATCATTAACGCTTGGTACCGGATCATGGGGGAAGAATTCATTGTCTCACAACTTGTCAACATACGATTTACTCAACATTAAAACTGTGGCACGTCGTCGTAATCGGCCACAATGGATTCGTTTGCCAAAGGAAGTTTACTATGAAGCAAACGCAATTACCTACCTGCAAGACTTACCATCAGTTAAGCGTGCCTTTATCGTCGCCGACCCTGGTATGGTAGAATTCGGCTTTGTTGGTAAGGTTTTGAGTCAACTTGAGCTTCGCCAAGAACAAGTTGAAACGAACATTTATGGATCAGTTAAGCCAGATCCAACATTGTCACAGGCTGTTGACATTGCCCGC
This sequence comes from Leuconostoc sp. LN180020, assembly GCF_014844115.1. Taxonomy (NCBI): domain Bacteria; kingdom Bacillati; phylum Bacillota; class Bacilli; order Lactobacillales; family Lactobacillaceae; genus Leuconostoc; species Leuconostoc sp. LN180020. Next base: position 494,919 of record NZ_CP039736.1, on the reverse strand, counting down.
CAAATGGCTGATTTTAAGCCCGATACAGTGATTTTACTTGGTGGTGGTTCAGCCTTAGATGCCGGTAAGATTGGTCGCTTCTTGTATGAATACTCAACGCGTCATGAGGGTATTTTATCAGATGAAGAAGGTATCAAAGAGTTATTCATGGAATTGCAACAAAAGTTCATGGATATTCGTAAGCGTATTGTTAAGTTCTATCATGCACGTTTGACACAAATGGTGGCGATTCCTACGACATCAGGAACTGGTTCAGAAGTGACACCATTTGCCGTTATCACAGATGACCACACTCATGTGAAGTACCCCTTGGCTGATTATGAATTGACGCCTGAAGTGGCTATTGTCGATCCTGAATTTGTCATGACAGTACCAAAGCGTACAGTAGCCTTTTCTGGGTTGGATGCTTTGTCACATGCCTTTGAATCATATGTATCAGTCATGGCTTCAGAGTTCACACGACCATGGGCATTGCAAGCAATTAAGCTAATTTTTGAAAACCTCACAACATCTTACAAGTATGATCCAAAGCAGCCAACCAAAGAAGGACAGAACGCACGTACAAAAATGCATTACGCTTCAACTTTGGCAGGTATGTCATTTGCCAATGCCTTCTTAGGCATTAATCACTCACTTGCACACAAAACAGGTGGTGAGTTCGGTTTGCCACATGGTTTGGCCATTGCGATTGCAATGCCACATGTGATTAAGTTTAATGCTGTAACAGGTAACGTTAAGCGTACACCATACCCACGCTACGAAACTTACACAGCACAAAAGGACTATGCAGACATTGCGCGTTACTTAGGTTTGCAAGGGACGACAGATGCTGAATTGGTTGACGCCTTAATCGTAGCGATTAAAGCATTAGCAAAGTCGGTAGAAGTTGACCAAACATTGTCAGGAAACGGAGTTAAAAAAGCTGACCTTGAAAAGAATATCGATCAATTGACTGACCTTGTATATAATGACCAGTGCACACCTGGTAACCCACGCCAACCAAGTTTGGCTGAAATCAAGCAATTATTGATGGATCAACTTTAAAATGTAGATACATGTAAATTTTTCAGAAAGCAAAAGAAATTTTGCTTTTTTGTTTGCATTTCTTTTTATCCGTGTATATAATATATCCATAGATAAAATAAGTACACGAAAAAGAGGCGTTTTATGAAGTTTTGGCAAAGTGCAGAGTGGCAACGTATTAGTAAATTACGTGGTCTGAAATTATTGCTTGTTGGGATTGCGGTTATCCCAAGTATTTATGCAGTGATTTTTTTGTCTTCCCTATGGGATACCTATGGCAAAATAGATAACCTACCGGTGGCCGTTGTCAACAATGATCAAGCAGCCGATATTAATGGTAAAACACAGCATTTGGGACAAGATTTGACCGATAAACTGTTACGGGAAAAGCCTTTGAAACTGAGTGAAGTGTCCTCTCAGAAAGCAAAAGATGGTTTAAAGTCAGGTAAATATTATATGACAATCACGATTCCTAGTGATTTCACTAATAATGCTGGCACATTGCTCAGCAACAATCCTAAATATGCTAAAATTGATATCGCGCAAAATGCCGGCCAAAGTTTTATTGCTGAAAAGATGACGAGTTCGGCTGCGGATAAGATTAAAGCGAGTGTGAATCGCTCATTACAGCAAGTTTATAATGAAACGATTTTATCAGCAACAAAGTCGTCGCAAAAAGGTTTCCAAGCGGGCGCTGACGGGGCAACACAACTTAATAATGGTCTCGGTCAGTTAGCAGATGGTAGTCAGAAGTTAAACGATGGGGCCCAGGCGCTGACGAATGGGTCATCAACATTAGCAGGTGGTTTATCACAGTATACGAATGGTGTGTCACAGGCCAATACAGGCTCTAATCAGTTATCTAATGGCGCTGGTGCCGCGGCAACTGGCGCAAATCAGCTCGCTTCCGGAACATCTCAACTCGCACAGAACGCACCGAAACTTGCAGCAGGCAGCCAACAATTAGCTAGTGGCGCGCAAGAATTAGCTCGCAAATTACAAGAAGTAAGCGACGGGATTACGACAGGACAGACTAACGGGGCGGCACAAATTAAGCAATTAGAGGTTGGTTTAGCAACTTTAACGCAACAAGTCAATAACATCCAATTGCCGGAGAATGCAATTGATAGTAACGGGCTGACACAGGCTGGTACGGCGTTGCAAGACGGACTAACAGGGGCTGGCGTTGATGCACAGAAAATAGCTGAATTAATGAAAGATCCTGATTTTCAAACTTTCCTAGCAACTCACCAAAAGTTTAAGCAAGATTTTGGTATTACCGCGCAAAGTTTACAAGGCCATCTTGCCAAAAGTGGTCAAGCAGCAAAAGCATTGCAGACTAATTTAACTCAGTTGCAAGCATTAATACCGCAATTAGACGCGTTTAAAAAACAATTACCACAGCTTAAAGCCGGCATGTCAGCTGTTCAAGCCGGTAATCAGCAAGCCATTACCAAGTTAAATGGGAGCTTAACGCAAGTGAGCCAGTTGCTTTCTCAGCAATTTGTACCCGCAGCTAACCAATTGGCCAGCGGCGCCGAACAATTAAACAACGGGCAACAGCAGGTTAGCTCAGCGTCAGCGCAACTCAACAATGGCGCAAACAAGCTAGCTGATGGAAATGCACAGTTGGCAAACGGTCTGAATCAACTTAATGGTGGATTAGGTCAGTTAGTAGCTAAAAATGGCGAATTAAATGCTGGTGCAGGTCAGCTTAATCAGGGCGCACAGCAACTCACAACAGGGACTCAACAAGCTGTGTCAGCACTCGGACAGGCGCAAAATGGAACACAAACATTGGCGCAAAAACTTGCTGATGGTGCCATTAAATTAGACAAAGTGCATAACGATAAGGCTAATGTTAGTGCACTGACACAGCCAGTTAAAAGTAACCAAACGAACCTTTCTGAAGTAGACAATAATGGTACAGGTATGACGCCATATATGATGTCTGTTGGTCTGTTCGTTGGTATGATTACATTCAGTGCAATTTATGATTTCGTGACGGTTGCTAAACGACCAAAAAATGGTTTTGCTTGGTGGGCAGATAAGCAAACTGTGAATATGCCGGTATGGATTGCGCAAGCCATTATTATTACAACCCTATTGTTACTCGTTGACGGGTTACAACCTAAAAATGTTGGGATGCTATATCTCACAGCCTTGATTGTAGCCTTTGCCTTCAATCAACTTGTCTTACTATTTAGTATTATGTTTGGTAAGTTGGGATCTGGCCTAATGATTATTGCGTTAGTACTGCAGCTCAGTGCAAGTGCTGGTTCTTATCCAATAGAACTATCAAATAATTTCTTCCAAACGATTCATCCTTGGGTACCGATGACGTATTCAGTGCATGCATTCCGTGAAGTGATTTCTATTGGTGGTAGTGTCACAAATGACTTGATTATCCTACTTATTGTTGGTATTGTATCTATGGTATTGACTTGGGGCGTTTACCAGTGGAAGTTAAAGCATAACCCACTATTTTGGGGTGGTGAGGAATTAGTAACTGACTAGAGTTGGAGAAAATTATGAAAATGTCAAATGCTGTTGAGCAAAGTTTAGTTGTATTGGTCATGCTGGCATTACAAAAAGATGAATTACCTATCAAAAGTTACTTATTAAGTAACCGTTTAGAGGTATCAGAGTCTTATTTAAAAAAAACAATGCGTAAGTTAGTGGTTGCAGGTATTGTACAGGCCATTGCTAGTAAAGAAGGCGGTTTTAAACTAGCCCGTTCGATTGCTGATATTACGTTACTAGATGTGTATGAGGCTATTGAAGGTGATGGCAGTTTTATACATTCCACACAACTTGCAGACCGTATTTTTTTGAATCAAGCTTCTAATAAGCCAGTTGAAGATGTACAACAAGCGTTGGAAGTCGCAGTTGATGATGTGTTAACAGTTTTTAATGATGCGGAAGCTGACTTTAAGAAACGACTACAAAATTATACAATCGCTAAATTGTTACAGCATATTAATGTTGATGAATTTGGTAAAATTGACTGGCGACAAGCCATGGTGAAATAACGGCGTATGCGCCGTTATTTTTTTTGAGTTTCAATGTAAATGGTTAGTTGGAAGACGGTGTAACCGCTTTCAAAATGTGTTATGATAGGCCATATGTTAGTTTGGAGGTCATTATAATATGTCATACATGCCAGGAAATCTTACGAGTGACGCTTTTAAACACGAAATTGTCCAGCATGAGTCCTTACATTTGCCAGTACAATGGCTCATTCATGAAAGTGATCGCCTGCAACAAGACGTACCAAAGCATTGGCATGAAGAGCTAGAGTTAAGTTTGACTGTCAATGGTCATATTGATCAGTTTACAGTCGATGGACGACCTTATCACACCAAAACGGGAGATGTGTTGGTCATTAACTCAGGCAGTGTGCATAGCGTCCCGATACAAAAACCAGGAACAGAAGCTTTTACTTTATTTTTTAATCCTGATTTTTTACGCGCGGCTTTGCCTCAGGCTTCTGAGATTGTTTTTGCTACGCACCCAAATGATGTCAGTGCTGTTGAGAGTACCGAGTTAGTCGATTATTTATATGCAATGCATTATACTGTCCGCCATGATCCGATGAATTATTTGAGAATTACGCGGTTAGCCTACGATATTTTAGATGAGCTGGTGATGCATTTTTCCAATCGTGAATTTGGGATTAACCCACATCTTATTCAGACTGTTGATGAACGACTGTATAAAATCTTATTTTATATCAAGGCACACATTTATAATGGGTTAACGGTAGCAGCGGTAGCCGAACATTTCGATATTTCGACAAGTTATTTATCTCGCTACTTTAAAATCAAGTTGCAAATGTCACCATTGGCTTATTTGCAGGCTGTGCGTTTAAATAAAGCTTACCAATATTTGATGAACACGAATAAATCAATGAGTTGGATTTCTGATACCACTGGTTTTGGTGATGTTAAATCTTTTGAACGACTTTTTAAGAAAAAGTATGGCACCTCACCTAAGAGTTATCGTCAGCAGTTCAGAAAGTGACTTAAAAACAGTAATAATTGTGCTATAAATTTAAAAGAAAGCGCTTACAATAATTGTGTTGAAGCGTTTTTTTAATTTAATTATGGAGGAATAGCACATGAGTTCATCTGTTCAGAATTCGTTTTTATTCAAAATATCGATTTTATCGATATCTTTGGTTTTGACGGTCACAACCGCTGTATCAACTGCTTTACCAGCTATGATTGCAACTTTCAAGCAATATCCATCAACTCAGGTAGAGATGTTAACGACACTACCGACCATTTCTTTATTGCTGACAGTTTTAGCCAGTTCGTGGATTATTAAGCGACTTGGTGCGAGACGGACTACGTTAATCGGGTTGATAATTGCGCTATTAGCAGGTTTAGTCCCCGTATTCATTAACGATTACGTGATTGTCTTTATTTCCCGTCTACTACTAGGTGTTGGTGTTGGATTATTTAACAACTTGGCTTATAGTCTAATCATGGCTGTCTATGAAGGCGAAGAAAGACAAACGATGTTGGGCTTCCAGTCCGCTGTGGGGACAGTTGGCAATGCGTTAGCATCTTTTGTAGTTGGCCTATTAATTAGTAGTGGCTGGCAAGTTGCCTTTAATGTCAATTGGTTGTTTGTGATTCCGCTTGTCTTATTTGGCTTGTTTGCTACAAAAATTGACCAATTTACGAATCCGGTGGTGACTGAGACAGGTGATACGGCACCAATTAAAGCAAAAGAAACCACAAATATGGCAGTTGTTGGTTATGTGCTACTTATTGCAACTTTCTTTGCTTTTTACTTTGGACTATTACTGAAATTAGCAGGTTTTCTAGTGGAACAGCACTTGGGAACGGCTGCAGTTGCAGCAACGCAATTAAGCGTCATGTCTTTAATTGGTCTATTACCCAGTCTATTATATGGGCAAATCTATAAACATCTACGCCGCTTGACTATTCCAATTGGTTTAATCATAACAGGACTCGGTATCGGTATCATCGCTACTGCGGGTACACTTACTATGACCTGGATAGGCATTGTCATATCTGGTTTTGGCTTACCAATTGTGATGCCAGCTATTTTTGGTAAAGTCGCTGAAGTACAACCAGAAGGTTCTTCTAATCTATCGTCTGCTTTGATGCTGGTTGGCATAAATGTGGCAGTTTTTCTGTCACCGCAGGTGTTGGCAGTGACGACACAGATAATTGGCCAGACGAGCAATAAAGCGACTATGTTAGTATCAACCGTCATGTTGTTTGTCTTGGGCGCAATCCAATTGGTAATGGCTACAACTAAGAAACAGCCAATAAAGAATAGGAGCGAAATGAAATCATGATAACGTTTAAAGCAATTAAAGATAATGGTAGTGGGAATATTATCAAGCTGGTCCCTAATGAAAAACATGGTGGTGTTTTAGATCCGCGTGCGCGGGAGGAATTATTAGCTTCGCAACATGGTAATTCAACATCGGAAGAGACTAGCGATATACCAGATATTGCAACCCTACGTGATATGATGGGATGGCCGAATGCAAAAGATATTGCGACGCATGATCTAACGATAACTAATACAGCAACGGATTACGGCGTTCAATTACGCACGTACGTTAAGACAGCCTTGCTAGACAAACAATTACCAGTTATTTTCTTTTATCATGGTGGTGGTTTCTTTGGGGGTTCATTAGACAATGTTGATATGCCGGCGCGTGCACTAGCTGATTTAGCTGATGTTTTGGTTGTGTCGGTTGATTGGGCTTTGGCACCCGAACATCCCTATCCGGAAGGATTTATTGAGGCTTATCAAACGATAATTTGGGTCTTAAATCAAAGTGGCTGGTCAATTGATAAACATAAAGTTACGGTATTGGGTGATTCAGCAGGGGGCGGGTTTGTCTACGGTTTGGGCTTGCTAGACCGCGCATTTGGTGTTAATGCGATTACTAAATTGGTCGCTTTTTATCCAGTAACCTATCAGGCACACGATACGCATTTTGAAAAATGGTTTAGTGACACAACACGTTATCCTGTAGCAGATGATGACCGTGAATTATTATTACCTTATCTGACTGGATTTTTTGGTGGTGAGGGGTTGATTGATCAGCTATATATTCAAGAAAACGATGCGAATAGTATCTATCTTTCACCTTTCCTAGCCAACGATAGGCAACTAGCAGAACTACCTGAATCGTTAACAATTATTGGCGAGTATGATCCATTACGTTTTCAAGGAGAAGCTTTTGTTGAAAAGGTACGTTTAAGTGGTGGACAGGCAAATTATGTACGCTACAATGGCATGACCCATGCCTTTATGGATAAAGTTGGTGATTTTCCGCAAGCCGATGATGCGTTGCGTGAAGCAGCTAGCTTTGCTGCTAAATAAGGAGGCGCAAAATGAATCGTAATTATCTATCAATTGACATAGGCGGTACAAATTTAAAATATGGCATAATCGATCGGGCAGGTCGTTTAATTGAAAAGCATAGTGTTACGACAGAAGCAACGGACCGTGAGGTTTTTTTAGCACAACTGAGTGCCATTGTTACGCAGTATAGGGATCAAATCAAGGGTGTTGGCATTAGTGTACCAGGGACAGTCAAACATCCGGATGATACGATTTGTGGTGGAGGGGCACTCCGCTTTTTAGACCAAGTGAATTTAGCAACAGTATTAAATTTACCTGTGCCAGTGAGTGTTGAAAATGATGGGAAAGCTGCCGCTTTAGCGGAACTGTGGTTAGGGCATTTAAAAGGTGTTGAAAATGGCGCAGCGGTTGTTTTAGGAACAGGTGTTGGTGGGGGATTAATTTTCAATCGGCAACTCTATTCGGGAACACATTTTCAAGCAGGAGAATTGAGCTTTTTGTTTGATACGCGTAATCTTGGTGATATTCATCATTCGATTGGTTGGCGTGGTAGCGCTGTGCACATGATTGAGCGCGTAGCCTCGGCACTTAATTTGGCAGATCAGCACGATGGATATGCTGTTTTTGAAGCAATTAACAAGCGAGATAAAATTGCTTGGCCGCTATTTGAAGATTATGCTAAAGAGATAGCGCACTTGATTTATAATTTGCAGACTATTATTGACGTTGATCGCATTGTTATTGGTGGCGGGATAAGTGCCCAAAAAATAGTCACGGAGACAATACAAAGCGCTTATGATGAAATGTTTCATAGTAATGAGATGGTCGCAGCTGTTCTAACACCAGCAGAGATAAAGGCAAGCAAGTTTGCCAATGATGCCAATTTATATGGTGCGATTTATCATCTATTGTTGAAGATCAATGCAGAAGTATAGGTTCATGAAATGACCAAAGATATGATAAAAACTGACCTTTTTTATTAAAGAAAACGCTTACAATTGTATTATTAAATAAAGGAGTCGATATGATGACGAAAAAAGGTTTACAATTACCGTCAGATTTTTTGTGGGGTGGCGCTATTGCTGCACATCAGGCAGAAGGCTATTGGGATGCTGATGGTAAAGGTGTTTCGATTGCTGACGTATTAACGGCAGGATCACATGAAAAGCCTCGTGAGATTACTGATGGCGTCTTACCAGACAAAAACTATCCAAATCATCATGGTATCTATTTCTATAAAACATATAAGGAAGACTTGGCTTTGATGGCGGAAATGGGCTTCAAAGCATTTAGAACTTCTATTGCTTGGACACGTATTTTTCCAAACGGTGATGATGCTGAACCTAATGAGGCAGGTTTAAAATTTTATGATGATATGTTTGATACCATGCATGAATTAGGTATCGAGCCAGTTATCACGCTAAATCATTTTGAAATGCCTTATCATCTAGTTACCGCATATGGTGGTTGGCAAAATCGACAGGTGATTGACTTTTTTGAAAAGTATGCGCGTGTGGTGTTTGAACGTTATCGCAACAAAGTAACTTATTGGATTACGCATAACGAAATTTCGAACCAAGCGAATCAAGCAGAAATAAATGGCTTTTCTGATTTTCTGGTTTGGACCAATTCTGGTTTGAAATTTGATGCAGAGACAACAGTCTCAGAACGTCAAGCAGCGATGTACCAGGCCGCACATAATGAGTTGGTGGCTAGCGCACGTGCTGTTCGCATAGGTCATGAGATTAATCCTGATTTTCAGATTGGGGCGATGCTGAATGTTGGCAGCTTGTATCCAGCTTCCACAAAGCCGGCTGATCAGCTGGCAGTGCAAAAAGCGCGGCAACAGCGTGACTGGTTCAGTGATGTTCACATCCGTGGCGCTTATCCAAACGAAATGGAAAAGCTTTTTGAACGTACGGGTTGGCGATCAGATGTTACGGATCAAGATTTTATTGATTTGGCCTCTGGTACGGTAGATTATTTGAGTATTTCATATTATGCTTCTTCTGTGATTCGTGCCAAGCAGGATGATGACTCGGAATTGGACGAGGCAGCGAACTGGGAAACGGTGCCAAATACCAATATTAAAGCCAGTGATTGGGGTTGGTCAATTGATCCACAGGGGTTACGCTATACCTTAAATGAATTGAATGATTTGTATCCCGACCTTCCCATCATGATTGTTGAAAATGGATTTGGTGCCTACGATGAACTGGTTGAGGCAAATGGTCAGCCTACGGTTAATGATGATTATCGTATCGCTTACTTGGCAGCCCATATTGCCGAGGTTGAAAAGGCAATTGTTCATGATGGTATTCCAGTTATTGGCTATCTGTCATGGGGACCGATTGACATTGTGTCGGCTGGTACTGGTGAAATGAAGAAGCGCTATGGTTACGTATATGTTGACTTAGATGATTTTGGTGAAGGTAGCGCTAAGCGATACAAAAAAGCGAGTTTCAAGTGGTATCAAGAGTTGATTGCCAGCGGTGGAACGAGACTGTAGATGAATAGGTTATCAACTATATAAATATATTGCAAGCGTTTACATTATTGTGTATAATGAAGACACAGAAATGGATTGTTACCGTAAAAACGGGCAAAACCAGATAATGTTGCTATCATCTTTGTGAGGTGATTGTGTCGTTATTTGGTTTTTTGTTTGAGTTGAGGCAGAGTGACTATGCTAGTTAAGAAAATTTTTAATAATAATGTTTTGCTGGCAGAAGATGGTGATCAGGAAATTGTTGTCATTGGTCGGGGTGTCGGTTTTCAGCAGAAAATTGGCCAAGTGGTTGCGCAACAGAAAATTGAAAAATGTTATTACCCAAAAGACCAAAGGTGGACCACATTATTTAATGAGTTAACATCAGCGATAGCATTTGAATATATTGAGATTGCTTCACATATTATCGCTACTGCTGAAGCACGGCTAGATACTGATTTTGATGATTATCTGTTAATCGGATTGGCCGATCATATCCAATTCGCTGTTGCGCGTCAACTGAAAGCATTGCCCATCAAAAATGAACTCTTATGGGAAACAAAACATTTTTATCCAGAAGAATATATGATTGGTGAAGAAGCTGTTGCATACATTGCGGCACAACTTAATGTGACTTTAGCCGATGATGAAGTTGGTTTTATTGCCTTAAAGTTCATTGAAAAACGTGCTGGACCGGAAATCAGTGAGCGTGCAACTAGCTTGACAAAGTTAATTGAAGGGGTGTTAACCATTGTGCGGCATGAACTATCGCCAAAAATTGATTACTCCGCACTCAATTATCAACGCTTAGTGGTGCATCTCAGGTTCTTGCTGGATCGCTTACTATCAGATGAGTATGAGAATAATGCCGATAACCCTTTTGATCAGGTCATGATGCAGCATTTTGAACAGCGTTACACGAAAGCATATCGCTGTGCCGAAGATATTATTCGTTATATTGAACATGAGACCCATCGTGGGGCACAGACCAGTGAACGTATTTATCTCACCATGCACTTGCAACGATTATTGGAACATATGAATTAATTATGGGATTGTTACTATAAATTTAGGCAAAACCCAAAAGTTAGTCACTGAGGTGATAACTTTTGGGTTTTTATTTTTTGAAAAGAGGTCGAACCATGAATTACGAAACATTGGCAAAAGATATTTTAGGTCTTGTTGGTGGGAAAGCAAATATTAACGAGGCCTGGCATTGCGCTACACGCTTACGGTTTAAGTTAAAAGATGAGAACAAAGCACAAACAGCAGAGATTGAAGCGCTACCTGGTGTGGTGACCGTTGTGAAATCTGCTGGACAATATCAAGTGGTTATTGGCAATTCGGTAGCGAAAGTGTTTGAACCATTGGCAGCCGCAGCGGGACTAGAACACTTAGATAACCAAACTCATGCTCCTAGTGACAAGCCTAAAGAAAATATCGTTAATCGCTTTATCAGCTTTATTTCAAGCGTTTTCACGCCTTTCTTAGGTGCAATGGCTGGTACCGGTGTATTGAAAGGGCTATTAGCACTACTAGTGGCTATAGGTTGGCTAGATAAAACAAGTGGTACTTATCAAATTTGGTATGCTGCAGGCGATGCCTTCTTCTTTTTCTTACCTATTTGGTTGGCATTTACAGCTGCCAAGCAACTGAAAGTGAATCAATACGTTGCTGGTGCCCTGGCTGGTGCGTTACTTTATCCTAGTCTAGCAACAGTACTAACTGGGACAAAACCACTAGACTTTTTAGGTATTCGTGTCATTGGCACAACGTACAGTTCAAGTGTTATTCCAATTTTATTAGCTGTGTGGCTATTGTCGTATTTGCAACCAGCACTGGATCGGGCATTTCATGAATCGATTCTTAATATTCTAACACCATTGGTCAGTTTGCTAATCATGGTACCCTTAACACTATTGGTGGTTGGGCCATTAGGCACAAGTGTCGGCACAGTGTTATCATCAGGAGTTGAAAGTATTTACAATGTTGCGCCTTATGTAGCTGGTGCTGTGATGGGAGCCATGTGGCAAGTCTTTGTTATCTTTGGTGTGCATTGGACGTTTGTACCTGTGATGACAAATAATATTGGTCAATTAGGTCATGACTACATGCTACCAATGTTAAGTGTCGCTGTGTTATCACAAGCTGGTGCAACGCTTGGTGTTTTCTTAAAGACAAAAGATAAGAAAATGAAGGCATTAGCCGGGTTTGCGGTTCTAACTGGTATTTTAGGTATTACTGAGCCAGCTATTTACGGTGTGACATTGAAGCTTAAAAAGCCGTTCATTTTTGCTACAATCGCTGGCGGTATTGGTGGCGCTATTGCTGGCGGTGGTGGTGCACAGGCCAGTGCCTTTACACTCCCAAGCCTGTTAGCTTTACCAACATATTTAGGAAAAGGATTCATGAGTGTTGTAGTTGGTATCATCGTTGCCTTTGTACTGGCGGCAGTGCTAACGTATTGGTTTGGTGTACCCAGTGCATCATTAGAAAAAACAACACAAAAAGTTTCATCAGTCGAAGAAGAAGTTATGGCACCAGTAAGTGGCACAATTGTACCACTATCAACTGTGAAAGATGAAGTATTTGCTAGTGGTGCGATGGGCAGAGGTATTGCCATCGTGCCAGAAGCTGACACACTGGTATCACCAATTAAGGGTAAGGTTGTAGCAGTTTATCCAAGTAAACACGCGATTGGCTTAATTTCAGATGATGGCTTAGAAATCTTATTGCACGTCGGTATTGACACGGTTCAACTCAATGGTGAGCACTTTGAACAATTTGTGAAACAAGACCAACAAGTTGACGTGGGCGATAAGTTATTAGTGTTTGATCGTGAAGCCATTCAATCGGCTGGTTATGATATCACCGTTATGATGATTATTACGAATGCTGAAAATTATAATATACGGGAAACCGAGGACACAGCAACAAATGGTAACTGGTTACTTGCTGTGGCGCCACAATAAAAATAAGTTTGAGATAAAAAATGATGTGATATCATTTTTTTATTAGTTGTAAATTATATCGTATGCGATATAATTATAAACAACACATTAAAAAAGGAAATAGTATGGCAAAAGAGCAACATCTGTATGACGAATTATGTTTATCATTTTATAATACGAATCGTTATTTTCACCGTTTGTATGATCGCATATTGGATAAATATGATTTATCTTACCTACAATATATGAGTTTATTATTGATTCATCAGCAAGGGCAATTAAAATTGATGGATATCGGCCTCGCACTAGATTTATCGAGCAATACACTGACGCCAGTCATTGAAAAGTTAGTTCGTAAAGATTGGTTGGTTAAGCAATCCAATGTTGCAGATAAGCGTATCAAAATGCTGGCTATGACGGAACATAAAGTAGCTTTGTTTAACAAGATATTGAGCGACGTCGAAATCATGCGACATGAATTGTTGTCACTTAGCGGCCGACCGTTGGCAGAAGTACTTCATGAAAATCAACAATTAAATGATATGTTAAAGCGTATGTTAGCTGAAAAGGAAGAGAAATGATGTATGATATTATTTTTATTGGTAGTGGCCACGCTGCTTGGCATGGCGCACAAACTTTAGCACGCGCTGGTAAAAAAGTTGCGCTGATTGAGGAAAATAAGGTTGCTGGCACATGCACAAATTTTGGTTGTAACGCTAAAATATTGTTAGATGGCCCAGCTGAAATGATTCATCATTTGCATCACTATCATGGTGTTGGTATTAATGATACACCAGATATTATTTGGCCAGAACTGATGGCTTACAAGCATCAAGTGATCGACCCCTTGTCAGACGCCTTAGCGCGCATGTTATCTGTCGATGGTATTGATATCATTGCTGGCCATGCGCAGTTTGTTGACACACAGACGATTTCAGTGGGCCAGACGACCTACACGGCGGCTCAGTTTGTTATTGCAACCGGCCAAAAACCAGCCAAACTACCGATTCCGGGTGCTGAATTAACGCACGATAGTACGGATTTCTTGGATTTGCCTGACATGCCCAAGTCGATGGTATTCATTGGTGCTGGTTATATTGCAATGGAATTTGCATCAATTGCACATGCTGCAGGAAGTCAAGTGACGTTAATTGAATATGGGGGTAGTGCACTCAATGGTTTTGATAAGCTATATGCTGAGACAGTTGTCGCAGATATGCGAGCCAAAGGCATCACATTTGCTTTTAATCAGGCCGTTTCTGAAGTCAAAGCACTGGATGATGGGCAATATGTTATCGAAACAAGTCAGGGAACGCGTTTCCAAGCAGACTATGTCATGGATACAACTGGCCGCACAGCCAATATTGATCAGCTAGGCTTAGACAGCATTGGTGTCGCATATGACCGTCAAGGCGTCTTGGTTAATGACCATTTGCAAACAACTGTACCTAACATCTATGCTAGTGGGGATGTGATTTCTAAGTCAATTGCGCGTCTAACGCCAACAGCAACTTTTGAATCACATTACATTGCTAAAGTGCTCCTAGGGGAAAAAGCGCCTATTCGATACCCTGTTGTGCCAACGATTGCCTTTACGTTACCTCGTGTTGCCCAAGTTGGTGTGACATCTCAAGAGGCTACAATGCGTGATGATTTGCAAGTCATCGAAATTCCTTATGGGCAAATGATGCGCTTCCAAACGTTAAACGATAGTCAAGCAGCGCTGAAGATTGTTGTCAATACTGAGAAAAAACTCGTTGGTGCCGCAATGATTGGGGATTTTGCCCCAGAAATTGTGAATGCTTTAGTACCAGTTATCAACAAGCAATATACACGTGATGATATTCAATCACAAATTTTTGCTTTTCCAGCACATACTGGTGTTGTGTTACCAATGATTGCAAACTATTTAGATTAAATGGAGAATAATGATGAAAGCAGCTATTATTAATGCTTACGGTGGCAGTGAACAACTTGTTATCGCTGAGCAAGCAATACCTCATATTCAGCAAGACGAAGTGCTGGTTGAAAATATGGCTACCAGTATTAACCCCATTGACTATAAAGCGCGCCAAGGTTTGATGCAGGGGATGTTTCAATGGCAGTTCCCTGTGACTTTAGGATGGGATATTGCTGGCAGAATTGTGGCCGTTGGCCAGGATGTGACGAATTTTAAGGTTGGCGATGCTGTTTTTGCTCGACCAGATATTGATCCGACTGGTCGAAATGGGTCATACGCGGAATACACCGTGGTGAAAGCCGACAAATTAGCCTTTAAACCAGAAAATATTACTTTTAATCAAGCCGCTGCAGTACCATTAGCAGCCCTAACAGCGCTACAAATGTTGGAAAAACTACAAGTTAAAGCAGGGCACAAGGTGTTAATACAAGCTGGCGCTGGTGGCGTTGGTATTTATGCCATTCAACTCGCCAAGTTAATGGGGACTTATGTAGCAACAACAGCGAGTCAAGCTAATCACGATTTTGTTGCGTCACTGGGGGCAGATCAAGTGATTGATTACCACGCATACCAAATACAGGATGTTTTGTCTGATTACGATGCTGTATTTGATATGGTTGGGGACATCGATAATGGTATTCATATTTTAAAAGATGGCGGCCATTTGGTGACAATTTCTGCGCAGTTAACGGCTCAACAACAGCAGACACCTAACAAAACAATTACAACCGGTTGGTTGGATACTAATGGTAAAGATTTAACCACACTCGCTGATTATATTACAAAAAATCAATTACAAATTGTGGTCGATAGTATTTATCCGCTAACAACAGAAGGTATGCGTGCAGCTCATCAGCGTAGCGAAACACATCATGCGCGTGGTAAGATTGTGGTAGAAATAAAGAAAGAGACAGTATAAAATGATCGCACAAATTATTACCGGGTTAGTTGCTATTGAAGCAATCATTATCATGATGATAGAAATGTTTGGCTCAGTTGCACAGCAAGCTAAGTCGTTTGAATTAGAACCAGCTGTTTTAAAAATGCCAGAAGTGAAGGTGTTATTAGCTAATCAGGGAATATACAACGGTTTATTCGGAGTACTCATATTGGTGACCATGTTTTTCATTCATGGTCCGCAACAAGTGCTGATGTTACAATTTGAAATGCTCTATATCTTAATTGCAGCGATATATGGCAGCATAACATCAGCTCGGAAAATTCTTGTGGTACAAGGATTACCGGCGTTGGTTGCTTTAATTGCCTTATACTTCTTAAATTAAAAAAGCCCACTCTTAATTGAGTAGGCTTTTTTTAGTTAAGCGACTGAGACAAAGTAACCTTGGTCATCGAAAATGTATGTTCGATTATTAACGATGATATGAGCTGATTTAGTTTGTACGCCTGTTATTTCATCAAAATGTTGTAGCTTATTATTAACAACTTTAAATCCTTTGACGAGTTGATAATTACTATCCGTTAAATACCATTGGCCTTGATAGGTAAAGTAGTCATTAAATACTGCCGAACCATCAGTGGCATTCATATAATAACTCACGTTCGTGATAGGATCAGTCACAAATTGACCTTTCACTTGCCGACCATTAGCTTGGAAATATTTCAAATTACCATTAATGTTTACCAAACCAGTGTCTGCTGGACCTTGAGTGCTTAAATGTAACCATTGGCCATCTAGTGTTTGATAGTATTGATTGGTCAACATGTTGCCCGTATTGTCAAAGACAAAAATCTTGTCACCAATTTGTTGCATACCTGTCGTTATAGCGCCAGTTAGTGGGTTAGTATATAATACGTGATTTTGTATCGTAATAAAATCACCCTTACTTTGATGACCATCGGCGTAGAAATAATTTTGAACACCATTGATTGTTTGCAAACCAGTCAAGGCAATGCCATCATTACCCAAATAGAACCACTGACCTTGACTATTTTGTGCAAATCTTTGTGTCGCCACGTTGCCGTTACCAGCTTCTAAGTAGAAAACGTGACCATCAGTGTCTGATACAAATTGCCCTTTGACTTGTGTGCCGTTCTTGTAGAAGTATTGCTTATGACCATCGATTTCAGTGAAGCCAGAAGTGACCATTGTGCCATCATTCTGGAAGTAATAGGCGGTACCGGTTTGGTCAGTAATGTATTGATTAAATACTTGACGCCCTTTTTGGTCAAAATAAATCGTTGAACCGTCAGCATTCTGTAAGAAAGATTGAACGAGTTCAATACCGTTTGGTAGGAAGAAATAGTGATGGTTATTAATATTCTGGAAGCCAGTAACGAGATGGCCGGTGCTATCAAAGTAATAATAATTGCCATTATCATCTTGTATAAAGGTGTTTCGAGCTAGATAGCCACTCAATGTGTAGTAGACCATACCAATGTTATCGCGGACAAATCCTGTTTCAGATAAGTCATCTGTTAACTGTTTTGGTAAGAAGTCACGATTATTATTGTTTGATGTAACCTTATAGTATTGATCGGTACCACTGTCTTTTAAGACATAGCCAGCCCCTTTGCCTTGAATATTTGAGCCATTAAAGTATTTACCAGACCATTCTGTTATTTTCTGACTAGGATCCATAGGTAGCCCTGTAGAAATTTGTTTTGTTTCGAAAAGTGCTGGATATTTTTTCTGGATATCAGATAAGAAGGCACCGCCATACTGTGCTTGGTATTTACCACCACCACGACTTTGTATGACATATAGTGACTGATCAATATCTGAGTTAGTGTCTTTATCACCATAAGAGTTTGTTCGTGTGACAGTCGCTAATTCTTGACCCGGTAAATTATAAATTTGGTCGGGTACCCAGTCAGCGATTGCTTGGATGCCATTTGCGTGCAGAGCCTTGATGGCATCGCGTAACTGGTCAACTGTGCCATATTTTGTTGGTGTACCGTAGCCCAAATCATAACGATCTGTAAAGGCATAACCATTTTGGATAATTGAATCTAAGAAACTGGTATCGGTGCTTGAACGATATTGTGGTGCCAACTGGAAACTTGTGATACCCCAATCTTTGAATAACTGACCATTTTTTGCAATGACAGCATTTGTATAGTCTTCAGTGTTTGTGGCAAAAGCTTGGAAATTTGAAAAACCTTCGTAAATAACCTGAGAATCTAAAGCAGCATTTGAGTGGAAGGTTTTGCCATCATGATGGGCTGTGTCGTCAGACAAAGTACGCGCGTCTTGATGGCTGTCAGCCCCAACAGGCACCCAAACAGCTAAGAAGCCAGAGACTTGCGGGTTACGGACACCATAGATTTCAGTATTATCAAAAATTAAATCGCCCTGATCATTGGTGTACTTTACTGGGGCGTTGTCATTATCATAATAAGACAAATTGTCAGCAGTTGTCCCTAATAATAATCTGAATGCTTGATTTTTGTGAGCGGCACCCATGTGTAATGTCACCGTGTCGCCTGATTTTAAGGCCAGATTTTCTTTATTACTGACAATCACACCAATACCTTGTGTTCGTGTGTCTGCATTACCGCTATCTGTCACACTCATGGCACCTTTACCATAACGAACATTTGTCAGGATATCGTTTTGATCAACAGCCATTGACTGACCACCAGCAACATATTTGATACGTGACTTTAGCAAGCCGTTGATGGCATCAAAATAAGGGGACTTATTTGCCATATATTGACCATCATCGGTGTATAAATCACCATAATAAACGCGCGGTACTGTATCTTTATTAGTTAACAGCATCGCATAGGCGCTAGGCATGTTGTATTGTGTATATTTCTTATCCGCCTGTTTTTCATCGTTATTATAAACTTTAAAGGCTTCGGCTAGCTGGTCTGCTGTTGGTGCCAAACTATTTTTTACGTCGGGATGTAACTCAGAAATAATTTGAGCAATGACTGTTTGTACTTCACTATCGTGTGCGCGAACAAAGCTGTAATTTGGAATGGCAGTGTTTTCGGTACTATCGTGATTGCGATTGACGAGGTAATAGTCCATGAAGCGTTGCATGGTACCACGCATACGCATATCTTTAGTCAACGACCAGATTAACTGGGTATGCATGTAATCATCCATTGTGAGTTGATTATTACCAAAATCCTTCACGTATTCAGGGTCGTTATGGCTCCAATCTTCAAGAATTGAAAGATGTTGATTTGCTGTTGCGTCATTTTTATCAACACCATAAGCAGCTTTGAAATAATCTGCTGCAATCTGGAGCAAATCAGCGTCAACATTATCGACAGCATCGACACGTATCCCATCAAAATTAGCAGCAGAATCGTTTGCTGTAATGCTACCAAAATTCATCAAATAGTGTAACCAATTTAACTGCTCAGCTTGCACAACAGGATTAGAGTTGTCTACATCATTAGCGAGTAAGAGTTCAAAACCACCCTTAGATTGATCAATTGTATATTTTGGCACACCTGTCTGGTTTGTTGGTGTGCGATTTAATAGTCTGAAATTAGAGTTAGTATCTGGTGTCAATGGACTGTTGACGAAAGTCAAAGCGCCGTTTTGTAAATGATCATTTTTGGGATCTTCACTCGACATGTTCCATTGTGGCTGTGTACGAATGAAATCATCAATGGCTGTTTTAAGCCATGCTGTACTATTAGCCACACCGATTTTTGTTTCAATTGCTTGTTGGACTGTTGTGCAAGCAATATTCAACATGGCTTGATTGTCTTTTAGCGAGAACATCTGACGATTGTCAATGAGTCCCATTTGAGACATGTAGTTTAGGTAATTTACTTGTGTTTGCTTGCTAGGCCACCAAACTGACACAATGGGCCGGAAGTCATTAGCTGTTGTTGCTTCCCAGTGTTGACCATTTCTTAAAACATCTTTAGGGCGATACCATGAAGAAGCGGTCAAATAACCATTAAAATTGTCGAAATCAGCGCTATCGGTGCTGTGAACGGCATTATGTGCTGTATAGTCTGTTGTCTGAGAAGTTAAACCTTCTTTGATTTGTGAGTCGGTTGTTGATACCTCTTGTCCTGATTCTTGATCAAAATAGCGTACTTGACCGTCAATGACACCGGTAAATCCTTTTTTTAGTTGTCCCAAACTATCGAAGTAATAATTGTGCCCATTAATGGCCTTTAGACCAATAGTTGCTTGTCCTTTATCGTCAAAATAATAAGTTTTGCCATCTGGCGCTGTATAGAAATCAGCAAAAACTTGTTCACCGTTGTCATTGAAGGCTAATGTTTGTGAGCCAATTTGTTGTATCCCGGTTACTGCGTTACCGGAGTTAGAATCGAGATAGTATGTTTTACTGTTATCAGTAACGAATTGGCCTTTTGCCTGCACGCCATTGTTGTCAAAATACTGCTTGTGGTTGTCAACAGTAGTCAACCCCTTAGCAAGTGTGTTATCACTGGTTACATAGTACCATTTACCATCTTTTTCCAGATAACCAGTTTTTTGATTAGCTGTTGGCGTAACAGTCGGCAACTGCTTGGTGAGATTATCTATCGAATCCTTGTTAGTGTTGTTTGCCGTTTCAGCTTGCTTTTGCGTATCAGTCGTTGTGTCTGATGCTTTTACTTTTTCTGCTTGGGTGGCATTTGCGGCGATTTGTTGTGTTGTTTGGTCATTTTTGACAGGTGTCGTTTGTTTGTCAACGACAGTATCGTGTTGATTGGTTGTATTCGAATTATTGGAGACAGTAACTGACTTATCCGTCACTGTGTTTGTGCTATCTGCATTAACATTTTGTGAAGTAGCGGTCATAGACAGCATAATTGTCGATAAAATGAGTCCCCCAATAACCCAACTCTTACCAGACTTGTAGAGCTTTTTTCGTACATTTCTCTCTTTAATCAAAACATTCTCTCCTCCATTTGTGATTATTCTTTGAAACAAATGAATTATAAGCTATAAAATTACGAACGTATATCATTTCACAAACGATTAACAATTCTTTAACATATAAAATAAACAATATTTATAAAGTGATAAAATAATGGGTCGCTCGCTTTTTTAGTT
Organism: Leuconostoc sp. LN180020; assembly: GCF_014844115.1. NCBI lineage: Bacteria > Bacillati > Bacillota > Bacilli > Lactobacillales > Lactobacillaceae > Leuconostoc > Leuconostoc sp. LN180020. The sequence goes on along the minus strand of NZ_CP039736.1, from coordinate 474,139 downwards.
GATAAGAGCGCTATATCATAGGATTCTTCTTAATATGTTTTATGTAATTTATATGATAAAATGTGTAGTGTTAGTGTCGTTTTTTACTGCAATGTGTGGATTTTGGGAGGACCTATGTGGACGGTAATAATTAGTACCTTGATATTATCGACAATGGTTATTGGCTTAGGCATCAAACTATTGACAATTTTAAATTTTCTGGAGAGACCTAATACGTTGGTTTGGCAATTGATTACGGTTGTGGTGTTTTTGCCATCAATATATAGCTTATTATCTGTCTCTAAACTAGTATTTGGTAATATCTATTTATATTATTTACTCGCTATTTTGGTGTTTTATTATATCAGTCCGGCCATTGGTAGTCTGTATTTTGTTTTAACACCTATTGTCATCATACTGTATTTGGACATGATACTTCAAAAACCATTACCTATCGATATACCTTTATTAGTGTTTGCTAGTGGTTTTTTAAATTATGGTGCGACGTGGTTGATTAGTTTTCTCAAAAAACCAGCAATAGTTAAAGTGAGTTTAGCTGCAGTGGTGATGTTAGTCTTAGAAAGATTGTTTGGTTATTTTTTGCCGGCATATGGCTTGCATACGGCACAGGGTATCTTCATTGCCACTATGTCAGCAATATTTTTTATAATTGCAGTTGATCGTTTTAATCGCTCATTGATTGAGCGCAAGGAAGATGTTGACGACTTGACATTACAGGCAAATAAGGATGAATTAACGCAGTTTTATAACTTATATCATTTAAATAAAGATTTTAGTTCACGACAGCTGAACCGACAAACATTAGCTATCGCAGTGATTGATTTAGATTACTTCAAGACAGTGAATGATCAACATGGGCATAGTATGGGGAACCAAGTTTTGGTGACTTTTTCTCAACATCTACATCAATGTTTAACGCGAGAGCTAGGAGAAAATAATTTTGAGCTGTATCGGTATGGTGGCGAAGAGTTTGTCGTAACAATTAAGACATTGAAAGAGAAGAGCATGGAAGCGCTCTTTGATATTTTGTAGACTTCAATCAGCAATGTTGATATTGCATCACTTGATCAAAAACTTAGTTTTTCGGCCGGGATTGCTTACTTGGCAAATCATGATTTCGATCCAGTTAAAACCTTTGATATTGCGGATAAATTACTATATGTTGCGAAAACTTCTGGTCGAGAACAAACACGGATTGAAGTCGAAAATATCTTATAATGGTTGGACAATTGATAGGGAATTAAAATTCATCGTATAAATAATGGCTAGTTGGTATATAATCTAAAAGTATTCAATAATTGAAAAATAGATGTATTTTAGCAATAATACATGTTTCACTTATTTGTCATTTGGTGGTTGGATGTTTTAAAGCAACGTAAAGCGCATACGCGCGAAGACAAATAGTACATGCAGCACACAATAACCTTCCCAATTGAAAGGCGATGCGTTTTATGGAAAATAAGCTTTATTTTACGACACAACCCGTTGTGGTGCTAGATGATTATCGCCAGTTTAAAGTTGGATTTTATGAGCTTTTATTGCGTGATAGCACGACGAACCGTTTCCCAGGACAGGCTTTTTTTGATGCGATTTCTGAAGAAAATGGGAACGAAGAGTTCTTAGATTTTTCAGAGCAACAAATCAGAGTGGTACTGCAGCAGCATGATAACAGTGATATATCAATTAATCTCGAGACAATCCAACTAGGATACGAGAGAACTTATCGCTTTTTGGAAGATGTGAAAGATATTGCCAATCACGTCATACTAGAAATTACGGAGCGTGAGTATAGTGGTCAGGATCATGCGCTGATACAGTTTATTCGTTATGCTAAGCGGCAAGGATTCCGTATTTTATTGGATGATGTTGATACGCATAAGCATATTAACAGTTGCGTCATGAGCCGCTTAGGTATTGATGGGGTTAAATTTTCACATCAAATGGTCCAGCAGTTGCCATTCCAAGAAGTTAAACAGCGACTAGAACAGTTTCAAGAAGAGCATCAAGATGATGATGTAGTGATGATTGTTGAGGGTGTGAATGATCAACGACAATTAGAAAAATTATTTGATGTTGGCATTAGCTATCAACAAGGCTTCTTTTTTAGCCCACCAAACAATTTGGGCAGATAATCAATTAAGAAATGAGGCATCTCAAGGATGAGATTCAATTTATTACGAGAGAATGAAGAGAGACCAAATTGGCAACAGCCAGAAAATATTGTCCTGGCGTTATCGACAATTTTTTTAGGGGTTATTGTAGGCTTTAGTTCTTTGTTACTGTCATTGCTGTTAGAAGTAGTAGAACATTTTTTTCTTCATTATGAAGAAACAGCAAAAATACCAGCACCAATTAATACGTTACCAATAGATCGCTTAATTTCTGTGGTAATCGGGGGTGTTATTGCGGCTCTGATTTGGTGGGGGTTAAGAACAAAAACAGTCCCAACTGTTAGTATCAAAAAAGCTTTGTCCGGTGAACGAATGCCTTTTTGGCAGACAACCTTACATGTCATGACACAAATTTTTTATGTTGGGGCTGGGGGATCAATTGGTCGTGAATTAGCGCCGCGAGAAGCGGGCGCACTTTTAGCACAAAAGTGGGAAAATCTGTTAGAAAAATGGCATTTCCCCAAACTTTCAGCAGATGATCGCCGACTGTTAATGACTGCTGCTGCTGGTGCAGGTTTTGCTGGTATATACATTTCACCCATTACGGGGATGTTTTTCTCTGTTGAGGTGTTGTTAAAAAAAATGACATTGCGTACTGTTGGTGTGAGTTTAACCATGTCAACCATTGCAATGCTAATTGGTTCACTTGTTAAAGGTTTTCAGCCGTATTATATATTACATGATATGACGTTTACCCTAACTAGTTTTATTTTTATTTTGATTTTAGCGCCTTTGACTGGTTTAGCCGGTGGTTTTTTCCGTCGTTTTTTTCAGTGGGCTGAAAAAAATCAGACTAAATCAAAAAGTATTTTGTGGCAGTTACCAGCCATAGCGCTCATGACCGGCTTGGTTGCCTATTTTTTCCCTGAAATCATGGGAAATGGCCGGTCGTTGGCGCAATTCGCAATTAATAGTCAACAAATGCATCTGGTTGTTGTGCTTGTGTGTGGCGCATTATTGAAAGTAATCATTACTGTGTTAACTATTCGAGCTGGTGCTGCTGGGGGTACGTTAACACCATCAATTGCAGTAGGCAGTGCCTTGGGTGCTGTGTTAGTACTACTTCTCAGTTTTTTTCTACCGGGTGTTTCAGTGGGACAAGGCGCTATTTTAGGCGCAGGTACGTTATTGGCAGCTTCTCAGCAAGCGCCTTTTATGGCAATGTTCATGTTAATTGAGATTACCCATTTAAATTATTCAGCATTATTACCTTTGGCTTTGGGGATTATCATATCAAGCGCAGTGTCTAGGAAAGTGCTGTCTAAATCATGACGCAACTGGGTAAAAGATTGATATAACAATATCTATACTTATCTTTAAACGTAATAGCAACTAATCTGTGCGCACAGTTTAGTTGCTAATTGCGTTTTTTTGATTATTTATTGCTAGTTTTTTGAGATTGAATAGCTGATAATAAAGATAACAAAAGGAAATGAGAGGTGAGATGATGACGATTCTATTGCCGACACAATTAAAAAGAATGCGCACAGAACGTGGTTTATCACAAGAGGATATTGCTAATCAACTATTTGTCTCTCGGCAAGCAATTTCTAGATGGGAATCCGGTGATGCCACACCGGATTTAACAAATTTAGTGAAATTAGCTGAGATTTTAGAGACATCATTAGATTCTGTGGTACTTGGTACGGTTCAACAAGAAGAGACATCAGTTGATGTAGATAAAATCGACAAACACGAGTTTATGTTTGACCCAAGAACTGGTAAATATATACGGCGACGTATGAATTTCTGGCAATTTTTAGCGAGTTATTGGTGGATTTTCTTGATTTTGGGTGGTTTTCTAAGTAGTTTACTATTGGATATGTTAAAACTATTGAAATAAAAAAGAAGTGATAATCAAAGACTACACTTCTTTTTTATTTTATAGGTTTGCTTCAAGCGTGATTATATTATTTTCAGAGTCTTTGATTTTAAAAGCAACTTTTTGTCCAAAACGTTGTGCTGGCGTACCAATAATATCAACAAAATTATTACGTAAATGTTTACGTAATTCATCTGCATGATCACGCACAAGTAATTCAAGGTTGGCAGTGGGTTCACCGACCACAAAGATAATATCCTCGCCGTCCAACATTAAATGACGACCACTTTGATGACCAGATTGTGGTAAATCAAAAACATCACGCCAAAAGCGATAGGCACGATTGATATCAGTTGCTGGAATTGTTTTAATGTTTAATTTACGTGGTTTCATAATACTTATAAGTATAGCGGAATCGTGTTAATTTTCAACTGATGTTAAATAACAAAGGATCCATTACCACAGACATATAATTTATGGTAAACTTAAACTTATGGCATTATTAGAAGTAAGTGGCCTTTCAATGGCCTACGCAGAAAAAACTTTATACGAAGACGCAGCCTTCGAATTACAACAGAATGAACATATGGGCATTGTTGGACAAAATGGGGCGGGTAAGTCAACACTTATCAAAATCATTACAGGCCAAGAACTACCATTGTCTGGTAAGATTGAATGGCAAAAGGGTCTGAAAATTGGTTACTTGGATCAATATGCAGAAATACCAGATGGGATGAATTTGGTAGCTTTTTTGCATACTGCTTACCAAGACTTATATGACAAGCAGGATCGCATCACTGCGCTTTACAATGAGTACGCTGAATCCATGAATGACAAATTGTTGACGCGTGCAGGTCGTATGCAAGAAGAACTCGATGCCGCAGGATTTTATGATGTTGATACGCAGATTGAACGCGTTATTTCTGGTCTTGGGTTGGAGGCCATTGGCCGGGACCGAGAACTCGAGCAAATGTCTGGCGGACAACGTGCAAAAGTGATTTTGGCTAAGTTGTTATTAGAAAACGATGATGTCATCATTCTTGATGAGCCAACCAACTATCTGGATGTGGCACATATTACCTGGCTGGAAGATTTCTTGCAGACATATGAAGGCGCTGCTTTAATTATCTCGCACGATTTTGACTTTCTGGATAAAGTAACTAACGCAATTATTGATTTGTCCTTTGGAAAAATCACCAAGTACCGTGGCTCATTTAAAAAGGCGATGCGCCAAAAAGAGGAGCGCGCAGAGCAACAATTACGCCAGTATGAAAAACAGCAGGGTGAAATTGAAAAGGCGCAGAAGTTTATTGCTAAAAACAAAGCGCGTGCGTCAACGTCCAAACAAGCTAAGTCACGAGAAAAGATGCTGGCACGAATGGATAAAATCGATCCACCATCAGAGACGTTGCAAGCGAAGTTTAATTTTCCTTATGTCAATTCGCAATCAGCTAATGCATTAACCGTTAGTGATCTATCTGTTGGTTATGTGACACCTGTTCTAGAGCCGGTGACTTTCTCCATTACGACCGGCCAAAAAATTGTTTTCAAGGGTTTTAATGGTGCTGGTAAATCAACATTAATTAAATCCATTTTGGGTGTTATTCCAGCATTACATGGTGAAGCAGAGTTTTCACCATCTGCTATTGTTAACTACTTTGATCAAGATTTAGAATGGGATAACGATGCTAAAACGCCACTGCAAGAGATGCAAGATCGCTTCCCAACTTTAGAACCCAAAGCACTGCGTACACGTCTTGCTGCGGCGGGTATTAATGCAGAAAATGCACAAAAACCATTACAACAACTATCTGGTGGTGAACAAACAAAGGTTAAATTGGCAATTATGGAGATGAAACCAAGTAACTTCTTAATTCTTGATGAACCAACAAACCACTTAGACGAAGGAACAAAAAACGCCTTGCGCTCAGCTATTGATAAATTTCCGGGAAATGTTATTATTGTTTCCCACGAAGTCAGCTTTACTAAAGGCTTTGGTGATCGCGAATTAAACGTCGCTGCGTTATCCTTTAAGAACGAAACGGATTAAGATAAGTAAGTATATCCATCAGCAATGGTTAATTGGTGGTGCAGTTATAATAAAAGGTTGGGAAAGGCTACTAATAAAGCCGTTCTCGACCTTTTTATTACGAGCAGTTAGAATCTGTCTATCAGGGAACCGGAATTGTGAGATAGTGTGGCATTTTTTATGAAGATTAGAATTATTGGTCCAGTTGGGAGTGGTAAAACCACTTTTGCCAATGCATTAAGTAAGCAAACAGGCATCCCTGTTACTGCGTTGGATACGTTAAATTGGCATCGAATGGTAACTGGGGATGTTCATAAAACGCCAGCTGAAAGACAAACAGAATTAAATCATGTCTTACGCCAAAACCATTGGATTATTGAAGGCACTCAATACCGTCATGGGCAAGCCGTGTTTGGCGCAGCTGATATTATTTATGTCTTGGATGTGCCATTGTGGCTGAATATTTTTCGGCTTATCACGCGTTGGCTAGATACCCGCATGAATCATGGTCCCAGACAATACCAACAGATATGGCCTTATGTCAAGTGGCTCAAACAGTGGTATCGATACGATAAATTGGCTGTTTTGGCATTGTTAACCCCTTACCGTGATAAAGTGAAGATAGTAAAAGCATTTGACAAAATAAAAACATTAGAATAAAATAAAAACAATGAGAAAATCATAGAGGTTGCCATAGACATGAGTCGCACGTGGAGTATTGATAGATACAATGAAACGTGTCAAAGGGAATATGGCCGAAGCGCTGATACTATCATATCAGTTAGCTGGGGTACTAGTTAATAGCTATTACACTGTCGCATATGCGGGGTGCTATGACGGAAACGAGTTTTTAGTGTAATCCGTGACTGCTATCCCCCAGCAGAAGCGGATTTTTATTTTATGAGAAAAGAGTGTGAATCATGGTAGAGGCGATTACGCGTCCGACGCAAATTGAAATATCTCAAAAAGCTTTAAAAAACAATGTCGCTGTTGTCAAACGTGTTTCGGGTGCAGAAAAAATTTTCTTAGCCGTTAAATCAAATGCCTATGGGTTAGGTTTAATTCCAACAGCTAAAGCAGCAGTTGCTGGTGGTGTGTATGGTTTAGCTGTTGCAATTATTGACGAAGCACTAGCACTGCGCCACGAACGCATCACTGCACCAATACTAATTTTGGGTATTTCACCCGCCGAGTATGCTGAACTAATGGCAGTGCAACATATTATGGCAACTGTTGTCTCACTTGATTGGTTACAAGAAGCAGCACAGTATCTCACCGGTGAACAGCGATTACATGTTTCCTTAGGTGTCGATACAGGGATGGGGAGAATTGGTTTTAGAGACCGACAATCATTGTCTGAGGCAATTGACTATGTGCAGGCTCATCGAGATATATTTGATTATGTGGGACTGGCCACACATTTTGCCGAATCAGATTCGGCTGATACAGACTATTTTAATATGCAACTTCAGCGTTGGCATAAGTTGACAGATGGTTTACCAGAACCAGAATATTATCACGTCGCCAACTCTGGTGCAGCAATGTATCATGCTAATGAAGTACCACATGAGGTTATTCGTGTTGGAACCGTACTGTATGGTGTCGAACCATCAAGAGGTGAATTGTGGGATGGCCGAGAACTGGCCCCAGTGATGGCGTTGCGTAGTGAAATGAACTTTGTGAAAGAATTACCAGCCGGCGAAGGCATTAGTTATTCACACAAGTACACCACCTCTGAAAATGAATGGATTGGGACTGTCCCAATTGGCTATGGTGATGGCTGGTTACGCAAAATGACTGGTTTTCATGTCATTGTTGATGGGCAATATGCGCCGATTGTTGGTCAAGTTGCAATGGATCAATTGATGATTCGTTTACCACATGAGTATCCAGTTGGTACAAAAGTGACATTAATTGGAAAAGATGGTGGGTTAGAAAACACAATTGAAGATGTCGCACAGCATGCAGATCTGGCACCGTGGGAAATCATGACCGGAATGCAAGATCGGTTACATCGTATTTTAGTAGACTAGATGAGAGAAACACAACCTGGGAGGGAATGGTAAGATGGTAGCGCGTGAGTATAATGTAGCAATATTAGGGGCAACAGGGGCTGTTGGGACACGCTTAATTGCCCAGCTGGCAGAATCAAAGGTACCGGTTAAGCATTTGAAATTATTAGCTTCACCTCGGTCGGCTGGTAAGAAATTACTGTTCAAGGGCGAAGCATTAACCGTGGAAGCCACAACGCCAGAAAGTTTTAATGATGTTGATTTAGTTTTAGCTTCAGGTGGTGGTGCAGTATCACATCAATTTGCACCAGAAGCAGTTAAGCGTGGTGCAGTTGTGGTTGATAATTCAAGTTACTGGCGTATGCATGATGATGTGCCCTTAGTGGTGCCAGAAGTTAATGAGGCAGCACTGAACAATCATCACGGAATTATTGCTAATCCAAACTGTTCGACGACTCAAATGGTTGTTGCTTTGGAACCTATTCGTCGTGCTTATGGCTTACGCCGTGTCATCGTATCAACCTATCAGGCGGCTTCTGGTGCCGGACAATCGGCTTTGGAAGAACTTAAAACACAAACAGATGCCTATAATCGTGGTGAAGAGATGGTTGCAAACATTTTACCGGTTAAAGGTGCGGCAAAGCATTATCCATTAGCATATAATCTTTTGCCACAGATTGATGTTTTTGAAGCAGATGGCTATACTCATGAAGAATGGAAGATGATTCATGAAACAAAAAAGATTATGTTTGGGGATAAGAATTCCAAGGCTGTCAAAGTGACTGGAACAGCTGTACGTGTACCAGTGCCAATTGGTCACGGTGAGACGGTCTACTTTGAAACTGATGATCATGCTGGTGCAACAACTGAAGGTATTCAAAAGGCGCTTAGTCAAGCTGCCGGCGTCGTGTTAGAAGATGACCCAAAATCGCAACTTTATCCACAACCAATTCATGCTGAAGGTAAGCGTGAAACCTTTGTTGGCCGTGTAAGGCCAGATTTAGAAAGTGATGATGCTTTTCATATGTGGGTTGTTTCAGATAATTTATTAAAAGGTGCTGCTTGGAATACAGTCCAAATTGCAGAACGATTAGTTGCTTTGGACCTAGTCCGTGTGCCTAAAAATGAAATAAACAGATTTGAAACGCTTTAAAATGATACAATAGCCCTATGGAAGAAGCCATCGTTTATTTTATTTTTATCGTATTATTAATTGGTGGGTCATACTACCAAATTAGAGAAAACCCCGCAACGATGACAGTCGGCACGTACGGGGTTTTTATTGTTCTGTTCTTAAGTCTAGGCGTTTTGTACTTCGGTCAATTCGATCGTTTGGTGTGGTATCGATTTGGTAGTTGTGTAGGGGCCCTTGCGGTTATTTTTGGTCTTTTATTATTATTCAGCATGAGTTGGTATAGTTGGAAAAAATCGCGTGACTATCTGACTTTTATGGCTGCTAGTATTTATACGGTAGCGCTCATCGTCACGAGTTATTGGCAGGTCATGAGATGGACGTTAGCCTGGTTATTATTTTATTTTGTTTGGCAATTTATGCGTTTTTTGATCAGTAGTTTAGTCTACAGTGTTGTGACAAAAGCACCAAAGCAAGGGCCGATAGTTGTTTTAGGTGGCGGTTTGGTTGACGGTTATAAGATTGGAAAGATTGTTGATGCAAGAATTCGTGCGGCGGTAACTGATGCAAAATTGATGTCGATATATCCAATAATAATTTTTTCCGGCGGACAGGGTGAAGATGAGTTGGTGAGCGAAGCAAAAGCGATGCGCGATTGGGCTGTTTTAACCTACCAAGTACCTATCTCAAAAACACGTTTAGAAGATAAGTCACGTAACACATATCAAAATATCAAATACAGTAATCAGCTATTGAAAAATCAAGCGTTCACCTTTTATACCAGTGATTATCACGTTTTCCGGGCAGTATTGCTTGCGCAAAAACAAAATGTACAAGCACAAGGTCGCGGTGGTGATGTGGTATGGCGTTACCGAATGACAGCATTTCTACGAGAATTTGCAGGGGTAATGAGTCTTAACAAGTGGCGTCACCTTTGTTTGGCTAGCGCATGGATTTTGATAGCTTGGCTCATTAATTATTTATGATATTGGGGTGGGTCAGATTAACAAACAATTTCTGATGTTAAAAAACTCACATTGTAATGTCATGTTTTCTACCATACTCTTGGTCTAAATGCCTTAAAACGGGTATAATGAGAGTTAGAGCAAGAATAGGATAGATATGCTGTAAAACTGGTCGTAGCGTTTTGGTGTGCTATCTTTTTGTTGTTAAACCGTGTGCTGCTAATGGCGCACCGACGAGAATAAGGAGAATCTACTCATGTCAATGATTGAATTCAAGAATGTCGAAAAGTACTACGGTAATTTTCACGCATTAAAAAACATCAATTTAAAAATTGATGAAGGTGAGACGGTTGTTTTAATTGGACCATCTGGATCTGGAAAATCAACACTGATTCGCACGGTGAATGGCTTAGAAGAAATTCAAGAAGGGCAATTACTGGTTAATGGTTTTGACTTACACGATCCCAAGACTGATATGAATCGTATCCGTAAAAATGTTGGCATGGTTTTTCAGCATTTTAATTTATACAATAATAAATCAACGATTGAGAATGTCATGTTAGCACCACGTTTGGTCTTGAAGCGTGATGAGGCTGAAAATAAGCGTGAAGCAATGGCGCTACTTGAAAAAGTTGGTTTAGCAGATAAAGCTGCCAATATGCCTTCTGAACTATCTGGTGGTCAAAAGCAACGTGCAGCAATTGCACGCTCACTAGCTATGAAGCCTAAAGCGTTATTGTTTGATGAACCAACGTCAGCGTTGGATCCTGAAATGATAGGTGATGTTTTAGATGTCATGCGAGATATTGCTAAAGACTCTTCGATGACAATGCTTGTCGTGACTCACGAAATGAGCTTTGCTAAGGCAGTTGCCGACCGTGTTATCTTCATGGCAGATGGGGAAATTTTGGAGGATAGTTCAACTAAAGAATTCTTTGAAAATCCTAAGGAAGAACGTGCAAAGCAATTCTTGAGTCAAGTTGCTGATCATTAAAAGTAGAGGAGGGGACGTTTAGTGTTCATCTAAACGTGTAACTTATTATGGAAAAAGCTAAAAAAAGACAATTTGGTATTATCGCAACAATTGTTTTAGCTGCCGTTATTGTCCTCGGTTTAATGTGGGCAACAGCCACAGCTAAGCAAAACGAAGCGCATCAAGATACGTTAGCTCGTGTTGAAAAACTTGGTCGTATTGTATGGGGTGTTAAAGCTGATACAAAGTTATTTGGTCTAATGAACACCAAGACAGGTAAACCAGAAGGCTTTGATATTGATATTGCGAAAGCATTAACAGTACAAATATCTAAGCAAACCGGCGTGCCAATGTCTGCAGAATTCGTACCGGTGTCTGCCTCGTCGAAAATGCAATTGATTAAGAACACCAATATTGATGGTTCTGTGTCAACAATGACAATTACACCTGAGCGTGAGAAAATCATTGATTTTACGAACCAATATTTCGATGCGGGACAATCAATTCTGGTTAAAAAAGATTCTGGCATCAATTCTGTTAAGGATATGAATGATAGCAAATATACAATCATTGTCGTGGTCGGCACAACAGCCGCAACAGAAATTGCCAAGTTTGCGCCAAAAGCTAAGGTGTTAGCTGTACAGGATTATGCGACTGGTATGCAGGCGCTCAAGAGTGGACAAGGACAAGCGATGTCAACAGATAATGCGATTTTATACGGGTTCGCAACAGAAAACCCTGACTACCATATAGCTGGTGGCACATTCACGCATGGACCTTATGGTATTGCTTTTGATAACAATCAAAAGCCGATGATTCGCGAAGCAAACAAGGCATTAGCCAAAATTAAGGAAAATGGTGTCTATAATCAACTCGTTAAAAAATGGTTCAGTGATGTGCCAGGGCTTGATTGGCACAGTTTGGAGGCGAAGTAATGGCATTATTACAAAATAATTTTCCAACATTTATGCAAGGGTTCGGATACACATTACTATCTAGCTTAATTGCCTTGGTCGGATCTATGATTTTAGGCACAGCTTTTGCCATTATGCAAATTGTGCCTAAAAAGTGGGTGCGCAAGGTAGGGAATGTCTATGTGCAAGTATTTCGTAATATTCCGTTGTTGATTATTACATTTTTCTTCTTTCTTGTCGTATCAAAATACGTTAAAATGAGCGGCTTTATGTCGGGAACAATTGCATTGATGCTTTATACATCTGCGTTCATTGCCGAGACAGTTCGTGCAGGCATTTTATCAATTGACGGTGGGCAAATGGAAGGCGCCCGTGCAAATGGTTTGTCTTTTGCGCAAGCTATGCAGTACATTATTTTGCCACAAGCGTTCCGAGTGGCTTTACCATCACTAGGCAACCAATTTATTAATTTAGTCAAAAATTCATCGATACTAGCTTTCGTAGGTGGTCTGGATTTAATGTATCAAGGTAATATGATTGCCGCTAATACATTTGAAACTTTTAGTACTTATATCATTGTTGGTATTTTATACTTAATTATTACACTACCACTAAGCTATTACATGCAACATCTTGAGCGTAAGCTCAAGCACGCGGCGTAAGGAGGAATTATGGTTACATTAGGAATTTTTAGCGCCTTCACACCACAGAATGTCATGTACTTGTTAGGTGGACTTGGAATTACTGTTGGTGTGTCGATTATATCTGTTATTTTAAGTTTAATTTTCGGGTCTGTTGTTGGTATCATCCAATTTGAGCGATTGCCTTATTTCTCTAAATTCGTTGGGACGATTAACAATGTTATTCGAAACTTGCCGTTGCTACTAATTATTTTCTTTGTCTACTTTGCTTTACCAAAAATAGGTATTCACTTACCAATCTTTTGGGCAACTGTTGTGGCTATGAGTACTTTTGAATCTGCCATGTTAGCTGAAATTGTTCGTGGTGGACTAGAGTCAATTGATATTGGCCAGTTTGAAGGTGCCCGTGCTAACGGATTAAGTAATATGCAAACAATGATTTATATTATTCTGCCACAAGCCTACAAAAAGATGATTCCACCAATCATTTCACAACTCATTTCACTGGTGAAAGATACAAGTTTGGCAATGGGAATCGTGCTGGCTGAGATGACATATCGTAGTCAAATTATCTATGCACAAAATTCAACCTACATTATTCCTGTATTAGTGGCAATCACGCTAGTCTACTTTGTCTTGAATTATGGTTTGTCGCTAATTGCCAGATGGGCTGATCATAAGTTAGCATAAAGTGGTATTTAGTCCGTAATAATGGACTAAATATTATGTTAATAATCTAATAAAAACGTGTTAAATACTTATTATTTCAAAAAAATAACAAATAATTAGTTGTATATGAGAATTACACATGGTATACTAATATCTGTTAATCAAGAAGCTTAAAATAACACAATTATATCTCGGGAGGATATATGCTATGGAAACATGGAAAAAGGTAGCCATTGGTGCAGCAGCAGTAGTCGTTGTCGGTGCCGGTACACGTGCTGCAGGCCTCTGGGGCGGTTCAGCAAATGGTGCCAAAAATTTGTCATTCCAATTGCCAACACCAATTCAGACATTGGATATTTCTAAGAATACTGACACTTATTCAGGTACAATTATTGGTAACTCAGGTGCTAACTTGATGCGTGTTGATTCAAAAGGGAAGCCACAACTAGAATTGGCCAAATCTGTTAAAGCATCGAAAGATGGTATGACATATACAGTTGTTTTGAAAGATGGATTGAAGTGGTCTGACGGTTCAAAGTTGACAGCTCAAGACATTGTCTATACGTGGCAGCGTATTGTTAATCCAAAGACAGCTTCTCAATATGCCTATTTGGCTTCTGGTGTAAAGAATGCTGATCAAATTTCTGCCGGTAAAGCAGCTGTTAATACATTAGGTGTTACTGCAAAAGGTAATACAATCACGTTCCAATTAGAGCGACCATTACCACAATTTGAGTATTTGTTAACATTTACTAACTTCATGCCACAAAAAGAGAGTTATGTTGATAAGCAAGGCAAGAAGTATGCTACTAATTCTGATACAACACTCTATTCTGGCCCATATAAAGTACAAGGTTGGAATGGTACGAACAACACATTCAAAATGGTGAAAAATGACAATTATTGGGATGCCAAGAATGTTAAAACAAAAGAAATCGATGTTCAAGTCGTTCAAAAGCCTGATACTGCTGTGCAATTATATAAGCAGGGCAAAATTGACCGTGTTTCAATCGCAAATACACCGGAATTATATAAGGCAAATAAAAATAATAAAGATGCTGTAAAGGCGCCAGAGGCAACAACGGCATTCTTAGAATATAATCAAACAGGAAAAAACAAATTCCTGTCTAATGCTAAGATTCGTGAAGCTTTGAATCTGGCTACTAACCGAAAAGAATTAACAGATCAAGTGACATCTGGTATTTCTACACCAGCAAGTGGGCTAGTACCGGAAGACTTAGCTAAAACTTCTTCTGGTGGAGATTTAGCTAAATATGTTGCACCAGGTTATACTTTCGACGCTAAGAAAGCAGCCGATTTGTTTAAAGAAGGTTTACAAGAGTTGGGCGAAAAGAGTGCTAGTTTGACAATTACTTCTGATGCTGACAGTCCAGCAGCAAAATCAACATTAGACTATCTTCAAGGTTCTTGGGAGAAAGCATTGCCAGGTTTGAAAATAAACGAAAAACTGGTACCATTCCAACAGCGTATCAAAGATTCTCAAACACAAAATTTTGATGTTGTAGTAACGCTTTGGGGTGGTGATTATCCTGAAGGTTCAACTTACTATGATTTGTTCAAGGACGGTGCTTCATATAATAATGGCCAGTTCAAGAATGAAACTTACACAAGCGCTGTAAAGAAGGCCGAAACAACTGATGTTCTTGACCAATCAGCACGTGATAAGGACTACAAAGCCGCTGAAGCCGCTTTGTTTAAGGATAGCAACATTAACCCACTGTATTTCCGCTCAGGATACTCATTGCAGAATCCTAAGGTTACAGGGATGGTTATTAATACGACTGGTTTGAATCAAGACTGGAAGTTGGCAGTGAAGAAGTAAACACTGTTATAATTAATTATATTGAATGGATAAATAAGGATTGACGTCAGTTAATTCTTATTTTGTTAATTATAGGAAGTCATATTATGTGGAAATACATTTTAAAAAGACTAGTGTTGATGATTTTCACACTGTTTTTAGTTATTACAGCGACGTTCTTCTTAATGCAAATTATGCCAGGAACACCGTTTAACAACCCCAAATTGACACCCGAAGCATTGGCACAGTTGAAAACCACTTATGGGTTAGACTTACCACTTTGGCAACAATATTTGAATTATCTTGTTGGTGCAGCTCATGGTGATTTTGGTATTTCATTCCAATATCAAAACCAACCTGTTAGCATGCTAATTGGCCAGCGGTTACCTGTATCTGCTCAGTTAGGGGCACAAGCCTTGGTCGTAGGTGTTATTGCTGGTTTGTTTATGGGTGCTATTTCTGCTCGAAATAAGAACAACAAAATTGATGGCGTATCTGGTATTTTATCAACGCTGGGGATTTCTGTACCAAGTTTTATTTTGGGTATTATTCTTGTGTACTTGTTTGGCTTTAAGTGGCCATTGTTCCCAGTTTCTGGCTGGGGTACATTCTCGCAGACAATATTACCAACATTAGCTTTAGCTGCCAGCCCAGCGGCAGTGACAACGAGATTTGTTCGTTCGGAAATGATTGAGTCGCTCGGTTCAGACTATGTACAATTAGCCAAGGCTAAAGGGCTAAGTGATAAAGAAATTGTTAATAAACACGCTTATCGCAACTCAATGATTCCTGTTTTGACTTTGATTGGACCGATGGCAGCGGCTTTGCTAACTGGTTCAACATTGATTGAACAAATTTTTTCCATCCCGGGTATTGGTCAGCAATTTGTGCTGTCAATTCCGTCAAAGGATTTTCCGGTAATTATGGGAACAACGATTGTCTATGCTGCAATGTTAATGGTAATGATTCTGATTACAGATATTTTAACAGCAATTGTTGATCCACGTGTTCGTTTGCAATAAGGAGGCTTATGATGGCAGCAAATACTGAAGATTTTGTCATCGTTGGCGCACAAAGCTCTGATGCCAACGAACATATCGCAAAGCCGGCTCTGTCGTTTTGGCAAGATGCTTGGCGTAGACTAAAGCTTAACAAGCTAGCGGTCATTTCAATGTGGTTTTTAATTTTTATTATGGCGTTTGCAGTGGTATCTAATATTTTAGTACCGCAAAAAGCGGCTAATTCATTTAACTCTGATAAAGTTGGTGTTTATAAGAACTTACCACCAAATTCAGGATTACCTATTCCAGGTTGGGATGGGAAAATCAAGGCACCAGGTGACAATTCAGCAACTGATGTCTACGCCTCACAAGGCGTACCAGACGGCAAGAAATTTATTTTGGGTACGGATAACATTGGTCGATCAGTTGCAAAACGTGTGATTGTTGGCCTGCGTATTTCATTGTTAGTTGCTATTGTCGCTACGCTGATTGACTTATTAATTGGCGTTGCTTATGGCGTCTTTTCCGGTTGGAAAGGTGGTTGGATTGATAATGTCATGCAACGTATTATCGAAATTCTATCATCTATCCCAAACTTGATTATTGTCACAATGCTTGGGTTACTACTTGGCAGTGGTGTCCTGTCTATTATTTTAGCGATTGCTATGACTGGCTGGCTAAGTATGGCGCGACAGGTTCGTAACATGACACTATCATTGAAGGAACGTGACTATGTGTTAGCCGCAAAATCACTGGGTGAAAGTTCAACAAAAATTGCTATTAAACACCTTATTCCGAATATGGCTGGGACAATTATTGTTCAAGTCATGATGACTGTGCCGAATGCTATTATGTTTGAAGCTGTGTTGTCTGCCATTAACTTGGGTGTTAAGCCACCAACGGCCTCATTGGGTTCATTGATTGCTGATGCGCAAGCAATGTTACAATTCTATCCTTATCAAATATTAATTCCTGCCGTCATGTTGGTTTTGATTTCGCTAGCGTTCATTCTATTAGGTGATGGGCTACGCGATGCATTTGACCCACGTGCGAGTGAAGATTAAGAGGTGTGCAAATATGTTAAATAATCCAATTTTAAAAGTTGAAAATTTGCACGTTAACTTCAATACCTATGCTGGTACAGTGCAAGCGATTCGGGATGTCTCTTTTGATTTAAATAAAGGCGAGACGTTGGCGATTGTTGGTGAATCCGGTTCGGGCAAATCAGTCACAACAAAAACACTTATGGGCTTAAATGCTAAAAACGCTGCTATTCCTGATAATTCACGTTTGTTGTTTAAAGATCGTAATTTGTTGGACTTAACGGAAAATGAGTGGCAATCAGTTCGTGGTAATGAGATTGCAATGATTTTTCAGGACCCTATGACAAGTCTAGATCCAACGATGAAAATTGGCATGCAAATTGCTGAGCCGTTAATCAAACATCGGCAGATGAAAAAAGAAGATGCTTTAGCGCGTGCGCTGGAACTGATGAAAGGTGTTGGGATTCCCAATGCTGAAGAGCATATTAACGATTATCCACATCAATGGTCTGGTGGCATGCGGCAGCGTGCTGTTGTGGCCATTGCCTTAGCAGCAGACCCTGAAATTTTAATTGCTGATGAACCAACAACAGCGCTTGATGTAACAATCCAAGCACAAATTTTAAATTTGATGAAACAGCTGCAAGAAGAAACTGCCAGTTCAATTATTTTTATCACCCATGATTTGGGTGTTGTTGCTGGTATGGCCGACCGTGTTGCGGTGATGTATGCCGGCAAAATTGTTGAGTATGGCACGGTTGATGAAATATTTTTTAATCCACAGCATCCTTATACATGGGGATTGTTAAATTCAATGCCGACAACAGATACAGAAGTTGGGTCATTGGAAGCTATTCCTGGGACACCGCCAGATTTATTAGAGCCACCAAAAGGTGATGCTTTTGCCTCGCGTAACGTTTATGCATTAGCGATTGATTCAAAAGAAGAACCACCATTCTTTAAGGTGAGTGACACGCATTATGCGGCGACTTGGTTACTTGATGAAAGAGCACCTAAAGTCACACCGCCTGAAAAAATCCAAAAACGTTGGGCACATTGGCAAGAAATTCAAGGACAGGAGGCTTAATTATGACTGAAGGAACACCAAAAAAGTTAGTTGAGCTGAAAGATTTACAATTATATTTTAATAAGGGTAAGTCTAACGAAGTTCGTGCGATTGACCATGTTAGTTTTGACATTTATGAAGGCGAAGTGTTTGGTTTAGTTGGCGAATCTGGTTCTGGAAAGACAACAATTGGCCGGACAATACTTAAGTTGTACGAACCCACAGCTGGTGATATTTTGTTTGAAGGCAAAGATGTTACGCACCTTAAAGGCAAGCGACTATCTGAGTTTCGTAAAAATGCACAAATGATTTTTCAGGATCCCCAAGCCAGTCTAAACGGTCGAATGAAGGTGCGAGATATCATAGCAGAGGGTATTGATATCAATAAATTAGCTGAGTCAAAAGCTGATCGCAATCAAAAAGTGCAACAGTTACTTGACCTTGTCGGGTTGAATAAAGATCATGCGACGCGTTATCCACACGAATTTTCTGGTGGGCAACGTCAACGTATTGGTATTGCACGTGCTTTGGCTGTTGATCCAAAGTTTATTATTGCAGATGAGCCTATTTCGGCACTTGATGTATCTATTCAGGCGCAGGTTGTTAATTTGATGAAAGAATTACAGCAACGACACTCACTGACGTATTTGTTTATCGCGCATGATTTGTCGATGGTGAAATATATTTCTGACCGTATTGGTGTAATGCATTGGGGTAAATTATTAGAGATTGGTTCTGCTGATGCTGTCTATAATCACCCACTACATCCTTATACAAAGAGTCTGTTATCTGCCATCCCCGTACCTGATCCAGAAGTGGAAAAGGCACGACAGCATGTCGACTATGATACGAGTGTTGAAACTGATGGTAAGAAAAGAGACATGATTGAAGTTAATCCAGGTCATTTTGTTTTGGCAACACCAGAAGAAGCTGCTACCTACAAAGCGGCGCAGCGATGATTGAAAAAGCTATAACATCCTTTTAAACGGTAAAGTTATAGCTTTTTATGGTGCAGTGGATTTGTGATAAATGCGTTAACAACGTGTATGATTATAATTAACTATTAAATAAAGGTGGTAAAGTATGGTGAAGTTGCAAGATGATTTTTATGAAGCAGTAAACGGGGAATGGGAAAAACAAGCTGTTATTCCCAATGATAAGCCACGTACGGGCGGCTTTAGTGATCTATCCGATGATATTGAAAAATGGTTGGTGTCGACAACAAAAAAATGGCAGCAAGGCAAGGCATTACCAGAATCACCGATATTAAAGCAATTTATTGCCTATCACCACCTCGCGACAGATTTTGTTACACGTGATGCATTAGGTGTAGCGCCGGTTAAAAAATTATTAGAGCAATATCAGCGATATACGTCCTTTTCAGATTTTGCCGAGCATATTGTGACTTTAGAACAACAAGGCTTACCAAATGCGTTACCTTTTGCGGTTGAACCTGATTTTAAAGATGCACGTACGAATGTTTTATGGGCCGGCGCTTTTGATTTAGTGTTGCCTGATACAACCTATTATGAAGCTGGCCATGAGCAAGGCCAAGCGCTTTTAAAGCAATTTCGTGAGGCGCAGGAAGCATTATTACCCAAGTTTGGTTTCTCAGAGGATGAAGTGCAGGACTTGATCACACGCTATTTAGCGTTAGATGCCAAGGCGGCGGCTGTTGTGCTTAGCCAAGAAGCTGGTCACGAATACGCGAAATTGTACCACCCTTATAAATGGTCTGAATTCACAGCACTTGCACCTGAATTGCCATTAGATGAAATTATCATTGCCTTAGTCGGTCAAAAGCCAGATAAAATTATTGTTCCTGAAGAGCGTTTTTGGGCTGCGGCACCACAATTTTACTCGGAGGCAGCTTGGCCATTGTTGCAAGCTTATCTTATTGTGACTGTTGCTAACCAGTTTACAGCTTATTTATCAGATGAGGTTCGGGTGCTTGGTGGTCAGTATCAGCGTGCTCTGACGGGTCTGCCTGAAGCGATGGCTGCGGAAAAAGCCGCTTTTTACTTGGCGGCGCAGCCATTTAATCAAGCGATTGGCTATTATTACGCGCAACAACAGTTTTCTCCTGAAGCTAAAGCGGATGTCGAGGCGAAAGTGGCCACGATGATTAATGTCTTCAAACAGCGTTTGGAAACAAATGACTGGCTTAATGAGACAACAAAGAAAAAAGCGGTTATCAAGTTAGATACTATTGTGCCACACATTGGCTATCCAGAGCAGTTGCCTGCACGTTTAGCAAAGAAAATTGTCGACCCCGACGCTACGCTATTTGAGACAGCACTAAAGTTTAGACAAATAGAAGTAGCGTATCAGTGGTCTAAGTGGCAGCAACCGGTCGATCGTAGTGAATGGCATATGCCTGCGCACTTAGTGAATGCTTATTATGATCCGCAGCAGAATCAAATCGTCTTTCCAGCGGCTATTCTTCAAGCGCCATTTTATGATCTCTCGCAATCATCTTCAGCCAATTATGGTGGTATTGGTGCAGTGATTGCACATGAAATATCACACGCGTTTGATACTAATGGTGCAGCATTTGATGAGTTCGGTAGTCTTAATAACTGGTGGACTGATGCGGATTTTAAGGCGTTTAAACAACGAACAGATCAAGTCGTGGCACAATTTGATGGTTTAGAATCGTATGGTGCCAAGGTTAATGGTAAGCTGACTGTGTCGGAAAATGTGGCTGATTTAGGTGGCTTAGCCGCCGCATTAGCTGCTGCTAAATTAGATGATGACTTTTCAGCGCGTGCCTTCTTTGAAAGTTGGGCAACCATCTGGCGTATGAAAGCGCGACCAGAATATATGCAATTATTGGCGGCATCTGACCCACATGGGCCGGCAAAATTAAGAGTTAATGTCCAAGTTAAGAATTTTGATGAGTTCTTTAACACGTTTGGCGTAATAGCTACAGATAAGATGTGGTTAGACCCATCATTGCGTGTGCAAATTTGGTAATGATAATAAACGCCTCACAACAAATACGCTGTGAGGCGTTTGATTTTGACATACAAAAATACGACGTTAGGTGCCAATTTCTGATACAATAGTGTGTATTGATTTTCTGGGAGTAATCACGTCTTATGCATGAAAAAGCAGTTGTTTTATTTATTCAGATTTTGTTAGTCGTAGTAATGATATTAATGGTTGTTATCGTTGCCCGTACGTATCTTATGCGTAAAAAACCAATATTTGAACGTTTCGGTTTAGGAATGCTTATTGGTTTTTTCACTGACTTTGGTGACACGCTAGGGATTGGCTCATTTGCCACCACAACAGCCGCATTTCGTGCGACGCATTTTGTCCAAGATGATCGGCAATTACCGGGCACACTAAATGCGATGCATGCCATTCCCGTGATGGTAGAAGCTTTATTCTTTATTACTGCGGTCAAGGTGGAATTAACCACGTTAATTCCAATGACAACAGCTGCTGTTATAGGCGCTTACGTTGGAACGCACGTGACAAAAAATTGGCATGCACCGACTGTGCAGCGGGTGATGGCAGGGGCACTATTTATAGCCGTTGTGATTATGATTATTCGTATGATTACGACACCAGGTTCAAGCAATGCCATGAGCGTTCACGGGCTACATGGGTGGTGGTTGATCTTAGGCATTGTGTTTAATTTAGGCATTGGTGTTTTGATGACTATGGGGCTAGGTAACTATGCACCAGAATTGATTTTTTTCTCGTTGATGGGTGTTAATCCGGCGATTGCTTTTCCAGTCATGATGTTAGATGCTGCTTTAATTATGCCAACCACTGCTTGGAATGTCATTAAAATGGATCGTATATCTTGGCGCGGCTTTGCTGGTGTGGCAATTGGTGGCGTTCTTGGTGTCTTGGTTGCAGCTAAATTCTTTACTAGTCTAGATACAGATTTACTCAAAAAATTAATTATTATTGTGTCACTTTGGACAGTCTTTGGTTTATTACGTGATTCTTTCAAAAAAAATTGGAAAAAAGCCCATTAAAAGGGTTGCCAAGGTCTCAAAAATTTGGTATTATAATATAGTTGTTTGAGATATGGGAGTGTAGCGAAGTCTGGCTAAACGCGACGGACTGTAACTCCGTTCCTTCGGGTTCGTAGGTTCGAATCCTACCGCTCCCATAGCCGATTTAATAGTTAGCGGCTAAAAAGATTAACTATTGCCCCTTCGCCAAGTGGTAAGGCATCGGTTTTTGGTACCGACATGCGCTGGTTCGAATCCAGCAGGGGCAATCAAAAAAAGCAGTCACATTGTGACTGCTTTTTTCTAACTATTTTTTTGTTCTGGCGCGTGTAATACGAGACCATGTTCCGGCGTGCGTGCGTTAATGACAATATCTTCGACTTTGAAGATATGTGCCAGTTCTTCTGGTGTAAAGCAATTTTTCTTTTCGGCAATTTGTCGTAAAGACTTGCCTGTTCGAAGTGATTCTTTGGCCATTTTTGCTGCCAATTGGTAGCCAACGATTGGTGCCATGGCTGTGGCAAAGCTGACTGATAAATCAATGTCCTGTGCTAATCTATTTTTGTTGCTAGTAATACCGTCAATGGCATTAATTCGTAAGGTTGCCATGGCGGCTGTTAAATGTTCGATGCCGGTGAAAAGTGATTTGAACACAATGGGTTCAAATGCATTTAACTCAAGTTGTCCGGCCTCAGCTGCAGCCGTGACTGTTGCATCAAAGCCGAAGTATTCAAAGGCAACTTGATTGACGACTTCAGGAATCACGGGATTGACTTTGCCAGGCATAATCGAGGAACCTGCTTGCTTTGCAGGTAAGTTAATTTCTAAAAGACCAGATCTTGGCCCAGAGCTCAACAACCGTAAATCATTTGCTATCTTAGAAAGGTTAACTGCTAAAGTTTTTAAAGTCCCTGATAGTGCCACAAAACTATCTAAGTTTTGTGTGGCATCAAATAAGTCATGCGCTTGCTTTAAGGGGAGTTTAGTAATTCCTGCTAAATTTGGCACAATATGTACTTGGTAATGATAGCTGACATTAATGCCAGAGCCAATAGCTGAACCGCCCATATTCAAATAATAAAGACTATCACGCGCAGATTGAATACGCAGATTATCACGCAATAACGGTTTTAACCAAGCATGGAAACTGTTGCCTAATGTCATTGGGACGGCATCCTGTAATTGTGTCCGGCCCATTTTGTAAGTCGTAGAAAATTCATCGGCCTTATTGCCCAAGGCATCAATGAGTTGGGTTAATTCATTTAAGAGTGGTGCTAATAAGCGGATAAGTGCAATTTTCCCTGCACTTGGGTAAGTGTCATTGGTGCTTTGTCCCATGTTCACATGGTCATTTGGATGAATGAATTGATAATCACCACGTTGACGGCCAACTTTTTCAAGGGCTAAGTTAGCAATGACTTCATTAACGTTCATGTTAGTAGAGGTACCAGCGCCACCTTGAATATCACTGATGGGGAACATGGTTGTGTCAATAGGCTGATTGAGTAATATTTTAGTGGCACTGACAATGTGTTTGGCCACCGAACGGTTGAGATTACCAGAAGTTGCATTTGTTTGTGCGGCAGCTTGTTTGATTTCAATGAAAGCACGAATAAGTTCAGGATGCGTTGACGCTTTAGAAATAGGAAAATTATTTAAAGCCCTTTGGGTATGGATACCATAATAGGTGGTTTGCGGGATATTGAGTTGTCCCAGGGAATCTGATTCAATGCGCATGGTTATCTCCTTAATAACATATCTATACGCATATTTTAGCGCTAATTAAATGTAGACCAATTAAACATGTTATCTATTATGACATGATAAAAAGCTATTATATAAGGTTTAGTTGTTAAAATAGCTAATCATACCAAAAAAGCAATGAAACATAGTTCATTGCTTCGTATTATTTAACATCAATTACTTTTGCTGTTTGTGAATCTGTGCCGATAATGACACGGTTAACGACATCAGTGAACAGGCCATGCTCGACAACACCGACCATCTTGATGAGTTCATCCCCCAAATCACGAGGATTATCAATCATTGGTAAATGTAAATCAATTAAAAAATTAGCTGAATCAGTTCTTACAGGATTACCGTTTTGGTCTAAACGCCATGTTGGGTGAAAACCATCTGCTTGAAAACGCTTAAACAGTTGGTTAGCGCCATATGGGATTACTTCAACAGGTAGATATTGGTTCAGTTTAGTGACACGTTTTGTTTCATCAACAACCCAAATATTTTGTCGTGAGTTGAAGGCGACGATTTTTTCCCATAATAATGCAGCGCCACCGCCCTTAATGGCTGAAAAGTCATCGGCAATTTGATCAGCACCATCAATAGTTAAATCGATTTTATCAATATCATCGACATTGTACATGGGAATTCCCAGTTGTGCTGCATTGCGGCGTGTTTTTTCAGAAGTCGCTACGCCAACAATGTTAAGTTGTTCTTGCGCGACACGTTCACCAAGTGCTTCGATGACATGGGCAATGGTTGAGCCAGACCCAATCCCGACAACCATGCCATTTTGAACAAATTCAGCGGCGCGACGACCAGCAATAATTTTTTGTAATGCTTGGCTCATGGTTTGTACTCAATCTCCTGATACTTATCCGGGTTTCTATAAAAAGCTTGACGAGCATATGAGCAAACGGGGTGTACTGTCATATGCTTTTCACGTGCCTCATCAACGACAGCATCTACTAGTTGTGCTGCCACGCCTTGACCACGTAGTGACGGATCAACAATTGTTGAATTGATGGCATAGGTTTGGCCATCGTTAATTGTTGTATAGCTAATTTCGGCTAAGGTTTTGTCGTTCTCTTTTAAAAAGTAACGACCGGGTTCATGTTGAAATTTCATCACTTTCTCCATTCTGCATATCATGTAAGACTACAACAATAGGTTACTTTATTATACCGCAGGTATAGCTATATTTGATATGCTATCAGGGTTAAAATAATATGGCAATTCATTTGGACGGTAATTTGGTATAAATTTCATAGCGAATTACCGTATAATAGTAGAAAGATAATTGAAATGGAGGAAGCACATGATTTGTCATAAGACATCGTGTGTTAAATAATTATGCGCGGATTTGAAATTGTATCAACTAAGAATCAGGATGACTTGAATTTACCAAAAAGAAGCACAGAAGCAGCAGCTGGCTATGACTTTGAGGCATCTGAAGATGTGGTTATTCCAAGTGCTCTAAGTAATCCATTCTTTAAAGGACTAAATATTTTATCACTTGGCAAGCTTAAAAATATACGAGATAATGAAGACTTACAGGGGATGCTTAAACCAGTATTGGTACCGACGGGCATCAAAGCCTATATGGCAGAAGGCGAATACTTACAACTGGTTTCGCGTTCTAGCGGCCCAATTAAGAAGCGGATTATGATGCCAAATGCTGTAGGGATTGTTGATGCTGATTATTATAATAATCCTTCTAATGAAGGTGAAATTTTCTTTCAATTTATTAATTTTGGGGTGAAAGATGTTGTGATTAAAAAGGGTGAACGTATCGGCCAAGGTATTTTCTTACCATATCTATTAGCCGATGGGGATGATACAACAGAGAAAGCACAGAGACAGGGTGGCTTTGGGTCGACAGGCCAAAATTAGTTGTGCAACAGTTTAAAGGAGACCGATTATCGCTAAAGTAAAAACACAATTTATTTGTTCTAACTGCGGCTATGTTTCAGCACGTTATCTCGGGCGCTGTAGCAATTGTGGCGAATGGGGTACGCTTGTCGAAGAAAAGGTCTTACCAGAAACAACAGACCGTAAGAGCAGAGTGAGCTTGGATGGTCGGACTGCCAAAGTCGAAAAAATTAATGAAGTCACTTCAGAAGAAACGCCGCGAGTAGCGACAAACCTCAAAGAATTAAATCGTGTCTTAGGGGGTGGTGTGGTACCGGGCTCTATGGTGCTCATTGGTGGTGACCCTGGTATTGGTAAGTCGACCTTGCTATTGCAAGTATCTGGTCAATTAGCTCATGAGGGACGTGTCTTGTATGTTACAGGTGAAGAATCTGCCACTCAGGTGAAGTTACGTGCTGACCGCTTAGGTGTCGGGAATGATGAATTTTATCTTTATCCTGAGACAGACATGACAGCCATTAAGAAGCAAATTGATGATTTACAACCTGATTTTGTTGTGATTGATTCCGTTCAAACAATGCAGGAGCCCGATGTAACTTCTGCTATAGGATCAGTTTCACAAATTAGAGAAGTAACTGCTGACTTATTACAAATTGCCAAGACAAATAATATATCTGTTTTCATTGTTGGACATGTCACCAAGGATGGGGCAATTGCTGGACCAAAAATTTTAGAGCATATGGTTGATACGGTGCTTTATTTTGAAGGAGATAGTAACTATAAATATCGTATTTTACGTGCTGTTAAAAACCGTTTTGGTGCCACCAATGAATTAGGGATCTTTGAAATGCGTGATGGTGGACTAATTGAAGTTGCTAATCCGTCAGAAATATTTTTAGAGGAGCGTCTTGCTGGTGCAACTGGGTCAGCTATTGTTGTGGCGCTTGAAGGCTCACGACCAATTTTAGTCGAGTTGCAAGCATTAGTGACGCCAACTGTTTTTGGTAATGCTCAACGAACAGCATCGGGATTGGACCGCAATCGCGTGTCGTTAATTATGGCAGTGCTCGAAAAACGCGCCAACTTGTTATTACAAAATCAAGATGCATACCTGAAAGCGGCCGGCGGGGTTAAATTAGATGAACCGGCGATTGATTTAGCTATTGCTGTGGCCTTGGCGAGTTCATATCATGATAAAGAATCACGACCTAGTGATGTCTTTGTAGGTGAAATTGGATTGACTGGGGAAGTGCGTAGTGTGGCTGATATTGAAGGACGATTGAAAGAAGCGCGCAAACTTGGTTTTAAAAGAGCAATTGTGCCAAAAAATAACCTCAATGGTATTGAATTACCAGCAGGAATTCAAGTCATTGGCGTTGCCACATTAAGTGAAGCCTTGGCGTTAGCGTTAGATTAATCTCTTGCTAAAGTGTTTCACGTGAAACAACCAATATCGTTGTACAAATAGCTTGAATATACGTCATTACTGCTCATGATGTACTTAAATGAAGTACACGTAGAAGGGATCGACATAAATTTGACCGTTTGAATTGGCAGGCCAGTCTGCGTTGGAAATTATGCGCTGTAATGTTGTACAATAGAGTAGATAAATAGCGGGTTTTACCCGTATAACTGAGGAGGAATGTGTTTGTATGATTTTTTATACAAACACCTATAACACATCACATGACAGAAGATATTCGTGTTCGCTACGCACCATCACCAACTGGCCATTTACATATTGGAAATGCGCGTACAGCTATTTTTAACTGGCTTTTTGCTCGCCATTATAATGGTAAATTTATTATTCGTATTGAAGATACAGATTCAGCCCGTAATATTGCTGATGGCGAAAAATCTCAGTTAGAAAACTTAGCTTGGCTCGGTTTAGACTGGGATGAATCACCGGAAAAGCCAGGTGAATATGGACCTTATCGCCAATCTGAGCGTAATGAGCAGGGTATTTACCAACCGTTTATTGATAAGTTGTTGACTGAAGGGTTGGCATATAAATCTTATAAAACGTCGGAACAACTAGCTTCTGAACGTGAAGCTCAGCAAGCAGCCAAGCAAGCCCCGCATTATGTTTACGAATATGAAGGTTTAACACGTGAAGAACGTGAGGCAAAGTATGCCGAATTTGAAGCAAAGGGTCTAAAGCCAGTGGTTCGTTTCCGTGTGCCAGAAGAAAAGACTTACGCTTGGGATGATATTGTTAAAGGACACATTGAAATTGGTGCCAAAGAAGTTGGAGGCGATTGGGTCATTCAAAAAGCCGATGGCATGCCAACATACAATTTTGCAGTTGTAGTTGATGACTACATGATGAAGATTTCGCATGTGTTGCGTGGTGATGATCACGTGTCTAACACCCCCAAGCAAATGATGATATTTGAAGCGCTTGGTTGGGATATACCACAATTTGGTCATATGGCGCTGATTATCAATGGTGAGACAGGTAAAAAGTTATCAAAACGTGACGAAAACGTCTTGCAATTCGTTGAACAATACAAAGCATTAGGTTATCAACCACAAGCAATGGTCAACTTTATTGGTTTACTAGGTTGGTCACCAAAGGGTGAAGACGAAATTTTCTCACTAGAAGAATTTAAGCAAATGTTTGACGAAACCCGCCTGTCAAAGGCAAATGCGAAGTTTGATCAAAAGAAGTTGGAATGGATTAATAACCAGTGGATGCGCCGTGATTTAGAAGAAATTATGCCACAATTAATTCAAGAATTAGTGACTGCTAATCTTGTTAGTCCTGCTGATGCAACAGTTAAGGCAGATTGGTTAGCTCAGGTGATTAAGGTGGCTGGTGTTGAAGGCATTTCTTATACGCGTGAAATAGTTGACTTAGTACGTCAGCCTTTCTTTGAATTAGGTGATATTACTGATGATATGGTGGCTTACTTAACCTCCGAAGAAGGTCGTCGCGTGTTTGATGCATGGGAATCAGCTTACATCGCACTACCTGATGATGCGACAGCAGAAGATTACCTGAATGCGATTCGTGGTATTCAAAATCAGCTCGAAATTAAAGGCCGTAATCTCTGGAATCCTATTCGTATTGCGACAACACATGAAGTTCAGGGACCAAATCTTCCTGAAATGCTAGTTGTTTTAGATAAGGCAACCGTATTACAAACAATGGCTGATGTTAAATCAAATTATCTGAATTAAATGAGAGCATGGACGATGCATAGCATTAGTTCATGCTTTTTTAGAACAGGAAGTAACACTTATGATTGTTTTTAGACTAAAATATAGTTATTAACACGTTGCAATCAATTATATTAATTTAGAAAGTGTGACATAATGTATGCTGTAGAAATGATTAATTATGGTGACTTGGATGTTTTGACGGATACACAAACAGCACAAAGACCAGAAATTAAATCAAAACAGGTTCTTGTACAACAACACGCCACAGCAATTGATCCTTATGACGTTAAGTTTCGTCAAGGGTTGATGGGGACAGATAAACCAACGCCATTAATTCCAGGCTCAAGTGTTTCCGGTCAAGTCATTGCTGTTGGGGATGAGGTGGGAAACTTTAGCATAGGTGACCGCGTGGCAGCTTCGACGCATTTAAAGTCTTATGCACAGTATGTTGCTGTTAGTCAATCTTTGTTGGCTAAAATACCAGATAATGTCAGTTATGAAACCGCTGCGGCAACAGTTTTAGGCGCGCAAACGGGTTATCAGATGGTGACAGTAGATTTAGATATTCAGCCAGGTGAGTCTGTCTTAATTCATGGTGGGGCAGGGTCAGTTGGATCAGCTGCAATACAAGCTGCACGACTTCGAGGCGTACAAACGATATACACTACTGCCAGTAGCACAGCGACAGCATATTTGCAGGCGATAGATAGCCAAGTGCAAGTCATTGATTATCGCACCACTGCCCTGACACAGGCTTTACCCGATGGGGTTGATGTCATCTTAGACACAATTGGTGGCGATACATTACAGCAATCGTTAAATGTACTCAAACCACAGGGCAGATTAGTATCACTTGTCGAAGATGCAACTGATCAACGGGTACAACACAGTTACCTGCAATCGAATGGGCAGCGTTTAGAAACACTGCTGGGCCTTGTTTCAGTTGGCAAAATTTCAATCAGAATTGCCCAAGTTGCACCTTTTGATGCCGAAAACATGAAACAATTCCAAACATTAAAACATGTTTTAGGTAAATTAGTGTTAACTTTTGATTAAACACGTGCATTGGCATGTGTTTTTTAGTCTGATTGATCACATAATAAATTGTGAAATTGTGTGTTTTTTGATAAAAAAACTTTACATCTGTCCTTAAAACAGGTACAATTTACTTGTAAAATAGTTCACAAAAAGAAGGAGTATATCGATATTATGAAAGCAGCAGTTGTACGTGAAAACCCAGATGGTTACGTTGATTTAATTGATAATTGGGAACCAAAAGCTTTGTCATTTGGTGAAGCCCTAGTTGATATGGAATATGTTGGTCTTTGCCATACAGACTTGCACGTAGCCGGTGCCGATTTTGGGAATCCTAATAAAATTGGACAACGAAACGGTGCGTTCCGCCGTGTAATCGGGCATGAAGGTGTTGGTCGTGTATCAAAGTTAGCAGAAGGTGCTGGTGATTACTTGAAGATCGGTGATCGTGTATCTATTGCTTGGTTTTACGATGCTTGTGGCGTTTGTGATTATTGTGTAACGGGAAATGAGACATTTTGTCGTAAAGTTCGGAATTCAGGCTACACGGTTGATGGTGCTATGTCACAACAGGCAGTGGTTAATGCTAAGTATGCTGTTAAAGTGCCTGAAGGCTTGGATCCAGTTGAAGCTACGTCAATTACCTGTGCTGGTGTGACAATGTATAAGTCACTTAAAGTCGGTGAAACAAAACCAGGTCAGTGGGTATCTGTTCATGGTGCCGGTGGTTTAGGTAACTTAGCTGTTCAGTATGCGCACAACGTGTTTGGCGCACATGTGGCTGTTATTGATGGTAATGATGATAAGCTTGCTGCAGCAAAAGAGAATGGTGCTGAAGTCCTAATCAACCGTAAAAAGGTTGAAGATGTGGCTGCTG
Source organism: Leuconostoc sp. LN180020 (assembly GCF_014844115.1). Taxonomy (NCBI): domain Bacteria; kingdom Bacillati; phylum Bacillota; class Bacilli; order Lactobacillales; family Lactobacillaceae; genus Leuconostoc; species Leuconostoc sp. LN180020. The sequence goes on along the minus strand of NZ_CP039736.1, from coordinate 443,216 downwards.
AAGTACAAAAAGCAACCGGTGGTGTCCATACTGCACAAGTGACCGCAGTTAACGCAGCTGCATTTAATCAAGCAGTTGACTCACTACGCCCTATGGGTAAGTTAGTTGCTGTGGCCTTGCCACAAGGTGACATGGCTTTGAATATTGCTAAGACCGTCTTAGATGGTATTGAAGTTCGTGGGTCATTAGTAGGTACACGTGCTGATTTGAAAGAAGCTTTCCAATTTGGTGCAGAAGGCAAAGTTAAGCCAATTGTTGAGAAAGTTAACTTTGCAGACATGAACGAAATCATTGATGAGATGAAAGCTGGTAAAATTACCGGACGTAAAGTCTTTGATTTCACAACACTTTAAGCAATGTTTAAAAATTCAGTCCACTGTTCGGACTGAATTTTTTTATCATTTGAAATATGGTGGTTCGTGAATCATTGTGTTAGAATTGGGTAACAAATGGATGGAGGAATGTATGCTTATTGGTTAGCCTAAGGCGATATAATCAGCATATGGGTGAATAATGTCTTATTTTACACAACAACTTTTTAATGGGCAGCGTGATCGTATTTTGCGTGTAGTTGATATGGCTAGTGATGAACAAGTGACAGCAGGCTTTATTCACATTTTTGACGAGCGACGCGTCTTTGATTTTGACTATGCCAGTGAATTAACAAATGGTAAAATCACGCAAGCTGAATTTGATGAAGAGGGTGAAGCTAATAATACTTTTAGTGTGAACTTTATGCCGATAGCTAGCGACGAAGATGAAGTGCCAAGTGAGCTTTTTGAAGCGTGGGCTGGTCTTATTGGGCGAGACTATGCATTAATGCCACATGTGCACATTAATATGTATCAGCAAGCACTCAAACCAGAAATTGAACAAATTGATAAGCCGATTTTTGAAGAAAGATTAATTGAATTAGTGAGTCGCATATTGGGTTCATCCGTTATTGGTTTTGAACAAAAATCTTTGACAATGTTTCCGAGCTTCTTAGTACAAGAACAACAAGAGATTAATCAACCACAAGGTCCTTCTACGCAAATTATTTTGCCAGATTAATAAAATAATAAATGCATTGACAAAGTGTGAGAAGTGTCTTAAAATCTAGTCATGTTAATAAATCGATGAAACGAAGAGTAAGTATGTAGCATCAGTAAAGCGAGTCGGGCGGGTGAAAGCCGATTTGATGAGACATATTGAAAATGAACGTGAATGAGGCGAATAGTGAAAGCTGTTGGCACGGTTAGTCCCGTTATCAACCTTAAGGATTGCATACTGTTAGACAATGTGCGATTAAATTTGGGTGGTACCACGTTTTTACGTCCCTGTTAGTTATGCGCTAGATGACTAACAGGGACCTTTTTTGTTTTCAATATGGGTCATGTTTATGGCCTAGTCGTTTATTTTGTGTGATAGCGTAACAGAACAGTTAATTAGAAAGCGAGGCGTAAAAGCATGCATAATCAGAAAAAGAATCAGGGATTTTCAGTGAAATCAGTCGTTGCAACTGGTATAGGGGCTGCGGTGTTTTTTGTTTTAATGAAGTTTATAGCCATCCCAACCGGTGTGCCCAATACGACAATCAATGTTGCTGAGGGCTGGTTAGCATTGATTGCGGGGTTGTTTGGTCCCGTAGTAGGCTTGTTGGTTGGTTTAATTGGACATACATTAAATGATGCCGTGACCTATGGGGCACCATGGTGGTCTTGGGTGATTGCAGATGGCGTCTTTGGCTTATTGTTAGGCTTTGGTAAAAAGTATTTAGCATTAGAATATGGCGAGTTGACAACCAAAAAATTGGTGCAATTTAATGTTTGGCAAGCAGTTTCAAATGTCTTAGTCTGGGTGATTATCGCACCGCTTGGCGATATTATAATCTATAAAGAAGCGGCACAGAAAGTATTCCTACAAGGTGCAGTAACTGCGGTTGTGAACACTATATCCGTAGCAATCATCGGATCATTATTATTGGTCGCTTATGTCAAGTCACGACCAAAGAAGAGCAGTCTACGTAGTGAATAAAACATCAAACAAGCGCAATAGCTTGTGTACATACTAAACAATAAAGGATACATTATGGCAACGCCGCTTATCGATTTTCAGCATGTCACATTTAAATATCATGCACAAGCCGAACCCACGTTACACGATATTAATTTTCAGATTTTTCCTGGTGAGAAAGTATTAATCGCTGGTGCTTCGGGCTCAGGTAAAACAACCTTATTACGACTATTAAATGGTTTGATACCTGAAGCCTATGCTGGGGATGTGACTGGCACACTAAAACTCCGCGGTCGAGATATTCTATCACAGTCGCTCTTCGAGTTATCTTTACAGGCTGGCACAGTACTACAGGATTCGGATGCCCAGTTCGTTGGTTTAACTGTGGCAGAAGATATTGCTTTTGCTCTAGAAAATGATGATCAACCAGTATCAAAAATTAAGGCTAAAGTAGCAAAATGGGCGCAACGTTTTGGCTTGAGTGAACGGTTAGAATTAGCGCCACAAATGTTGTCTGGTGGTCAAAAACAACGAACTGCTATGGCGGGTGTTTTAGTTGATGATGGGCGATTATTATTGTTTGATGAACCGTTAGCTAGTTTAGATCCTGCAGCAGGTAATGCTGCTATGGATATGATTAATCGTTTACAAGCTGAGCGTGATTTAACAGTTGTGATTATTGAACATCGTATTGAAGAAGTGTTGCGTGCCGATGTCGATCGGATCATTGTGATGTCTGATGGTCATATCGTAGCCGACGATACGCCAACTGCCATTATTCAGGCCGGTATATTGCCAGAAAACGGGCTTGACGAGCCCCTGTTTGTACAGTTATTACGTCGTTCGGGTATCGAAGTAGCAAAACTAGACCACGTAGCAGATGTTCAATTAGTCTCCGTTGATGACCAAAAACATGCTATTGAACAACTGAAAGTGCCTGTGAAACGGCAGCCAGTCTTACCTGAAAAGTTAGTCGTTCAGAATTTGAATTTTGGTTACGATACGCACGAAGCCTTATTTGAGGGGCTAAATACTAGCATTTGTCAAGGCGAAATACTGGGTATTGTTGGCAAAAATGGATCGGGGAAAACAACGCTTTCGCACCTGCTAACGGGCTTTTTAATGCCTGATTCGGGGGATATTTTGTTAGATGGGCAATCAGTTTTGCAGCAATCAATCAAAGAGCGCGCAGATCACATTGGCTATGTCTTACAAAACCCCAATCATATGATTACGAAAGCAACAGTTTATGATGAAGTTGCCAGTGGCTTGATTTTAAGACATGTCTCATCTGATAAGATAGAAACACGTGTCCGTGAAGTACTTAGTTTAGTTGATTTAGACGGTATGCGTCACTGGCCGATTGCCGCACTGAGTTTTGGCCAGAAAAAACGTTTGACAATTGCGGCAGTGCTTGTGTTGCAACCAGAAATTTTAATTTTAGATGAACCGACAGCCGGTCAAGATGCCACACACACGGGTGAACTACTAAAGTTTTTGACAAAAATCAATCAGCAATCACAGACAACTATCATCATTATTACCCACGACATGCATTTGTTAGCAAACTTTGTAACTCGGACGTTAGTGATTGTTGACGGGCAGTTATTGGCTGATACGACACCAGCTGAATTGCTTGCTAATGAAGCACTTGTTAAAGCGGCCAGTTTACGTACGACGAGTATTTATCAACTCGCAACACGATTGCAAATTGATCACCCAGAGATGTTGAATGCCGCGATTGTATATGAAAATGCTACAGGAGAACGATGAATAATTTATTTGGTTATAAAAAAAGAGATACTTGGCTCAACCAAACAACTGGGACAGCAAAATTAATTGGTTTTCTGGCATTAACAACGATGGGCATGCTGTCCTATGATACGCGTTTTTTACTATTTTTAAGTATCGTGGCAGTTATTTTAATGCAAACAGCACATATTAAATATCACGAATATGCTTTGATGCTTAAACTGGTACTTTTTTTTGCAGTGATTAACCTTGTGATGGTAACCGTTTTGGCACCGCAATATGGTGTGTCATTATATGGGACACGTCATGTCTTGTTTGGTAACGGTTATTGGACGATAACACAAGAGCAATTGTTCTATGAGTTTAATTTATTACTTAAATATTTCTTTTCATTGCCCTTGGCCATTGTCTTATTATTTACGACTAATCCCAGTGAATTTGCAGCCGGATTGAATAAAATAGGCGTGCCTTATAAAGTTGCTTATGCTTTTGCAATCACTTTACGTTATATTCCCGATGTGCAAAGTGATTATCGTACTATTAGTTTAGCTCAGCAGGCGAGAGGCTATGAAATATCTACTAAGGCACCCTTATTAGCACGCTCAAAGGGCGCAGTGCAAATCATCTTACCACTTGTTTTTACAAGCCTTAATCGGATTGAAACGATTAGTCAAGCTATGGAATTGCGTCGGTTTGGACGTGAAAGTAAAAGATCTTGGTACCAAGAACAATCACTATCTAAAAGAGATGGCGCCATCATTTTTGGGTCTGGTATCGTCATTATAATCGGTGTTTGGTTACTAGTGGTCAATCATGGGCGCATATATAATCCATTTAAATAACAGAGAGGCTAAGTAATGTGATGCTGACTACGAACAAATGGCAACTAACAGCACAGAAATATCAAGATAAATTATTAGTGGATTTATTGCAGTTTTTAGCAATACCGTCTGTCTTAGATCCGCAAACAGCTACTTTTCAAAGGCCTTTTGGCATTGGGATTGATACGGCGTTACAATTTTTAGTTGATATAGCAACGCGTGATGGCTTTAAGGTAGAACGTGTTGCAGACAACATGGTTGTGACAGTTGATTACGGACCAGATGATGTGCCAGAGACTGTGGGCGTTTTATCTCATGTTGATGTTGTTCCCGGTAATGCAGCAGCATGGCGGGTTACGATGCCTTTTAGTCCTAAAATTGTTGATGATCGTCTTTATGGCCGCGGTGTATATGATATGAAGGCAGATTTAATTGCGAGCTATTATGCCTTAAAGCAGTTAAAGGATCAGGGCTTTGTACCCAAAAGAAAAATTCGCTTAATTTTCGGTAGTGATGAAGAATCTGATTGGCGCGACATGCAAGCCTATTTAAAAGATTTTGGTGAGCCAACACTTGGTTTTTCACCTGATGGAACCTTTCCTGTAGTCCCAGGTGAAAAAGGAGTCCAGACAATTACCATGCGTTTCGTAGGCGATACTTTTGATTGTCGCGAATTTGAATTACTGGCTTTTCAAGCGGGAACGCGTGACAATGTTGTTCCCGGCAAAGCCACGGCAATTGTTAAATTGTCAGATAATCAGGATATTAATTTGTTTTTAAAACAATACGAGCAATACTTGACCGCAGAACCATTAATTAGTGGTATTGGTCAATATGATGACGGTGAAATTCATCTGACTTTGTATGGCAAATCAGTACATGGTGCTTATCCTGAAGACGGATTGAATGCAGGCACTTATTTAGCGCATTTTCTAAGTCATTACGCCTTCCAACACCAAGCACAAGCTTTACTCCACCAATTAGGCGATGTGTATCATCGTGATGTCTTTGCAGCAAACATCGGTTTAGCTTACCATGATCAAATTATGGGCGATTTAACGATGAATGTAGGGCAAACAGTTTATCGTCAGGGGCAGGAAGGCTACATTAGAATTCAATTTAGGTATCCAGTTGGCATGAGCGAAACGACAATTCTAACTCAAATTCAACGTCATGTCGGTCCGTTAAAAGCTAAAATTTTTAAAGAAGTACAATTTGGTAGTCAACCACATATGGTCGATTTAAATGATGTCATTGTGACTAAATTACAAAATATATACGCGCAACAGACAAACACAGATAAAACGTATAAAATATCAAATGGTGGTTCATATGCCCGTTTATTAAAACGTGGCGTAGCCTTTGGGGGGCAATTTCCCAACTTGCCAGTGATGAGTCATCAGCCAGATGAATATGTATTGCTGTCTAATATTTCTCGCGCGCAAGCTATTTTTGCACAAGCCTTATATGAGCTAGCAGAAACAACAACTTGACAAAGCGAACAAATGTTCCTATAATTAAGCAAATAATGACATTGAGAGAAAACGCATGCAGTTACCTGAATTTAGACAAGCCCTAGAAGACAAACTAAGCGCACAAAGTGTGGCACGCGTTCTGGCCTCAGCGTATGATTTCCAAGTAGCACAAAATAATAATAGAACACCACGGGCACGCTATGGTACTGTGAAAATGACAAAAGAAGCAGATGCCATGTGGGAAACAGTGGTTAGCAACATTTTAGCGGGGATGTCGGCCAACAGTGATCGTGATATTTTACAACGATTGGCTGATGATGAATTTATTGCAATGGTTGAAGAGGGGCTAGAGGAAATTAATTTTACGACAGAATTTTAGTTTTTTCTTTCGGAGGAACGTATAATATAGTGACCGGCTGGAAAATTCTGATAAGTACTTGAAATTTACCCTTGTTTTGTAGTATCATTAATAATTGTGAATGCACAAAAGTGCAAACACTCCTTGCAGCCAAGGCTGCCAGAGACCAAAAGGAGGAAATAAAACATGGCTACATCATACGAAATGACTTACATCGTTCGCCCTGATATGGAAGCGGATGCAAAGAAAGCGCTTGTAGAGCGTTTTGATGGTATCTTGACTAACAACGGCGCAACAATTACTAAGTCTGCTGATTGGGCAACACGTCGTTTTGCATACGAAATTGCTGGTTACCGCGAAGGCGTATACCACGTCATCAATTTCACTGCTGAAGACGATGCTGCAATCAACGAATTTGATCGTTTGGCAAAGATTTCACAAGATATCTTACGTCATATGATTGTTAAGCGCGACGCAGAATAATTCTGAAATTCCACTGGTGAAGGAGCTTTAATATGATTAATCGAGTAGTATTGATTGGGCGATTGACCCGGGATGTGGAATTACGCTATACGCAATCGGGTACAGCGGTCGGCACGTTTAGCTTGGCGGTAAATCGCCAGTTCACTAATCAATCTGGTGAACGTGAAGCTGACTTTATTAACGCCGTTATCTGGCGAAAAGCAGCGGAAAATTTTGCAAATTTCACTGGTAAGGGCGCTTTAGTCGCTGTCGAGGGTCGTTTGCAGACAAGAAATTATGAAAATAATCAAGGCCAGCGTGTATACGTTACCGAGGTTGTTGTCGATAATTTCTCATTACTTGAATCACGTGCTGAAAGCGATAAGCGTCGTGCCCAAAATGGTACGTCAGCAACAACACCTTCAAATGATAATCATTTTGGTGGTAGTGAAAGTAATAATAACTTTAATGCTGTTGATCCTTTTGCTGGTGCAAATCAAAACACCCAAAAATCAACTGCAACAAGTGAAGCACCTAACCCATTTGCGGCTAGTGGCAAAACAGAAATTGATATATCAGATGATGATTTACCATTTTAAAAATATTTAAATTATTAGGAAAGGAGCTTCAATCATGTCAGAACAAAACTCACGTCCACAAAACTCAGAACGTCCACAACGTTCACGTCGTCCACAAGGCGGCCCACGTCGTCGCCGTAAGGTCGACTACATTGCAGCCAATCATATTGAATTTATTGACTACAAGAACACAGAATTGTTGGAACGCTTTATTTCAGAACGCGGTAAGATTTTGCCACGTCGTGTAACAGGTACATCAGCTAAGAACCAACGCAAGGTAACAACAGCTATCAAGCGTGCGCGTATCATGGCTTTGTTGCCATTCGTTACAGAAGACTAATTAATATTATTCTGCTTTAGAAAGCTCAGGTATTTAACCTGGGCTTTTTTGTTTATTTTGAAAAAAGCGAACTGTGGTAAAATAGGGTATATGATTTTTTTGACAAAAAATAGTCAAAAAGTAAACATGGGGAATATTGAGGTTACTTGTGAAAAAGCTGTTTAATTTTAAAACATTACCAATATTTTTTCAAAGTACAAAATTAGGGACTGTAGCATTATTACTGTTGTTAGTCAGCCTATTGAGTGCTTTTTTTGCGGTACTTGTCAATTGGGTTTTTGGATTGATTTGGTTGATTGTTGTAATTATTGGTTTGATTTATTCTGGTCAGGCGCTGAAAGAGGTTAGTGAGAATGCACAGGAATACCTTTCAGGATTAGGCTATCGCATTTCTCGTAGTGAACAAGAAGCTTTGATTCGGATGCCTATTGGTATTATATTGCTAAATGATACTGAAAAAATAGATTGGATTAATCCTTACATGCAAGGTTATATTGGTAAGCGTGATGTTTTAGGATTATCGCTATCCGATTTAGATGGCAATCTCGCTGCTGATGTCAAAAACTACTCTGATGCAAAAGAAACGAATACAATTACATGGCAAGATAAACAGTTCTCGCTTTATGTACAGCAAAATTTGCGCGTCATTTATATGATGGATATTAGTGAGTATGCTGCTATTGCCACAGAATATGATAATCATCAATTATTTAGTGGTTTAATTTCTGTTGATAACTATGAAGAAGTTACAGAAGGCATGAGTGAATCAGAAACTTCTACACTTCGAACTTATGTCACAGGCGCATTATCTGATTGGGCAACCACGCATCATATTTATTTAAGAAGGCTAAATACAGTTCATTATGTCATGTTTGGCTATAAAACTGCGTTACAAGAAGCAGAAAAAGATAAGTTTTCAGTACTAAAAGCAATCCGAGAGGCCACAGCACAACAAAATTCACCGGTGACGTTATCCATGGGTGTTGCTTATGGTGAGCAGGATATTATTCAACTAGCTAAAATGGCACAAACCAACTTAGATTTAGCATTAGGTCGTGGTGGTGACCAGGTTGTTGTCAAGTCTAATCAATCAGCTGCTCGCTTTTATGGTGGTGCAACAAACCCAATGGAAAAGCGGACACGTGTCCGCGCACGTATGATTTCACAAACTGTCGCTGAATTAATGGAACAATCTGATAACATTATGATTGTTGGCCATGCAACACCAGATTTAGATGCTGTTGGTGCCGGATTAGGTATCTGGCGTATGGCACAAACTAAAAATAAGCCAGCATTCGTTATTATTGACGAAAAAACGGTATATAGTGATATTAAATTATTATTGGCAGAAATTAGAAAAAATACACCTGACATTGTCGCACCAGGTTCCAATATTAATGATTCGATTGTTGATGAAACACGTGCCTTAAAGCTAGTGCGTGAGAACACATTGCTGATATTAATTGACCATGCACAATCGGCAATTACTAGTGCACCACATTTGCTCGATAGGTTAGCCAACCGAGTGGTAGTGATTGATCACCACCGTTTAGCAGAACAAGGGTTGGACCAAAAACCTTTGTTGACTTATGTTGAGCCCTATGCATCGTCAACCTCTGAGTTAGTTGTAGAAATGTTACAGTATCAAGATCAGAGCCATGCGCCGATTACAAAATTAGAAGCGACCGCTATGCTTGGTGGCATTCAAATTGACACGAAAAACTTTACCTTGCGAACTGGTTCACGTACATTTGATGCGGCAAGTTATCTTAGAGCCAATGGAGCAGATAGTAATTTGATTCAATCGTTTATGAAAGAAAATCTAACTGATTTTAAATCACGTACGCATCTCATTAATTTGGCAGTGGTGGATTCAGGTAATGCTATTGTGACAGGAGAAAGTAATCAAACCTATTCGGGTTTGATTACAGCACAAGCAGCAGATGAATTATTACAAATCAGCAGTGTAGAAGCTTCTTATGTTGTGACAAAGCGTGCGGATGGTCGTGTCGGTATTTCGGCGCGTTCAACAGGACAACGCAATGTGCAACGTATTATGGAAGCAATGGGTGGTGGGGGCCACTTATCCAATGCGGCAACACAAATTTCAGGTGAGACACCAGAAGCAGTGACAAAGCAGTTAAAAGAAGTCTTACAAGCAGCCATTGAAGCACAGTAACTGGGGAATACGCTGTCAGCTAGTGCATACAAATAGAAGGAGATTCAAGATGAAAGTTGTATTTTTAGAAGATGTTAAAGGTCGTGGCAAAAAAGGTGAAATTAAAGAAGTACCGGATGGTTACGCCAACAATTTTTTGATTAAAAATAAAAAAGCCGAACCAGCAACAGGTAAAAATTTAGGTGCTGTTAAAGGGCGTCAAAAAGCAGAGGAAAAGGCAGCAGCTGAAGCCTTAGCCGAAGCCGAACAACTAAAGGCTAAAATGGCAGATGAAAAATTTGTTGTAGAAGTTAAGGGGAAGTCCGGTGCCGACGGACGTTTGTTTGGTGCTATTTCAACTAAGCAAATTGTTGCCGCATTAGTAGCACAAAAACAAATTAAGCTGGATAAGCGCAAATTATTGTTGAATCAACCCATACATGCATTGGGATATACGAATGTTCCAGTTAAGTTGCATCGTGATGTTGTAGCTAATTTGCGTGTACACGTCAGCGAGGGATAATATGGACAATCCGGGATCATACGAGTATCGGCAAGTACCACAAGATGTGGATGCGGAACGTGCGGTGCTCGGGGCCATTTTTTTCGATGTGAGATCAGATAGTGCCATGGTAGAAGCTCAGGCGATTTTGGAACCTGCGGACTTTTATCGTCAAGCGCATCAAACAATTTTCAAAGCGATGCAGCAGTTAGTCGATGAACAGCGCCCTATTGATATGTTGACGTTGCAAGACAAGCTTAATAGCATGCAACAACTTGAAAATGTTGGTGGCATGACATATTTGGCCGAAATATCTGAGTCATCGGCGTCTTCAGCCAATTTAAAGCATTATGCAAATATTGTCCGCGAAAAATCCGTTTTACGTCGTATTATTGAAACATTAACACGTAGCATGTCTTTGGCATATGATGCTGCTGAACCGAGTGAAGATATCTTAGATATACTTAATCGTAATTTAGATACATTGGCGGAAAATCGTGGTGACGAAGATTTTCAAAAAATTAAAGATGTCTTGCGTGAATTTCAAGAGAACTTAGATAACGCTGTTGAAAACGACAATGATATTGTTGGGTTAGCCACAGGGTATCCGGAGTTAGATAATTTGACGCACGGCTTTCGAGAAGATCAAATGGTTGTTTTAGGGGCTCGACCAGCAGTCGGAAAGACTGCATTTGTGTTAAATATTGCAAAGAACGTTGCTAAAGCAGAACAAGTGCCGGTGGTTGTTTTCAGTTTGGAAATGGGTGCAGTTGACCTAGTGACACGATTGGTTGCGGCCGAAGGGGCAATTGATTCCGCTCACCTAACGACTGGGCAAATGTCCCAAGATGATTGGCAATCACTAACATTAGCCATGCAATCCTTGGCTAACATGCAAATTTACATGGATGATACACCAGGTATTAAAATTAATCAAATTAGTGCCAAACTACGTAAGTTAGAAAAAGACTTGCTCAATGATATGACGCAAGAAGACAGAATTAACAATCCTCACCCAATTGGTATGGTCATTATTGATTATCTGGGTTTGATTGAATCGAATAACACAGAAAGCAGACAGCAAGCTGTGTCGGAAATATCACGTGCCATTAAGAAATTAGCGAAGGAATTGCATACGCCAATTTTAGCCTTAGCACAGCTTAGCCGAGGTGTTGAACAACGGACTGATAAGCGGCCAGTGTTATCAGATTTGCGAGAATCTGGTTCGATTGAACAGGATGCAGATATTGTTGCCTTTTTATATCGTGATGATTATTATCGTAACGATGGGACAGATGAAGACGGTAGTGGGGATCAGCGTAATGATGATGAGGCTGTTCCAATTGAAATCATTTTGGAAAAGAATCGTGCTGGTGCGCGAGGCACTGCAACGCTGATGTTTAATAAACCAACATTCAAATTTAGTCCGATGGCGCCGTTGTTTCGCGACGATCCAAATGCTGGACCAAATGGTAACCCAGGGTGGTAAAAAAGGACGACCATATATTGGCCGTCCCTTTTTTTATTATTTTATTTATCCAGCAAGTCAGCAAATGTGGCACCGACTAGTGTTGCGATATCTTTTGGTTTAACTTTATCAGAACGGCCAAGTTCACCAGCGCTGACCAGAAAATAAGGGGCAGTTTCAGCAGTACTATCGATAAAAATGGGGAAATGTTTATTTTGCCAAATACCCACTGGGTTATTAGCGCCATGAACGTATCCGGTAGTTTTTTGCAGTTCTTTCAAAGACAACATGGTAACTTTCTTATTGCCAGAAACGTGTGCTAATTTTTTCATGGCGAGGTGTTGTGTAATGGGAATAATTGCTACCACTGGACCAGTCTTATCACCAGTAGCCGCTAACGTTTTATAGATGTCTGCGTGTTTGACATTGAATTTTTCTAATAGAGCATCCCGTTGGGCTTCAGTTTTGTCTAGAATATTAAATTCAAAGCCTTCGTATGCCACATCGTGCTTATCCATAATCTGCTCAGGTAATGTTTTTTTGATTTTCTTTTTTGCCATAATAATGACAGTTTACCACAAATTGGCACAACCAAAAAGTAGCGCGGTCCAACCAATTCATGATATACTATTTGGCATGATGTCAGAAGCTATATATGTAACCGTGCAAGCGGACTTAAAACAAAAAATATATAATGGTGATTTTCCTAATCTAAAGTTACCAGACGAACGTTCTTTGGCCGAAAATTATCATGTCTCACGCTCATCAATTAAGCGTGCCTTGAATGTTCTTGTACAACAAGGGGTTATTTTTAAAAAGCGTGGCAGTGGCACTTTCGTCAATCCGCTCTATCTTAAAAATAATGCTTTATTTCAACATGAAGGCTCTAATTTAGGTGTCTCTGATTCGTTTCGGGTCGATGGGAAAGCACCAAGTATCGAATTATTAGATTTTCGTGTTATTCCAGCAACACCCGAACAGCAACAAGCGTTATTTTTGAGTGAAGGTGACTTTGTTTATGAAATCAAACGTTTGCGACGATTAGAGGGGGTGCCGTTTATGATTGAAAGGGGCTATGTCCCGATTAATGTATTACCGGGCTTAAATCGAGAGATTGTTTCAGGTTCGGTTTATGAGTATGTCGAAAATACTAAAAACCGAACGGTAACCAAATCCTTTATGACAATCATGGCTGAACCTTCAAACCCAGAAGACCAACAATTATTGGAACTGTCAGATCGTGAACCAGTTGGGATTATGGAAGGTATATTTTTCATGGATGACGGGACACCGTTGGAATTTTCCAGTATGCGACTACACTATAAATATTTAAGATATAACGCCTTTGTTAGTATTGATTCCGAATAAAAAACTTAACTATTTTTATTGTATTGGACCGTACCAATTATGTTACTGCGCCAACCAAAATAAAAAACAAAATCAACCAATAATGTTTTTATCTTGAATAAATCCTTAAAATCGGTTATACTTGAGAAGTAAATAACGGAGAAAGATTCGTGGTTTACGATTCTCTCAAAAAATAAGGAGTACTTAATCTCATGGCAGATTTCGATTCAAAAGAGTACTTGGAACTCGTTGATAAGTGGTGGCGTGCAACTAACTATTTGTCAGCAGGGATGATCTTCTTGAAGAGCAACCCATTGTTCTCAGTTACTAACACACCAATCCAAGCCGAAGACGTTAAAGTTAAGCCTATCGGTCACTGGGGAACTATTTCAGGTCAAACATTCTTGTATGCACACGCAAACCGTTTGATTAACAAGTATGACTTGAACATGTTCTACATCGGTGGACCAGGACACGGTGGCCAAGTAATGGTTACTAATGCCTACTTGGATGGCGAATATACTGAAGATTACCCAGAAATCACTCAAGATTTGGAAGGTATGAGCCGCTTGTTCAAGCGTTTCTCATTCCCTGGCGGAATCGGATCACACATGACAGCACAAACACCAGGTTCATTACATGAAGGTGGTGAATTGGGTTATTCATTGTCACACGCCTTTGGTGCTGTTTTGGACAATCCTGATCAAATTGCTTTTGCTGTTGTTGGTGATGGTGAAGCCGAAACAGGCCCATCAATGACATCATGGCACTCAACAAAGTTCTTGAATGCTAAGAATGATGGTGCTGTTTTGCCAATCTTGGATTTGAACGGATTTAAGATTTCTAACCCAACAATCTTCTCACGTATGAGTGATGAAGAAATCACAAAGTTCTTTGAAGGTTTGGGTTACTCACCTCGCTTTATCGAAAATGATGACATCCATGACTATACAGCTTATCACGAATTGGCTGCTAAGGTTTTGGATCAAGCTATTGAAGATATTCAAGCTATCCAAAAGGATGCGCGTGAAAACGGTAAGTACGAAGATGGTACAATCCCAGCATGGCCTGTAATTATTGCACGCTTGCCAAAGGGTTGGGGTGGACCAACACATGATGAAGATGGTAACCCTATCGAAAATTCATTCCGTGCTCACCAAGTGCCATTGCCTTTGGCACAAAACAAGTTAGAAACATTGTCACAATTCGAAGACTGGATGAATTCATACAAGCCAGAAGAATTGTTCAATGCTGATGGTTCATTAAAAGATGAATTGAAAGCTATTGCACCTAAGGGTGACAAGCGTATGTCAGCTAACCCAATCGCTAACGGCGGACGTCGTCGTGGTGAAGAAGCGACCGATTTGACATTGCCAGATTGGCGTCAATTCACAAATGACATTACAAATGAGAATCGTGGACACGAGTTGCCAAAGGTTACTCAAAACATGGATATGACAACACTTTCAAACTACTTGGAAGAAGTTGCTAAGTTGAACCCAACATCATTCCGTGTCTTTGGACCTGATGAAACAATGTCAAACCGTTTGTGGAGTCTCTTTAACACAACTAACCGTCAATGGATGGAAGAAGTTAAGGAACCAAATGATCAATATGTTGGCCCAGAAGGTCGTATCATTGACTCGCAATTGTCAGAGCACCAAGCTGAAGGTTGGCTTGAAGGCTACACATTGACTGGCCGCGTTGGTATCTTTGCTTCATACGAGTCATTCTTGCGTGTTGTGGATACAATGGTTACACAACACTTCAAGTGGTTGCGTCACGCCTCAGAACAAGCATGGCGTAATGATTATCCATCATTGAACTTGATTGCGACGTCGACTGCGTTCCAACAAGATCACAATGGTTACACACACCAAGATCCAGGTATGTTGACTCATTTGGCTGAAAAGAAGTCTAACTTCATTCGTGAATACTTGCCTGCAGATGGTAACTCATTGTTGGCTGTTCAAGATCGTGCGTTCTCAGAACGTCACAAGGTTAACTTGATTATTGCTTCTAAGCAACCACGTCAACAATGGTTTACTGCTGATGAAGCTGATGAATTAGCTAATGAAGGTTTGAAGATTATTGATTGGGCTTCTACTGCACCATCTGGTGATGTTGATATTACATTCGCATCATCTGGTACAGAACCAACAATCGAGACACTTGCTGCCTTGTGGTTGATTAACCAAGCCTTCCCAGAAGTAAAGTTCCGTTATGTTAACGTTGTTGAATTACTTCGTTTGCAAAAGAAGTCAGAATCTCACATGAATGATGAACGTGAATTGTCTGACGCAGAATTCAACAAGTTCTTCCAAGCTGATAAGCCTGTTATCTTTGGTTTCCACGCTTACGAAGATTTGATTGAATCATTCTTCTTCGAACGTAAGTTCAAGGGTGATGTTTATGTTCATGGTTACCGTGAAGATGGTGACATCACAACAACTTATGACATGCGTGTTTACTCAAAGTTGGATCGTTTCCACCAAGCTAAGGAAGCTGCCGAAATTTTGTCAGCTAATGGCACAATTGATCAAGCAGCTGCTGATACATTTATCGAAAAGATGGATGCTACCTTGGCAAAGCATTTCGAAGTTACTCGTAACGAAGGTCGCGATATCGAAGAATTTACTGATTGGAATTGGTCAGCTTTGAAGTAATTAACCATGTTAATCACGATTAAGTCAACTCTTTAAATCATTAAATCATTAAGCGAATCAGATATATTCTGGTTCGCTTTTTTTTTAACTTATCTGTACAATAATAGTTAATGATACGGAAAGAATGAAGAGGTTTGTGCAATGATGTTACCAAAAAAAGACGGCCATACACATACACCGTTTTCACATCAAAATTCTGATGAAGTTTTTGATGCTTATATTGAGCGTGCAATGACGTTAGGATTTGAAACCTATACAATTACCGAGCATGCACCGTTATTATCGGGACTGTCATTGCCAGGCGATTATGCCGTTGTCACTGATGAAGACATTGTTCAGGTTAAACGTGAAACGGCACGTTTAATAAAAAAATATAAGCAACAGATTACAATCACAAAGGGATTTGAAGTTGATTATTTAGCTAATAATGAAGTGAATATGCGTCGCTTTTTGCGTGATAATCAAACATGGCTCGATGAAATTGTGCTTGCTGTTCATTTTATACCAGATGACGTAGGCGAATTGCGTCCAATTGACTATACAGCGGAATATGTGTCAGCACATTTCTCAAACCTGTTGGCTGATCCCCAAAAATTTTACCAACGTTATTTCCAAACTGTCGCGCAAAGTGTTGAAGCAGTAATTGGTCTTGATGTGCCTGTTAGAATTGGACATTTAGGTTTAGTAAAAAAGTTTCAAAAGGTACTCAATCTACCAGACTATTCAGATGGAATTTACCGCCAAATCGGAGATATTTTACAAATGATACAGGCAAGAGGCTACCAATTAGAATTTAATGCAGCTGGTTTAAGTGAACCGGAAAATGGTGAGGCTTACCCGGATAATGATATTATCACTGCTGCTCAGGATATGGGGATACCGATAATTTACGGTTCAGATGCACATCGTGTGCATGATATCGGTAGGCATTTTGACCTACTTAAGGAGGTGCTGAAATGATGAAAAACCAAGCACTGAAGGCTGTTTTTTTTGACTTTGATGGGACGATTGCTAACACAGAGAAGCTCTCTGTGTTAGCGACGCAACAAGCATTTGAATCGGTTGGTTTACCTATACCAGTGGCTCAAGATATTATCAATTATCAAGGTGTGCCTATTGAAACCTCTTTTCCAAAATTATCAGAACGACAACTTAGTGAAGAAAAACTAAAAAAACTATTCCAGCTATTTCGTCAGGCTTACCAAAATAATGAATCTGAAAAAAATATTAAAGCCTATTCAGGAATCCCAGAATTATTACAACAATTGGTGCAACAAGGTATTGCTCTCTTTATTATGACTAGTAAAAAGTCAGCTGTTGCAAAACGGAATTTAAAGTTGATATCTTGTGATCAGTATTTTACTGATATTTATGGTTCTGATCGTGTGGTTGCCTTTAAACCAAATCCTGAAGGCTTATTACAGGCTTTATCAGAGCACCAGTTGCTTGCCAATCAAGCCGTTATGATTGGTGATGCTACTTTTGATATTGACGCTGGTCATGCGGCACACATGAAAACTATCGCTGTGACATGGGGTTCACATCATCTCGCAACGTTAGAAGCAGCACAACCAGATAGTATTGTCACGACGCGAGAAGCATTAGCTGACGTTTTATTGCCAGCACATGGTTGATGAGCGTGCTGATAAACTAGATGAGCTATGGGATGTCTACACAGCCGATAAACAAAAGACGGGGCGCTCACATCGGCGTGGCGAGCAACTCAATGTTGGGGAGTATCATTTAGTGACCAATGGCATTATTTTTAATCTTGCTGGACAGGTTTTATTGCAGCAAAGGTCATTTCATAAGATGAGTCGACCAGGTCTATGGACAGCTGAAATTGGGGGTTCAGCTTTAGTCGGGGAAACGAGTCAGCAGGCCCTAGTGAGAGAGTTGTCAGAAGAAATGAATATTTGTGTACCAGCTCACCAGTTACGATTCCTATTGACGCGTCGATTAAGCAGTTGGATTGAAGATTGGTACGCTATAAAAATAGATAGCGAGACAATGTCTATCCGACTACAAGCAGCGGAAGTTATTGCTGCTGATTGGATGTCATTAGCAGATGCTCTTCATGTCATGCAAAACAATCATCAGCTAACGGAAGCCAATTTAATTTCTAAGGCGGCGACGTTACTGTTTTAAAAAGTATCATTTTTAAAATCATACAACTTTTGTATGCTTTTTATTTTGGAGGTCTTATGTCAGATTTTTTCAAGTTAGATCGTAATATTCAGTTGCGTATTTTGATGATGTTTATAACGGTTGCAATTGGGTCATCCGTTGGACCAAATATGACAATTTATTATGTCGAATATATGGGTGCTCTGGTCACGGGATTTTTGTTAGTATCAGTGCAAGTCGCTGGTTTTATAGCAGGTCTTTATGGTGGTCATTTGTCCGACTCATGGGGGCGTAAACGTGTGATGTTAACAGGAATTGCTTTAATGGTGGTTGGGTACGTTGTTGCGGCAGCGATGAATTCACCATACTATGTCAATCCCTATGTGACATTTATTGGTTTTTTACTAGCATCAGTTGGTCTTAGTTTTGCATCGCCAGCAGAAGAAGCCATGATGATTGATGTGTCAACAGTTCAAAATCGTAAATTTATTTACGCAATGATTTACTGGGTTATCAATTTGTCAATCATGATCGGTGCATCATTAGGTGGTTGGTTCTTTAAGACAGCACGCTTTGAATTACTCATTGGAACAGCATTAGGCGCGCTAATTAGTTTGTTAATTGTTTTATTTTGGATTACAGAAACACTGCCAGTTGAACGACGACAAAAACAAGGACGGTCCGTTTGGGCCGTGATTAAAAATTATCGTATTGTCTTGTTGGACAGACGTTATGTAAAATTTATGGTTGCCGGCATAGGTATTGCAGTTATCTTTTCTTCGCCAGATTACTATTTGGCAGCACACCTGGCGCAATCTTTTCATACCACATCAATGTTTGGGGTGCAGATATTTGGGCAACGTATGTTGTCAGTTATCACCATTACCAACACATTGATGATTGTCTTACTCATGGGCTTCATGACGAAGTTATTTGCTAGATGGTCGGATTTGAAGTCGAGTTTAGTTGGCACAGCGATACAAGGCATTGGTTTTGCTATCACATTTTTACTCACGGATTTTTGGCCATTGTTAGTACTAGCTATTATTTTAACAATTGGCGAAATGATTGTGACACCAGCCAGTCAATCACTGCGCGCTGAAATGATGAATCAAGAAAAAATAGGCGTTTACAGTGGATTTAGTTCGGCCATCCGTCCAATCGGATTTATCTTGTCGTCTGGTATAGTTAGTGCTTCAGTACTGATTGGTAATGTTGGTGCGGCCTTGTTACTGTTGCTTGTGACTTTAACTAGTATGCTATTTACGGGTTTAGCTGTACAAATGTTGCGAGAAAAGCGCACACGATAGTTATTATAAATCGTGGCGTATTTTTGCTATAATAGAGTCAATTATTTAAATTAACATGGCAACACAATACGTGAACGTGTTGTCATCATTTAAATTGAAAGGGAACTAATAATCTGCACTTTCATGAGCAGCTTATGAAATATATGGGACATGTCAGAAATTAAAATCGTTTCAATTGATATTGACGGGACACTGTTAAATGACCAACGTGAAGTGACGCCAGAAGTCAAACAAGCAATTAAACATGCGTTAGCACAAGATGTCAAGATTGTGATTACGACAGGAAGACCATTACCAGGCGTCAAAGGTATTTTAGCAGAATTAGGTATTGCTGGTGACAACCAATACGTTATAACTTATAATGGTGGGTTAGTTCAGACCGCCGATGGCAAGAAGACGTTATTCAGGCAGCCTTTGTCTGTGGCCGAATTTAAGAAAATCAATGACTTTATGGTTTCCAAAGATACGTATGTGCAAGTTGAAACACATGATGCTGCTTACACAACACACCATAAAATTCACCCTTGGGCTAGTTTTGAGAATAGTTTGGTTAATTTGCCACTATTTGTTTTGGATTCGGAGGCTGAATTGGAAAAAGTCGAGTTTATTAAGGCGATTGCCAACGATGAAGAATCTAAACTCGATCTTGTGCAAGCGGCTGTTCCCGATGACATCAGTCAGAATGTCAATGTTATTCGATCAACAGCTAATAATTTAGAATTCATTGATCGCCAAGCGTCAAAGGGTAATGCGCTTCTTGCGTTAGCAAAAAAGTTAGCAGTCAAGCCATCGGAGACGATGGCGATTGGTGATCAAGCAAATGATTATAGCATGATTGAACAGGCTGGTATTGGGGTTGCCATGGGTAATGCAATTCCTGATATTAAGCAAATAGCTGATTTTGAAACAGCGACAAACAACGCGTCGGGAGTGGCGAAGGCAATTGAGCATTTCGTGCTACAATTACGGTAGCGTAAAAAATAAACAACGGAGGTTGTCAAAATGAACGTTTTAATTAACGGTGAAGAAACAGCGCTAGTTGGGGAACCGCTAGCAGTCGGAGAGGCATTGCCTCACTTTAAGTTAGAAGACAAGAACGGCGAAAAGGTTAAAACAGTTGATTTATTAGGTCAAGTAACGTTGATTTCTGTTGTGCCTGATTTGAATACGGGAACATGTTCACTTCAGACACGCCATTTTAATCAAACAGTTGATCAGTTTAAAAATGTACAATTTATTACTATCTCAACTAATTCTGTGGCGGAGCAGCGTGATTGGTGTGCGGCTGAAGGTGTTAAAAATATGCGTATGTTGTCAGATGAACAAGAATCATTTGGCTATGCAACAAAGCTTTATTTGCCAGCTAATGCTTGGGATACAAGAGCGGTTTATATCATAGATGCACAAGGTATTGTTCGATATGCGCAAATTGTATCTGAAGTGTCACAAGAGCCGGACTATGATAATGTTTTGGCAGCTTTAAGTGAACTAACTAAATAGTGTTTTCAGCAAAGAACCTTATCTCATGTGATATATTGTAAGGTTCTTTTATTGTGTTGAGATAGAGACTTTGTGGCTTTTAACAAGCTTTTTTGTTAAAATGAGTATGAACGTGAAATTTACATAAAACATTTGGAGCCAGACATGCCAGAACCTAAATTGAAACTTTTTTCTTTAAGCTCAAATGAACCATTAGCGCAAAAGATTGCCGATGCCGTTGGTGTCCCATTGAGTGAAATATCTGTCAAACGTTTTGCTGACGGTGAAGTACAGATTAACATTGAGGAAAGCATTCGTGGGGATAACGTCTTTGTTATTCAATCCACTTCGTCACCAGTTAATGATAATCTCATGGAATTATTAATTATGGTTGATGCCTTGCGTCGTGCATCGGCGAATCAGATCAATGTTGTTTTACCTTATTATGGTTATGCACGTCAAGATCGTAAGGCACGTTCTAGAGAACCAATTACAGCTAAGTTAGTTGCCAATATGTTGGAACGTGCTGGAGCAACACGCGTATTAGCGTTAGATTTACACGCGGCCCAAATTCAAGGTTTCTTTGATATTCCGATGGATCATTTACAAGGTGCACCACTGCTTGCAGATTATTTAATTGAGTCAGGTATTGCTGACAAAAAGCAAGCTGTAGTGGTATCGCCAGATCATGGTGGTATGACACGTGCACGTAATTTAAATAATATGCTAGAACTGGAAGCACCAGTAGCAGTCATTGATAAGCGCCGTCCAAAGCCAAACGTTGCTGAAATCGGTAGCATTGTAGGTGATGTTGCTGGTAAGACTGCTATTATGATTGATGATATGATTGACACGGCTGGCACAATCACGCAAGGAGCCGAGTTGATTATGGCGCATGGTGCCAAAGAGGTTTACGTGGTGGCTTCCCACGCAGTTTTCTCAGGTCCTGCTGTTGAACGTTTGCAGAATTCTGTATTCACTAAAGTTATTTTGACAGATTCAATTAATTTACCTGATGACAAGAAATTTGATAAGTTAGAGATTGTATCGGTTGGTGAACTTATTGGTGAAGCAATTCGCCGTATTAGTAATAACGAAGCGATTTCATCCTTATTTAAGACACGTTTTCATCGGCGAACACATTAAAATATAAATGTTAATTTTTAAAGGTCGATTTGGTCGGCTTTTTTTGTGCAAAATATTACAGTCTAGTGAAAAAATGATATACTTAGAGATAGACAAATAGTAGAATCATGTGAGGAGAACGTCCATGAGTAAAATTTTGGTTGTGGATGACGAGAAGCCAATCTCGGATATCATCAAGTTTAATTTAACAAAAGAAGGCTACGATGTAATTACAGCCGCCGATGGTCAAGAAGCTTTAGCACTTTTTAACGATGAAAAACCTGATCTTGTGTTACTGGATCAGATGTTACCAGAGATTGATGGTGTTGAAGTCTTGAGACAAATTCGTTCTAAATCAGAAACACCAGTAATCATGGTAACTGCAAAAGACTCTGAAATTGATAAAGTTTTAGGCTTAGAAATGGGTGCTGATGATTACGTTACAAAACCTTTTTCTAATCGTGAGTTAGTGGCGCGTGTTAAGGCTAATTTGCGTAGCCGTAAGGCCGTTTCCCAACATAGTGAAGAGGCAACTGTTCATAATGAAGACATTGCGCTGGGTGATTTAACTATCCATCCGCAAGCTTATATGGTGTCTAAGGCAGGCCAAGATATTGAATTAACTCATCGTGAGTTTGAATTACTCTATTACTTAGCACAACATATTGGGCAAGTCATGACCCGTGAGCATCTTTTACAGCAAGTCTGGGGCTATGATTATTTTGGCGATGTGCGAACTGTTGATGTTACGGTTCGTCGTCTACGTGAAAAAATAGAAGACAATCCTAGTCATCCAAATTGGTTGGCTACACGTCGTGGTGTTGGTTACTATCTAAGGCCCGACGCTGAATAAAAAATCAAAAGCTAGCCTGTGAAAGATAGAACGGTTTGCTAAAGTCACCATCAAAAAGGTTTTAAGTCAATACCAAGGAGACAGACGCCATGCGTCAGCAACTATGAATAGTACGACTAATTTTTTTAAATCCATACGCTTTCGTATAGCACTTGTTTTTGTGTTGTTAATGATTATCGCACTCGAACTTTTGGGTGCGTTTTTTGTACGTCAAATAGAGCGCCAAAACCTAACAACTTTTCAACAGCAAATTGCCTTGCCAAAGTATGTTACTGATCAAATCACCACAGCTTTAAAGAAAAAAGACAGTAATGAAGGTAACCACGAGATCCAAGATATTCTGTCTAGTTTGAACAATACCAACTTACAAGAAGCGCAAGTGATTGATAAAACGGGGACGATACGTGGGACTTTATCCGTTTCAGGACAGCAGACCATTGGTCAGAAAACAACTGATTTAAATGCCCAAAAAGCGATTGCAGGCGAACAGTCCTTTTTGAAATCGCGTACAGTTAATGAAAATAACGAACGTAAAGAATTATTAACAACGACATTAGGGTCCAATAACGGACGAGGAAAAGACATTGTTGGTGTGCTTGTTGTTAAAGCAAGTTTAGCACCAGTCTATAAAAACATTGATAGTGTCATGCGCTTATTTGTGATTGCTGGTATTCTGGCGCTAATGGTCAGTATTGCATTAGCACTGTTCTTAGCACGAACATTAACGCGACCGATTGAGCAGATTGATGAACAAACAACCAAAATTGCTAATGGCGACTATTCAATGGTTAATCATATTTATGGTTCTGATGAACTTGGTCATTTAGCACAGTCGGTTAATGAGTTGTCAACACGTGTCGAAGAATCAACGGAGACAGTGAATGCAGAGCGTAACCGATTGGATTCTGTTTTGACACACATGGCTGATGGTGTTTTAGCAGCTAATCGGCGTGGCGAAGTAACAATTATTAACCAAGCTGCGGCAGATTTTGTTGGTGTTGATCGTGACGCAGCCATTGGCCAGAACGTCATTGAACTTTTGCAGTTAAAGGGCAAAAGAACGCTACGTGATATGCTAGAGAACTTAGATGATTTTCGTGTTGATTTATCTGATGATAGTAAAGATTTGTTGGTGCAAGCTTATGTATCGCTGATTAAGCGTCAATCTGGGTTTATATCTGGCTTAGTAGTTGTTTTGCACAATATCACCGAACAACAACGTATTGATGCTGAACGGCGCATGTTTGTGTCCAATGTCTCGCATGAGTTACGAACACCACTCACATCAGTTAGATCGTATGTGGATGCCCTTGCCGAAGGGGCAATTAATGACCCTGAAATGGCACATAATTTTCTGGGTGTGGTTCAAAATGAAACACAGCGCATGATTCGCATGATTAACGATTTATTAGAGTTGTCACGTTTAGACCAAGGAACCATGTCAGTTAAACTTGAAGTGATCAATCTCAATAGTTTATTTAACTTTGTTTTGAATCGTTTTGACATGATTATCGAAAATGATGCCAAGAATACAGAAACACCAAATAAAAATTACAGTATACAACGTGAATTTACTAGTGAGGATGTTTGGGTTGAAGTAGATCCTGATAAATTTACACAGGTATTAGATAATATCATGAATAACGCTGTTAAATATTCACCTGATGGTGGCGTTATCACAGCACGGTTAATTAAGACTAAAACGCGTGCTATTTTGAGTATTTCGGACCAAGGTTTGGGGATTCCTAAAAAAGATTTAAATAATATTTTTAACCGATTTTTCCGTGTGGATAAATCGCGTTCACGCGCACAAGGTGGGACTGGATTGGGCTTGGCTATTTCTAAAGAAGTTGTTGAAAAGTTTAATGGTCGTATTTGGGTTGATTCAGTTGAAAATCAGGGTTCTACTTTCTATATTTCGCTAGCCTATGTCGATGACGCCGAACTACAGGAGGCTGATTGGGATGCGGAATAAAAATCGCTTTTTTCAGAGTATCACGTTGGACTTTTCACTTGTTATTGCTATTATCATTTCAGTCGTGTTGACAGGCTTTATTTTTATTTCATTTGGCAAAAATGAACCATTAAAAAGTGTCAATGAACAGCAAGCGGAACAGCAATCACAAGTGTTTCGGCCAACACAATATATTGTTACTAAAGCTAATGGCAATCAATATATTGCCTTAACGCCTGCTAACACCCAAGTCAAAACGATTGAAGATGCTATTACAAAAGCTAAATTTTCAGGTGCCGAAACGAAGAAAAGCACAACACATGCTATTCAAACAATATTATCTCAAAAGAAATCGCAAATTTTAAGGTATCCAGACGTTGTGCCAGTAACTTACTTTAATACAAGATATGGTAAAACAATTAACAGTGGGAAACCCTTTAACTTTAATTATTTTGTTTTAGCCTTAGATCAGTCGAATAAG
Source organism: Leuconostoc sp. LN180020 (assembly GCF_014844115.1). Taxonomy (NCBI): domain Bacteria; kingdom Bacillati; phylum Bacillota; class Bacilli; order Lactobacillales; family Lactobacillaceae; genus Leuconostoc; species Leuconostoc sp. LN180020. The sequence continues at coordinate 417,965 of NZ_CP039736.1, read as the reverse complement.
GGGTATTTTATTAACACGAATGCAAATGAAGTAACGACTGTTAATATTAGCCAATTAAATACACCTGATGTCTGGCAAATGGCAGCTAAGTTACCAACTGATGTCGGGGTTGAGTTTCATAAGTATCAAGGTCGTGTGATGTTGTCTTATCCGAAACAATTTAAATTACCGGTTTATTCTTACTTAGTTAATCAACGTGACCCGAAAACTTATGTTTCAGCTTTACTGGGAACACTCAACCAACTGTCGGTTACCCAAGAAGGCAGCAAGACAGTTTATACGAATAAGCTGAATAATCAGAAAATAACATATGATCCGTCTTGGGAAACTGTCACATTTGAAGATAAAAATCCTAAAAACAAATTGCCACAACAATACGTTAATCGTCTAAACCTAGCATTTTCTCAGATTAATTTGCTTCAGCTTAATTTAATGGATACGCGTTTTTATGAAAGTCAAGCTGGGGGTCAGAAAATTACCTTTAGAACCTATGTTAAGGGTTTCCCGGTGTATTTTCAGTCTCAGAGTGGGGCCATTCATATTGAGCTATCCAAAAATGGTGATCAAAAAAGTACTTATTCACTCAATGAAATCGGGGTACCCGTTCCTAGTAATCAGGCAGATGTCCAATTGCCAAGTACGGAAACAATATTAAAGCAATTACATGATGCTGGTGTGAAGTCGTCTGATTATGATTTCATTACACCCGGCTATGAATGGTTAATTAATCAAGATAGTCAGGCAGCTGTGAATATGGTGCCCACATGGATGATAGAAACACCGACTGGCTGGCAAAGTGTCTCAGCATATTTGTCAAAAAAGCATGTTAATGCACAACAAGATTAATAAGGAGGAAATATGCAATTCAAACGAATTAAAATATTAATGTTAGTTTTATTTGTTTTATTGGATATTTTTCTGTTTAATTGGTGGCGTGCCGGGCAGACAACTAACGAGCAGGTGGCTGATGCCAATGCTGATATTATTGCTGAAATGAAGAAACAAAACATTGTGTTACCAACATTTAGCCGTTCAGTACAATATAATAGCTATATTGCTGTTCAAAAAGCGCATAAAAATGAGATTGGGAAACTACCAAGCACGCTGACATGGGATAAAAATGGTGGTAATTGGGATGAACTGATTGCTCGTTTCAAACCTGATGATGAGATACATCGCGATGATTACGAGGCCATCACTAAACAAATTAAAGCAGTGGCTGATGATTCTGGCTATCATTATAACGCTATACTCAGTGCAGCACAGCCTGACGAAACTAAAATTTATTCTCAACGAATCAATGATTTACCCGTTATGAATAGTGCTGGGACAATGACATTTCGATATGGGAAAGACGGGAAGCCAGATACTGTCATAAAACGGCAACTCACTAATATTCAGGATTTGCGTGATGATCGGGCCACATTGACTGAAGAAGATGCGATTGTTTCATTATACCGGTATAATGAAATTGATCGTGGTGATCGCTTATCAACTGGATATTTAGGTTACGACAAGACGTTATCTGTTAATGGGTATGATATTTATTTGCCTGTTTGGGTATTTGAGGTGAAACGGCAAAATCGTCATGCTATTTTGAAGATTAATGCGTTCACAGGTGACAATTTGTCTGAATGAACTTTAATATAATGTTAATTTGGCCAAAGTATAATGATTTTAAAGTAAAGAGTGGGTGACTAGTATGACACAACAATCCTTAGCAAAAATTGTATTAACTGGTGCGATAGCTGGTGTTATTGGTGGTGGTGCAATTTTGTACGGCCAGCGCGAATTATCTGATATCCAGACGAAAACGCAAAAAGTAAATACAAAAGCAGAGAAGACTGCAGCTATACCAACTAACGCTACGGCAACAACTGCGTACAACAAGATTTCAGATGCGGTTGTTTCTGTGTTGAATTTTTCACAAACAGGAAAAAATTCATTTTCCGAATCTTCGGAAGGATCCGGCGTTATTTATAAAAAGGCCAATGATGCTGCCTATATTGTTACAAATAATCACGTGATACACGGCGCAGCAAAAATACAGGTAATGTTGCATGATGGTAAAAAAGTTGAAGCGACGTTGGTTGGTAAAGATGCCATGACTGATTTGGCGGTACTCAAAATTGATCCTGCTAATGTCACAACCACAGCTGCCTTTGGTGATTCTAGTCAAATTCAAGTGGGGCAAAAGGTCTTAGCAATCGGGTCACCGCTGGGATCCCAGTATGCTTCATCAGTAACAGAAGGCATCATTTCGGCGAAGAAAAGATTAGTTGATGCTAGTTCTGAGAACGGCCAAAATTATGGTGGCTCTACAGTTATTCAAACAGATGCGGCTATTAACCCAGGAAATTCGGGTGGTCCTTTAGTTAATTTTGCTGGCCAGGTTGTCGGTATCAATTCGATGAAACTATCATCTTCAGCCTCAGGTACGAGCGTTGAAGGCATGGGGTTTGCTATTCCTTCTGATCAAGTGGTTGATATTGTCAACAAATTAGTGAAAGATGGCAAGGTTACGCGACCAGCTATTGGCATTGGCTTAGTTGAACTTTCTGCCGTAACAGTTGATGATCAGAAGTCATTGCTCAAAATACCTGATGCTGTTACTGGCGGTGTTGTGGTGATGAGTACCACGCCTAATGGCCCAGCTGATCGTGCGGGTCTAAAGAAATATGATGTTATCACAGCTATTGATGGTAAAAAATTATCTGGGCAGGCTGACTTGAGAGAAGAACTTTATAAACACAATCTAAACGATACAATTGATATCACATTCTATCATCAAAATGATAAAAAGACAGTTAAAGTGAAACTAACACAAAAACTTGAAAGCTAACGTTACGCGTTAGCTTTTTCTTTACCTTTAGTTGACAAAAGAAATGAAGTATGTATTTTCTGAAAATGTTGAAAACTGTGCTGAAAATGTTGATAAATCGGTTAAAAAGTCGATAAAATGTGAATAACTCATATTACTGTGTGGATAAAAGGCTAAAAATTATAAATTTTTCTAAAATTCAGGCTACGTTATACAAAAGAAGTATTTTTTGTTTAAAAAATCTTGACAATCATGTCTGCCGATAGATTATACGGTTTTTTTGTTAAAGTGATAGTGAAATGAGAATTTATTGTCTGTTACGGTATAAATACCTAACGATTTCTGATTGACGTAAAGGTATTGTCAAGGGAACAAATGTGCTTATCCACAGTTGTGGATAAAAAAGTGGAAAACTGTGGATAACTATCTTTTTTGAGGCAACTGTTTTATCAAATCGCATACATATAGCGTTGATAACGTTATCCACACTTTTAGTAAAAAAACGGTGCGCTTGTGGATAAAAAATTATGCGAACAGCGGGGTAATTGATATAATTGGCTTATGTCACCTTTTTGATGTTGTTGTTCGTGTGGACATCTTTAGAATCAGGGTCTGATACAAATGTTTGCTTAACTATTAAATTACTTAAGAAAATGAAAAATGCGGAGAAATTATGAATATTAAATTAATTACAGTAGGTAAATTAAAAGAGCACTATTTAAAAGATGGGATTGCAGAATATAGTAAAAGGATAGCCAGATTTGCTAAAGTTGAATTGATTGAAGTGCCTGACGAAAAAACGCCAGAGCATGCTAGTCAAGCACAAAATCAACAAATTATGGCTAAAGAAGGGGAACGTATTGCGGATAAAATTGGATCACGTGATTACGTTATTGTATTAGCAATTGAGGGCAAACAGTTACCGTCAGAGACATTTTCTAAAAAAATGTCGGATATCACACTGTCTGGTTATTCAACCATTACATTTATCATTGGGGGTTCGCTTGGTTTGGATGAACGTATTAAGCAGCGAGCAGACATGGCGATTAGCTTTGGACTGTTGACCTTGCCACACCAACTAATGCGTTTAGTGCTGATTGAACAAATTTATCGCGCTTTTATGATTCAACAAGGCTCGCCTTATCATAAATAATGACCTAAAATAAAAAAGCAAACGTTAGTTTGCTTTTTTAAATCGTTGTTTTTTGTTTTAACAGTGTTGTCATAGCAGCAGCAATAATCATCAATACACTTGCAAACAAAAAAGTAACTTGAATGCCTTGTAGTTGATTTAATGTCGTATGGGTTGGATGTGCTTTGCCCGCATAGACAACGACTTGTGTCATGACAGTGACTAGTGCAGCTGTTCCAAAAGAAGCTGCCAGTTGCCGAACAGTAGTAAACATAGCAGAACCATCAGGCATCAGCGATAATGGCAAAGCATTGAATGCCTCAGTCTGAATAGGCATCAAAACGATGACCAAGCCTAATTGTCTAATTAATTGACTCACTACGACTAACCAGATTGGTGTGTTTAAAGTGACCGTAGACAAACTAAACGTACCTACAGTAGTGAGTAAGATACCTGTGAGTGTGAGGTAGCGTGGACCATATTTATCATATAGACGACCGCTGAGAGGCGATAAAAGGGCGGTAATTAGTGCGCCCGGCAGTAATATTAAACCAGAAATTAATGCTGAATAGTGACGTACATTTTGAATATACAATGGTAACATCAGTGCGCCGCCGTACATGGCAATCATTAAGACAACATTAATAAGCATAGCAACAACGAACTGCCTATACGTTAGGACAGCCATGTTGAGTAGTGGCGTTTTATTTGTTATTTGACGCCAGATAAACAAAGCTGTGACAATTAAGCCGATAACTACAAATCCCCATACAGTGAAATCTGACCAAGCAGTTGCACCAGCATTTGAAAAACCGTAAAGTAAACTACCCAAACCAATACTTGATAGTACTACGCCAAGAAAATCAAATTTGAGCCGCTTAGTGTTGCCAATATTTTTTAGAAGGTAGAAAGCTAATATAAAGTCTGCAATAATAAAAGGGGCGACAATTAAAAATAGAAAACGCCAAGATAGTTGCGTGATAATCAGACCCGACAATGTTGGTCCAATGGCCGGCGCAAAGTTAAGTGCTAAGCCAATCATCCCCATGGCTTGACCACGTTTATCTGATTCATAGAGGTTCATAACCACGACATTCATTAGCGGACCAAACACACCGGCACCGATGGCTTGTACCATTCTACCAGTGACTAACACAGCAAAACTATTAGCAAATCCAGCAATTAGCGTGCCTAACGCAAATAAACCAACAGCAGTTAAATATAGTTTTCTAGTGGTGAGTCTTTGGATTAAAAAAGCGGTGAGCGGCACCATCACACCATTAACTAGCATATAACCATTTGTTACCCACTGCCCTTGGCTTGGGCCAATGTGAAATTCGGTCATGATATTAGGTAAAGCCACATTCATTAGTGTTTGGTTGAGAAAGCCTAAAAATATGCCGATAACAAGAATAATGAGGATAGAACGTTGTTTTTTTGAAATATTCAATAGCATACCTGCCTTTCATTGATAGTATAGTGATATGAAAATAAACAAAAAAACCAGTAAAATACTGGTTTTCAACGGTAAAAGATAAAAATTACTTTGTTGCAGGTAATTCTTCTGACTTACCTTTTGCCCATTGTTGCAACTTTGCGATAGCAGTTTGACGTTGCTTCTTGGCTGAGTTGTGTCCGACCTTACGAGCACGGGCGAATGAATTAAGCGGCTTCTTTAATGCCATGATGGGTACTCCTTTTTTAAAATGTTTTACATACAAGATATTATTATACGGTATAAAACTGGAAAAATCAAGACTCTCATTGATTTGCGGTGATAAAAATTCACAAAGATAAGGTACAATAGATATATGGAATTATGGTCTGAAGAAACAATTAGAGATTTTCGTCACACGTTATTAACTTGGTATGATCAAGAAGGCCGTGCCAACTTGCCTTGGCGCTTAAATCATGAACCTTACCGTGTTTTGGTATCAGAGATTATGTTGCAGCAAACACAGGTTGATACGGTCTTACCTTACTATGAACGATTTATGCAACATCTACCGACTGTACAGGATTTAGCGCGTGCCCCGGAAGAACAAGTGTTAAAGTTGTGGGAGGGCTTAGGATACTATTCTAGAGCACGCAATTTGCAGAAAGCAGCCCGTTTTGTTGTTGATGAGTTACATGGTAATTGGCCGGAAAGTGCAGATGATTTACAGGAGCTACCTGGTGTTGGTCCGTATACCTCAGCTGCCATTGCCTCGATTAGTTTTAATGAAGTGGTACCAGCCGTTGATGGTAATGCTTACCGTGTTTTTAGTCGATTATTAAAAATTGACGCAGACATTGCGCAAACAAAATCACGTAAAATATTTTATGATGCGATTCTACCTATTGTTGACCCCCAACGGCCTGGCGACTTTAATCAAGCAATCATGGATTTGGGTTCTAGCTATATGACAGCTAAGAATCCAGATAGTATCAATTCACCTGTACGTCAGTTTAATGCCGCATATCGAGATGGCGTCGAATTAGACTTTCCGGTTAAAACAAAAAAGCAAAAACCGGTAAAACAGTTATTTATGGCCACTATTTCTGAAAAAGATGGCAAATTATTATTCGAGAAACGACCTGAAAAAGGGCTATTATCGGGTTTTTGGACTTTTCCCTTAACTGAAATTACTAGTATTGACGACATCAAAGGGCAACAGCTCAATATTAAGCCGATTGTCCACGTCTTTACGCATCGCCGATGGGAAATCTGGTTGGTGAAACAGGATGTCACAGCGACATCAACACAACAATATTTGTCATCAACACAGTGGCAGGCGCTTTCTCTACCAACTGTACAACACAAACTACTTGCCGCTTTGGAGGAATTACGCTAATGTTTCCTAATACTAAACTCAAACATCTTTTTTTCTGGACCATTGAACTACTTGCGCTCTCGATTTTAGTTTACCTATTATTGGGGTTTGACTTTTTGATGCGTCCCATCAAAGTATTTATTTCAACAGTCTTTGTACCACTAGTTGTGGCAGGCTTTTTGTACTATGTCCTGAAACCACTTTTAACTCTGATTAAGCGTATTCAAATTCGTGGCAAAAAAATACCACACCAATTAGCGGTAGTGGTAACATTCATTTTCTTCTTATCGGTTATTGCTGGTGCGTTGGTGGTCTTAGTACCCACGTTGATTCGTGAAATTACCAATTTGGCTGATTCCTTACCAAGTTTTGCACAAGATATGCAACAATTTGCAACTAAAACCATGAATAGTCACTGGTTTGAGAATCTTAATTTATCAATTAATGTGTCTGAAGTTAAAAATGCTGTTGGCAAGTATGCCGCATCTTTTCTGACCATTACAGCAGGTACCTTGGGCACTGTTGTAACAACAGTGACGTCGTTTACAATCAACTTAATTACCATTCCGGTCGTTTTGTTTTACATGCTTAGTGATAGTGAACGTTTTGTGCCAGCGATTAAAAAAATGTTTCCGGCACGTCATGCCGAAAAAATATCAGAATTAATGGCAAAAATGGATCGCACCATCGAAAAATATATTTCTGGTCAAGCGATTGAAATGGGCTTTGTTGGTTTATCAATGACGATTGGTTATTTCATTATTGGGCAGCCCTATGCTTGGTTGTTAGGAGTTATTGCAGGGATTACAAATATTGTGCCTTATATTGGCCCATGGATTGGTGTCGTACCATCTTTGATCGTCGCAAGTACACAGTCATGGAAACAAGTTATTTTTGTTTTGATTGTGATGACCGTAGTGCAGCAATTAGATGGTAACTTCATTTATCCGAATGTAATTGGTAAATCATTAGCTATTCATCCGCTAACGATTGTATTTTTATTAATGGTTGCGGGTAATTTGTGGGGCATTGTTGGTATGATATTAATCGTGCCAGTGTACGCGGTACTCAGGGTTATTGTGAAGTTTGGTTTTGAGTTGTTTTCTCTGACAAAAAGTAAGTAAAGTGTTAGTATAGAACTGTCTAAAAAGTTGAAAAGAGAAAATAGAACAGTGAAAACATTTGATTTTGAAAAATATATTACGGTACTTCAAAAGGCTAAAGGGCAAACAATACCATGGGGTGCAACCGAATATCCCACTTACCCAACTATAATCCTGTCCTTAGCACAAGATTATTATCAATCCGCGGAGTATGATAGGAATTTTGACCGTTCGTTACATCAACATCATTATTATTCAGGATTACCAGAGTCAGAGATAACTGAAATCATAAAAAATTCAGATGATTATCGCCTGATAAGCGCCATTATGTCAGCAATCATTCGTGGTGAAAAATATACACCTGGTATGTGGCAAGCATTAATTGAAAATGGTATCATGTTGGATTTACTGGTTCATGCGTATCGTTTAAAACAAAATTGAAATAAACTCTTGACGAATGCTTTATTTTCAAGTAAACTAATATAGTTGTGTTAGCAATAGCATGCGGGTGTGGCGGAACTGGCAGACGCGCTGGATTTAGGTTCCAGTGCCGCAAGGCGTGCAGGTTCGATTCCTGTCACCCGTATAAGAGAATTGTGTATTCTCTGGGGTATCTGGTATGGTATAGGCATACTTGAGTACTTGGAGTTGCCGACTTAGCTCAGTTGGTAGAGCATCTCACTAGTAATGAGGGGGTCAACGGTTCGAATCCGCTAGTCGGCATAATCGAAAAGCACTAATCTAAGATTAGTGCTTTTTATTTTGTAGTCTAGTGTGCTTTACAATATTATGAAAGTTTCTATGTTATCAGCTAAATGAAAGCAGCGACAAATAACCATTAAAAAAACCAAACTGTATGACAGTTTGGTTTTTTTGTTAATCACGACGTGTTAACTTGACAACGCCTTCCCAACGCGCAGTTTGTGGAAACATGTCAATACTTTGAATGTAATCAACCTTGTATGCTTTGGTTAAATCAACTAAATCGCGTGCCAGCGTTGATGCGTTACATGAAATATAAACAAATTTCTCTGGTTTTGTCCGAATAATTTCACGTCGTAACGCGGTATCTAAGCCAGTACGCGGTGGATCAACCACCAACGCGTCAGCTAACCAACCTTCGGCTTGCCATTTTGGAAAGAGTACTTCAGCAGTGCCAACTTCATACTTAGCATTTGAGATATGATTAATTTTAGCATTGATATTAGCGTCGTCAACAGCTTCAGGAATGACTTCCATGCCACGGACTTCGCCAGCTTTATCAGCAAGGCTGAGACCAATTGTACCAACACCAGCATATGCATCGACGAGCTTATCGGCATGTGTTAAATTAAGTGCCGACAGTGCCTCATTATAGACAACGGTCATTTGCGTGTGGTTTAACTGCATGAATGCACGCGGTGATAGTTGGAATGTCTTACCCATCACCGTTTCTTTAATATAATCTTTGCCCCATAACTTAATAGTCTCTTCACCCCAGACAAGGCTCGTACGACCGGGGTTGAAGTTTTGGAAAATACCATTAACTTCTGGTAATGCTTGGTTAATTGCTGCAATAAGTGCGACATCACCAGGGAAACCATCGGTATTTGTGACGAATGTTAATTGTACGTCACCTGTGGTGTGTGACACACGGGCGACAATTGTTTTAACTGTACCACGATTCTTATCTTCATTATAAATAGATACTGACAATTTATCTAATAGATCACGTACGGTGCGTAACACTTTCATTGTCGCTGGTGATTGTGTATGGACAATGGGTAAATCAACTAGTTCATGACTACCACGCTTGTACATGCCAACACTAAGTACATCATCAATTTTGCGAACGGGGAACTGCGCCTTATTGCGATATTCATAAGGGTTAGCCATGCCAATCGTGTCACGTAGGTCATAGTCTGACCAGCCTTTTGGTTGGAATTTTTCTAGTGATTGCGCAATAACATCTTTTTTAAAGGCTAATTGCGCAGAGTAAGTCATGTGCTCAAGTTCAAAACCACCAACTTCATCAGCGAATGTATCTAATGGTTTCACACGATTGGGTGATTTTTCACGAATTTTCAAGACCTTGGCAGCAATATATTTTGGCTGGACGTCTGTTACTTTGACAACAGCGACTTCATCGGGTAAAACGCCGGGAACAAAGACAATCTTACGCTTAAAGTAACCAATGCCCTCACCGTTAATGCCCAAACGTTTGATTGTTAATGGAAAATTCTGTCCAATACGAACAGCAACGCCATCAGTTGAAGCGCGCTGCTGACCATGTTGTTTACGTGGATCAAAATGCTTGCCATAATAGGTCTTTTGGCCTGGTTGAGATTTTGATTTAGATGGATAACCTTTTTTTTGTTTTTTATTTTCTGTCATATTTTGTGTGCTAATCAAAAGCACAATCCTTTCTGCATTGCAATGCCATGGTGACGTTGTTATCTAACTAGTATAACAGCTATGTGAATTTAAAATAGTTTACAAATGTGAGTGTTTTACACTTGTGTTATAACACTGATGTGGTATAATTATTGTTGTAAAGGAGATGTGGAAAAATGACAAGAAGCATAAACTTTATCAACCGCAGTCACGTTCGTGTCCGCGGACAAACATTAAGTTGGAGTAAACGATGATGAGATTTGATATTAAGGCGTATTTGGATGATAATTCGCTAACAATTTATAGAGTAGCGAAAGATTCTGGTTACGGCTATACAACGATTCACAAGTCGTTTAACAAGACGCAATCGGATGCAACGAGTTTAAATGTGAGAGACTTAGATGCCTTAGCAAAAGCGCAACACAAAGCAATGTGGGAGGTTCTTCGTGATCTCGAACGATTGTATTTTGACTCCGATCAGCACAAGTAATCAGTTATGTTTATCATATTTTAAGGGATGAGTGATAACTGATGAGCACATGTAAAAAGGGGATTTTAACACATGGCAAATAATAACTTTTTTAACGATCCATTTGGATCAGATATGAATGACATTTTTAACAACATGATGGGCAACATGAATGGCTATAATAGTGAAAACAGACGTTATCTTATCAACGGTCAAGAAGTCACACCTGAGCAATTTGCCCAGTATCGTCAGAGTGGTCAGTTACCACAAGGTGGTCAACAAGGGCAAGTTTCTGGGAATGGTCGAATGACTGCCCAACAATCAGGTCAACCTAAGCAAGAAGGTATGTTGGCAAAGCTAGGACGTAATTTGACTCAGGAAGCACGCGATGGATTGCTTGACCCAGTCATTGGTCGTAACAAAGAAATTCAAGAAACGGCAGAAATATTGGGCCGCCGTACAAAGAATAATCCTGTTTTGGTTGGAGATGCTGGTGTTGGAAAAACAGCCGTTGTTGAAGGCTTAGCCCAGGCAATTGTTAATGGTGATGTGCCAGCAGCGATTAAAGACAAGGAAATTTATTCAATTGATATTTCAAGTTTAGAGGCTGGTACGCAATTCCGAGGTGCCTTTGAAGAAAATATTCAAAATTTGATGAAAGAAGTTAAGGCAGCTGGAAACGTTATCTTATTCTTCGATGAAATTCATCAAATTCTAGGTGCCGGCTCAACAGGTGGTGAAGATGGTGGTAAAGGATTAGCAGATATTATCAAGCCAGCATTGAGCCGTGGTGAAATTTCATTAATTGGTGCAACGACGCAAGACGAGTATCGTAATACCATCATGAAGAATGCAGCATTGGCACGCCGCTTCAATGAAGTAACCGTTAATGCGCCATCTGCAAAAGACACGCTAGAGATTTTGAAGGGAATTGCTGCTTTATATGAGAAGCATCATCATGTATCACTCCCTGAAGAAGTCTTAAAGGCGGCTGTAGATTATTCTGTACAATATATTCCACAACGTTCATTACCAGATAAGGCAATTGACCTGTTAGACATGACAGCCGCACATTTAAGTGCTAAGAATCCTGTGACTGACAAGGTCAGTCTGGAAAAAGCATTAAGTGAAGCCAAAGCAAAGCAAGACAAGGCTGTAGCAGAAGAGGACTTTGAAGCAGCCTTAAACCAAAAGAATCGTATTGCAGAGTTGGAAAAGAAAATTGCTGGCGCTGATGAAGCCACAAAGGTTGTGGCAACAACAAATGATGTGGCGGAATCCGTTGAACGCTTGACTGGTATTCCTGTATCGCAAATGGGCGCTTCTGATATTGAGCGCTTAAAGACAATCGGTCAGCGTTTAGCTGGTAAAGTTATCGGTCAAGATGAAGCGGTCAACATGGTTGCACGTGCTATTCGTCGAAACCGTGCTGGATTTGATGAAGGAAATCGTCCAATTGGTAGTTTCTTATTTGTGGGACCAACAGGTGTTGGAAAGACAGAGTTAGCTAAGCAGTTAGCATTAGATATGTTTGGTTCGAAAGAAAATATTATCCGATTGGACATGTCAGAATATTCTGATTTAACAGCTGTTTCTAAGTTAATTGGTACAACAGCAGGTTACATTGGTTATGATGATAATAGCAACACACTGACAGAAAAAGTTCGTCGTAACCCATATTCAATCGTGTTATTAGATGAAATTGAAAAAGCTAATCCGCAGGTATTGACTTTGCTATTACAAGTGATGGACGATGGCCGCTTGACTGATGGTCAAGGAAATGTTGTCAACTTTAAGAACACAGTCATTATCGCAACATCAAATGCCGGTTTTTCAGACAAGCGTGAAGGTGATTTGATGTCGCGTTTGGCACCTTACTTCCGTCCTGAATTCTTAAATCGTTTTAACGGTGTCATTGAGTTCTCAGCTTTGACTAAAGATGATTTGAAGCAAATTGTTGATTTGATGTTGGATGATGTAAATCAAACGTTAGCCAAAAAGGAATTGACATTGCAGGTCTCAGAAGCAGTTAAAAATCATTTGATTGAAGCTGGTTATGATGAAGCGATGGGCGCACGACCATTACGCCGTGTTATCGAACAACAAATTCGTGATCAAGTAACTGACTTCTACCTCGATAATCCTGGTGAGAAGCATTTGAGTGCCGATCTAGTTGATGGTAAAGTAGTTATTTCGGCAGTGATTGATAAGTAATTAATTAAGCAGTATATGTGGCTGATAGACAGTTTGTCTATCAGTTTTTTTGTGTTAAATCTTAAAAATCCGCATGTTATAATGGATGAATTACGATTAAAGGGTACGATGATGATTATTCAACATGCAATACTACATATTTTGGATACCAATACTGGCAGTTTAATTGCGTCACAAGGTGAAATGGCTTTAGATGGCGCCGGAGTTCAAGATTATATTGAACAAATAGTGAAAAAAATTTATGCAGGGGATGTCAAAAAAGGCACCTTAACGGCGCATGACTATCTTGCAACAATGTTAGATAACGCCGATTTTTCAGATATGACAACGCAATTGGCCAGCAAAATGTTTGATATTATGTCTGGTCAAGATGCGATACGGCCGGGAGATATATTAAGTTTTTTGGCAACAACAGATGATGGTCCTTTATTTGGTTTGATAAAATTAAATTTCTCACCCCGCTATGCTCATGTTGTGGCATATCAAGATAACCAAATGATCAATAATTTGGTATTAAATCAGGCGGTCTTACCAGCAGCAACGCAGACAGTTGATGAAGCAATTTTAGTTGATTTAACAACACAACAATACCATTTATTGGAGAAAAAATACCTTATTGATGGTCATCGTGTCGCTTACTTTTCTGAGAAGTTCTTAGCCATTCAGCCTGAGACATCTGTAAAAGAAAATATGCAGACGATTAAGCGTACTGTTAAAAATATTGCTGACAAATATGATGATTTACCAGCGCATGAAGTATTAGCCAAAACACAGGAAGTGATTTATGATGCCTTAGAATCTGGACAATTAGACACAAATACTATTGCGGAAAAAGTGTTTTCAGACAATTTGACTGCTAAAATGCAATATCAAGAAAAAATAGCGGCACAAGTAATCGATAAAACGATTGCCATTGAAAATAAAGAAAAGTATCAGAAAAAGTATCGCACACAAAAATTTAAGCTGGATTCTGGTATCGAAATTTCTATTCCTATATCAGTTTATCAAGATCCGTCAAAGGTCGAATTTGTGAACAACGTTAATGGGACAATGTCCTTAGTGATTAAAGATATTGAAAGTGTTTTCAATAAGTTTACGGTCTAGTTAGCTTAGATCAGAAAAATTTGAGATGTTACTGTTATAATGGACGTAACGAATTCAGGAAAGGAAGTGCACATTGTGAATGTGCACGATAAAAAAATGCCATATCAAGATTCTTATGTTGCCAAAATTCGGACTTACGTTGGACATGACTTTGAATTAGTTATGCCAACAACTGATGTTGTCATTGAAAATAGCCAAGGTGAGTTACTCATGATTTATAATCGTGATTTTGATGGTTGGGCGTTTCCCGGTGGCTATGTCGAACCAGAAATGGCTTGGCAAGAAAATGCAGCTCGTGAAGTGTTAGAAGAAGCAGGCATTCATGCAAAGCCTGAACAACTTAACTTGATTGGCGCCATCTCAGGAAAAAATTTTGTCGCACATTATCCTAACGGGGATGTCGCTAAGCTGTATACGAATATCTTTCATTTAACGCATTGGGAGACAGAAGAGGCAGCTATTGATGATACAGAGATTGATGCCAAACAATGGATGTCACTCAAAACAATTGAACATAAGCATCTAACGTTTTCTGGACAGGCAGTTTATCGTTTATACCGTCAGTATCAAGCGACGAAACAAGTGCAAATGTTAACGCTTGATTCTGATTTGCAAAGATTTTTAGACGCGCAGAACGGTCAAATTGTTGGGGTTAGTGATTATGAAGCAGCCCGCGACGAATTGGCTCATGGTTTAAAACAAACACACTGGATGTGGTTTGTTTTCCCACAGTTGCGCGGATTAGGTAACAGCGAACGTGCAATTTTTTATGGCCTTGACGGTGTCAAAGAAGCACATGAATATCTGGCGCACCCACAACTCAATGAACGACTAGCAGCATTAATAAAAGTGACGTTAGCATTGCCGAAGAGTGATCCAGTCGCTTTATTTGGACAAGTTGATGCGCAAAAGTTTCAAGCCAGTTTAACGTTGTTTAACTATATTTCGCCTGATGCTAGCTTGTTCCAATCGGCTTTAGACAAGTATTTTAATGGCCAGCAACATGTAGCAACACTTGAATTATTAACAAAATAAAAAGCAACGTGTGTTTGATAAGCCACGTTGCTTTTTTAAGCGCCTGTATAATCTGGTGCTAATTTGTTTACTGGTGGTGTGAATTCGCGCATTGCTTCTGCTAAATGGACAAAATTTGTCACTAAGCGATGATTCGGTGCTTTGGTACCATGCTTCTCAGCCAAGTCAGCAATCCAACCATTGATATAGTCAACTTCTGTGGGGCGCCCCTTGACAAAATCCTGATACATAGAAGGGAAATGTAGAGGGTTAGCAACGTTAGAAACGTAATCAACTTGTGCAACCATTTCATCACGTGTCTCAATGAGTTTAATGCCAGCCGCTTCGGCTGCATCATAAGCTTCGTTAATGAGTGGTCGGGCAATGCCTTCTAAAAAGCCATCATAAGCCATCAATTGACCCATACGTGATTGAAACATTGTGGCAATAGAATTCTCGACAGCGTTGAAAAAAACTTTTGTTAGTAATGTTCCCATGAAATTTTCAGTATAACTGGGATTTAAATGGGCCGCCTGAAAATCAACTAAAAGGTTATCCATGACCTGTGAAGGTTGCTCAGTCAGATTAGCGTAGACAGATGATCCGGCACTTTCAGCCCCCATAAAGTCCACATCGCCAAAATCATTGAGTACGGTGGCAATCATTGCTGTACCGCCAATGATGTGTTCGTCGTCAAAGTATTTTTGTAATTTTTCAATATGGCCCATACCATTCATAGCACCCAGTGCTGTTTGGCCAGCTTTAAATTTAGGTGACAAACGTTCTAATGTCTCTTGTAACTGCATTTGTTTCATGAAAAATATCCATACATCCGGCTCACCAGTGTAATCTTCTGGTGAGAAAATATTAATTTTAATTTGATGACGTTCTTGGTGATCACGCGATTTCCAGACCTGATTATCTTGTGCGCGAATTTTATCTAAACTCGCCTGAGTCGGCTCAATAAAGTCGACAGCGACACCAGCGTTTTCTTGAAGGAGAATACCATACCGCAACCCCATCGCACCTGCGCCAACTACTGCATATTTCATAGTATGAATCTCCTTAACTTTTAATGATATTATTCTAATCTTTATCACATTTTAAGTCAAGGGTTAGTCCAAACCTTAAGGCTATGAAGTTGATTAATTTTCACGTATAATAATACTTATAGTGCATTTTGCACGTTTCAAATAAAGGAAGTTCATATGTCTAAAGAAATATATTTAACAGGCGATCGTCCAACAGGAAAGTTACATATTGGGCATTACATCGGTTCATTAAAAAATCGTGTTATCATGCAAGATTCTGGTGCATATGACCCTTTTGTCATGATTGCTGACACCCAAGCTTTCACAGACAATGCTAGAAATCCTGAAAAAATTCGACAATCATTGACAGAGGTGGCATTAGACTATTTAGCGGTCGGCATAGACCCGGCAAAAACAACAATTTTTGTTCAGTCACAAATCAAGGGGTTATTTGAATTAACAGAATATTTTATGAACTTGGTTTCGGTTGCACGGTTGCAGCGTAACCCAACGGTTAAGTCCGAAATTGCCCAAAAAGGTTTTGGTGAAAGTATTCCTGCCGGCTTTTTGACTTATCCCGTTTCACAGGCTGCTGATATCACAATCTTCCGTGCGACTAAGGTGCCAGTCGGTGATGACCAAGAGCCAATGATCGAACAGACTCGTGAGTTAGTACGTGCTTTTAACAATGCTTATAATACAGATGTTCTTGTCGAACCAGTCGGTGTATTTCCACCCAAAGGGCAGGGGCGATTACCAGGTATAGATGGTAATGCTAAAATGTCTAAATCATTAGGAAATGGGATTTATATTTCTGACGATGCCGACACATTGGTAAAGAAAGTGAAAGCCATGTACACAGATCCGCGCCATATCAATATTGCTGATCCAGGCCACGTGGCAGGCAATGTTGTCTTTACTTATCTTGATATTTTCGATCCAGATAAGCAACGCGTTCAAGATTTAAAAGATCACTATACAGCTGGTGGTTTAGGCGATATGAAGCTTAAAAAGCACTTGATTGATGTTATGGAAGCAGAAATGGGACCGATTCGCGCGCGCCGTGAAGTATTTGCAAAAGACATACCAGCAGTTTTGTCTATGTTGGCAGAAGGATCAGAACGTGCCAATGCTGTGGCAGAAAAGACTATGAAAGATGTTCGTCACGCCATGGGTGTTGATTATTTTAACTAAAAAGCCACTTGATTTAGCAAGTGGCTTTTTTTTATTGTGTTGTTTTTGGGGTGGTTGTTTCATTAGCGTTATTATCTCCGGCTGGTCTTAAGGATGTAGCTATACCAGATAGGTTTGCTGGTACTTCGCCACCATATGGTAAGCCTGTCTTGGCTGCTTGTAGACCCAGTGCCTTTCTTGCTAAATCAGTGACACGTTGTTTTTCATGTTGCGGAATGACTTCATAAGAAACATTATTACCTTCTGCATCAGGATAACTCTCACCAACACCTTGCATGTGTTCTGTGACAATGTTATTTTTAGCTTTGATATATTTGCTAGCCATAGTTGTCATATCACCGAAGGTCAGATCAGTACGTACGTTTTTAGAAATGGTTGACATGAATTTATCATTCAACAGATTAGAAATATTCGCTGATTTCTTAATTAAACCTTCTAGGACTAAACGTTGACGTTGTTGACGACCATAATCACCATTAGGATCGTCATAACGCATTCTTGAAAAGGCAAGAGCAGCATCGCCATCCATAGTTGCTCGTGAGGCTGACCAAGTCTTACCATTGTCATCAGAGTGTTCAAATTTAGTGCTGTCTTTATGGAAACGATAAAGATTGGGCCCATAATCATGGGCAGTTTCTTGGCTGTATGTAAAATCAATCGGGGACTTAACCGAAATGCCACCAACCTGGTTAACCATATTTGATAAACCGCCCATGTTGACTAAGGCATAATAATCAATTGGAATATTCAAAAAAGATTCGACAGTTTTAATGGACGTTGCGGTGGCGCCATAGGCGTACGCGGCATTCAATTTTTGAGGAAAAGTATTTTCATAACCGACAATCGATACCATGGCATCGCGTGCCAATGAAATAAGGGTTGTTTTCTCGGTTTTAGGGTTAATAAGCAACAACATCATCGAGTCGGTGCGCCCACGATAGGTACGTCCCAATTCACCTGTATCTGTGCCATATAGCAAAATCGAAATAGGACGGCCACTTTTAATAACATCTGAGACATCACGTGATTTTTTTAAACCAGCACCAGCATATGATTTATCAAGTGCACCTTTGG
Organism: Leuconostoc sp. LN180020; assembly: GCF_014844115.1. Classification (NCBI taxonomy): domain Bacteria; kingdom Bacillati; phylum Bacillota; class Bacilli; order Lactobacillales; family Lactobacillaceae; genus Leuconostoc; species Leuconostoc sp. LN180020. The sequence goes on along the minus strand of NZ_CP039736.1, from coordinate 399,623 downwards.
TGTTATGGATGGCTTGCCAAGCAAATAGACCAATAACGAGGACAATAACGGTAATAACTGCAAAAATAATGTTACGTAGCCTATGACTAGGGGCAGAATAACGCTTAGAACGTGAATCATTTTTGGGATCCATGATTTTCTCCTGGTAGTTAATTTTGGCCAATAAACATGGCAAGCATGAGGATGAAAAGAACAATTGTGGTGATTGTAACATATTGCCAATCTTTTATTGTATAAAAGGCATAAATAGAGGCTAACACGCGTAAGATAGGCGTTAAAATCAATAACAACAAGCCAAACATCATGATGGCGCCGGGTTTGAGTTGCACAGCAGCAACAATTAATGTATTGAATTGCTGTGGCCAATGATTACCTGATAGGCCGGTTTGTGCATTTGATAAGAGATAATATACAAAGCCAACCAGCATAATACTAACTGATATGACGACACCAATACGCAGGGTGACGCCAATTTGACGCTCAATATTTTTTTCTTTTTGTTTATCAAACATTGCTGTACTCCTTAATACAATGTTATGTTACAGGCCTTTAATAATAACTGGATACCAGCTAAACCAACAACCGGAATAAACAATTGGCGTAAGTGTCGTGTGGAGACATGGGGCATCATTCTTGCGCCAATGGTTGCGCCAACAATAATACCTAGTGCTATTGGGACAGCAATATCAGCTCGGATAGTACCGTTGAAAAAGTAAACCAAGGCACTAGCAGAGGCAGTGACACCCATCATTAAATTAGAAGTCGCACTGGAAGGCTTGAGTGGCATTTTCATGACAGAATCCATGGCAAAAACTTTAAACATACCAGAACCAATGCCTAACAAGCCAGACGCTAGGCCGGCCCACAACATAATCAGTGACCCCAAAAAAACATTTTCAACATGATAATTAATTTGCTTGCCGAGCGCTTTATCATAATAAGAAGCATTGAGTTGTAACTTGTGTGCCAGTTGGTTTGGCTTAGCCACCGTCTCAGATACTTGCTTGCCATATAATTTGCGCCACATACGAAAAGCCTGATACATTAGTAGGATACCAAAGAAAAAATTCAACCAAATTGGCGCAAAAAAGCCGGCTAAAATAGCACCCAGCAAGGCGCCGACAGTTGTAAATATTTCCAGAAACATGGCTGTGCGGATATTGAGTAAATCATCCTTTAAATAAGCAATAGATGCGCCAGAAGAGGTTGCAATGACTGCGACAATACTAGCACCGATTGCATAATGAATGGGTAGATTAAAACCAATGACTAAAATTGGTGTGACAACAATCCCACCGCCTAGTCCGAGTAAGGCACCCAAAATTCCGGCAAAAACGCCAACAGATAACATGATGATAATCGCTATAGATAAAGACACCTTTATGATACCGTCACTTAATTATTTTTTATTGTGTACATTGTATATAATGGTACAATTACTGTGATAAATAAACAAGAGAGTTAATGAAATGTTAATCCAGCCAGACAGATTAAGAAAATTATTGATTGTTGTTTTTAGTGTGTTGTTCTTAGTGTTAGCTATACAAGTCCGCTTTGACATGTTGTTCGTCCACGTATTAGATAATGGTGGCACATTAGTGATACAAAATTTGTTACCACATGCCTTGGCAATTTGGGTGGCTTTGGGTGGCCTTTTTGCACATTATTGGGTCATTGTCCTATTGAGCATAGGGTTAGCGTTATTTTTCAAGGCTATTAACTATCAAATTGCGATGTGGTGGTTTCTCATCACACAGTTTGCTGTGTTGCTATTAACAGGCGTATTATCACTTATACTCCAAGTCTATTGGTCAAATGGTTTAAAAATTGGGCCGATGATGCCGGATTTATTACTTGTTTGGTGGCTACAATTTTTGGCTGTGATTGTGGCTATCATTTTACCCAGAGTGTGCCAACACCAAAGAACACGTGTCATTATCACAACAGTTACTGTTGTGTTCTGGTTACTGATCTTGTTAGCACGTATGAAGTTTGCTGACATGCCACTGTCAAGTGGTATGGGTGCTTTATTCTTTGGTTATTTTTGGTGGCAATTGAGTGAACAACAATATCGTAAACGAGCCCAGCATTGGCGTTCTGTGTTGGAAATTGACACACAAATCTAAAGATGATATGATATTCAAGTTATCAAAGAGGTTGCAACCAACATGATTAGCGCAAATGAGTTCGCCAAGAACTGTGACTTTGCGTCAAAGGGGCGGTTGCCGAAATATCATTTAAGGCAGAATGATATTGGGCTAACAACTAATACTTGTTAGACTGTCACAGTGATGTGGTGTGCTTTGAAAAGTTACGATACAATGACTTTTTAAACCTCTTTCTATATAAGAAAGGGGCTTTTTATTTGCCCCGACAGGGAGATTTTTATGGCAGAACATAATGGTGAAATTAAACGTAATCTGAAGACGCGTCATGTGTCAATGATTGCGTTAGGTGGTTCAATAGGGACAGGGTTGTTCGTTGCTTCTGGGGCAACCGTGGCACAGGCTGGGCCATTCGGTGCGATTGTTGCTTATCTAGCAATTGGTGTAATGGTTTACTTTTTAATGACAAGTTTGGGAGAAATGGCAACATATTCACCTACATCAGGGTCATTTTCAGATTACGCAGGAAAATACGTTGATCCAGCATTGGGATTTGCTATGGGATGGAATTATTGGTTCAACTGGGCGATTACGCTAGCAGTTGATATTGTGGCGGTTGGTCTAGTATCGAAATTTTGGTTTCCGCATACACCGGCATGGATATTTTCTGCAGTCGCATTAATTCTTATCTTTTTAATCAATTTATTCTCTGTGGGTGCTTTTGGTGAAGCTGAGTTTTGGTTATCAATGATTAAGGTGATTACAATTATTGCCTTTCTGATTGTTGGTGTAGCAACTATTTTTGGTGTGATTCACTCAGATGTTAATGTGATGAAAAATCTTTCTGTTGGTAACCATGGTTTTGTTGGCGGACCACAGGCTGTATTATCAGTGTTTGTAGTGGCAGGTTTTTCCTTTCAAGGTACGGAGTTAATCGGGATTACGGCTGGTGAGGCACAAGATCCTGATAAGTCAGTTCCCAAAGCGATTAATCAAGTATTTTGGCGTATTTTGCTATTTTATATTTTAGCAATTTTTGTTATTTCAGCATTAGTTTATTATCAAGATCCGCGCTTACTCAGCTCATCAACGGAAAATGTGGCTGTGTCGCCTTTCACGATTGTCTTTAAAAATGCTGGAATTGCCTTTGCCGCTAGTTTAATGAATGCGGTTATTTTGACATCGATTGTCTCTTCAGCTAACTCGGGCTCATATGCCTCAACACGAATGTTGTACGCTATGGCACGTAAGGGGGAGGCACCTAAGATTTTTGCCAAAGTTTCGACACGTGGTGTACCGGTGTTTGCCTTGCTATTGACGACAGTTATCGGATTATTAGCGTTTATTTCAAATACAAAAGGTGGTTCTGTTGCCTACACATGGTTGGTAAATGCTTCTGGGTTAACTGGCTTCATTGCTTGGGTTGGCATCGCCATTTCACATTATCGTTTCCGTAGGGCTTATGTGGCCCAAGGAAAAGATTTAAACGCTTTGAAATATAAAGCGAAGTGGTTCCCGTTTGGCCCACTATTTGCGCTTGTGATTTCAATCGGGGTGATTATCGGTCAAGATCCAGGTAGTTTTACGCATTTGAATTGGGAAAAAATAGCTGTTACTTATCTCTCTGTACCGCTATTTGTCATTTTGTACTTTGGTTACAAAATAAGATATAAAACAAAAATGATTAAATTAGAGGCGGTTGATTTAAAACAACATCGCTAATGTCTTAAAGCCAGTATATGACTGGTTTTTTTATTGCTTTATTTTGTCAAGCAATGTTGTATTAGAATTTCAGTCATACGACTGCTATAATGGAACCACGAATAAATCAGTCGATAAGGTATCTGCCAATCAGGAGGACAAAATGGGACCTTTATTTATGTTATGTATCAACTTACTAGCGACGTATTTTGTTTTTTGGACGATTCGGCCGATTAACTTTGCTAAATTCATGCCCTACACACCAAAACAAGCGACTTTTTTAAAGGTTTTATTGTCAATTGCTATTGGTTATTTGGTAGCTAGTTTCTTTATTGCTATGACAAATTGGGTTGTTGCTTTGCCAAGTTCACTATTGGGAAAATAACAAAAAAGGGAACAAATTATGGTATAATTGACTAGATTATGTAGATAATTTGGTACATTTGTGCCCCTTTATAAAAATAAAAATGCTGGAGAATAAACATGGCAAAAGATATTGGCATTGACTTGGGAACAGCCAATGTTCTCATTTATGTAGAAGGTAAGGGCATCGTTTTGAATGAACCTTCTGTTGTTGCAGTAGATGATAAAACAGATCGTGTGTTGGCCGTTGGCTCGGAAGCTTATCGAATGGTTGGGCGTACACCGGGCAACATACGCGCCGTGCGTCCTTTGAAAGACGGTGTGATTTCTGATTTTGATGTTACTGAAGCAATGCTAACCTACTTCGTTGACAAATTAAATGTTAAGGGCTTCATGTCTAAGCCTAACATTATGATTTGCGCACCAACAAATATTACTGAAATCGAACGAAAAGCAATTATTCAAGCTGCTGAAAAAGCTGGGGGCGCTAAAGTCTACTTAGAATACGAACCAAAGGTTGCGGCTGTCGGTGCAGGATTAGATATTTTCAAACCAATCGGATCGATGGTAATTGATATGGGTGGTGGTACATCAGATATCGCCGTCCTCTCACTTGGCGATATTGTTGTGTCTGAGTCAATTCGTATTGCCGGTGACAAGATGAATTTTGATATTGTTGGTTACTTAAAGCGCCGTCACAATTTAATTGTCGGAGAGCGTACGGCTGAAACTATTAAAATTCAGATTGGTTCAGCGTTGCCTGTCGATGAACCTTTGACAATGGAAGTCCGCGGTCGTGATAATTTTGAAGGTATGCCAAAAACTATTACGATTAACTCAAACGAAGTCGAAGAGGCATTACACGATACGCTACAACAAATTGTCCGTGCCGCACACTCTGTCTTAGCAAAGTTGCCACCTGAATTAGCAGCTGACATTATTGATCGCGGTATCATGTTAACTGGTGGTGGCGCACTTTTGCACGGCATGGATCAATTGCTTTCTGATGCGCTAGAGGTGCCTGTCGTTGTCTCTGATTCACCACTTGATAATGTTGCTAAGGGTGCCGGGGCATTATTAGAACATATGAAATCAAGCCATAAGGGATTATAAAATGCGAAAAAAAAATCAAAATTTTAATGTTGAGCTAATCGATAACGATGGTCAGACACAAGTATTGATTGACAATAAACAAATTGGGTATGTTATAGCAAGTGACCGTGGCTTCTCAGGTTATTTTGGTAAGCAAGCTGTTATTAATCAAGCAAAAACACAAGATGAAGCAATACAAGCTGTTTTATCCAGTTTTAATCTCTATCAGTAAAATAGTTAAAAAAGCCCTTATCATCTTTTGTGATAAGGGCTTGTACATAGGTGAGGGGACATCAATATGCAAAATATACCATCACGCCAAATCAGTAACCGAACGTCAGGTTCAGAACTTGATTGGGGTATTATTTTATCGTTACTGCTACTCATGATTATTGGTTTGAGTTCAATTTTCCAAGCGTCGTTACACGCACAGTATGGCACAATGCAGTTAGCACTGCGTACCACAATTGTACAAGGCGCCTTCTGGATTATTGGTGCGATTATTATCGCTTTTTTGTTGCGATTTGATGCATCACAGTTATGGCGATTAGCACCAATCGCTTATGGTCTGGGTATATTTCTATTAATTGCTGTGCTTATTTTCTATGATCGTTCAATGGCAGCTTCTACAGGTGCCAAATCATGGTTTGTCTTTGGCCCTGTGTCTTTTCAGCCGACTGAAGTGGTTAAACCTGCTTTCATTTTAATGCTTAGTCGTGTTGTGGTACAACATAATCGCCTGTATGAACACCATAATGTTAAATCTGATGCAATCTTGTTAGGTAAGATGGCGTTATGTTTTCTACCAATCGCTGTGCTTATTTTATTACAGCCTGATTTGGGAACGTTACTAGTTTTCATTGCTATTTTAGGTGGTGTTGCTTTAGTTTCGGGCGTAACTTGGCGGATTTTAGCTCCTGTAATAGCGTTAGCATCAACAATAGGCGCGACACTTTTGGCACTCGTTCTTTCACCCACAGGAAAAGTTGTTTTGGATGCCCTTGGCTTCAAGTTATACCAATTTGATCGTATTCAGACATGGTTGCATCCCGATCAAGACACTTCTTCAAAGGGTTATCAAACATATCAAAGCTTGAAAGCAATTGGTTCGGGACAGTTAACGGGGCAGGGTTTTGGCCATCTTAAAGTTTATGTGCCAGTCAGAGAGTCTGATATGATATTTTCGGTAATTGGTGAAAGTTTTGGTTTCGTTGGTGGCACGTTGTTAATTGTATTATACTTTGCCTTAATCTATCGGTTAATTAGAGCAACATTTAGGGCACAAAATGCGTTTTATGCCTATATTGCAACAGGCGTTGTCATGATGGTTGTCTTTCACGTTTTTGAAAACATCGGTATGAGTATTGGTTTGTTACCATTAACGGGTATTCCACTACCATTTATTTCACAAGGTGGTTCTTCTCTTTTGGGTAATATGATTGGTGTCGGACTGATTTTAACCATTGGTTACCAACAGCAAAACACAACCTTTACGGAATCGACAGGTTTTTCAGTTTAATGGATAAATTAGAAAATTTACGCACACAATTTATAGCCATACAGCAAAAGACACGTGCAGGTGATATATTTCAGTCAATCGGCGAGGTGCTTAGCGACACTTTAACTCAAGTTAAAGTTCAGCCAAAAACGCCAGTTCAGTTACCAGAAAATGGTGACGATGCATTGGCAAAAATGAAAGCCTACAGTCAACGCTTAGATAATCACAGAAGTGGTGATGGTTTAGATATGGTTTCAGATGCAGATTTGCATTTAGCAGCAGCACAGTTAGCGAATCCATTGCCAAAGTATCGTGATACTGGTGCGTTCTTTTTTCTAAGTGATGTGATACAAAATGACTTATTATCTGATGAGCAAATGCGGTGGCTGACATCGTACTTGATTAGTGATGATGTGCTATTTTCACACATTTTCGAACCAAATAATGCGGCAATTTATCAACGCTCTTTTAGTATCTTAGTGTTGTCATTATTACTTTTTAAACAAAGAACCAAGTCAGCTTTTATGGCGCCACAACAGTTGGCAATTGTCATTAACCAAATTGCTTTGTACGTTGCAATAGAACGTGATACGCGTGGCTTTATTGGCACGAATGGTTGGGCACACGCCTTTACTCACATAGGCAATGCAGTTGCTGAGGTACTCATGATGCCACAGTTACTGCGAGCAGACAAGCTATTTTTACTAGCAAGTATGCTGGCTGGTTATCGTGAATTGCAGCAGCCTCTCAATATGGGTGAAACAGAGAGACTGGTTGAAGTGACCATGTATAGCGCTAATGCGCACCCTTTGTACCATGATTATATTTTATTAACACTTAAATTATGGCGCAAAGATTTGGTTACCCGTCAGCCACCACAAAATGAGGGTCGGTGGCATCAAATGTACAATCGCGCGCGCTTCTTTAATGCCATTATTTTACGAGGCAAGGATAATGTGCCTGAAAAAATATTTAACTATGTTTCCGAGACACGAGACTTTCTGACATAATAGGGTATTTCTTGATTAATATTACTTTGTTTTGATATAATAAAATTTGGAGTGAAAGAAAATGACAAAAAAACATGTTGCTTTAATATTCGGTGGAAATTCTTCAGAACACGATGTTTCTAAACGTTCAGCACAAAACTTTTATGATGCTATTTTAGCGACAGGCAAATATCGTATAACGGTTTTTGCTATTGCCCAAAATGGTTATGTGCTTGATCCAGAAAGATCAAAGCGCATTTTGGCTTTGGAAGATGAAAGGCCAATTGTTGCAGACTATATGACGACAGTTGATCAGCAAGACCCATTAAGCCGTATCAATGCTTTGCGTGCGGCTGGTGATTTTGATATTTTCTTCCCTGTTGTTCATGGTAACTTAGGCGAAGATGGCACATTACAAGGGTTGTTCAAGTTGCTCAACAAGCCATATGTTGGAGCGCCTTTGCGCGGGCATGCCGTTAGTTTTGATAAAGTATTAACCAAAGAATTATTAACTGTTAATAATATTCGCAATACAAAATACATTGTGGTTGATGAAAAGACAGCAAAAACATTAACTTGGGCGCAAGTTGTGAAAGACCTTGGTGACGTTGTCTTTGTTAAAGCGGCTAATCAAGGCTCATCCGTTGGCGTATCACGTGCTAAAACGGCAGATGAGTTTGAGGCTGCATTAACGGACTCATTCCAGTACGATTATAAAGTATTGATTGAAGCGGCTGTAAAGGGACCACGTGAACTTGAAGTTGGTGTGATTGGGAACGAAGACCCTATTGTGTCTGAAATAGGTGCCCATCATGTACCAAATCAAGGCGATGGCGATGCATGGTACGATTACAATAATAAATTCGTTGATAATTCAAGTGTGCAGTTTGAAATTCCAGCTAATCTGCCAGATGCTGTTACTGCTGAAGTAAAAGATATGGCTTTAAAAGCTTATAAAGTACTCGATTTAAGAGGTGAAGCACGTATGGACTTCTTATTAGATGAGAATAATGTACCATATCTTGGCGAACCAAACACCTTACCTGGTTTTACAAACATGTCACTATTTAAGCGCCTGTGGGATTATTCAGATATAGATAATGTTGAGTTAGTCGATAAATTGATTGATTATGGCTTTGCTGAATTTGAAAAGAATGCACAATTAAGTTATGAATTTGTTAGTCTAGGTGAAGAAAAAATAGGGAAGTTTAACTAATGGTAAAAAACAATAGAAACGATAGTTTTGATGGTAAGGCAATTCGCGCGGCGCGAAAGAAAATGCATTTATCGCAAGTAGAGTTAGCAGAAGGCATTACAACACAAGCCACCATTTCTCTTGTTGAAAATCAAAATCGTGTACCAAACGCTGATGTTTTATTGGCGATACTCGATCGTTTAAATTTAGATATTTCTGAATTTGTTTCGGGTGACTTTTTAACACAAAAAGCCAAAGAATTACTTGGCAAAGTTGTGTTAGAAATGAAACATGATGCCTTGTCCGAGTTTGCTGAGTTTGAAAAAGCTTTAAGTCAAAATGCACCAACGCTACAAGCTTATTATATTTTAAAAGCTGCAGATGCTTGTCACAATAAAAAAGACTTTGCTGAAGTCGTACACTATGCTGACCTGGCAGTTGATACCAGAACACCATCATTAGGTGATTTTTATACATTCTATGCTTACCGTCAAATGGGCACCAACTATTACTTGCAAGGTGATATTGAAGCAGCGAAGGAAAAATTTGAGTACGCATTTGAACTAGAACCTAATTTGTTGACTGCGGGTGATATGGAATTCCATGGTGCATTACAAGGCCGGCAATATTATGCTGAATTTTTGATTGCACAGAATGAATTGGATAAGGCAGCTGATTTGTTGACTGAGGGGTTAGAAATTTTACGTAAGCGGGTTGATCTATTCTGGGTGCCTGACTTGAGTGAATTATTAGCACAAGTTGAAGAAAAGCGTGGTAATCACGAAGCTGCACAAAAACAGATTCATTATGCTCATGTTGCTGCCTATTTGTCAAATTGCCAAAAAGCAGAAGCACGTTTAGCTCAGTTGGATACAATTAAGTTCTAAAAAAAGGTCTCACATTGTGTGAGACCTTTTTTTAGAGCTTAATTAATCAAAATTAACCACGTACGACTAGTACGTCAACTTTTGCTGTACGCGTGACAAATTCTGTTACTGATCCAATAACAAGACGCTCAACAGCGTTCAAACCAGTTGCACCGATAACGATGATATCAGCACTAACTTCATTTGGGACTTCTTTAGCGATTAGTGTTTTAGGTGAGCCATACTCAATGAGATAGTCCACATTCTTGACACCCGCATCAAGTGCTTGCTGCTTGTACTTTTCAAGACTCTTACGTGTTTCATCTGATACAGCTTCAACCATAGTATCATCAAAGCTAGCCACATTTTGAAATGCGCGTGTATCAATGACATTTAAGATTGACAAAACACCGCTTTCACCGGCGTCGTTGGCTAACTCAATGGCACGTACAAGTGCAGCTTCTGATTCTTTTGAACCATCCATGGGTACTAAAATCTTGTTGTAGTTTGCTGTCATGATCGTTCTCCTTAAGTCTGTTTATACACTAAGTATAACGCTTACATTGAAAAAATAATAGTCTTTTTCAATTTTTGCAATCATTCTTTCAAAAAAAGCGCTCACATGATGTGAACGCACGGGTTAAACCCGGAATACTCTTGATACCGTTAATCGCTACGCAGATTTTCCTCGAATTTATCGAGGTGGATGGTTCATCAAGATTGTCAGATTACCAAATGAGAAGGCAGATCTTCTAAGTCAAGAATTCCCAACCGAAATATAAAGGTTGTAAGGAAAAAGCTGATAATGTAGCAATGCGTATATCTGAGTAATTCATAATATATTATAACGCAAAAATTCGGGTATCACTAGTCTTGACAAAATGAAAAGCAGCAGTGTGTCAGGAGTCTAATCCGTCACGCTGGGATTTTTTTAATGTTTGATAAACGTCGCTGAACGCTTTTTCAATTTTTGAATTACCTTTAGGACTAAAATACTGTGTCTGGCTAATTTTTTCTGGTAAATATTGTTGTGGAACCCAATCATTGTCAAAATCATGAGGATAGATATAACCTTTGCCATGACCGAGTTCAGCGGCACCTTTGTAATGTGAATCCCTAAGATGATCTGGCACATCACCTGTTTTACCGGATTGGATGTCGCTAAGTGCCTTATCAATGGCTAAATAAGCAGCGTTGGATTTAGGTGATAACGCTAATTCTATAATGGCATTGGCTAAGGGAATGCGTGCTTCTGGCAAGCCAAGTGATTGAGCAGATTGGATAGCTGTGACAGCATGTTGCACAGCAGTGGGGTTGGCCAAACCAATATCTTCATAAGCGATAACAGTTAATCGCCGAGTTAAGATAGGTAAATCACCAGACTCTATGATACGTGCAGCGTAGTGCAATGCAGCATCTGTATCAGATCCCCGAATTGATTTTTGCAAAGCAGATATCACGTCATAATGCGCATCACCATCTTTATCAGCAAACATCGCCTTTCGCTGAACAGTTTCTTCAATGACTGGTAACGTAATGTGAATTGTCTTATCCTTTGCTGTTGGTGTGGATAAAACAGCCAGTTCTAAACCATTGAGTGCACTACGCAAATCACCATTTGTTGCTTGTGCCAAATGATTCATTGCGTCATCTGTTAGCGTCACTTTGTATTTGCCTAAACCATGTGTGTCATCTTTTAATGCACGATGGACTGCACTTTTAACGTCATCTTCAGTTAAAGGCGTCACTTGGAAAATTTGTGTTCGTGAGCGTATTGCTGGCGTGACGTTGATATAAGGATTTTCAGTAGTTGCACCAATTAAAATAATGGCGCCTGATTCCAGATGTGGTAATAAAAAATCTTGTTTTACTTTGTTTAAACGATGAATTTCATCTAGTAACAAGACAACAGTACCAGACATTTTAGCCTCTTCAGCAACAATCTGTAAGTCCTTTTGGCTATCTGTTGCTGCATTTAGCACACGAAAAGCATATTTAGATGAACCGGCGATTGCTGAAGCAATTGATGTTTTTCCTGTTCCTGGGGGGCCGTATAAAATCATTGAACTTAAGCGTTTAGCAGCCACCATACGCCAAATGATTTTACCAGAGCCAACAAGATGCTGTTGGCCAACAATGTCTTCAATTTTATTTGGGCGCATACGATAAGCAAGTGGTTGCTGCATAGTCATTTTTCATATTGAGTAAACAAGTTGAAGTCTATGATTGACATGCTTCAAGATAGTTTCTCAAATGCCTTTCTTTAGTGAACTAGTCTAGATAAATATTATTGACGTTGACAGCTGTATCCGCTGCCAGTAAAACGGCAATCGGGTCGGTTACTTGATTTTTAACAGTAACATCAGATAACACAGTAAATGGATGATGTGTTTTGGTTGCTAAACTGACAAATGTTGGAAAATTATCAGTGGTGAGGGTTTGGTCAATTAAGACTTTTCCGGTTGAATGTTTGGTTAATATCTTTTCAAATTGAGACTGGATAGTTTTATCGGTTAGCTGAGATACTTTTATTGCTGCAATGACACGTTCACGAAAAGTACCCAAGTATCGACGTTGTTCGTCGGGGTTGATTTTAGGCTGACCACCTAATTGTTCTTGTTGCAGGCGTTCATTGATATCCATAGATTTTTATTCTCCGATACGTTGTAGTACTTCTATTATACGTTATGATTAAATAACATGACAAACAAAAGAAAAACGCCACCCAAAGGTGACGTTTCAACCAGAATCAGATTAAGTATATTAACCCAAACGGTTGTAGTATTCGACGATCAAAGCTTCGTTAAGGTCGGCATCTAATTCTTCACGTTCAGGTAAGCGAACGAGTGATCCTTCAAGCTTTTCAGCATCAAATGATACGAATTGTGGACGTGCAACAACTGATTCAACAGCAGCTTGGATAGGTACAATGTTTTTTGACTTATCGCGTACTGAAACAACTTGACCAGGGGTAACGTTGTATGATGGAATATCAACACGCTTACCATCGACCATGATGTGACCATGGTTAACCAACTGACGTGCTTGTTGACGTGTTGTTGCAAAACCAAGTCGATAAACAAGTGAATCCAAACGTTGCTCCAACAAGATCATAAAGTTAGTACCGTGAGTACCTTTACGAATCTTACCCGCCTTGTTAAACAAAGCGTGGAATTGACGTTCTGTCAAACCGTAAGTAAAACGCAACTTTTGCTTTTCGCGCAACTGCATACCATATTCAGAAATCTTAGCGCGGCGTCCGGCACCGTGATCGCCAGGCGCGTATGCGCGACGTGACAATTCTTTACCAGTACCTGACAATGAAACACCCAAGCGACGTGAAATGCGCCACTTTGGACCTGTATAACGTGACATGTATATGTCCTCCAAAATGTATTTTGTCGTACATTTGAGGGTAAGTACCAGATGCGTGCAGCGCCTAACTTGACGTTTCTCAGAACCAGTAGCTATGGCCTTACTAACGATTTGGGGCGTTGTTGACGCGCTTCTTTACTTACTGCTACTCAATTAACAACTTCTTTTAATAATAACAGAAACTAGACAGCATAGCAAGTTATTAAGAAAAGTGTAAACGAGTTGAGATTTGGCAAAAAAGACAGTCTGTTACTGTATAACCAAGGCACAGCGTGTTAGAATTGGGTTATCAATAAAAATGGGATAAAAACACATGAATTTAACTATATTAGCTATTATTTTAGGTATCGTTATTATTGCTTACTTAGCAATTTTTGCGATGCAACGAACTACAATTAAAAAAGTCAATGTTTTCAAGCTCAGAAAAGAACAGCTAGCGTCTTTGAAGGTACGCGAGGAGTTAGTTGAAGGGCGGAAGTTATCATTAACTGGACAGTCCTTAAAAGAGTATCAGAATCTTGAAAGACAGTTTAACGACGTTAAAAACAATAAGTTCTTAAAAATTGATCAACAGGCTAATTTAGTATTATTTGAAGCACGGGGTATTAATTTTATTAAAACGCGTCATGAATTGGCACGTTTGGAGGCGATGGTCAACGAAACGGAACAAACAATCAGTGATGTCCGAAAAGGGTTAACCGAGCTCAAAAAAATTAATGAAGCGCATCGTGAAGCAATCAATGATTTAAAGAAAAAATATGACGACTTGCGCAAACGATTATTAGCTGAAAACTTCAAATTTGGGCCAGCAAACGCAGGGTTAGATAAGTTTTTGTCACAACTAGAAGCCGACTATGATGAATTCACACGTTTAACTGAAGATGGGGATCACGCAACAGCATCCGATATATACGAACAGCTAGCCATGGAAACCACACAAATGGAAAACATGATGGCAGACATCCCGGACCTGTTTGATAAAGTAGATAGGGTCTACGTTGAGCAACTCAATGAATTGTCACAGGGGCATTCTGATTTAGTTGCGCAAGGTTACGTTTTTCCAAACGATACAATTAATCAGGAGCTTAATGCTATTGATGACCAACGTCAGCAAGTATTAAAGTTGCTCAGTGAATTAAAGTTAAAAGAAGTTTCAGAACAAAATGGTTATATCGAAAGACGAATTGAGACACTCTACGATATGATGGAAACTGAAATGACGGCGCGTCAGCAAGTAACTAAACACGCGGACCAACTATCATCAGATTTGTTGCGGTTACGTGAGCAAAATAGTACATTGGCGATTGAATTAGATCGCTTAGGCCAAAGTTTCCAATTCAACAATAGAGAAATTGAAATGCGCCGGACGCTTTTAGAACAAATTAATGCGGCTGAAGAACAAGTTAACCATAATGATGATTTGCTCGAATCTTCAGAAATGTCCTTTAGTGAATTACAGGCTAAGCAAGAAAAGTTACTGGCACATGTTTCTGAAATAGAGGCACAACAAATAGAGATTTGGGATAAAATTTCTGGACTTGAAAAAGCGCAGCGTTCTGCAAGACAATTTGGTGGACAATACCAACAAGATATTGAAAACATCAAGCATGCTGTTGAACGTATGAACTTACCCGGACTACCTGCCAGTTATTTGGAGTATTTCTTTGCAGTATCGAATGAGCTGGAGAGATTGGCTAAATCACTACAAGCGACATTGGTTAACATGGACGAAGTTCAAAGACAGCTTAATATTGTTTCAGCAGACATCGATACCTTGAAAGAAAAAACTGATAAAATTGTTGATCAAGCTAATTTAACTGAGCAGTTACTTCAATATGCTAATCGTTATCGCGCTACTAATGAGCGGGTGGCAGCTGCGAGTGAGCAGGCGCGCATGTTTTACGAGCGTGATTATAACTTTGATAAGGCGATGGATGTTTTGGGACCGGCACTTGATAGTGTGGAACCTGGTGTCTACGAAAAGTTAGTAGATGCCTATATGCGTCGTAAAACGCCACTATTATAAATAAACTGAGTTTGATATATATTAAAAGGCCACCCGATTTAAGTCAGGTGGCCTTTTAATATGCATTCATGATAGTTTTGAATGGCGCATACCATATATGAAGTACCATGCAACGCCGATAAGTACCCAGATACTAAATAGTTCTAAAGTATCGATTGGTAACTTAGTAATGAGATATAGACTAATTATCCCAGCGATGAATGGGATAACAGGATAACCAGGTACTTTAAAACCGTCATGAGCCAAATCTTGACGTCGGCGTAGAATCAGTACGCCAAAGTTAATGAATGTGAAAGCCAGTAATGTACCAGCATTAATCAGACTCGCTAGGGTATTTAAAGGAATTAGACCAGCAAATATAGCCTCAATCACAACTGCCACAAGCAAAGCGTTAACGGGTAGTCTTGAACTTTTTGAAATTTTACCAAGTGAACGTGGGAGCAAGCCGTCACGACCAAAGGAATAAGTTAGTCTGGAAGAAGCATATATCAAAGCGAGAATAGCCGTAAACATACCAACCAAAGCACCAACTGTAATCACAACAGCGAATTGTGTCTGATGAATAGCCTGTAGAGCAAAAGCAGCAGGGTCATCAACACCTAGTTGCTTATAGTTAACAATACCAGTTAACACGATTGAAAATAGGACATATAGTAAAGCAGAAATTAAAACTGTGCCAACAATGCCGCGTACCATTGTTTTTTGTGGGTTTTTCACTTCGGCAGCGTGTGCGGCAATTGTGTCGAAACCAAGGAAAGCAAAAATGATACTTGCAGTTGCTGACATAATACCATTTAAACCAAGTGGTCCAGTGTGAAATTCTTTCGGATAGAATGGGACATAGTTTGTATGCTTAATGAAAAATGAACCACCAATAATAAACAAACCAAGGATGGCTACTTTTAAAATGACGGCGCCATTTTCAATCTTCTTTGAAGCGTTAAGACCACGAGATAAAATCGCGGTAACAAGGAGAATGATCATAACCGCAAATAAATTCACGATGCCGCCTTCCATTGGGCCAGCCAGTAACGACTTTGGCATATGAACACCAAAGGTTAAGAGCAGGTTATTGAGATAGGCTGAAAAACCAGTAGCAATGGCAGAGACGGCTAAAAAGTATTCTAATATTAAGGACCAGCCAAGTAACCAGCCAATAATTTCACCGTAAATGACGCTACCATATGAGTAGGCTGATCCAGCAACTGGCATAGCTGAAGAAAATTCAGCAAATGACATGCCAGATAAGCCAGAGTATATAGCCGCAATAAGAAAAGCAATAGATACCGCTGGGCCGGCATGTTGAGCAGCTTCATGGCCGGGCAAAATAAATATTCCAGTCCCAATCACAGTCCCAACACCAAGGCCTATGAGATCACGTGTGGTTAATATTCGTGACATATGAGAATCGGCTTGCATATAATTATCAACAGATTCTCGTTTAAATGCTCTCGCAAAGATAGACATGATGTTTCTCCCATATTATTTTAATTTAAACATAACTATTATTTTAGCAATTTCATAGGCGAATGTCTAACTTTGCTCTTGCAGATACGTTACAATAGAAAAGATAAGGAATAAGATTATATGAAAGATAACAAAGTATTTGTCATCACTGGTGCGACAGGTGTTGGCAAAACCACAATTGCCCGCTATTTACAAGAAAATTATCGTATGCCTCGTGTGATTACACATACAACACGTCGACCAAGAGAACGTGAAGTGAATGGTATTGCCTACTACTTTGAAACGGATGATTCTTTTGAGAATAATCATTATTTAGAACGTGTGACCTATGCAGGGGCTAAATACGGTTCGTCGTATGAAGGACTAGACCGTGCATGGCAGAAAAGCCAATATATTACCATTGTCTTGGATACAGCTGGTGCAATTACTTATGCACAAGAATTGGGATCACGGGCGATTATTATTTTTGTGACGGTAACTAGTCCGTCTGTTTTGGTTGACCGCGTGCAAGTGCGAGGGGATGATCCACATGCTGTCAAACAACGTGTTGCCTCACCTGAATTTTTGAGAGATATGAAGTTGCCGCAGAATCTCAAGGGGAGAGCGTATGAATTAGTGAACGATGACTGGTCAAAGACAAAAACAAGACTAGATTTACTTGTGACAGATATAATGCATGGTCGTCGTTTGCCAAAAAAACAATTAGAATAAAAAGTTGACGTATTTTATAACTTGACATTTTGATTAAGAAAGATTATTATTATCTCATAATAAAATTAAGGTTTTTTAACAAATGACAAATAAAGCAACACAAATTAAAATGCGATTTTACTTTTGGTATTTCGGGTAGTAGCCGTTTACCAAAAGCATTTTGTTGTGGTATTCGGATAATCAACGGTTCGAATGCTAAAGTAAACACAGTTATTGGCTGGTGTAAACGCACATTCGGAATCGACCGAGTGTGCGTTTTTGTTAGAAATCATTAGCAGGATTTAGGAAGCAGAATTTAGGAGAAAAATATGCCCAAAGCAAAGCCATCATTATTAAGCTCATTTAATAACCGTTTAGATTTAGTAAAACCAAGTGCTATACGAGCATTTGATAATGAAGTCAGTGCGATTCCTGATATTTTGAAATTAACTTTAGGGGAGCCAGATTTTAATGTGCCTGAGCATATTAAGGCCGCCGCCATTCATTCGATAACAGCCAATGATTCACATTATTCAGCATCTAATGGGACAATCGCATTGAGAAAAGCCGCTGCCAATTTCTTGGCAGACCGTTATCAACTCGATTATCATGCAGAAAATGAAATT
This sequence comes from Leuconostoc sp. LN180020, assembly GCF_014844115.1. Classification (NCBI taxonomy): domain Bacteria; kingdom Bacillati; phylum Bacillota; class Bacilli; order Lactobacillales; family Lactobacillaceae; genus Leuconostoc; species Leuconostoc sp. LN180020. The sequence continues at coordinate 381,630 of NZ_CP039736.1, read as the reverse complement.
ATTGTCACTGTCGGTGCAACTGAAGCGATATATACCGTGTTAACATCGCTACTCAACGTGGGTGATAAAGTCCTATTACCAACACCCATTTTTCCATTATATATACCCGTTACCATTGTCGGTGGTGGTGAACCTGTGTTTATTGATACATCAACGAATAACTTTGTTTTAAGTCCAGAAATGTTAACAGCAGCCATTGCAGAACATGGCGATAAAATCAAGGCAATTGTATTGAATTTCCCTTCTAATCCAACTGGTGTAACCTACACTGCAGATGAAATCAAAGCACTTGCTGACGTCTTACGAGACACTAACATTGTGGTTATTTCGGATGAAATATACTCTGAACTTACCTATGATGAAAAGCATGTATCAATGGCTCAATATCTTCCCGAACAGACAATTTTACTCAATGGTGTCTCAAAATCTCATGCGATGACCGGTTATCGTATTGGTTTCTTGGCAGGACCTGCTGAATTGGTGGCAAAATTGGGCTTGATTCATCAGTTCACGATTACAACGGCAACAAATTCTGCTATGGCTGCTGCGGCTGAAGCTTTAAGTACAGAAGCTGGTTGCCAAGATACATTAGATATGAAAAAAGCTTACCAAGCACGACGAGATTTTGTCTATCAAACAATGATGTCGCTAGGTTTTGTAGTGCCAAAGCCAGCAGGTGCATTCTATATCTTTGCTAAAATTCCAGCGGGTTATCTGCAAGACGATGTTGCATTTGCCAGAGATTTAGCCCAGAAAGATAAGTTGGCAGTTGTACCTGGTTCTGCTTTTGGTCCTGGTGGTGAGGGCTATATTCGTATCAGTTATGCTGCATCAATGGCACAACTAAAAGAAGCTATGGCACGTTTATCAGCCTATATGGCACGGTGAATATATGACAAAAATTTTGATGACGAGTGTACGATCTGATGAAGAACCTAGTATTAAAACCTATGCTAAAGCGCACAATCTACAAATTGATATGGTACGCGAAGAATTTCATCCCGGACAGCATGATAATTTATCAGAGTACAATGGCTTAATTGTTCAGCAGACTGCTAATATTGGTGGTGATGAAGCATTCTACCAGTCATTAGTTCATCAAGGCTTAAAACAAATAACGACTCGTACTGCCGGTGTTGATATGATTCCGGTTACACTTGCTAAACGTGCTGGTTTAAAAATTACAAACGTGCCGAAATATTCACCTAGATCAGTTGCAGAGCTCGCCTTGACACAAATATTTCAATTACTGCGACGGACTTGGGCCTTTGAACAACGTATGAATCAGAATGATTTTCGCTGGGCTGGTTTGCAGGCGAGAGAGATTCACACCATTACTGTGGGTATTATAGGTGCTGGACGCATTGGTGGGACGTTAGCTAAGCTCCTACATTTACTTGGTGCTAAAGTGATTGCCTACGATGTCAAGCCACAAGAATGTTTAAAAAAGTATCTGACATACGTTTCTAAAGCAACATTATTGGCTCAAAGCGATGTCATTAGTGTGCATGTTGATTTAAATGATAGTACGGTTGGTTTACTCCAAGCGGTTGATTTTAATCAAATGAAAATAGGTAGCTTGTTTTTGAACATGTCACGTGGGGATGTGGTTAACACAGAGGCCCTCATTGCGGCGTTGCTTTCAGGTAAAATACAAGCGGCTGCCTTAGATACTGTAACTGGTGAGTCACTCGTTTTTAACCGTGATTTAAGGCAACAAGGCATTGATAACTCACAAATCAGACAATTAATGGCGATGCCAAACGTGTTACTCACACCACATATTGCTTTTTTTACAAATATTGCAGTAGACAATATGGTTAATACGGCGTTGGATGATGTTTTAGCGATTATATCAGGTCATCAGGCTGTTAACGAAATATAAGCAATCAGTAGCTTTACACTGGCGACACAATTTTAGAATGAAAAGGACAATGGACATAGGGTATGGCTCAAAGTGATCGCAAACGCGTTAAAAAATTTATTGTGGATGTCTTAAATGGCACGAGCTTAGGGATTGTTATTACCTTAATACCTAGTGCGCTAGTGAGTCAATTTTTGCTACTGTTCCCTACTAGTGTTGTGGCATTGAAAGTTGGTTTCATGACAACGCTGGTACAGAGTGCGTTACCAATTGTTTCAGGTTTTGCAGTTGGCCAAATTAGGAAAATGTCGGCAATTGATTCAGGGGCGATTGCCCTGGCTATGTTTGTGTCTTCTGGGGTGGTTATACAATCACAAAAAAGTATGGTGATTAGTGGTACTGGCGTTATTTTAAATATCATTCTAGTGGCTATTTTGGCGACTGGACTGGCGCAATTAACGCAAGTTACCTTTGGCCATCTTAAGATACTCATCCAGCCACTTTTTTTGGTCTTAGTAGCCGGTGGCATTGGGTTGTTTACGTTATCACCTTTGCGGCAAGTTCAAGTGTGGATAGGCACTGGCGTTGCTTATGCAACAGACTTTACACCCATTATTATGGGCGCTTTGCTAGGCGCCGCATTCGCCTTTCTAATTGTTTCACCATTATCTTCAGTCGGTATTGCGACTGCAATTGGATTAACAGGTGTCGGATCGGGTGCAGCAAATGCTGGTATTGTCGTTGCAAGTTTCACGTTAGCTGCAATGGGTGCTAGTGTTAATCCATTAGGTGGGACACTAGCGCATTTCATTGGGTCGCCTAAAATACAGATGGCTAATATGTTAACAAAGCCCAAACTTTTTCTGCCAACTACAATCGGGGCAGCAATAATGGGTGCAATAGCAACAATGTTTGATATTAAGGGGACGGCATTTTCAGCTGGCTTTGGTTTCTCTGGCCTCATTGGACCATTAACAGCCTATAACCTATCAAATAAAACAGTGGGCGCTATAATTGCTATTTTAGTGACTTTTATCATTTTTCCAATTACGATTGCTGTCATTTTGCGCTGGATTTTCATTGTTAAACTAAGATGGATTCAACCAGAAGACTTACGATTAACATTACAGTAACTACAAAAACGAAAATTATCAAAATAAAGACATGCCTCACAGGCAGAAAGCGAACGAGGCAAGGGAAAATCAAGAGGATAAGGAAGATAAAACGAAGAGTAAAAACAAAGTAAAGGAAGTAGTTGACGAGGGGGGAAAAGGTTGGTATATTAGTATATGTTCTTAAGAGCGAAAGAGAGCAACGGTGTGAGCGAGTGAAAAAGAACGCGAGCAAGTAGTTGACAAAGCGAGAAGAATAAAGTATAGTAATAAAGTTGTCAAAAAGCGAAAGCGACGCGAGCGAAAGTAAGCGACGAAATAAAGTGTTGACAACGGCAGCGAAAGCTGATAAGATAATATAGTTGTCTCAGCGACAACAAGTAGCACATTGAAAACTGAACAAAACTTTGAACAAACGAATCTGTGACTAGTTATTAGCAGTAATAACAAAAACAAATTTGCGAAGTCAATTCGTAACAAACAATAAACGGATAGTCGTTATAGAGATATAGCAATTAGTCAGTTTAATCGAAGAGTACATCTTCAAACAATGAATTTAAATTCATTTAAATTGAGAGTTTGATCCTGGCTCAGGATGAACGCTGGCGGCGTGCCTAATACATGCAAGTCGAACGCGCAGCGAGAGGTGCTTGCACCTTTCAAGCGAGTGGCGAACGGGTGAGTAACACGTGGATAACCTGCCTCAAGGCTGGGGATAACATTTGGAAACAGATGCTAATACCGAATAAAACTTAGTATCGCATGATATCAAGTTAAAAGGCGCTACGGCGTCACCTAGAGATGGATCCGCGGTGCATTAGTTAGTTGGTGGGGTAAAGGCTTACCAAGACGATGATGCATAGCCGAGTTGAGAGACTGATCGGCCACATTGGGACTGAGACACGGCCCAAACTCCTACGGGAGGCTGCAGTAGGGAATCTTCCACAATGGGCGCAAGCCTGATGGAGCAACGCCGCGTGTGTGATGAAGGCTTTCGGGTCGTAAAGCACTGTTGTATGGGAAGAAATGCTAAAATAGGGAATGATTTTAGTTTGACGGTACCATACCAGAAAGGGACGGCTAAATACGTGCCAGCAGCCGCGGTAATACGTATGTCCCGAGCGTTATCCGGATTTATTGGGCGTAAAGCGAGCGCAGACGGTTGATTAAGTCTGATGTGAAAGCCCGGAGCTCAACTCCGGAATGGCATTGGAAACTGGTTAACTTGAGTGTTGTAGAGGTAAGTGGAACTCCATGTGTAGCGGTGGAATGCGTAGATATATGGAAGAACACCAGTGGCGAAGGCGGCTTACTGGACAACAACTGACGTTGAGGCTCGAAAGTGTGGGTAGCAAACAGGATTAGATACCCTGGTAGTCCACACCGTAAACGATGAATACTAGGTGTTAGGAGGTTTCCGCCTCTTAGTGCCGAAGCTAACGCATTAAGTATTCCGCCTGGGGAGTACGACCGCAAGGTTGAAACTCAAAGGAATTGACGGGGACCCGCACAAGCGGTGGAGCATGTGGTTTAATTCGAAGCAACGCGAAGAACCTTACCAGGTCTTGACATCCTTTGAAGCTTTTAGAGATAGAAGTGTTCTCTTCGGAGACAAAGTGACAGGTGGTGCATGGTCGTCGTCAGCTCGTGTCGTGAGATGTTGGGTTAAGTCCCGCAACGAGCGCAACCCTTATTGTTAGTTGCCAGCATTCAGTTGGGCACTCTAGCGAGACTGCCGGTGACAAACCGGAGGAAGGCGGGGACGACGTCAGATCATCATGCCCCTTATGACCTGGGCTACACACGTGCTACAATGGCGTATACAACGAGTTGCCAACCTGCGAAGGTGAGCTAATCTCTTAAAGTACGTCTCAGTTCGGACTGCAGTCTGCAACTCGACTGCACGAAGTCGGAATCGCTAGTAATCGCGGATCAGCACGCCGCGGTGAATACGTTCCCGGGTCTTGTACACACCGCCCGTCACACCATGGGAGTTTGTAATGCCCAAAGCCGGTGGCCTAACCTTCGGGAGGGAGCCGTCTAAGGCAGGACAGATGACTGGGGTGAAGTCGTAACAAGGTAGCCGTAGGAGAACCTGCGGCTGGATCACCTCCTTTCTAAGGATAATCGGAAAGTGACAGTGCATTAGATTGCAAGTTCAAATGTTCAAAGTTTTGTTTAGTTTTGAGTGTGGTACTGTAATAGGTATCATGTTCAAAAGATGATCCTATGGGGAATTAGCTCAGCTGGGAGAGCACCTGCTTTGCAAGCAGGGGGTCAGCGGTTCGATCCCGCTATTCTCCATAGGCAATCGAAAGATTGTCTTGGTTGTACATTGAAAACTGAATAGTAACAAATTCTTTTAAAAGTAATGGAAACATTATTCTAAATTGAACCGAGAAACAACACAAAAAGAAGTTCTTTAAAAAGAACGGTTTAATCGCAGGTCTGAAAAATGACCAACTCATAAAACGAAACCGCAACGCAAGTTGTATAGGTTAAGTTAATAAGGGCGCGTGGTGGATGCCTTGGCACTAGGAGCCGATGAAGGACGTGACTAACTACGATAAGCTTTGGTGAGCGGTAAGTACGCTATGACCCAGAGATTTCCGAATGGGGAAACCCAACTCGAAAAGAGTTGTCGCTATCTGAATACATAGGATAGACGACGGAATACGCTGTGAACTGAAACATCTCATTAGCAGCAGGAGCAGAAAGAAAAATCGATTCCCTAAGTAGCGGCGAGCGAACGGGGAAGAGCCCAAACCAACGTGCTTGCATGTTGGGGTTGTAGGACTGATAAATAAGAGTTACAAAAGTGTTTTATAGCAGAACAAGTTGGGAAGCTTGGCGAAACAGGGTGATAGCCCCGTAAGCGAAATAGAGCACACTCTTTTCAGGATCCTGAGTACGGCCGGACACGTGAAATCCGGTCGGAATCTGCGGGGACCATCCCGTAAGGCTAAATACTCCCTAGTGACCGATAGTGAACCAGTACCGTGAGGGAAAGGTGAAAAGCACCCCGGAAGGGGAGTGAAATAGTTCCTGAAACCACGACGCCTACAAGAAGTCAGAGCCCGTTAATGGGTGATGGCGTGCCTTTTGTAGAATGAACCGGCGAGTTACGGTATCGTGCGAGGTTAAGGTGGAAAGACCGGAGCCGCAGCGAAAGCGAGTGTGAATAGCGCGAATAGTACGATGCTGTAGACCCGAAACCAGGTGACCTACCCATGGTCAGGATGAAGGTGAGGTAAAACTTACTGGAGGTCCGAACCGGTGCATGTTAAAAAATGCTCGGATGAACTGTGGGTAGCGGTGAAATTCCAAACGAACTTGGAGATAGCTGGTTCTCTCCGAAATAGCTTTAGGGCTAGCCTCATTATAAGCATACTGGAGGTAGAGCACTGTTAAGCCTAGGGGCCCATCTCGGGTTACCAAAGTTTGATAAACTCCGAATGCCAGATATGTATGAATGGGAGTCAGACGATGAGTGATAAGATCCACCGTCGAAAGGGGAACAGCCCAGATCGCCAGTTAAGGTCCCTAAATATATGTTAAGTGGAAAACGATGTGATAGTGCATAGACAACTAGGATGTTGGCTTAGAAGCAGCCACCATTTAAAGAGTGCGTAATAGCTCACTAGTCGAGTGCCATTGCGCGGAAAATGTACCGGGGCTAAACATATTACCGAAACTGCGGGTGCACGTAAGTGCGCGATAGGAGAGCGTTGTAAGGGCGACGAAGGTAGACCGTGAGGACTGCTGGAGCGCTTACAAGTGAGAATGCCGGTATGAGTAGCGAAAGACAGGTGAGAATCCTGTCCACCGAATGACTAAGGTTTCCTGGGGAAGGCTCGTCCACCCAGGGTTAGTCGGGACCTAAGGCGAGGCTGAGAAGCGTAGTCGATGGATAACAGGTTGAGATTCCTGTACCAGTAGTAATGCGTTTGACCGATGGAGGGACGCAGGAGGCTACCAGATGCGCACTGATGGATATGTGCGTGCAAGCAGTAAGTTTTGTAGAGAGTGAAATGCTTTCTACTATAAGGACAAGCTGTGATGCGGATCGAAATAAAGTAGAGAAGTCTGAGATGTCACACTGCCGAGAAAAGCTTCTAGGAAGTATTACACTGCCCGTACCGCAAACCGACACAGGTAGTCGAGTGGAGAACACTAAGGTGAGCGAGAGAACCCTCGTTAAGGAACTCGGCAAAATGACCCCGTAACTTCGGGAGAAGGGGTGCTCATGGCAACATGAGCCGCAGTGAATAGGCCCAGGCGACTGTTTATCAAAAACACAGGTTTCTGCAAAATCGTAAGATGAAGTATAGGGGCTGACGCCTGCCCGGTGCTGGAAGGTTAAAAGGAGTGCTTAGCTTCGGCGAAGGTATGAATTGAAGCCCCAGTAAACGGCGGCCGTAACTATAACGGTCCTAAGGTAGCGAAATTCCTTGTCGGGTAAGTTCCGACCCGCACGAAAGGCGTAACGATCTGGGCACTGTCTCAACGAGGGACTCGGTGAAATTTAAATACCCGTGAAGATGCGGGTTACCCGCGACAGGACGGAAAGACCCCATGGAGCTTTACTGTAGCTTGATATTGAATGTTTGTGCTGCTTGTACAGCATAGGTAGGAGACGTAGAAGTTTGGACGCCAGTCTAGACGGAGTCGCACGGTGGGATACTACCCTCGTTGTATGAACATTCTAACACTGGTCGCTTATCGCGATCGTGGACAGTGTCTGGCGGGCAGTTTGACTGGGGCGGTCGCCTCCTAAAAGGTAACGGAGGCGCTCAAAGGTTTGCTCAGAATGGTTGGAAATCATTCGTAGCGTGTAAAGGCATAAGCAAGCTTGACTGCGAGAGCTACAACTCGAGCAGGTACGAAAGTAGGACTTAGTGATCCGGTGGTTCCGCATGGAAGGGCCATCGCTCAACGGATAAAAGCTACCCTGGGGATAACAGGCTCATCTCCCCCAAGAGTCCACATCGACGGGGAGGTTTGGCACCTCGATGTCGGCTCATCGCATCCTGGGGCTGTAGTCGGTCCCAAGGGTTGGGCTGTTCGCCCATTAAAGCGGTACGCGAGCTGGGTTCAGAACGTCGTGAGACAGTTCGGTCCCTATCCGTCGCGGGCGCAGGAAATTTGAGAGGAGTTGCCCTTAGTACGAGAGGACCGGGGTGAACAAACCGCTGGTGTACCAGTTGTTCCGCCAGGAGCATTGCTGGGTAGCTATGTTTGGATGAGATAAACGCTGAAAGCATCTAAGTGTGAAACTCGCCTCGAGATGAGATTTCCCATTCTTAATGAAGTAAGACCCCTTAGAGATGATGAGGTAGATAGGCTAGAAGTGGAAGTGCTGTGAGGCATGTAGCGGACTAGTACTAATCGGTCGAGGACTTAACCAAAGTCAAGAACGGAAGTTCAAAACGTAATATGAGTGGTTTAATGAAGAGAAAGAATTTGATACTATTTAGTTTTGAGTGAATAACTCAAAGGTGTCGTATTGATAGCATAGAGGACACACCTGTTCCCATTCCGAACACAGAAGTTAAGCTCTATCACGCCGAAAGTAGTTGCCGGATCGCTGGCTGCGAGGATAGGAAGATGCGGTGCCGTACATAGGGAGTGCTCTGAGAAGAGTGCTTTTGCTTTAATTAGAAGAGAGAACGGAAGATATCGGAGAGGTGTCCGAGTCTGGCCGAAGGAGCATGGTTGGAAACCATGTAAACAAGGAATTGTTTCGAGGGTTCGAATCCCTTCCTCTCCATTATGGACGCTTAGCTCAGCTGGGAGAGCACCTGCCTTACAAGCAGGGGGTCACAGGTTCGATCCCTGTAGCGTCCATTGGTCGCATGGTCTAGCTGGTTAGGACGCCTGCCTGTCACGCAGGAGATCGCGGGTTCGAGCCCCGCTGTGACCGCTAATTACTGACAAACATGAACAAGCCAGTGTTATGTGAGGCGCAATTCCTCACCATGTTATATCAGCTTATAGCTGAGTTTAAAAATGTAGGGATATAGTTAAACGGTAGAATAGCGGTCTCCAAAACCGTTGATGGGGGTTCGATTCCCTCTATCCCTGCCATGGCGGTAGTGGTGAAGTGGTTAACACACTGGTTTGTGGATCCAGCATGCGAGGGTTCGATCCCCTTCTACCGCCCTATAAGCCTTATGGCTTTATATTTGCCGTTGTGGCGGAATTGGCAGACGCGCTGGACTCAAAATCCAGTGGTGGCAACACCGTGTGGGTTCGACTCCCACCGACGGCATGACTAAAAGGGTAACATCAACTTGATGTTACCCTTTTACATTGACTGGAGATTTTTATCGCAAAGCATCTCTTCAGATTCAGTTATGAATTTGTAATATATTATCATGGATAAAGAGCGTATATTTATATTTGAAGCTGTTAGCCTAATCATGGGATGTCCGGACGATAGTAGTTGGTGAATTGGAGACGTTTTGATACAATAGAATCATGATAATCGGAATTGGAAATGATACAGAAGCCATTAGTCGTGTAGGACAAATTGTGGCACGTCAGACAAAATTTATGGACAGCATTTTAACGCCGGCAGAACGTGAGCAAGCATTAGAGCGCAAAGGAAAACATTTTCATGAATTTGTGGCGGGCCGTTTTTCTGCGAAAGAAGCTTTTTCAAAAGCGACTGGCTACGGCATTGGTGAAAAAGTCCATTGGCATGATATTGAAATTTTAAATGAACCTAATGGCCGACCGATTATGCAGGTCAAAAATTTTCGTTATAAAACATATGTTGCGATTACACATAGTGGTGATTTCGTGAATACTGTTGTTATTATTGAGCGATTAACAATTCTAGAACGTCTGAGTTTGAAGTTTTTTCCAAAACGTGGAGTTTTATAGTTATGACAGAACAAAAAGATACTTTATTGACACGGCCATCTTGGATAGAAATTGATTTAGGGGCCATTCAAGAAAACGCTCAGAGTATTATGGCACATGCTGGGGCGAAACGTTTAATTGCTGTGGTGAAAGCAGACGGTTATGGGCATGGGGCTACACCAGTGGCTAATGCTCTCTATGAGATAGGTGTGCGAGATTTTGCTGTTGCAACTATTGCTGAGGGAATTAAACTGCGCCAAGAATTAGCATATCAAGATTATCGTATTGTATTGTTAGGGGTTCAAGATATTGCCCATGTAGACGTTATGGTCAAATATCGGCTTTCCCCTGCAATTGAGTCAATTGATTGGTTGTCAGTCGCATTACAAGCAATACCAGAAGGTGCTACCTTAGATGTTGAATTGGCTGTTGATACAGGTATGGGGCGTATGGGTGCTCATTCCAAAGAGGCTGTTGATTCAGTATATCGTTATATCAAGAATAATGACAAACTAGAGCTTGGCGGTGTTTTTACACATTTTGCCACAGCGGATGATAGTAATATTGGTTACTATAAACAGCAAGCACAACGATTTAACGATTGGGTAACTGCTGCCGGTATTCCACGTCAATATTGGCATTTGGCGAATTCAGGTTCTGCGTTGTGGCATACCCAGGAAATTGATACACGTACTATCCGCGTTGGTTCGGTACTTTATGGTTACAATCCGGGCACGCCATTGTTGACTTTGCCAATTCCGCTCAAACACGTTTTTGCTTTAAAATCACGTATTGGGGCAGTACATCAATTAATAACAGGTGAATCGGTTAGTTATGGGGCAACCTATACGGCACAAAAACCACAGTGGGTTGCAACTTTGCCTATTGGCTATGCAGATGGTTATTTACGACGTATGGCTGGGATGCGCGTGTTAATTAATGGGAAAGTAACATATGTCATTGGCCGTATTACCATGGATCAAATTGTGATTGCCTTAGATCAAGCCTACCCTATTGGTACAGAGGTGACATTAATAGGTCGTGATGGCGATAATGAGATTACTGTTGAAGAATTTGCTGATTATGCAAATACGATTCCTCATGAAATTTTGACATCTTTTGGTCCGAGATTACCTAGAATATATAAAAAATAGTTTAAGCGCTTTGGCGCGTACATAATTAAGTGAGACATTTTATGAAAGAAGAATATCAAGTTGTGACACGTGGCGATGTTTTCTATGCCGATTTGAAACAAGGCATCGGTTCAGAACAATCAGGTGTAAGGCCAGTTCTGATTATTCAAAACGATGTTGGTAATGCAAACTCACCAACAACAATTGTTGCTGCTATTACCTCTCAAATTTCTAAACCAAAACTACCAACGCATGTATTGTTGCCGGCTCATATGGGCGGCATTAAGCGCGATTCAGTGATTCTAACAGAACAAGTTAGAACTATTGACAAGCGCCGGTTGCGTGACAAAATAGCGCATATTAGCGCTAATTCACAAGAGATGCAGCAGGTTGCTCAGGCACTTCGTATCAGTGTTGGTTTGAAATAATTCAAATGATTATCGTGGAGAATAAATTGTGAAACGCATTGCGTGGTTAGATGTAGCAAAAGGGATCACTATTTTTTTTGTCGTACTTGTTCATGTCCTTGAAGGCATCTATAAGACAGGACAGTATCGCCAGTTCAATTTTTTTGCAGAAGCAACAATGGGTATATTGTTTACATTTGTAATGCCAGTTTTCTTTGCATTATCAGGGTTTGTATACAAACCAGTGAGTGGGCTTAAATCACTCTTAGCTAGTTTAAAGAAAAAAATAATAAGTTTAGGCGTACCCTATATCATTTTTTCAGTGATTTACGTCATGTTACAGCATCTGGGTACAGATGTACACCATCTCAATTCATGGCAAGATTTGGCCCACATTGGTGTTTTACCGATTGGTTATCTGTGGTATTTATATGTGCTTTTTTTTGTTTTTGTTTTGGTTGGTCTGTTGTCTATATTAAATATATCACCTATTTTACAATTAACCATTTATCTGTTATTACTTGTTCTAAGTCTCAGTCAAATCATTCATTTACCATATATACTACAAGGCGTATGTATGTGGACAAGTAGTTTTTACATTGGATATCTGTTAAAAAAGAAACCATTGATGTTACATGATCGATTGCTATTTATTATGAGCGTGGCTTTATTTGCTTTGGGCTGCATTGTTCAAGCAAATTTTGGTGGTTCAACTTGGTTTGTTACTGATATGATGACGCCAACTGACGTTTTGGCGAAGTTGAGTAGCATACCGTTATTTTTATATCTGTTTTCACATATTAAATTGGGTTCTGTTGGCAATTATTTCACCAATTGTGGCCGGTATTCTTTGATTATTTATTTAGTCCATGCGCCTGCTGCTTCTGTCATCAGGATAGCACTACAGAAGTTAGGTCTGGAATCTTATGTTTTATTGGTTTTTCTGACACTAATCAGTGCTTGGTGTATTAGTTTACTGGTGGTACGTCTAGTACAAAATATACCTTGGCTATCTTTGGTTTTTAATCCATATCAATACCCCCATAGGAAGCAAAAATAATGTGTATTTCATGAGTTCACGCTATATGAACTCATGTTAACTTGACGGACACTAGAAATTCTAGTAAGATTAGGATTATCTTAGAGGATTAAGCAAATACATGTGTAGAGAGCTGATGGTGCTGTAAATCAGTCATGTTAATGCCCAAGGTTGCTAAGTGTTTAAAATTTGATAATTTTTAGAGTGGTTGGCGCTGTAAAATAGCGACAGCAAATAAGGTGGTACCACGGTGAAAATCGTCCTAATTGTGTTTTAGGACGATTTTTTAATTGGTGCACTAAATGAGGAGAAATTAAGTTAATGCGTGATATTGATATGTCAACAAAATATGAACCAACGTCAGTTGAATCAGGGCGTTATGATACTTGGCAAGCAAAAAAATTATTTGCCCCTGAATCGAACCAGGCCATTCAAGGAAACGAGCCAGCTCCTTATGCCATTGTGATTCCACCACCAAACGTAACGGGAAAGCTACATCTGGGTCATGCTTGGGATACAACATTACAGGACATGATTATTCGACAGAAAAAAATGCAAGGAATGGATGTTTTGTGGTTACCAGGCATGGATCATGCAGGTATTGCAACACAGGCTAAAGTTGAACAACGTTTGCGTGCTGAAGGAGTATCACGCTACGATTTGGGCCGCGAAAAGTTTGTCGAACAAGTTTGGGATTGGAAAAATGAATACGCTGCAACGATTAAACAACAATGGGGTAAAATGGGTTTGTCGTTAGACTTTGACCGTGAGCGTTTTACGTTAGATGAGGGTTTGAATAAAGCAGTTAATAAGGTTTTTATTGATTTATACAACAAAGGCTTAATTTATCGTGGTGAATATATTATTAACTGGGATCCACAGGCACGAACAGCATTATCTGATATTGAGGTTATCTATCAAGATGATGAAGGCGCCTTCTATCACGTAAAGTATCCATTTACAGATGGGACAACGTTTGATGGGCAAGATTATATTGAAATTGCGACAACACGACCAGAAACGATGTTTGGTGACGTTGCTGTCGCGGTACATCCTAGTGATGAACGTTATAAAGATCTCATTGGTAAGACTGTGATGGTCCCATTGGTTGGACGTGAAATTCCTATTATCGCCGATGAATATGTTGAAAAAGATTTTGGTACTGGGATGGTCAAGATTACGCCAGCACACGATCCAAATGATTTCCAAGTAGGTAACCGTCATAACTTAGAACGTATTAACACCATGACGGACGATGGACATCTTAATGCCTTGGCTGGTAAGTATAATGGGATGGAACGCTTTGAAGCCCGTAAAGCTATTGTGGCTGATTTAGAAGCTGGCGATTATATGTTAAAAGTCGACCCAATTGTACATTCAGTTGGGCATTCTGAAAGAACTGGTGTTCCAGTAGAATCAAGACTATCAACGCAATGGTTTGTTAAAATGGCCCCACTGGCTGAACAAGCGTTAGCCATGCAACAAAAGCCAGATGAAAAAGTTGAATTTGTACCCGCACGATTTGAAGACACATTTACACGTTGGATGGAAAATATTCGCGACTGGGTAATTTCTCGTCAGTTATGGTGGGGTCATCAGATTCCAGCTTGGTATAAAAATAAAGGGACGGATCAAGAGGAAATCTTTGTGGGGACACAAGCCCCTGACGGTGATGGCTGGGAACGTGATCCTGATGTTTTAGATACGTGGTTTAGTTCAGCATTGTGGCCATTTTCAACAATGGGCTGGCCAGAAAACACAACCGGTGATTTCGCAAAATATTACCCAACTAACACATTAGTGACAGGGTATGATATTATTTTCTTCTGGGTTGCACGTATGATGTTCCAGGGGAAAGAATTTACGGGACAAAGACCATTTAAAAATGTGCTCATCCATGGTTTGATTCGTGATGGCGAGGGACGTAAAATGTCTAAATCATTGGGTAATGGCGTTGACCCAATGGATGTCATTGAAAAATATGGTGCCGATGCCTTGCGTTGGTTCTTAGCTACGGGATCGACACCTGGACAAGATGTCCGTTTTACTTATGACAAAATGGATGCAGCGTGGAATTTCATTAACAAAATTTGGAATGCGTCGCGGTATGTCATTATGAACCTAGATAATCATACACCTTCAACATTACCAGATTTAACGCAATTAACATTGGCTGATAAATGGATTTTGTCACGCTTAAATACAACAATTGACAATGTGACGCGAAACTTTGATAAATTTGAGTTTGGTGAAGCAGGTCGTGAATTATATAATTTCATTTGGTCAGATTTTGCTGATTGGTATATCGAAATGACCAAAGAAACGTTAAACGGTGATGGCGATAAAACGCCAGTGCAACAAACATTGGCCTATGTTTTGGATCAAACATTGCGTTTATTACAGCCTATTATGCCGTTTGTGACGGAAGCTATTTGGCAAGAGATGCCAGACCAAGCCGGTAAAGATGTTGACTTTTCAATTACACGTTATCCTGTCGTCAATGAAGCACTTCACGATGAACAAGCTGAATCGGCGTTTAAATCACTGCAGGATTTGATTGTCGCGGTTCGCAATATTCGTTCAGAAGCGAATGCCCCAATGTCAACAGAAATTGATTTACTGATTAAAACGACAGATGATAATTTAATTCAAATATTTAATGAAAATACAGATTATATTAATCGTTTTGTCCATCCAAAGTCACTAAGTATTGCTGCCGACATTGAAGTACCAGATTTGGCTATGTCGCAGGTGATTACAGGAGCAGAAATTTATGTTCCTTTGGCAGAATTAATTGATATCACAGTTGAAATCGAGCGGTTATCAGGAGAAGTCAAAAAGTTTACTGGTGAAGTTAAGCGTGCATCAGGTAAGTTGAATAACGAAAAATTCGTCAATTCAGCACCCGAGGCGGTTGTAACTGCTGAAAAACAAAAGTTAGCAGATTGGCAAGAAAAGTTGCGGGCGACGCAAGAACGTTTAGCAGCACTTGAAGCAGTGCAATGAGGTATAAGGAATCAGTTCGAATCACGAGCTGATTCTTTTCCTGTTTATAGCTTTTTATCGAGACGAGCAATAAAACGATAGAGGGAAAAAACATGTCATCATTTTATAAATTAAACACAAATCACCCAAGTAATTATGTCTTATCAAATGTAGCAGATATGGCTGTTGAAACGGTATGGGGGATACAATCCGTTGCACATAAGCAACACAAAGGTTTAATAGCGCAAGTTTCTGATAATATTAGCAAAGGATTTTTAGAAGATAGAGGATTTGAGACACTATATCATACTTATTTCTCTAAATTAAATGTCCGTGATTACAAAGGAAATCCAGTTATTTCTATTTTAGACTTGGAAGATGATTTAAAGCATGAAGTGCTATTATTATTGCGTGATCATTATGAACGTATCAATCGCGTTAATCCTGCCTCTGCTAACATTGATTATCGCCAGTTAACTTATAATCAAGCATCTTTTGATTTCGAGCATAGTATTGTGAGGTTATCACGACAACATGTTGTTGCTGCAATTCTTATTTTTCAAGCACAAGAAGATTATCGTCTGGGATGGACTTTTGGTGATGATGTCCCAACTATAATCGATTTGTGGCATGACTTATTAGGTATTTTACCGGTAGGTAGTGTTTTATATGCTGATTTTAGAGATACTGATTATTTGGGCATGAGCGTTTATCATGCTTTCAATTGGCATCAATTCGATCAACCCCAAACAACTTTATTGTGGCGTGATAATGCGAACAACTTGCGTTAAGCATAAAATCAGATACAATAATATAAGTATAAATAATTTTAATCAGTGCACAAAATGAGCACCTATCGCAACACTGATAGACATTAAAGGGGAAAAAACATGCCCGGAAGTAAAATATTAGCCAGCGCTCATTATGTACCAAGTGATATTGTCACAAATGATGATTTAGCCAAAATAATGGATACCAGCGATGCGTGGATTCAATCTCATACCGGGATTAAAACGCGACACATGTCGTTGAAGGGGGAAAATACGAGTGACTTGGCAACTAAAGCAGCACAGCTAGCTTTGGACAAAGCCGATTTGGCCGCTGAAGATATTGATTTAATTATTGTGACAACATTTACGCCTGATGGCTTAGCACCATCAACTGCTGCATTGGTACAGCGTAATTTAAACGCCAATAAAGCATGGGCGTACGATATTATGACGGCTTGCTCAGGATTCATCTTTGGATTGAGTACGGCTGACAAATTTCTACGTTCTGGTGTTTACCAACATGCATTAGTCATTTCGGCTGAAGTGAATTCAAAAATGATGGATTTTACTGACCGGACGAGCACAGTTTTTTTTGGAGATGGTGCCGGTGCGGTTGTATTAACAGCCGATATGCAAGGGAATGGCTTCTTAGCTGGTGAAGATATGCATACAATTGGAAATGCTGATGTTGTGCACTCAGGCCGTATTCCACCGTTGCAGGAATTGTCAGCTGAAAATTACCCAAAGACTGATGCTTTCGTCCAGATGGGTCGAGATGTGTTTAATGAGGTGACAACTCTTATTCCACAACACATAAGGGATTTTCTGGCATCAAAATCTCTGAAGCCAAGTGATATCGACTATTTCATTCCACACCAAGCTAATCTGCGTTTAATTGAATACATTGCAAAAGATTTAGATGAACCGTTATCAAAATTTTCAACAAACATCATTAGAAATGGCAATACATCATCAGCAGGCATTGCTATTGGTTTTGATGAATTGAATCAGTCAGTCAATTTAACTGGGAAACGTGTCTTATTGACTGGTTTTGGCGCTGGATTTACTTACGGTAGTATTTTGATGCAATTCTAAAGAAAGTGTTAAGAGCTTTAATAAATCAATAGTGTAAAAAAAGAAATGGCGAACGGGTCTGGTGAGACGGTTTGTCATTTTTTTAACGCATTGAAAAGGGCCAAGCCAGTTTAAAACCCTTGATATAACAGCGTTTTTTGTCCATGTCACATAGTTGTAATAATGTTATATAATTGATAAATTAGCAAAATGTTGACGTTATACAAGACAGCTATACTAGATAATGTTCTTAAGATTTATATAACAACTGAACAAAAAGTTAAACAATATTAAGAGAAACTAAACTATTCGGAGCCTATAACATAATGAGTAATAATATCAAGAAAACATTATTAGCAACTGCTGCTGGTGTTGCAGCATTTGTTGGCGGTCATGCCGCTGCGTCAGCTGATACAGTATCAGTTAAATCAGGCGATACCTTAACAGGTATTGCTTCAGAAAACAATACGACTGTTGATGATTTGGCTAAGGCCAACAACATCAATGACAAGAATCTTATCATTGCTGGACAACAACTAACTGTGGCTGCACCAGCTGCCAAGTCTGTTTCAGCTGATGGGGCAACATACACGGTTCAAGCAGGGGATAGTTTATCAAAGATTGCTGAACAGACAGGTGTTAATATTGCAACTTTAGCATCATTAAATAATTTAGCAAGTAACAATGTGGTGGTTGTTGGTCAACAATTGTCATTAAAGGCTGCACCGGTGGCAACAGCACCTACTGTAACAGCTAGTGAACAAGCACAACAGGCTGCACCAGCAGCGCCTAAGTTATCGTATATTGCGGCAGCTGATACTAACAAAGATGGCTTTATGTCATTAGAAGAATACAATACATATAAGGCGAATGGTGGCGACACTACTGTGACTGCGTCAACACCAGCAGCACAGCCCGCACAAGCTTCAGTACCTGAAAATGTGCAATATATTGCGGCAGCTGATACCAACAAAGATGGTTTCATGAGCGCAGCAGAATATGCAGCCTATGAAGCAAACGGTGGTTCAGCAGCACAACAACAAGCACCAGCAGCACCAAGCACGGCGACAGCTCAAGTGACCCAAGTCGCAACAACACAAACAGTTGCAACAACGCAGCAAGCAGCGCCAGCTGCATCATCTGATGTTGAAACATTAGTTAACGCAATGAATGCGCGACGTGCAGCATTAGGCTTAGCTCCTGTTCGTTTGGATGCTGGATTATCAGCGCGTGCCCAAGGTCGTGCCCAAGACGCGGCAGCCAATGGTGGTATTCCTACAAACCATTTCTCAACAAATGGTGAAGTGGTTGCTGATGGCTTCTCTACAGGGTCTGTTATTGATGCTTGGTATAATGAAACAAATATGATGACGCCAAATGGCCAGCCAGGACATCGTATGTGGGTAGCTAACTCACGTGCTTCTGCTGTTGGCTTTGGTATTGTTGGCGGTGTGATTGTCGGCGAATCTGATGCCGGACAATTCTAATTATTGATAAAGATTTATGACAAGTAATTGGCTAGATGTTGCATTAACGCAGTTGGGGAACACGTATCCTTCCTCAGGTGCGTTTGTTGCGTTTGTCATGAATGAGTCGAGTATTCGTGCTGATGGTCAGACTGGTGAATGGTCCACAGCATTACTTGATTTAGTTTATGATGTTTATGAATTAAATTCGGTTGAGAATACTCGGCCTGGTGATTTATTGTTTTGGGGTATTCCAGAGCAACCTTATAGTGTCGCGATTTATGTTGGCGGTGGTCATTTTGTGTCGGTAGATGAAAATAGTAAGCGAGTTAAAATGCAGACATTGAATCAAAATTGGTATCCGTCATTTACAGGAACAGTTCTTTGATGACATGAATTTGTTGGTGTTTTGACACTATTTTGTCACAAAGATAACCAAAAAGACTTTTTAGTTACCTGATTGTGTTTTTGATAACGAAGTGCAAAAAAGATAAAACATCCATGTTATGCTAGTTTGGTACACTTATAAATGTCGAGAAGACCTCAAACAACATTAAGCATTGCTTAACTGAATGAACTTTAAGGAGTTATCCCTGTTATGAAATCATCTACTATTATTAAATCTGCTGTTGCCGCCGGTGCGTTTGCCGCAGCTGGCGTTGCAACTGCATCTGCTAACTCAGTTACTGTTAAGTCTGGTGACACACTTAATCAAATTGCCCGTGCCAATGGCACAACAGTTGATGCTTTGGTTAAAGCCAATGGCATTAACAACCCCAATTTGATTTTTGTGGGTCAACAACTTCAAACAGAAGGTACAGCTTCTGCTGCGCAAGCTAAACCAGCGCAAGCACCTGCTACAGCAACTAACGGTGCTTATACTGTTAAAGCTGGTGATACATTGTATCGTATCGCGGCTGCAAATGGTACTTCTGTGGCAACCCTTGTAGCAGCTAACAATATTCAAAATCTTAACTTTATCAGTGTTGGTCAAGTGTTGAACTTGTCTGGTAATGCAGCACCAGTAGCAGCAGCACCTGCTGCTAAGCAAGTGGCTGCACAACCGGCCGTTACACCTGCACAACCCGCAACACCTGCTGCTAAGCAAGTGACACAACCTGAAGTAGCGCCAGCAACTGTTGCGCCAACTCAGACGGTAGCACCTGCACAACAAACAACTACTGTTACAACACAAGCAGCAGAAACAACTACGGCAACGACACAAGTAACACCCGTAGCTCAGAC
Source organism: Leuconostoc sp. LN180020 (assembly GCF_014844115.1). Classification (NCBI taxonomy): domain Bacteria; kingdom Bacillati; phylum Bacillota; class Bacilli; order Lactobacillales; family Lactobacillaceae; genus Leuconostoc; species Leuconostoc sp. LN180020. Next base: position 361,668 of record NZ_CP039736.1, on the reverse strand, counting down.
AACTACGCCTGCAGTGCAACCAGCACAAACTGCAACACCAGCAACACCAAATTCTGCTATCCAAACATTATTGAACACTTTGAATGCAAAGCGTTCAGCATTGGGATTGGGCCCAGTTAGCTTAGATGCTGGTTTGTCAGCTCGTGCAGCGGCTCGTGCAGCTAATGCAGTTGCAAATGGCGGTTTGCCAGTAAATCATTTCCGCACGAATGGTGAAGTAGTCGCTATTGGTTGGGGCTATGGAGATGTTGTTAATGCTTGGTACAATGAAACAAACATGGTAACAAATGGCACACCTGGTCACCGCATGTGGGTTGCCAATCCTAGAGTAACTTCAGTTGGTTTTGGTATTGTTGGTGATACAATTGTTGCTGAATCAGACGCCGGTCAATATTAATTATAAAATTTCATTAAAACGTCCGCAGGGCGTTTTTTTATTTTATATAATAGATGTTAGAGGATAATTTTTTATGCCGTATCGTTTTGTTGAATTACTACCAAAAGAATTTGAAAAATTTGAGCAACAGCATGCTTTGGGTACTTATACACAATCAATTGCACAGTATCATGTTTTATCGGCACGTGGGCGGCACCCTTATTTAATTGGTGTTAAACATTATGAGCGGGTGGTTGCTGCCGCACTCGTTTTAACCGAAACAACTCGCTTCGGTTCTGTTTTTTTATTTGATCGCGGGCCATTAATTGATTTTAATGATCGGGCACTTTGTCATTTCTTTGTGACTAAATCGCGACAATTTGCTAAGCAACGAGGCGCACTATACATAGAATGGACACCTAATGTCACTTATTTAGTCACAAACAACAAAGGCGATATGCAACAAAGTGTTAATGACTCATTCATGACAACTATGAGTGGTCTTGGTTTTCAGCATGAGCCCTTTACTTTTGGCATGTCAACGACTGGGTCGCCAAGTTGGGAATATGTTAAAGATATAAGTGATTTATCCGATGAAAAGTCCATTTTGAAGTCCTATAGTAAAAATGTACAATATTATTTAAAAAAGAATAAACAATTTGGCATTCAATTACGTGAATTATCACGGACTGATTTGCCGAGTTTTAAAGCGTTGACTGAAAGTACAGCAGAGCGATTACACTATCATGATAAAGATTTAGCTTTTTATGAATCGATTTATGATATTTACGGTGATGATGCTATTTTTGTATTTGCTGAATTGAATTTTGAGACTTATATTGCTTCTGAGAGAGACAAAGTCTCTGCATTAGAACAGAAATTAGTTAAAATTAATGAAAAAATAAGCAAATATCCGAACCAAGACAAATTCAAACGACAGTATCATGAATTTGAAGATCAAAAACAGCACCACAGCCAACGCATACAAAAGGCAACGAAGCAATTCTCTGATGCTGGGCAAGCAACGGTTGTCGTTGCTGGTGCGTTGTTTATCAAACAGCCACAGGAGATGACATATTTGTATTCTGGTACATATGAGGCCTACAAAGATTATTATGGTCCTTATCAGATTCAAGATATGATGATTCGCCGCGCGGTTGCACTTGGTATTCCAAGGTATAACTTCTATGGTATTTCTGGCCGTTTTGATGGCTCAGATGGTGTGTTAGGCTTTAAAACAGCTTTTGAAGGCCATGCGAGACAGTTAGTCGGACGTTTTATTTTACCAGTTAGACCCTTGAAGTATAAAGCTTATCGTGCTTTAAAGAAGATAACGGGGCGTGCATAAGCACTAATTGCTTTTATCATTAGCACCCAGTGGCCGACAATATTTCGTTTAATGGTATAATAATTGTTATCGAGCGAGGATAACCATGGATAACCAAAATTTGAGTCGTACAGAACGACGTGAACAACAAGTAGAACAAAATCATCATGGTGGTGATGGCAGGCCACCTAAAAAGCCAAGGCGTCGTCGCAGGATTTGGCGCTGGCTGTTGGCGCTGGTTTTGTTGTTAGCTGTTATAGGCGGAGTAGTTTTTGCGACCGTTCTTAATAATGTGCATCAATCAATTAATAAAATGCAACGCAGTGCCGACATCACTAAAGCCAGGCAAGTGTCTCAAGTTATTAAAGATGGCAAGCCATTTTCTATGCTCGTTTTAGGAACGGATACTGGGGCCTTGAAACGTGATCGCACTGGTCTCACAGATTCAATGATGCTGATTACTGTCAACCCAAAAACAAAAACCACAACAATGATGTCCATTCCACGTGATATCATGATGTCGATTTCTGGTGCTGAAAATACATTCCCCCAGAAGTTGAATGCAGCTTTTCCCATTGCTGGCGTAGGAGCTTCAATGTTGACATTGCAAAACTATTTAAATGTGCCAATTGATTTTTATGTTTTGGTAAACATGGGTGGTTTGGAAAAACTAATTGATCAAGTTGGTGGTGTAAAAGTGGCCTCACCCTTGACGTTTACCTACACACCAGAAGCAGATACAACCCCGGCAACTTATAAGTTTTTTAAAGACCAAGAAAAGTTTGAATATGCTAAAGATGGCAAAAACTTCAAAACTTATACAACGATGAATGGTGACGCTGCTCTGTCATTTTCTCGTATGCGCTATGATGACCCACAAGGTGATTATGGTCGACAACTCAGACAGCGTTTAGTCTTAAAAGCGCTATTGAAAAAGTCAGCAAGCATATCGACATTAATGAATGCTAAATTTATGGCATCAATCTCAACGAATGTTGAAACAGATATGACCTATTCTGATATTATGAACCTCGCTAAAAAATATATGCCCGCAACTAAGAATCAAGTATCTGATCACATGCAAGGCGTTGGAGATATGTATGGCGGGGTGAGTTATCAAATGGTACCGGAATCAGAAAAGCAGCGCGTTACCAATAAGCTCAGGCAATCGTTAGATTTGTCAGCTAAAAAGACTGGTACGCAATTTGGCAGTAATGTACCACAAGCCTCGCTAGGAGTTGCTGAAAATAATTTAAGTGTGATTAATGAAATATTAGATCCACAATGAAAATAATGTAAAAAGTCGACTGAAAACAGTCGACTTTTTACATTATCTAGATATAATCCTGACGTAATAGCTATACTTCCGGTTTAAAATGAAAGTATAGAAAAGGAAATGGAGTAAAAAGATGCAATTAGCAGGGGATAATAGCGTTCGACCATCATATTTAAACTCAGGTAATGGTTTAAATCACAGTAGTTTTCGAACCACAAGTGGGGAGAAAAAAGTTGTTTTAACTTTACTTGGACTAGGCATATTGTCATTATTGATAGCCACCTTTTTCGATAAGAATGTGACACAAGCAGTCATGAATCAAAATTCTATTTTTGGTAATATTTTTCAGAATTACGCCGACCAAGGTGCACAAGTTGTGACATTTGTCTGTGCTGAAGTGATTGCTTGGTACATTTGGCGTCGAGTTGCCGATGACGTGATTCGTTTTATTATGACAGGTGGGATGTTAATATTTGCTTTCAATCAGGCGCTGTCATTGCTACAAGATGCTTTAAGTTATACCTTTTCAATGCTGAATAATATCGCTAAAGGTGTGCCTATGGGGATTGCTAACAACACAGCGGCTGTTAAAAATTATCCTGAAGCTTTGCGTTGGTCGTTAGCGTTGGTTATCACGATTTTGCTCTCAGCGCTATTTGCTCGGTGGTTAAGTCAAAAAACGGATGAAGATATGGCGTACTTAATTGTTGTTGCAATTGTTGGTATTGCAACAGTATTTATTGCCCAGACAATGATTGGTGAAATGAAAACAATTTGGGGACGTTTTCGACCGTATGAAATGACAACAGTTTCGGGACAAGCATTTAGTGAATTTACGCCTTGGTACCATATTAATGGTATTAATGGTCATAATTCATTTCCTTCAGGACACACCATGTCAGGCTGGTTATTCTTATACTTAGCATTGTTTGTACCACGTCAAAATGTTTCTCTTCAAAAAAAGATGACAATTTTTGGCCTCGCAATGGGTATCTTGACTGCCATGAGTCGTGTACGCATTGGTGCACATTGGTTGGGGGATGTAACGGTTTCGGCAATTTTGGTTGGATTATTAGTTTTTGCAGCTAGTCGATTAATCGGTGCACACTTTGTCGAATCTCAGTCCTAATAGCCGTGCATTAATGCTTTACTGAGAAAAAGCGATGCAGCAGGGAAATGAACCTTGGTATTAATAAATTAAAATAATAACATTTCGATGTTCTTGTGGTGCTAAGGTCAGATTGACGTTAGTATCTTGAGGCATTGAAAAAAACTGGCAGACATCTGACTGCCAGTTTTTTTATATATTATTATTTATCCAGGAGTAAAACTCATACTGTTATAAGCACTTTTTTGTTATACTTAAAGATAATACTAGAATTTAGGATGTCTACATGAGCTACTTAGCAATTGTCGATCTTGGGAGTAACTCGGCGCGCATGGTCGTCGAGCGGCTAAACAATGATGGCACTTATACCGAAATAATCCGTGAAAAAGAAGATACCCGCATTGCTCAAAATATGGGGCCAGAGCGCGTGCTAAAAGAGGTGCCAATCGCACGCACCATTGCTGCACTGAAATACTTTCAAAGCCAGTACAGTGACTTTGAGCCAACTGTACGTGCGATTACCACAGCTGCAGTTCGTGTTGCCAGGAATCAGACACAATTTTTGACGCGTGTTAAAAATGAAACCGGTATCGATTTTGAAGTGTTAACAGGTGATGAAGAAGCGTATTATGATTATTTAGGTGTTATCACAACGTTAGCGATTGATAATGGTATTATTCTTGACACAGGAGGGGCATCGGTTGAGTTAATTGCCGTAATTGATGGTCAGAACCAATCAGCAATCAGCTTACCTTTTGGCGCCGTGACATTGTCCGAAACGTTCAATTTGGCAAACGAGGTCAGTCAACGTGATATTGCTGCTGCGTGCAAAGATATTTTGTCGCAATATGAAGTCTTGCCTTGGCTGAATGCACATCGGGGTCTGCCAGTCATACTATTGGGGGGTGCCAATCGTTCTCTGGCCCGTATGGGCCGAACAATCCTTGGGAAAGATATTATTAATCAAATTCACGGCTTCGAAATGTCTGTTGAAATGGTTGAACATATTTTTCAAAATCTGAGGTATATGTCAAGACAAGAACGTGAGCATATTGCAGGATTAGAAATATCACGTGCCGATATTATTATTAGCGGTTTGTTGCCTTTACTTAATCTTATGCAGTTGATAGATGCACCAAGAGTAATATTTTCAGAGAGCGGTGTACGTGAAGGGTTAATCGCGGAGATGATGAAAAATAATGACTAAAAAATATTATGAATTGACGCCAGATGAACGTTTGGCGTCTTTACATTTAGACCAAAGGGCAACTACATTGTGGCATGACAATCAAAGTGAGACTAATGCACAACTCATTGAAAATTATGTGAGTGATATGCGCATACCAATAGGAATATTGAAAGACATTGTCGTTGATGATAAACATTATGCAGTGCCTATGGCTACGGAAGAACCTAGTGTTATTGCCGCAGCAAATCATGGTGCTAAATTGCTGAATAATCTTGGTGGCTTACATGTAAAGTCTCCTCGGCAAACGGCAATGATTGGGCAACTATTGTTCTATCAGACTGCAGATGATGCTATAGCGCAGTTTGTGAGTGCCAATCAGCAGGCCTTTTTTGAATGTGCCAAGCATGCTAAGCCAAGTATTTATCGCAGAAACGGTGGGTTACTTTCTGTTAACGCTAGACGTGTATCGCCAACACAAGTTAGTGTCGACTTTTTAATTGATACAAAAGATGCAATGGGGGCTAATATTGTTAACACGATATTAGAGGCAGAACGTGCTGTATTTTCATCGTTTGAAGCCAACTTTTTGGGCGCTATTTTATCAAATTATGCAACTGAACAAGTTGTGACAGTCAGTGCTGAAGTTACTGTACAACAAATTGGTGGGCAGCATATCGCTGAAAAAATTGTTGCCTTAAATGATTTTGCAAAACATGATATTTATCGTGCGACAACTGAAAATAAAGGTATTTTTAATGGGATCAGCGCTGTCGCTTTAGCAACTGGTAATGACTGGCGAGCAGTTGAGGCTGCAGGACATGCCTATGCTAGCAGGACGGGGTGCTATCAAGCGTTAACAACATGGCATATTGTTGACAATTTATTACTCGGCGAAATATCCATGCCCATCACTGTTGGTACAGTTGGTGGAACGATTACGGCATTACCTCAAGCAAAACAAGCGTTAGAAGTGATGGCTATTCAAACGGCTAATCAATTGCGTGGCATTATGCTCGCTGTTGGCTTGGCGCAAAATCTAGCTGCTTTAAAAGCCATAGTAGACGGTGGTATTCAGCGCGGCCATATGCGCATGCAATACCGCGCTTTGGCGCTACAAGTCGGCGCAACTGTCGAAGAACTTCCTAATCTTGTATTCAAACTAAGCCAAGAACAGCAAGTTGATGCCAGAGTAGCACAAGAATTATTAACGGAGATGAGAAAATGAATCCACAAATAAAATCACTTTTAGAAGCGGTGAATAATATTTATCCGGGAACTGTACTAACACGTGTTGCTGGCAATCAGACAGGGGAGCTGCATATTGACCGCGTTTCACAAGAAGTATTCGAAGATCGACTACTAATTGAATTGGCCGAAGCAACCGAGTCTGATTTCTTGATAGGTAACGAATTACTCAAGATGTTATTAACTTTGAATGGTATTATACCACAAATATTTTTTGCACTAACATTTAAAGATGATACGTTAGATGAACAAATGATTCAAATTGCCACGCGCATGCATCGTACTGTCATGCATGCAATAACATACCGTGAGTTAGAAGCAAAGGGTATTTTGACGCCGAAAACTGTTGATGCTTACTTGGCAGGTGTCAAAGCTGAACTAACACCAGAAAATGGTGAGGTGGATGATGAAAGCTTATGGCGTTTATTGACATTAGCAGATGCTTTAGTATTCGCAAGTGTCAGTGGAGCTGATTTTAAGAGCTTATCAGGCTTGTACCCATTGGCCTATACTGCGGCTGAAAAGCTAGTTACCCCAATTTTATCAGCGGATTTAAAACAGCCACGTCATGTGCGTCGACAGATGGTTGCTATGTTTGCTGGCGTTGATGATATTATGAGTCAATGGGGACGACCAACAATCAATGCAAAAGAGTATGTGACATTGACGAGTGTTTTGTCAGAGCGGCAGCTTAACTTGCCAGTTAGCCAAGTATTTACTATTTATCATTCTGAAATGATAGATTATCAAACGCACCAAACAGCTTATGTCGGACTTAGTAAAGTGGATAAGCAAAATAGTTTTGTTATTTCTAAGCCAGATAATCAAGAATCGTCTGAATTCTTTAAATCACTTTATCGTATGCGTGTCAGCGATTTATTTAAGAAATTAGCGCTACCTTATATTTTCAGGGGGGAATAATGCAAGAAGATAAGATGTTAACAGCAGATATCCAACAACAATTTGATCAAGCTAAACACATTCTTTTCATGACCGGTGCTGGTATTTCGACGGCATCAGGTATTCCGGATTATCGTTCAAAAAATGGTATTTATCAAGGGGTGAGATTGCGCCCAGAATATTTATTGTCAGCAACAGCTTTCCAAAATGAACCATTAAAGCAATATCAATTTATGATTGATAATATGTATTTTCCAGCGGCTGAGCCTAATGTGATTCATGAAAAAATGGCTGAATTAACGCGACAAAATCGTGCTAAAATTATTACTCAAAATGTCGATGATTTGCATGTTAAAGCCAAATCACAAGCAGCCAATTTGATTCGCTTTCATGGCTCACTATACGATATTTATGCACCAAAAGATGGTCAAAAAGCAAATTTGTCAGCGTATATGAAAAGTCCTAAGCGTGCAGATGGGGCAATGCTAAGACCCAGAATTACATTTTATGAAGAAATGCCTTTTGAAGTGGAAAAGTCTGCTGCGTGGGTCCAAGCAGCGGACTTGATTGTCATTGTTGGCACCAGTTTTCAAGTCTACCCATTTGCAGGGTTGCTTAATTATGCTAAGCCCGACGTACCAGTCATTGCAATCAATCTTGAACATATTCAGACAACATTCCCAGTGACGCAAATATTAGGGGATGCAACAACTTTTTTTGAAGCGCTTAAAGTATGAAGTTATGCTTTTTGTTATTTATTGTATGAATTTATTTTCATGTGTGCTATAGTGGTTCATGGAGGTATAGTGATGGAACAAGTGAAAATGAGACAAACGCCTTACGTGATTGGCATCACATTGAATTTAATTTTCGTGCTGACGGAGTTAGTGTTTGCTAAATTAGCCCATTCAACCGCACTGTTTGCTGATGCATTTCATAATTTAAGTGATGTCTTAGCTTTAGTCATTGCTTGGCTTGCAGTTGTTGCTTTTGGTTTAAAGGCTACGCGAAAACATACATATGGGTGGCATAATGTTTCGATTTTAGCCAGTGTATTTAATTCAATTTTATTGTTGTTTGCAGTTGTCACGATTTTTTATGAAGGTATTCGCGATTTAATTGTTGTGCCAACAATACATACCAACGGTATCATGATTACGATTGTTGCTGCCGTGGGTATTGGGATTAATTTTTTTACGGCAATGTTGTTTAGAGCAAGTGGCGCACCAGATGAACATGGACACCACCATGGCCAGGATTTGAATGCTAAGACTGCTTATATACATTTGTTATCTGATGCAGGCGTTTCAGTTGGTGTTATTCTGGCTGGTATTTTAATTCAGTTGACAGGCATTCATATGATTGATGCGATTGTATCGATGATTATAGGTGTAATTATATTAGTCACTTCGTGGCCTGTAATGACATCAACATTTACTATGGCTATTAATGGGGTACCAAAAACGATTAATGAAACAGCCATCTTAAGTTATCTTAAACAGTATCCTGGTGTTGAAAAGTTACACGACTTACATATTTGGCCATTGTCAACAACAGAGACGGCTTTAACCGTTCATCTTTCTGTTTCTCCAGATGTTGATACGCAGGTTTTGTTAGAAGATATGTCACAGACATTACGTCAAAAGTATGAAATTCACCATGTCACCATTCAAATAGAGCGTCACGCAATGAATCAGCCATGTAATTTGATTTAAAATGTTACGTAATTGTAACTTTCTCATGAAAAGGCTTACAAAGCTATATAATAATAAGGTGCTTTTATCATTATAGTCAGAAAATGTAATAAATAATGGCAAGAAAACATTATTTATGATTTTTTTAGTTGACGAATTTTTAAAAACGTGTATCATTTATTATGTATTAGGGCATTAATAGCCGAGTTAGATACCTTTCATAAGCTTTCAACACTGTTGAATGAAATCCTTTATGAAAATTATTTAGCACTGTTAATACGTGTTTAGCTCACCGTTAAGTAGCTTAAAAAGTGAATACTAAATGCGTATTTTGGTCAAAATTCGTATATTTTTTGTCCTGAGGAGAAATCTTAAGGAGAGTTAGAATGCAAGATTCTAAAAGCGTTAAGCCAAAGCATCATTTTGTGGAGAAGGCAGATGATCAACTGAGCTTGAGTGACGTAAACAGCTCAATTGAAGCGCCCAAAGATGGGTCTTTTTGGCGTAAATTATTAGCCTACTCTGGGCCTGGTGCGTTAGTAGCTGTCGGCTATATGGATCCAGGTAACTGGGTGACATCTGTAGCCGGTGGTGCACAGTATAAGTACACACTATTATCTATAGTGTTAGTATCAAGTTTGATGGCCATGCTATTACAGTACATGGCTGGAAAATTAGGTATTGTCAAGCAAGAAGATTTGGCGCAGGCTACTCGTGATCGCACGAATAAAGCTGGTGGTATTATCTTGTGGATAATGACTGAATTAGCTTTGATTTGCACGGATATCGCCGAAGTTATTGGTGGTGCGATTGCCTTACACTTGTTGTTTGGTTGGTCAATGATTGCCTCAGTCCTTACGACAGCGTTTGACGTTGTGCTGTTGTTGTTGCTTATGAAGTTTGGGTTCCGTAAAATCGAAGCAATTGTTATGACATTGATTATAACAATTTTGGCTATTTTTGCTTATTTAGTTGTACTTTCGAGACCTGAATTGTCTGCGATGTTTGGTGGTTATTTGCCACAGTTACAGACTCTGAGCTCAAAACCAGCCGTTGGGGCAAGTTCTTCACAACTAACATTAACTCTGGGTATCATTGGTGCAACTGTTATGCCACATAACTTATATTTGCATTCATCAATTTCACAGACACGTAAGGTTGATCGTACAGATAAATCAGCCATTAAAGAAGCTGTTCGCTTTATGACATGGGATTCTAACATACAACTTTCATTAGCTTTTGTTATCAATTCGTTATTGTTAATCTTAGGTGCCTCACTATTCTTTGGACATGCTGATTCTGTTGGTGCGTTTGGTGACATGTACCGTGCCTTAGGAAATAGTGACATTGCTGGTGCTATTGCCTCTCCTGTGCTTTCAACATTGTTTGCCGTGGCTTTGCTTGCGTCAGGCCAAAATTCAACAATTACGGGAACATTGACTGGTGAAATTGTGATGGAAGGTTTCCTTCACCTACGCATTCCAATGTGGTTACGTCGTGTCATTACACGAGGTATAGCATTGGCTCCCGTAGTTGTCATTACTCTAATGTACGGTGGCGCAGAAGGCCGTTTAGATAAATTGATGGTTGATTCACAAGTATTTTTAGCTATAGCGTTACCATTCACTATGGCGCCATTAGTCTACTTCACATCTTCTAAAAAGATAATGGGCGATTTTGCTAATCCTAAGTGGGTCGCAATTCTAGGTTGGATTTCATTTGCTATTTTAACAGCTTTGAATATTCTAAGTATTTACCAGCAAGTCACTGGTGGCTAATATAATTATTTAAGGAGAGATAACATGAGTAATTTAAACTTAAACATCGAACCGATTCAATTTAAACGCGTGTTAGTTGGTGTTGATGAATCTGAGCAAGGTTATGTTGCTTTGGCTAACGCCATTCATCAAGCTAGTGAAGATGAAGCGCAACTAATCATTGCATCCGTTTTGGAGATGGGGGATTTGTCAACCATTGATGCCCTTCATCTGGATGTCATTAAAGAACGTCGCGCTCAAATCGAGGCGAACCTTGCACGTTATAAGGCCTATGCTGAATCACAAGGGGCTGAAAACGTTATAACGGTCTTTGCTGATGGTGCCAAGGCTGGAGAAGTTTTGTTGCAAGATGTTGCGCCAAAAGTACAAGCAGATTTAATTATTGTGGGGGCGCACTCACGTGAGGGCTTTTGGGAATCATTGGGTTCACAAGCCGCATACATTGCCCGTCATGCAAAAATTTCATCAATGGTTGCTCGTAAGTAATCAAAAAGACACTGCCATAATAGACAGTGTCTTTTTTGAAAATTAGCTTTTGTATAACACGAAACCCCGATAAGCTAACGCGCTTATCGGGGCTATTTTTTGGGAGAGATTTTAGAGAAGAGAATATTGGGAGATTATAGGAGAGAAAAGTTGCCCGTATGGGGTTTCGTGTGTTGATGCCGTGGAGAACATCAACGATAATCTAGCATATACAATTCCTACCTTTCTAAAACGCGTCGTTGTTTGAGATGACTTGTTTTGTTGTTGTATATAATATAACTTGACCAGATTAAATCAGTATAAAAATTTTAAAAAAACTGAAATAAATTTTTTGTGGTATAATATATGAAAAGTATTTCATGTAAAAATAGTTCATATAAAGAGGTCAACATGGTTCAAACACTTTTAACGGCACTTACATCTTATATTGGCACAACATCTGATTATTTTGTTGTTTTACTACTGGTCTTCGGACAATATCGGGGACCAAAGCAGACACGGTCAATTATCTTCGGTGCCTATTTAGGAAATGCACTCTTGGTTTTGATAGCGTTACTCGTTGCGGTATTGCTTAAAAACATTCCAGAATCTTGGCTGCTTGGTTTTCTGGGAATTGTGCCGATTGTAATTGGTATTCGCAAATATTTTTCAAATGACGATGAAACAGAAGAAGTTAAAGATAAGTTAGCGCAGGATAATAATAGAAACTTGATTAGTAACATGGTTATCATTACGATTGGTGCCTGTGGTGCTGATAATTTGGCCTTGTATATGCCTTATTTTGCTACTGCGAATCTTGTCTACTTACCCGCAATTTTACTGATTTTTATTGCGGTGCTAACAATTGTTATCTTTTTGGCTAAAAAGCTAACCGACTTTAAGCCAGTTCATACGTTCTTCGAACGTTTTGGTGACAAAATTCAAGTGATTATTTATATTGTTCTTGGCTTATACGTTATGTTTGATGCAGGAACGATTCAATATCTTATAAGCCTGTTATAATAAAAGTATGAAGACAAAAGCAATTAGTGAACTTGAAAAAATATTTAAAATATTAGGGAATAAACAACGATTAACGATTCTAGAGTTATTGCGATCACGCTCATATTCGGTCTCTGAAATTGTTGATATTTTGAATATGGAGCAATCGGCTGTTTCTCATCAACTACGCGTACTCCGCGAAGCGCAATTAGTTCAAGCAGAGAAGCGAGGACGTGAAGTATTGTATTATCTGAGTGACTCGCATATTCTAATTCTTTTAGACAATGCTTTAAAGCACGTTGATCATGTATTTAATTTAGGAGACGAATAATTATCATTTGAATTATAGGGTTGACGTGAATGTTAAAATTTGGTATTCTAATATAGTTGTTTAATACAAACGGTATTAGATATATGCCGTTGTGGCGGAATTGGCAGACGCGCTGGACTCAAAATCCAGTGGTGGCAACACCGTGTGGGTTCGACTCCCACCGACGGCATCATTGATTTAAAAAGACATTAAGTTAACTTAATGTCTTTTTTAGTGATTTATTTTTAGCAAGCATGATTGGCTTAGTACGTCTATGCTTAATAATTAGGACTGTAATGCCATGAGCCGCTGACGTAGTGCATCATCGTAAGCAGTCAGATACAGGCCATATTTACCACGCTTGAGGAGAACGTTTAAAACATTGGCAATAAAATCTTGATATTGTGCTGGTGTAAATTGAATATCTTGCCTTTTTTTGAAAATTTCTTTATGAGAGTATTTTTCCGGAATAATAGTCATGCTATCGGTTTTAGGATTGTAACCGAAAGAAGGACCAATAATCATACCGACATAATTTAAATCGAAACCTTGTAATGTGTAAATTGTCCCGACTTGAGTAATAGATGATTCGCGCTTTGCCCAGTGGGTGCGTTGCGGATCCCATTCATCCCAAGGTAGGGAAAAGGTGTCCATCTCGACATTATGACGGCCATCGATGCGTGGGAATCCAGATGTTGCAACGACACGGCTTAAACCATACTCACTATTGCGCGCTTTGATTTTGTCATAAAGTGCACCAGCTGTAGGAAAAACTTCAAACTCAAATTGACTATCTTTTGGAAAAGGTGTGATTGGTTGCTGTGCGGTGAAACTATCCAGCCAAGCTACTTGTTTGTCACTTGTAACCATACGATACTGGAAATCCATATTGAATTCACGATATGGATGGTGACCGATTGTCTTAAATAATAGCTGCTTGGACCAATACATCTTTGATTGAAATACTTGTTTAAAATCATAAACAACTACGACAACTTTTGACAAAGCCATTAAATCAGTTAACTGATTTTTACCGCGATAATGGGCATACGGCTCTGATTTAGAATAGAGCAAGTGTGCTTCGTCAACGAAAATGACGTCATAGTGACGATGGTTTTTTTGTGCATCATTAATCAGAGCAGTTGGCCGTCTAATGTCGCGTGGATTGAGGCCGTCAAAACTTTTAGCCATATCTTGATAAGCCTTATAAAGTTCTGGGTGGTTAACGACAAGCGCACTTTTGTAGCGTCTGTCAGTCATATATTTTTTAACAAGTTGCATGAGTACGACCGATTTACCAGTACCTGCTGCGCCTTGAATGATGGCAACTGCATGTTCTTTTTTAGACATGTTGTGATTGATATAGTTATTGAGCTCTGTAATCTTTTTTGTTTGATCGTCAGAGAGCGTATCAATTAAAAACTGTTCTTTTAGAATCTTATTCATTAAAATTACCCCACTGTGATTTATTATACTATAACGTTTGACAATTACTCGCGTTAAACCTAATGACACACTAACAATATTCTCAGCGTATAATATAGTATATGGAAAAAACCAAAATAATAAATGATGATAGCGTGAACATATTAATCACCATCGATGAAAATTATATTAAACCGTTACGTGTTTTGCTTTATTCACTTAGGCAAACTAACCCAAGAGAAAATATGACAATTTGGTTGGCTCATGACCATATTGAGGCGGCGCAGTTAGAAAAATTACATCAATTTGTTGCGCAATTAGGTTTTGTTTTGCACACGATTAGAGTCGATACAAGTCTATGGGCAAGTGCGCCAACTTTCAAACAGTATCCGCCAGAAATGTACTTTCGACTATTATGCGGTCAATATCTGCCTAAAACACTACATCGTGTGATTTATCTTGATCCAGATATTTTAGTGATTAATCCAATTAGGCCATTAGCTAATATGCCATTAAAAGGCCAAATGCTGGCTGCTTCAAGTCATATGGGGCTGACAGGTATTAGCCAAACGATTAATCACTTACGACTTGGTACCCGTCAAGTATATTTCAACTCGGGCGTGATGTTAATGGATCTAGATATGATGCGACAACGAGTTGATATGAAAGCTATTTTGTCTGTTATTCAGCAATACGGCAAAGAGCTTATTTTACCAGATCAGGACATTTTAAATTATCTCTATGGTGATGAGATTTTAAGTTTACCCGAAGAAATTTGGAATTATGATACACGTGATAATATTATGCATTATGCCAAAAGCTTTGGATCAGTTGATATGCGATGGGTTATGGAAAATACAGTGATATTACACTATTGCGGTCGGCCAAAACCTTGGGAAAAGAGTAACAGTATCAATCCATTTATCATGTTATATCAACATTATGAACAATTACTAGCTATTTCTGGTTTGTAAAACGGGCAGAGAAGGGAAATAAAAAAAGCTGCTGGATAGCAGCTTTTTTTATTTAGACCAGCCATGCGATTGAAAATCGGTCAAGATACGATCGAACGCCAATATTTGCGCATCAAGGGGGAGTTGATGCGCAATGTGAAAGTCTTCCCATAGATTTTGAACACGAACAGGGACATGTTCAAGTAATTTATCATCAGTTTCTTTACGGTAAGCCTTGCTCATATGTCAATAATTCGGAATGTTTTTTATCTAGGGCTGAACTGATTAGGCAACTTTTATTTTTTGATTGGCAAGACTGATTCTTTCGTTGTTGAACCAATGAATATACTTGGACACATCTAAAATTAGATGTGCAATCGATGGAAACCGGAATTGATAAATCATTTCACGCTTTAATAGGGAGTGAAAACTTTCAATTTTGGCATTATCATATGGATGTCCTAGTTTTGAATACGAATGATCAATTTTATGTCGCTTTAACAAATTTTCAAAGCCAAAACTAGTGAACTGACTGCCCATATCAGTATGTAAATAATTTGGTTTTTTATCAGTTGACAGCGATCTTTGTAGTGTTGTAACTACCAATTTGGTATCCATCGTGGCACTGATTTGATGGGCTAATATCTTACGCGTTTGTAACTCTAAAACTGACGCTAAATAGACCCACTGACCATTACTCAACTTTAAATAAGTGATGTCCATGCTCCAAGCGTTGGCTTCGGGTAAATGCCTGATTAAGTTGGGACGTTGACGATAATCAACAGTTGTCGTTGGTTTGTTAAATCGACGACTCATGACAGAGTATATGCCAGCTTCTCGCATTAAACGACGAACTCGGTTGGTTCCATGATGCAAATTCAGATCAGCTAATGCTAATCGCAGACGTGGCGCGCCATAAGCTTTATAGTTATTTTGCCAAATTTCACGCAACAAAGCTTTTAAGATCGTGTCTTCTCGTTGTCGTTGGCTCTCAGTATAGTGAACCCAATCAAAGTAGG
The DNA here is from genome assembly GCF_014844115.1 of Leuconostoc sp. LN180020. Lineage (NCBI taxonomy): Bacteria > Bacillati > Bacillota > Bacilli > Lactobacillales > Lactobacillaceae > Leuconostoc > Leuconostoc sp. LN180020. The sequence goes on along the minus strand of NZ_CP039736.1, from coordinate 345,601 downwards.
TGCTTTTGGGTATTTTGAGTAGGCGAAGCACCATCATGAGTTTAAAATGCTGTTTTAGCAATGATTGGACAATAGTAAAATGGGTCTTACGTGTTACTTGCGATGTTCGCCCAGCAAAACGGCCGCAATTTTTAAAATTTCGTTTTCTTCTTTGAGTCTTGCGACTTCTTTCTGCATTGCATTAAATTGGGCGCGAGTCACTGGCTTACCGGTAACGTCCGTCCCTATGATTTGGGCTTTCTTCACCCAACCCGTGACGGTTTGTACAGCCAAATGGTATTCATTGGCTAGAGAATTAGCAGAACGTCCCTCGTTATACAAGGTGACAATTGATGACTTAAATTCTGTTGAGTATCGCTTAGCTTTCATAATATAAAAAAACTCCTATACTTGATTATCTCGGATTATGCCCTAGAAATAAAGCGGTCCGGATTTTCAGTATACGAGCACCTTGCGACCCCATTCTTTGATGATGTTGTATTCCAGTCCAGTCATTATACTGTCTACCTTCATGCTAATATTTGTGTTAGATATATAATATAACATATATTCGGAAATGCGCCTATATATTTAATGAACAAAAGTAATAATAGGATGTTAATGTTTACATTTTGCAATATTTCTCTCATAATGATAAAGGTTTAAACTGGATTTATCCAATAATGAATAAGACTAGCATAATTATTTATTACAATGCGTTATTAAAAATAAGTTGTAATTGTATGAATATTAATGGAAATAAGTAAAGGGTTACATAAATATAAAATGGGGTATTTTTTATAATTGCTAGTGCAATCTGAATTAGAATCATTTTAATTCACCCCATGTGGTAAAGCTAAATAAATAATGTATTGAGAGATAATCCAAATCAATCTCTGGAACTTGTGATGAATTTGTTATAATTAAAGTAAATTAATAATGGAGGAATACGTATGTTATTTGAAGCCCTGATTTCTTTGATCATTACTTTAAATAATTATCGTTCTTGACTGATGAAAAAGAAGATACCTATCATTTTTGATACAGATCCTGGCATTGATGACGCTGCTGCTCTGACTATTCTGCTGACCAACCCAGCCTTTGATGTGCGTTTAATTACTTCAGTTGCGGGCAATGTTTCAGTTGATAAAACAACATTGAATGTACTAAAGTTGACGCATTTTTTCAAAAGAGAAGATGTTGCGGTAGCGCGTGGTGCTGAAAAGCCATTGGTGCGGGAATATCACGATGCGGCCAATATTCATGGTGAAAGTGGTATGCCGGGTTACGTATTTCAAACACCAACGACTGAAGCCATGCCAATAGATGCTGTTGAAGCGATGTTCAATGCCTTAGTGACTAGTCCAGAAAAAGTGACACTTGTTGCAGTCGGCGCGTTTACTAATTTAGCTAAATTGCTGACAATTCACCCCGAAGCGATGACCAACATTGCGCGTGTTATTGTCATGGGTGGTAGTTTATCTGGTGGTAATATGACTTCGGCAGCTGAGTTTAATGTCTTCACTGATCCCGATGCGGCCAAAATTGTGTTTGAAAGCGGCTTAGATATCACTATGATTGGCTTGGATGTCACGCTAAAAGCACTATTAAAATCAGAAACAATGACAACATTATCCAATATGAATCACACAGGACAAATGTTGATGCAACTCTTTTCTTACTATGGCGATGGCTCCATGCAAGCAGGCAAGCCAATGCATGATGTTAATACTTTATTTTATTTGTTAGCACCGGAAAAGTTTACTTTACAGGATTATTGGGTTGACGTTGTCACAGACGGACCAGCTATTGGGGCAACAGTAGCTGATATTCATGCGAGAACACATCAGACAACCAATATTCACGTCGCAATGGCAGTTGATGTGGCAGCTTTTAATGCCTGGTATTTATTGGAAATTAATAAAATAAACGACGGGATGGTTAATGCTGGAAAGCTTGAAAATTAAGGCTTTTTCAGGTATTCTAAAAGTAGTTGTAATTAGCGCTTTTTGTGCTGTACAAACTTGAAATGGAGCAAATAATTGACAGTCGAAGCGTTTATTTCAGCCTTAAATGATGATGGTATTACATTAACAGAACAACAGATTGAACAATTTCAACGTTATTTTGAACTACTTGTTGAAGCTAACAAACAATTTAATTTGACAGCGATTACCGATGAGAAAGATGTTTACTTAAAACATTTTTATGATTCATTAACCGTTGCTATTTATGTGAAGGCGTTACAGCATCAATCAAGCACATTAATTGACGTTGGTACTGGTGCAGGTTTCCCATCTTTGCCTTTAAAAATTGCTTTTCCACAATTGAAAATCACCATGGTTGATGCTTTGCAAAAGCGTGTACGCTTTCTCCAAGACGTTGTGGATACGTTGGACTTAAAAAATGTATCAATTGTTCATGGCCGAGCAGAAGACATTGGTCAAAATGTTGCCTATCGCGAACAGTTTGATTTTGCAACGGCCAGAGCGCTCGCTCGAACTAGTGTTTTAGCTGAGTATACGTTGCCCTTTGTTAAAGTGGGCGGTGCGTTGTTAGTGATGAAAGGCGCTGCTGCAGAGCAAGAATTGGCTGACGGACAACAAGCTTTAGCAACGCTTGGGGGCACAGTATCAAGTGCCTTTGACTTTAAGCTACCCAATGGCGACCAACGTGTCATTCAATTAGTTGATAAGCACAAGAAAACCCCTAAAAAGTATCCGCGTCAAGCTGGGACACCCAATAAAAAGCCAATTGCTTAATGAGGCACGACTGAGATACTATTTCCATATTCAAAGAAAGGATGCCAACAGCATATGGCACATATAATTGCATTAGCCAACCAAAAAGGTGGTGTTGGTAAGACAACGACAAGTATTAATTTAGGTGCGGCATTGGCACAGGATGGACAGCGCGTTCTCTTGGTTGATATTGATGCACAAGGTAATGCGACTAGTGGGTCAGGCATTGATAAATCTGAGTTAGCACTAGATAGTTATGACGTGATAGTTGATGGCGCTGCCCTTAGAGATGTAATTGTACCAACTGATAATTATGATTTATTACCAGCCACTATCCAATTGTCTGGTGCTGAAATTGAACTTGCTACGCAAAAACAAAGAGAATACCGACTCCAGAAGGCATTAATGACTGTCAGTGATGATTATGATTTTATATTAATTGACAATCCACCAGCCTTAGGATTATTAACAGTTAATGCTTTTACTGCAGCTGACGCTATTTTAATTCCTGTGCAGACAGAGTTTTATGCTTTAGAGGGTCTAGGGCAACTACTGAATACGATTGAATTAGTCCGTAAACAGTTTAATGAGTCACTGGATATTGCTGGCATACTATTGACAATGTATGATGGCAGAACTAATTTAGCTAAACAAGTTTCAGAAGAAGTTCGCCAATATTTTGGTGATAAAGTGTATCACACAGTTGTGCCTCGTTCAGTACGTTTAAGTGAGGCGCCTTCTTATGGTCAAGCCATTATTGATTTTGATCCAAAGTCTATTGGTGCTCAGGTGTATACAGAACTTGCACAGGAGGTTTTGAAACAATATGGCAACTAAAAAAGGTGGCTTAGGTAAAGGCCTAGGTGGTTTGTTTAATGCAAATAATGTTACTGAAGAAACTCTTGAGCATACTAAACAAGCAACCAAAAAAATAACAGAATTTGAACGTGTTGAACGATTGAATTTGAACCGTATCACTGCAAATCCTTTTCAACCAAGACACCGTTTTGATGAAGGTAAATTACAAGAACTTGCTGATTCTATTCGTGAAAATGGCGTATTGACACCCATTATTGTGAGACGGTTTGGTAATGATTTTCAAATTATTGCTGGTGAACGGCGCGTGCGTGCTTCGAAATTAGCTAAGCAGGCAACAATTAGTGCCATTGTGCGTGATGTTGATGATAATACAATGGCTGCCGTTGCATTAATTGAAAATTTGCAACGTGATAATTTGGATGCTATTGAAGAAGCACAAGCGTACAGTGGGTTGATGTCACAACTTAAGTTGACACAAGCACAAGTAGCTCAAAAAGTAGGTAAGGAACGTACGACAGTAGCGAATGCGGTCCGTTTGTTGAAATTGCCTGAAGCTGTGCAAGACATGGTACAGTCTGGTTTGTTATCAATGGGTCAAGCGCGTGCGCTACTAGGCTTAAAAGTAAAAGCTAATATTGAAGAGTTAGCGCAGACTGTGGTCAGTCGTCAACTGACAGTCCGTCAAGTCGAAGTATTAGTAAAACAGATAAATGAGGGGCCTGTCGAAAAGCAACCAGCAACACCAACGTCACCATATATTCGCGCATTAGCCACACAACTTGAAGAGAAATTTGGTACGAAAGTTAAAGTCAATGCTACGGAAAAAGGTAGCGGAAAAATTGAAATTAATTATCTTTCCAATGATGATTTGAGTCGTATTTTAGCGCTGTTAAATGTTGAGGTAGACTAAATGGCTGAACCAATAACTTATAAATTACAAGATGTCGTGGAAATGAAAAAACCACACGCTTGTGGGACCAATTCGTGGCGAATCACAAGAATTGGTGCAGATATTAAATTAACTTGCACGAATTGTGGTCGCGGAATTATGATGCCACGATTTGACTTTAATAAACGTTTAAAAAAAGTTTTATCATCTCAAAAAGATAACTAATATGAAGTATTTTAAGAAAGGAGGATATATTTCGCTAAGAGTAGCTAGATACTTAGCAAAATATATACCTAAACTATGGCACTTACTGCTGGAATCGTCGGTCTTCCTAACGTCGGCAAATCAACGCTCTTTAATGCAATCACTAAAGCTGGAGCTGAAATGGCAAACTATCCGTTTGCAACAATTGAACCAAATGTAGGTATGGTTGAAGTGCCTGATGATCGTCTGGCACGTATTCAAGAATTAGTGCCGGCAGACAAAATTATTCCGACAACCTTTGAATTTACTGATATTGCAGGTATCGTTAAAGGTGCTTCGCAAGGTGAGGGTCTCGGCAATAAGTTTTTAGAAAATATTCGTCAAGTTAATGCCATTATTCACGTGGTTCGTGCCTTTGACGGTGATGATATTATTCACGTCAATGGGGTAGTTAATCCATTAGATGATATTGATACAATCAATACTGAATTGATTTTAGCTGATTTAGAGACTGTTGATAAGCGCTATAGCAAGGTAGCACGCGCAGCCAAAGGTGCAGATAAAGCAGCAAAAGCCGAGTTTTCGGTTTTAGAAAAAATCAAGCCAGTGCTTGAAGCTGGTAAATCTGTACGAACAATAACATTTACAGATGATGAGCAAAAAATTGTAAAGGGACTATTTTTACTGACGACTAAGCCTGTATTATATGTTGCTAATTTGGCTGAAGATGACATGGCAGATCCTGAATCATCTAAGTATTTTAAAGCTATTCAAGATTTTGCTGCCACAGAAGGGGCAGATGCTATTGGGTTGTCGGCTAGTGCTGAAGAAGAAATTGCTCAGTTAGCTGACGAAGATAAGGCTGAATTTCTTGAAATGGCTGGTGTGACAGAGCCTGGCCTAAACAAATTAATTCGCGCAGCATACCACCTGCTTGATTTACGTACATTCTTTACCGCTGGTGGTAAAGAAACGCGTGCGTGGACATTTAAAGCAGGTATGAAAGCACCACAAACTGCTGGCGTTATTCATTCCGATTTTGAGCGTGGCTTTATTCGTGCTGAAACAATTGCTTTTGCAGATCTTGACAAACTTGGTTCGGTTAAAGCTGTTAAAGAGGCTGGTAAATTACGATCAGAAGGTAAAGAATACATCGTTAATGACGGTGATATTATTGAATTTAGATTTAACGTCTAAAATAAGACAACCTGCGGGTTGCGTACATAGTCTCGGAGGACGACCAACATGGTAGAAGAAAAGCATCAATTAACTAAGAAAAACGAAGATTTTATTTTTCGTTTCAAAAAAATTGTGGCGCAAAACAGTCATTTATCAGCAGAAAAGATAGAAGAGATTACTGATGAAGTTACCGCAGAATTGCTTGCAGCACAAGGAACAGGAACCACAGCTGTTCAACTATTTGGAACGCCTACACAGGCGGCGCAAAAATATTTAGATCCAAAAGTAACTGCCAAAAAATTGCATGATTATAAATTTGCCCCCTTAGCATTAGATACGTCACTTGTTATTTTTATGCTGTTTAGTGGTGTATTTGGCTTATCACTGTTTTTCGCTAAACAGCAAGCAAATCAAGGTGCTGGTATTATTTCCCTATTGCTTATTGCTGCTTTAGGTGGGTCAATCTACACGGGAATTATTCTCAAGCTTACGCCTAATCCAAAAGCACCCGAGAATGCACCATCTAATTCACGAAGATGGTTATACCTCATTGCAGCAGTTGTGGCATGGTTAATTGGCTTTTTGATACTTGGTCTATTACCACCAGTTATTAATCCAACTTTGCCGCCAGTTGCTTATATTATTTTAGCTGCGGCTGCATATGGCCTATTCCGTTGGAATCGCCAAAAAGCTGGTTTAAAGGGCGGTTTCTTTGCTATTAGCCAGTTATCACAACAAGCACGTTTGGATTCAGCCAAGACTAAAAAATAGGAGACGCTACTGATGAAGATTTTAGTTGTTGACGACGATATTGAAATAGCTGAATTGCTCGAAATTTATCTTAAAAATGAAGGCTATGAGCCAGTCATGGCTGCTGATGGTAAAGAAGCCATTTCAAAACTGAATACCAATCCAGATATTGGACTGATGATTTTAGATGTTATGATGCCCAATATGAATGGGCTAGAGGTGGTTAAGATTGTCCGCAAAGACAGTCGTGTGCCAATTTTGATGTTGTCAGCTAAGTCGGGCGATATGGACAAAATTCAGGGACTGATTACAGGTGCGGATGATTATGTGACAAAACCTTTTAATCCATTAGAAGTCATGGCCCGTGTTCGGTCGTTATTACGACGGGCAGACAATGCCGTACAAGATAAAACGCCTGATGTTTTAGATATTGGTTCGTTAGTGATTAACAAAGACAGTCATGAAGTGAAAACGGCCAATGGCGACATTGTCAATTTGACGGCCCTAGAATTCGGTATTCTTTACTTATTAGCCTCTCATCCAAATCGTGTGTTTTCAGCCGATGATATTTTTGAACGTGTTTGGCAACAAGAATCGGTTGTCTCAGCTAAAACAGTTATGGTACATGTATCACATCTACGTGATAAAATTGAAGAAGCCACGAATGGTGACCAAGTCATTCAAACCGTTTGGGGTGTCGGCTATAAGATTGAAGTAAATTAATGAACAAACTATCGTTATTTTTTAAGCACAATCGCACCAAAATATATTATGCGGTAGGAACAGTATTGTTACTACTGCTTTTTAGTTGGTTCGTATTGTCTGCCACAGTAGTATTAGGGCAAGCGGCTCACATAGCTTTACGATGGCGTTTCTGGTTAAGTATGTTAATTTTAATACTAGGTGACTTAGTGATTGTGTTTTGGCAATACGTTCGTTGGCGCCAAGCAGAAAGTTTAATTCACTTAATTCGTGATTTACACCAAATTGCCAAAGAAAATTCAGATATGACAATTGATTGGCATGCACACTACGCCCCGCGAACACAAGCCCTTATTGACGTCTCTAACAAGATAGCCAAAAATACGCGAAAAATCCGGGAAGAAGAACGTGCGAGTGAACGCTCCAAGGATGAAATGATTACTAATATTTCACATGACTTACGTACACCGCTTACTGCTATTATTGGTTATCTTGGGTTAGTTGAAATGAACGCAACGACTTTGAGTCCTGAAGATCGTGCTAAATATATTCATACTGCTTATGATAAATCGAATCAAATGAAAATATTAGTCGAGGATTTATTTGAATTCTCGAAAACACAGGCTCGAGATGCAGTCTTGAATTTAACAACTATTAGTTTAGGCGATTTGTTTGCACAACTTCTCGCCAGTTATGAAATCGAAGCACACGAACATCAAATTGAAATGATGCAAATCACCAACCCAGAACTCATTATTTTGGAAGCAGATTCTGATAAATTAGCGCGTGTATTAATTAATCTCATTACGAACGCTTTTAAATATGGCGAAGGGGCAACATATATTAAGCTAACCGCGCAGGTAAAGGCACAAGAAGTAGAAATTCGTGTGATTAACAATGGTGTTCAGATTCCTCAGGAAGCCCTATTGGAAATTTTTGATCGTTTTTATCGTGTCGAAAGTTCTCGTAATAGTAAGACGGGTGGGACAGGTTTAGGTTTAGCCATTGTTAAAGGCATTATTTTGCAACATGGGGGCACTGTTCGTGCAACATCAGATGCTGAGTTAACAACATTTATTATGACGTTGCCACTCAAGCAAAGTAGGGGAAATAGAGATGAAGTGGATTAAATTTGTCGTATTTTTTAGTGTAGGATTAATAAGTTTCGTGCGTATTGTGTCAGCAGCACCATCGGCTAAGCCAATAGATTTAAAAGAGTCATTGACCTCAGCAGTTGTTGTTGATGCAAGAACAGGACAGGTATTAGCGACTAGAAATGCGACAAAACTTGGTATGATTGCGTCACAATCAAAAATGTTAACAGCATATGCTGCGCTTCGTGCGATTCATGACGGCAAACTAACCTGGGATACACCGATTCCAATTACGAGTAAAGCAGATTTATCTCATCAACCTAAGTATGTTTATTCTCATCTTGATATTAAAGCAGGTGACCATTTAACCGTTCGAGAACTGTACAATGCTATGCTCACGATTTCCGCAAATGATGCATCATTTGCACTGAGCGAATATTTAACACCTAAAGGTATGACGACTCAAGCAGCATTACAATCATGGGCTAATGAATTGAAATTAGATCACTCCAAATGGTACAATGCCGCTGGTCAAGTGAATGGTAATGCTTTTGAAAATAAAATAGCTCATGAGCCTGGTGAGGCCGCTAATTTAGCCAGTGCCGAGCACTTGGCCATGCTAGCACGTGAAATTATTAAATTAGATCCTAATATTCGTACTTTGGGTGAGAGCGATTTTATTTCTTATAAATCGGCATCAGCTAATCGTACTGTGAAATTAACCACTGACCAGTTTTTATTTCGTCACCAACACTCAAAGAAAGTATCGAATCCAAATCATTTAATCATTGAGGGCTTAAAGACAGGGTCAACCCCAGAATCAGGGGCTGCTTTTACAGGAATTGTCAAAGATCAAGCAGGCCATGAATTTATTACTGTAGTGAATGGTGCTGGCTATTATACTGATACAGTAACGAGATATCAAGAGACAATTAACATTGTGAATGATGTACTCAAATCACAGGTACCAGAGACTTTTGAGGCCGGCAGCGTACTTTCTGATTGCAAAAAAGTAAAAATGTTAGATATGAAACGAAAAGAAGTACCGGTTGTTGTTGGCCAAACTAAAACTTTTTGGCATCAAAAACAGGCACCAATCAAGGTGAACCACACAACATTAAGCCGACATCCTAAAAAAGTAGCTCGGGGTCAATCCGTTGCACTAGCCCAACTGGCACTACCTGACGTCGTATTTTTACCGAACACGTCTGTTAATAGCCGTAATTTATTATTAAAATCAACGATAGACACAACACAAGCACCATGGTGGACACGTGTCTGGCGTGACATTTTTGGGTAATTATAAGCAGGACAAGTTGTTATTTAAAATAATAATTTGTCCTTTTTTATTGTACCTTTTCAAAGCCGTAATAATGTGGTATTATATTGGTATAGACCGAAGTGGTATAGACCAATAGGAGGAGTAACGATGAACATTATAAAAGTTAACAACGCAAGCCAAGGTGCTGCACGTGCCTATGACATCTTTGCAGAGACCTTAACCAAAGGGGCAAGGGTTTTTGGCTTAGCAACGGGTTCTACACCGGTACCTTTATACCAACGCCTTGTCGAAAGTCCACTAGATTTTTCTCAGGCTACTGCTATTAATTTAGACGAATATCTAGGTCTTTCTGGTAATGATCCACAAAGTTATCATTTTTTTATGGCGCAACATTTATTTAATCATAAAGCGTTCAAGCAAACATTTATCCCTGATGGCAAAAATCCTGACCGCCAAGCGGCCACGTCACAATATGACAGAATTATTGAAGAGAATCCTATTGATTTACAGTTGCTCGGTCTGGGTCGTAATGGACACATTGGTTTTAACGAACCCGGCACAGCTTTTGATAGCAAAACGCATATCGTTGATTTGACGCAGTCTACAATTGATGCAAATGCGCGTTTTTTTGATCATGAAGTAGATGTACCGACACAAGCAATTTCCATGGGCATTGGTTCAGTAATGAGCGCCAAGCATATATTGTTAATGGCATTTGGTGCTGAAAAAGCAGATGCAGTGGCACAAATGATATCTGGACCTATCACTGAAAAGCTCCCAGCTTCTGTGTTGCAACAACATCCCAATGTTACAGTCATTATTGATGACGCAGCGGCAGCGAAATTGTGATAAAATAAATTTGTAAGCGCTTAACATATTTTAAGGAGGAAACGCGTCACTAGCTGATAATAGCAAATGACGTTTGGCTAACACTATGGCACACATCACATTTGACACAAAGAACATTGAAAATTTCGTGGCAGCACATGAATTTTCAGAAATGCAACCATTAATCACAATGGCTGATGAACAATTACGCCATCGTACAGGCGCAGGGGCAGAGTATTCCGACTGGATTACTTTACCAACTGATTACGACAAGGCAGAATTTTCACGTATTCAAGCAGCAGCTAAGCAAATTCAGTCAGATTCAAAAATTTTGGTTGTGATTGGTATTGGGGGTTCTTACTTAGGCGCAAAGATGGCTGTGGATTTCTTGAATCCAATGTTTAATAATGAACTAGCAGATGATCAGCGCCAAGGTGTCAAAATTTATTTTGCTGGTAACTCAACATCGGCATCATACTTAAATGATTTGGTGCGTGTCATCGGTGACCAAGATTTCTCAGTGAATGTTATTTCTAAATCTGGCACAACCACAGAACCATCAATTGCTTTCCGTGTATTCAAGCAATTACTAGAAAAGAAATACGGTGCTCAAGCGGCTAAAAAGCGTATTTATGCTACTACTGATGCTAAGCATGGGGCATTGCATGACGAAGCTATCAGTGAAGGTTATGAGACATTTACTATTCCTGATGGTGTTGGTGGTCGTTTCTCAGTCTTAACGCCTGTTGGATTATTGCCAATTGCGGCTAGTGGTGCAAATATTCAAGACTTGATGAACGGTGCAAAAGATGCCCAAGAAGAGTATTCGGAATCAGATTTAACTAAGAATGAAGCCTATAAGTATGCTGCTGCACGTCGTATTTTGTACGATAAGGGATACACAACAGAGCTGTTAATTAATTGGGAACCCACAATGCAATACTTGTCTGAATGGTGGAAACAATTAATGGGTGAATCAGAAGGTAAAAATCAAAAGGGTATTTACCCATCTTCTGCGAACTTCTCAACTGATTTACACTCACTAGGTCAATATATTCAGGAAGGCCGTCGTGACTTATTTGAAACAGTTGTCAAGTTAGATAATCCGGTATCAAATTTGGATTTGCCACATGAAGCGGGTAATAATGATGGTCTACAGTACCTTGAGGGTATTACCATTGATGAGGTAAATACTAAAGCGTCACAAGGTGTTACGCTAGCACATGTTGATGGTGGTGTACCTAATTTGGCGGTTCATTTGCCAGCGCAAGATGCCTACACATTAGGTTACATGATTTACTTCTTTGAAATGGCTGTGGGTGCCTCTGGGTACACATTCGGTATTAATCCGTTCAACCAACCAGGTGTTGAAGCTTACAAAACAGCCATGTTTGCGCTTTTAGGTAAGCCTGGCTATGAAGAAGCGACAAAAGACTTCCGTGCTCGTTTAGGTGAATAAAATTATTAATATTTAGAATCAACATAAAAGTTGGTCAGCGTAACATTTTTGTTACGCTGGCCAACTTTTTTAGTACCTTAAATAATTCAGATGCTTTCTTTTAGGGGATAATAATAAGATAAATTTGTTGTTGTCACGTATTATGCCATATGAAAGTTAGAAAGGTCGTAATATATGAATGGAAAAAATACTGAACGAAGCGATGTTAAAAGGTGTGAATGATATTTATATCTCGCCAACTAAGGAAGAAAAATATGTTATCAAGTTTCATGTTAATGGGAAACTGAAGATATCTAAGTATGTAGAGAATACTAACGTACAGCGGTTGATTGCATCAATTAAATATCGTGCTCACATGGATATTGCTGAGAAGCGAAGGCCGCAAATAGGGCGATTTATTTTTGGTAAGATTTGGATCCGCGTATCTACCGTAGGTGATTTTTTGAACCGTGAAACCGTTGTTTTACGATTTATTTATACCAATCAACAGCAGCAAAATTGGGTAGATGATGGTCAATTTAAGCAACTCAGAGCTGCCATACCAAATAGTGGATTGTTTGTTATTGCTGGACCCACGGGATCGGGGAAAACATCAACACTGTATCGCCTATTAAACAACATAGCAGCTGAGAAGTTAGTCTTGACGATTGAGGACCCAGTTGAAATTCAACAGCATCAATTTATACAGTTGCAGGTCAATACGTCAGCACAAATGGATTATGATGCACTAATCAAAGTAGCGTTACGTCACCGTCCTGAAGTGTTATTAGTAGGCGAAATACGAGACACTGCTACTGCAAAAGCTACGATACGTGCAGCGCTTAGTGGTCATCTAGTGTTCAGTACGGTTCATGCTATGTCAGCACGTGATGTTGTTTTACGTCTATTAGATCTTGGTATCAAATCGGAGCAATTGAAACTAGCGCTTGGTGGTGTTGTCTATCAACGCCTAATTACAACTATATCTGGAACTCAAGCAGCGCTTATTGATTATCTGTCAGAAGGGTTAATTAAGCGTATTATAGCGGGAGAATCGGTTGAAAAATTTTCTAATATGTGGCGAGAGACACTCCAATACGCGCTTAAACACAATATTATATCAAAGGCGGTCTATGAAACATACAAAGCGATTTAAACAACAGCAGCAAATAGTATTTTTTCAATCACTCGGCGCTTTATTACAATCTGGGTATGATATGGCACAAAGTTTAGACACACTATTTTTAGCACACCATTCATGGCGTTCTTGGTTATCTGATATCCAGAAAGATCTAGCAGCAGGTCAGTCATTTTCGGATAGTCTTAGACCATATGTTAGCCTAGATATTTTGTTACAGCTCCGATTAGCAGATCAGCATGGCAATTTATCTGAATCCCTAATACTAATTGGAAAAAATTTAAGGCAAATACAACGACAAAAGAATAAAATCAAACAAGTTATGCGTTATCCTATGATACTACTTATTATTTTAGGCGCACTGTTAGTAGGCATTAAATATTTTATTTCACCAATATTGAATCAGTGGCAAAATGTCGATATGTCAGAAAATAAGTCACTTTTTGTCTCAATGCCGTTTGTTGTAACAACAATACTTTTAATTGTTAGTGTTATGGTAATGATATGTTGGTTTAAAATTAGTTCTCGAAAAAAATTGCTTATTTTGGTTAAACTACCAATTATTGGTGCAATTATAAGAACAATTGTAACGTATCAAGTTTCACAACAGTTGACGGTATTGCTGGCTAATGGTTTAACATTACCACAAGTATTAGAATCATTATCTGATGTTCCTCAGCGCAAAGTATTGTCAAAAACAGCATCAGTCATAATTGCTCATGCGAAACAATATTTGGCAGATGGCGAGTCTGTTGAAAACTATATTTTAAGACAAACTTATTTTAATGAGTCACTGGCAGGTTACTTTGCTCGTGGACAAGCACCTAAAATTATTGCAAAGCATCTATCATATTATGCTAAAACTCAATTTGAAATGGCTATGAGACAAATTGATCGACTCATTAACACGATACAACCGATTTGTTTTGGTGTAATTGGGCTGTCAATCATCGGTGTCTATATGTCTATGTTGTTACCCATGTACCAATCTATAGGAAGGTTGTATCAATGAATTTTAAAAGATTACAATGCAAGCATTTATCATCTGGATTCACACTAATTGAATCAGCTATTGTACTGTTTATCATCAGTCTCTTAATGTTGTTAATTTTACCCAATCTAAACACACAACGCCAAAAGGCTGTCGAAACACATCAGGTAGCAATGGTATCGACTATTCAGACACAAATTGATTTATATATTAATGACCATCCAGACAAGAAAAATGTCACAATCGAGGAATTGAAATCAGCCGGTTACTTGACCTCAAAACAGGCACAAAAGGCTAAAGAGTTAAAGATAGTAATTGCTAATAATGAAGCACATAGATAAAGGATATACGTTAATTGAATCGCTGATTGTATTAGGTATTATTGCGGGGGTGATTACTTTTGGCGTACAGAATTCGCTACCACAAACATCAAATATTAACCATTGGGAAACGGCTTTTCACTCGAATTGGCAACATGTTCGTCTTACTGCGCAACAAAAGCAGCAAAAATGCTATGTTTGTTTTAAAGAAAAATCTGTTGCAATGGCTCATGCTAATTTGATCTATCCTAAGGGGTATCGCCACAAAGGACAGCAACAATTAGATATTTTACCCACAGGCTATGTCGCACCGACTACTGTAACATTAACTAGTGGGTCAGCATACATAAAAATTATTTTTAGTTTTGGTGGAGGAGAATATCGTGTGGAAAAATCGTAGATCTGCCTTTATCTTGACGGAGGCATTATTATCATTATTCTTGGTGACGGGATTGAGCATATTTGAATATCAGCAAATTGCTAATTTTAAACAGCAAGAAACGAAATTAAAAGCGCAATATGAGGATGCTACTAAATTTCGTGTTATTTCAGCAAAAAAATGGCGAGATTATATTAGTGGGCGATAGAAAAGGTTTCACTTTAATTGAATCCCTATTATCGTTTGGTATTATAGCATTGCTCTTACTCACAATGCAGTTGGTGTTGCCAATGTTTAAGTATAGAAGTGAGTTGTCTTCAGATATGACATTAAACATAATTGTGCATCAACTAGCAGCGCAAAAATACTTGCTTGCTGATAGATTCCCAGACCAGATAATATTAGAAAATAGTGAAGGTAAAAAAATGATATTAAAAGTAGACAATCAAAAACTTAAGTTACTAGGCGAGGGTGCTGGTCAAATTATTTTGATGAATAATATCAATAAAATGAAGATAGTTCGTCATCAAGGATACACAGACATAACTGTGGTAAACAACAAGGGACAGGTAGCAACAGATATACTCTTTTTAAAAGAAAGTAAAGCGGCCAAATGATACGTGTAGAAGCAACAATTACTGTCACAACGGTCATAATGTTAGCAATGTTGAGCTTTGGTTTACTATTACAAAACAATGCGTTTAATGCGCAACTATCTAATCGTCGACAAATGATTTTGGCAGTCGAATTAGATCGGCTGCAATTAGAAGCAAGTCTTGAGTTTGCAAAGTCTGGGCACCGTCACCAAAAAATTGATCAGCATGACATTATGATAGATGGGCAAAAGATAACTATCAAAATAGGGTCACGCTATCACAATAGAGATTTATTGGCAGTGACATCTTCTTGAAAACACAGGTGAAAGACGCTAAAATTAAGCTATGACACAAGAAAAAATAGCACAATACTTTGATAATTTAACGGCAATAACGACTGATTTTTCTAAAGATGTTGACATGAATTTTACAGATGCACTTGTTGAAATACTTGAAGACATCAATGATGGATCTGTTCATGTCGATGCTAATAAACCTAATTCAGTTATAGTTGAGCAAATACAAACGTTAACACAATCGCTCAGGCAAGATAAACTGTCAGCTGATGATTTGCGTAAATTATTACAACTTGTTACGCTCAAAGTTCATCGTGAAGATAAAGTACCCGCCAATTCTCAAATTACACCCGATGGTATTGGTTATTTGTTATCGGATTTTCTATTACAAACTGCGGCACTCAAAACGGGTGATACCCTAATAGACTTTAATGTTGGTACAGGAAACTTACTCAACACAGTTAACAATTTGTTAGTAGATAACGGCATTACAGTTGCTCGAATAGGGATTGATAATGATAGTAGGCAGTTAGCGTTAGCTTCAGCGGTTGATGGCTTGATTAACGATAGAACAACTAGTTTTTATGAGGCAGATGTCGTTCAATTAGAAGATATACCAAAGGCTAAGGTTGTTATAGCTGATTTACCAGTAGGCTATTATCCAATGGCAGCACCGAGTTATTATGCCACACAGCTAGCCAATGGACAGTCAATGGTACATCAACTATTAATAGAAAAGAGTCTAGACTTTTTAACGCCTGATGGTTGGGCATATTTGCTTGTTCCAGCAGATGTACTATCGGGAACTGATTCAAAAAAATTGTTAGGCATGCTTACAGCAAAGGCACAAATTAAAGCATTTTTACAATTACCGAACAATTTTTTTCAAAACCAAAGTGCTGCGAAAGCTATTTTAGTGATTAGAAAAAAGCAGGCAGAGAATACTGGTGACATTTTAATGGGACAATATCCACCACTGAAAGATGTGGATAATTTAAAAAAATTTTTGCAAGATATCAAGGCTTGGGTTAAACTGGATAGAGAAAAGAATGAAGCGTGAGATTGTAAACATCGCCTAAATGTATGGCAAAGTCTACTGAATTATTTTTGTCTTATATTTTCAACATGCGTCCAGTCAAGAAACGTTTAAGAAAGACAGGTAAAAATCATATTATGGCTAAAACAATGGCTGTTAACGCCGGCAGTTCTTCGCTAAAGTTTCAATTATTAGAGATGCCAGCAGAACAAGTAATTGCACAAGGTGTTATCGAGCGAATTGGGATGGATGACGCTATTGTGACAATTAAGTACGGTTCAGAAGTGCAGGGTGAACGTTTAATTGGCAACTCTGAAGATGATGACCATATTGTTATTTTAAAAGACGGTAAGGGTCACAAGTATGAAAATGTGCTGGCGATTAAAGATCATCAGCAGGCCATTAATTTCATGCTTCAAAAGTTAACAGATTTAGGCATTATTGAAGATTTTAATGAAATTACAGGTGTTGGACACCGTGTCGTAGCTGGTGGTGAATGGTTTAATCATTCTGTTGTTGTGACCGATGCCGTTTTAGAAAAAATTGATCGTCTTGCCGATTATGCACCCTTGCACAATCCAGCTAATGCCATGGGAATTCGTGCCTTTCAGAAGCTTTTACCCAATGCGCTATCTGTTGCCGTATTCGATACATCATTTCATCAGACGATGCCCGAAGAAAACTATCTCTATCCGTTGCCTTATGAATACTATACGCGCTATGGGGCACGTAAGTATGGTGCTCATGGTACCTCGCATCGCTATGTGGCCTCTCGTGCGGCAACTATGCTTAAGCAGCCGTTAGAATCACTTAAACTCATCACATTACATTTAGGTGCCGGTGTATCTATTACTGCTATTAAGGATGGTAAGTCATTAGATACATCTATGGGCTTTTCACCGCTAGCTGGCGTAGCAATGGCTACGCGATCTGGAGATGTTGATACATCACTAGTTTATTATATTCAAGAACGAGAGGGCTTATCAAATGACGAGATGCTGACTATTTTGAATAAAAAATCAGGTTTATTAGGTTTATCAACAATCTCATCTGATATGCGTGATTTATTAGACGTTCAGGACACGAATGATCATGCGCGGTTGGCTGTCGATATTTTTGTCAATCGTATTGTTAAGTATGTGGGGCAATATATTGCCGAAATGGGTGGCGTAGATGCGTTGGTATTCACAGCTGGTATTGGTGAAAATTCATCTCCAATTAGAAAAAGAATTATCGATCGTTTAGCTTATTTTGGTATACAATTAGATTCAGTAGCTAATGAGAAGCGTGGTGAAGAAATTGAAATCTCAACAAAGGACTCACAGGTCAAGGCGCTATTAATACCAACTAATGAAGAACTAATGATTGCACGCGATGTAGAAGCGTTAAAGTAATCTTCTCTTAATCTATCCCATAAAAAAATATGCTAAAATATAACAAGTCGACTAGTATTAATGATACTGGTCGCTTTCATTATTATGATAATTTATTTTAGAGGATAAACTATGGAATCTCGAAAACAACGGCATCAACATGAAATAAAAGCAGCAGAAGCTTTAGATGCCACACAAAATAGTACATCAAATAATCCATTTGCTGGACCAATAGGCGGTGGCCGTGGGCCACACAAAAAGCGATCTAAAAAGTCTAAATGGCTAACGGCATTTTTGGCCGTTATTGTTGTTGTGGGCTTTGTACTAGTTATTAAGGCACTTTTTACGGATAACAATGCTGCTTTAAACCCACAGGATACCACTTTTAAAACTGTCAAAATTAATGATGGTTCCACGGCCATGCAAATGGGTCAAACACTAGAAAATAAAAAAATTATTAAGAGCGCCAAAGCGTTTTACAAGTATGCTATGTCTCAAGGAGCAGAAAAGTTACAAGCCGGAACGTATCATCTATCACCTTCACAAACGATACAGTTAATTTATCAACAGATGGTGAGTGGTCCGACAGCTGAACCGAGTCTACCAAAGGGGTATGTCATGGTCAGCGTTGGACAATCTGCTAGTCAAGTTGCTAAAAATGTTTCTGATAAGGTCAAGAATGTCTCAGAACAGTCTGTCTTAACAGCACTTAATGATAAAAAATTAATCGCTAAGATGTATCAGAAGTATCCAGATTTGTTGCGAGGTGTTAATCAATCAGATACGCAGGATGCCAAATTATTAGACTATATTTATCCACAAGCCTTTAATTTAACAAATGCTAAAAATGCTGGTGATGTTGTTGAAACAATGTTAAAAACTTCTGATATAACAATGCAACCATATTATAAAACCTTAAAAAGCAATGGTTTGGCAACGCCAAATGTGATGGCATTGATTGCTACTTCTGGTAAATCGGAATTTGAACGACGCTTAGCTTTTGTTAAAAAAATTGCTCCTTATGCACAAGAGTTGTCCAAAAAGTATGGGATCTTAGCTTCAGTTTCTATTGCACAAGCAGCCCATGAATCGAATTGGGATAACTCTAAGTTGTCATCAAAGTATAATAACTTTTATGGTGTTAAAACACAAGATACCACACCAGGTAAGTCAGTTGTTCTAGACACTACAGAATATGTGGACGGCAAACCTGAAACACAACAGGCACGTTTTGCTGTCTATGATAGTTGGAAGGACAGTATGCGGGAGCATGCTGAAACAATTGTGAATGGTAATTCTTGGAACCCTAATCAATTTAAGGACGTTTTAGCAGCTAAAAATTATAAACAGGCAGCTAAGGCGCTCTACGATGATCATTATGCAACAGATGTTAACTATACTAAATTACTCATTAATGTAATTGAAACTTGGAACATGCAAAAATATGATAAATAAATAAAATAGGCTGATGAGTGAAGTCACACTCGTCAGCCTATTTTTAATAGATCATCATGAGTTTTTTCATAAAAAATACGCGATAATCAAGTTAAAGCAGCTATCAGCTTGTATCTCATTTTAATATATAGAGAGATTGTGATGTAAGTTACAAGAATAATGATGAAAACGTTTACAAAATTTCCTAAAAAGACTTGTGTAAACGTTTTCATTCGTGTAAAATAGTTTTTGTTAATCAAACACGATGAAGGAGTATTAGATATAATGAATGCAGCAATTTTGTTGGCACTTGTGCCTGCATTAGCTTGGGGATCAGTTGGTCTCGTCAATACAAAAATGGGTGGCTCAGCTGGGCAACAGACATTAGGCATGACATTTGGTGCGCTATTATTCGGACTAGCCACTATGTTTTTCTATGTGATGCCACACCATGCCTATTTAGGAAAAGAAATTTGGACAGTGGGCGTCGCATCTGGTCTTGTGTGGGCAGTTGGTACTGCCGGCCAATTCTTGGCAATTAAAGATTTAGGTGTGTCCTTGGCTATTCCATTGTCTACTGCTGGTCAAATTGTTACAAATGCTTTAATGGCAGCAGTGGTGCTTGGCGATTGGAAAACAGGGAAGATGTGGGCTATCGGTGTGATATCGATTATTGCCGTTGTTATTGGTGCAACACTTATTTCTGCGCGTGATAAGGCATTAAATTCAGGCATTGAAAGCCAAGCGAAAAGTATGACTAAAGGGTTAGTGTATCTAGCTATCTCGACTGTTGGGTATATGTTTTATTTCGTATTACCTAATTTTTTGAATAAAATTGGCTATATTTCTGATACCATTAAAGCTAAGAATAATGGTGTTGACTATATGACTGCAATCGTTGGGCCTCAAGCGATTGGACAAGTAATTGGTGCATTTTTGATTGTTATCTTTGTGTTAAAAGAAGCGGATAAAATGTTTAACAAACCAACATGGAAAAACATTTTGACTGGGTTAGTTTGGGCGACTGGTAATATATTTATGTTTATTTCAGCCGCTAACCCAGCCATCGGTCAAACAATTGCAACGACGTTCTCACAATTAGGTATCATTGTGGCAACATTTGGCGGTATTTATCTATTAGGCGAAAAGAAGTCTAATTACCAAATGAAGTTAATAATTATTGGCACAATACTAGTTGTTGTCGGTGCAATTATTATTGGAAATATTAATCAGTTTGCATAAAGAAGTAATAAAAAGGACTTGCTAACAGCAAGTCCTTTTTATTACTTTTCAACTTTTAGAATTTCAACGTCAATACTTTCACCACTTGGTAGCGGAACAGAGACTTTGTCGCCAACTTTTTTATCAAGTAGTGCAACTGCCATAGCTGATTCATTAGAAATTTTACCAGCCAACGGATCAGACTCAGTTGAACCAACAATTGCATACGTTTCAGGTTCTTCATCGGGTAGTTCCTTGAATGTGACAGTCTTACCGAGGGACACAACATCTGCAGCTGTTGCGTTTGGGTCAATAATTTCGGCATTTTCAATCATTTTTTTCAATGTGAGAATGCGACCTTCAACGAAAGCTTGTTCATCTTTAGCAGATTGATATTCAGAGTTTTCAGATAAATCACCGTATGAACGTGCAATTTGAATGCGATTTGTAATTTCTGGGCGTTGACGTGTAATGAGATCTTCCAATTCAGCTTGGAGCTTATCGCGTCCTTCAGCTGTCATTGGAAATACTTTTTCTTCTGACATAAAAAGATTCCTTTCAATTTTGCGTATTTCTCGCAAATAATAGCAAGACGAGCATATCATGCAGAGCGTTTTCTTGCAAGCATTTTATAATAAAACTGGAATATGCCTAAAATCAGGACAGCAGTGCCTGTTAACATGACACCTAGCCAGAAAAAAGGTGGTGTATATTTAAAGGTGACATGATGCTTTCCAGGGGCGGTTCGCACAGCGATAAAGTAATTGGCCACTTTTTCTGTTTTGACACGTTTTCCATCAACCAGCACTTGCCAGCCAGGTGTGCTAGGAATAGTTGTCATAAGTAGGGGTTGTTGCTTAGTTGTCGTGATATTGCCAGTAATCTTATTGTCGCGATATTCATCGATAGTTAGGGGATGTGCTTTTAACTGATTAACTTGTTGCTGGAAATTATCTTGCGATATGCGGTATAAGGTAACATTGTTTAATAACAACGAGCGAGTTTGTTTAAAACGTATGGTAACAGTTTGTGGTTTATTTTTAACCTGTGAGGCCAAATTAATAATGACAGTATGGCGGTAAGAATTAAACTGTGTAATCACTTGGCCATTAATGAGTAAAT
Source organism: Leuconostoc sp. LN180020 (assembly GCF_014844115.1). Lineage (NCBI taxonomy): Bacteria > Bacillati > Bacillota > Bacilli > Lactobacillales > Lactobacillaceae > Leuconostoc > Leuconostoc sp. LN180020. The sequence continues at coordinate 323,790 of NZ_CP039736.1, read as the reverse complement.
CAAAATCTTTAATCGGTAAGCCACTACCAAGTGTTAAATAATAGCTATCATTGGTTTTTGGATTAAACGTGAGGTCAAGGCTAGCTGGCTCGTTGGGTTTGTTTTTTACCAATAATGCATCCGTAATTGTAGCTGGCGTATTGACGTTATGGCCAACGGCTTGGCTGAAATTTTCTGCCGTCACTAAGGGTGCTTTTTGAGCGTTTAGTCCTTGCCAGATATTATTTTGGTTCTGCATAGGGTTATTTAGTAGCATTGCTGTTTTGAGTACAGTATCGCTAGCTGCAAAAGCCAGTGGCAGCGCGTATGGATTTTCCCATACACTTGTTTTGTCTGTTACTGCTTTAAGATGATACTTTGATGTATCAGGCCGATAACCAATCAAATGTGTACTTGGATCACCGGGCAAGTGTTTATCTTGATTATTTGGGGCCACAATGTATTTCATATCTAACAAGGCATCCGATAATAAACTACCATTACTATAAGCAACGTAGTTATCACCATCTGGTTGACCTATATTACCAAAGAAAGTAGGTGTTGCCTTTGGTAGCGTTGAACTGAAATGTGAACCACCATAAAAATCTAGCATCATACTATCGCCGCGTGTACGTTGAAAGGTTTGTGCTATCCGATAAAAAGTTCGATCTGTTTTAATTTTTTTGATGGCAGGTGTAAGTGATTTAATTGTTCTTTGATATTCAGTGTTTGTGAGGTAGGAAAAACGGTTGAGTGTTAGCAAAACGTTGACGACTAGCATGAGAACGGTAAAAGAGAGCAATAGCCACTGATAGTGATCCTGTGATGGGAACATCAGTTGCGCAAGTATAAGCATAGCTAAAATCGCAAATAACGATATACTACGTTGATCGATGTAGCTGAGATGATGACTTTGTTGATAAGCGTAAAAAGTGATAGTAATGATACATACGAGACTTAATGAGCTACTCATAAGATTTAATGGTTGATTTGGTTGCCAAGCCAACGCGCCTAAATAAATGAACATGAAGCTAATTAGAAAACTAAAACGATAGGGATACCAGACAGGATATTGCATACCGTGGAATATAATTGTTAAAGGGGCCCAGGTTGTTGCGATTAATAGAATACCAAGAAGCAATAGTGCGCCTATTTTAATGCGCCAATGAACCGTTTTGACAACAAAAAAGCTAATGACTGTAAACAATATAAAAGCAGAGACGAAAAAATTAGCTTGTCCACTTTGCATTTGATTGAAATCGAAACTACCTGGAATTAGTTTCAGGATTAATTTAACGGGATCATTGTCAAATTTGAAAGACCAATTCGTATTGTATTGGGCCTTACCTAGTCGTAATTGATAATATGTGGGTAATATCAGCCAAGCACTTAAAACACCAGCAAGTAAGCTACCGTAAACAAAATGTTTGATTACTTGCCAGCGCTGCTTAATTTGGTTTGGCCAAGTTAAACGCCAAATAAAATACAATATAACGAATAATGTAATCATGTAGCCAATGTAATAGTTACTGGTAATGGTTAGACCTAAAATTAGGGCATAGCGCCACCAATTATTTTGTTTGAAAAGAGCCTCGATTTGTACAATCAGTATTGGGAGTAATATGGCAGCATCTAACCAGAGCAGGTTTAAATCGTTGGCGATAAACCACCCAGATAAAGCATAATTAACGGCAAATAATGTGATGTAGTAACCGCGTTGCAACTGTAGTTGTTTTAGAAGCCAAGCCATACTTAAGCCAGCGCTACCAAATTTCAGTACGGTAACAAATAATATGGCAGAGGGTAGGTGCACAATTGGCGTGAATAAATAGATGACATTAAATGGGCTCATAAGGTAGTAAGCCCATTCGCCGAGCATATCACCACCTAACGCATTACTAAATGAATAGAAAAAACTTGTAGGATGGGATAAAAATGTGTGTTTGAAAGCAGCAAATTGGTCAATATATTGTTGGCCTAGATCAACTGTTAAAATAGAGTTTGGTCCAAATGGCGCCATACCCCGATAAACAAAATAACCCAGTATTACTAAAGCTGGGAGCCAAAAGCTAAGTGCTAATGGTGCAATAAAGTAGTGTTTTTTATTCATGTTACTAATATACCAAATTTTTAGTCTTTTTTAGCGCGAAAACAGGATTTGTGGTAATCTAGTTTAAGTAACTTATTGATAAATTGGGGTCAAATATGAAGCGTAATCCTTACTTAGAAGATCGTGATAAAAAAAATAGTGCTAGTGGTAATCTACCCGTACGTTTAAACATATTATTGGGTATTTCACTCACTTTAATGATAGCACTCATTATTCAGTTAGCATTTCTGACAATCAAACAAGGTGCATATTATCAGGGAGAAGTAAACCGTAGTGATGAAACCATTGAAAAGGGTAACGTTCCGCGCGGTATGTTCTATGATGCAACTGGAAAAGTTATTGTTGGTAACAAGGCACAGGCTGCTATTACGTTTACACGTGGGACGGCAGTGACAGCACCAACAATGCGGCAAACGGCTATTAAGCTTGGGAAAATAGTAGCAGTTGATACACAGCGGCTAAGTGAGCGGGCTAAAGTTGACTTTTATTTAGCCGATAACAAAAATAATACAAAATTATCGGCCATTATGGTCAAAAAATATCAGAAACAGAAGAGTACGCTGACGCCAGACCAAATTAATAAATATATGGTGGCTTATGTACAGCAAAATCACTTAGCTGATAACGTTGATAGCAATGCTGCCATGATTTTCCAGCGCATGAGTGGCGCTTACACATTATCAACTACTTTTATTAAAGAATCAGGGGTAACGAACACAGAGTTAGCTGAAGTTGGCGAGCGATTAAGTGACTTTCCTGGTGTGAAGCTTGGAACAAGCTGGTCACGCCAATATCCTGAGGGGGATGAATTTAAAGCCTTGGTTGGTACAGTAACCAATGAGGCGACAGGTTTGCCAGAAAGCAAGTTACACACACTTTTGGCACAAGGCTACTCACAAAATGAGCCGGTTGGTAATTCTAGTTTAGAAATGGGCTATGAATCAATTTTGAAAGGCTCAGCATCTCAAACACTAGTGACAACTGGCAGTAATGGTCAGGTTAAATCATCACAAATTAAATACAACGGGCAAGCCGGTGATAATGTCAAATTGACAATCAACGCACGTTTCCAAAGTGAGGTTCAAAAGATTTTGGAAGACAATGTGCCTGGCGGTGATGTGGAAGGCGCTTATGCGACAGTCATTAATCCTTTCACTGGCGGTATTTATGCAATGGCAGGTGTTGATCGCAATTACGAAACGGGTCAAAAAACGGCTGACCCATTAGGTAATATGAATCATGCAATTGTGATGGGATCTGTTGTTAAGCCAGCAGTGATGGCAACAGCCTTTCAAAAAGGGGTTATATCACCTAGTAACACAGTGTTAAATGATCAAGGTATTAAAATTGCAGGTACTCAAGAAATTACCTCTTACTGGAACAAATCCGGAGCACCAGTGCCTATTGATGCTGGAACCGCATTTGAGCGTTCTTCCAACACTTATTTTGTACAGTTAGGTATGAAAATTGGCGGTCAAACCTATAGTCCAGGATCACCATTAGCTTTGCAACCAGATGCCTTTCAAACATTACGCAATGGGTTTGGTCAGTTTGGACTAGGTACTAAGACTGGAATTGATATTTCTGGTGAGACCGCTGGTTATCGCGGACCAACGACTGGTGAGGCACGTGGAAAGTATTTGTATGCCTCGTTTGGACAATATGATTCTTATACGACTTTACAATTAGCGCGTTATGTATCAACAATTGCTAATGGTGGTTATCTTGTAGCGCCACATGTCGTTGGAGCTGTCCAGCAAAGCATGCCAAATAGCGATACGCAAAAAACTGTTTGGACGGCAACACCAAATATTCAAGGCCAAGTTAATCTTACCGCTGATGAATGGCAAGTCATTAAAAATGGTATGGAACGTGTAGCCAATGGTTCCGATCCTTGGAACACGGGTGGTAGCGATATGCACAAATTACAGCCCCATGTTTACGCAAAAACAGGAACTGCGGAAACCAAAACTAATGGACATGATACGTATACTGAATCAATGGTAGCTTACGTACCAGGCCAACCATTTGCTGTTGCAATGGCCATTCCGGGTATGAATAACTACTTAGATGGTACTAACGGTAAGATATCAGCTAAAATTATTGATGCTTATTGGAAATATGTTGCCGAAAAACCAAAGTAAAATTAAAACACGAGCCACTTTAGTGGCTCGTGTTTTAATTTGTTTTATTAGAAATAGCAACAGACATGCCATTGTAGGTTGTTGGATTTAAAATAATTTGCGTAATAAATTCAGCAACACTTACTCGGGTAACCGGACCACCTTGAATTATTTCTTTTGGATCCGTTTGAATAGTTAACTGTTGCATGATATTATCATCAATTAATTCATTTGGACGAATAACTGTATAGTCTAAACCAGAAGTCATAATCCTTTTGACAGCTGCGGCCTGATCACCCATGTAGGTATTTTCATTATCTGTTGTACCGAGTATATTTGCCCATAAATCACTTTGCTTTTCAGGTAATTCATCATGAACACCAACCGTGGCAACCCAAACTAAGCGGCGCACGCCAGCTAGATGCATAGCATTAACAACACTGTTGGCGGCTGTTTTTTGTCGTCCTTCTGCACCGATATTTGCATAAACGATATCAATATCTTTTAACATAGAGACTAACTGCGTTTCATTGACAGCGTCAAGTGTTTGAATATTCTTGTTGGAACGTCCATGTAATGAAGTTAAAGTAGATTGTACATCGGTATTAGCTAACATAGGGACGACGAGTTTAGCAATCTGACCGTTAGCACCGAGAATAAGTAGTTTTGTCATGTCTTTATTTTAGCATGAAAAACAAATTAGCGGTAAAATTGAGTTAAGTAAAAGAGGGCAAAATATGGCATTATCATTTCAACAATTATTAACAGCTGTGCCTTTGATCTTAAAGGGTGGCAATGTGCCAACAATTGTTGGCGAAGCGGGGATTGGGAAATCAGCACTTGTACAAACTGTTGCTAAGCGTTTAAATGCAACACTATTTACAACAGTGGTATCACTATCTGAAAAAGGGGATTTAGCGATACCTATACCACCATTAACTGATGCGGCTTTTATAACGACGAAAAATTATGGTCGTTTAGCGGATGTTCAATTTGGTTATACCCATACGTTGATTCAAATTATTCAACAAGCTGAGTCCAACCCAGAAAAACCCATCATTTGGTTTCTAGATGAATTCAATCGTGGGTCACAAGCTGTGCAAGGTGAGCTCATGAATTTGGTTTTACAGCGTCAGATAAATGATTTGATTTTACCCCAAAATGTCAAATTAGTTCTAGCAGAAAACCCAGATGATTCGATGACTGGGTTTGAAGATTCAGAATATGCTGTGCAGACTTCCGATGCTGCCATTAAAGATCGTACCACGCGTTTGGTTATGTCGGTTTCAGTGACTGATTGGTTAGATTGGGCTAAGCAAGAACAAACTCAGCATCGAGAGCACATTCATCCACTGGTAAGACAATTTATTTCGCAGCACGCCACGCTCTTATATCCAGAAGTCAGACAAATTGATTTGAACCCAACGCCGCGCGCATGGCAACGTGTATCTGATAATTTGTACGAGTTACGACAACTAGCAACGCCTATGCAAGACCAACTGCTATTTGATATTGTGGCTGGTGATTTAGGCCATCAAGTTGCTACGCAATTTGTGACGTTTGTTCGTGAACAGACACCTAGTCTAACGGCAGCAGATGTTTTTGAGACAGAACCGGTGGGACCGCAGTTACCTAAGACAATTCGATTAACGTTTGAAAAACTTTCCGATATTCAAAAATTAAGCGTTATGAAGACATTATTATTAACAGCTAATATGACTACTGATAATAACGCTGGGCGATTTAGTGAATTATTAGGTTTGGTATCACCAGATGGGCAATATGCTTTAGTTAAGCAAATGACAAGTGCCCCGATTTTAGATGATTTGTATGCTTCTGATGCGCATTATGCCAATGTTTTGTATCAGCAAATTATGGATATTGCGACACGATGACAAATTTAAATAACAATCTGATTGTTGATGGCATCAAAACACTTTTAGATGTTTCACCGCTGTATGGTAATATTGTGATGAATTTAGCACGCGATGATGACGAAAAAGCATTGACGGCCTTGCAGCTGAGATGGCAAGCACATCGTTGGTTTTTGATTGTGAATCCAACCCGATTTAACCGTCAATTTAGTAATCATAATCAAGTTGCATTAGCATTGGCTCATGAGGCATTACATATTGTTTGGGCTCATCCAACTCGCTATGCTTTTGATAGAAAGCAACGTCGTCAATTGGTTAATTTAGGAACGGATATAGCAGTCAATCAATATTTGCCATCACATTTAGGTGACCTGCCAGAGGCCATCACGTTACAGACCATCTTGGGGATTTATGGTAAGCTGTTACCACCATATCAAGATTCTGCGCAGTATATTGCACAACTGGCGGAACTCGATGATAAGTTATTACCACAATATGCTGGCAATTATTCAGGCCATGAAGAATGGCAAAGTGCTGGTGTATCATTAGATGAAGCCGAGGCAGCATTAGAGACAGTCATCAGACAGGCACAAAAAGATGCACAACGTTCCGGTCGAGGACAGTTGCCGGGAAGTATCCAGCAACGGATTGATGAAATTATGGTACCCAAACGTCATTGGCGAGCGATTTTACGTGCAGGATTAAGTGCTATACCTAATCGCCGTAAAACAACACGTGCACGATTTAACCGACGTCAAGCCTATCGTTTAGATTTGCCAGGAGAACTCAGTACTTATGCATTACAATTGATAATTTTTGTTGATAATTCTGCTTCGATATCTAATCACCAAGTGAGTATGATGTTGGCGCAAGTGGCACAGATTGCGAAGCAGTTCGATGCAAATATACAAATATTTTCTTTTGATACATCAGTGCACGTTGTTAAGCGTATTAAACAATGGGTCAGACATGCAGGTGGGGGTACATCATTTCAATGTATCTTTGATATGCTTGCAGCAAAACACTATGAGCCAATGCGGACCGTTATCGTTATTTTAACCGATGGTGATGGTGAGCACGCTGCCTTATCAACAAATTTTCATCAAGTATATTGGCTATTACCTCGTGGAAAGCGCTTAAGTATTAAGCAACCATTTGGAAAAATGATACCAATTGATTTGGCATAGGAGGTGAGGAAAATTTTAAGCGAACATATGGATAAAAAATTAGAGCCGATGGATTTACGTAGCTTTATTGATAAAGACAGTCGTTTCAGACGCGCCGAGGCAATATTGACAAATCAATGGGAGTCACTTTTATTAAATGATTCATGGGGCGTTAGTATGATGACGCAGGCTGATATAACCTTTGCGAAAAAGCTTGCTGCTGCCCATGTTATTAAACCTGAGGTTGATTTGACAACTTTTTCTGGTGTACAACACTTTATTTTATCTCATCAAGCACGTTTATCATCAAATGTCGTGAATGCGTTAAAGGAGCCATTCTTATGAAAATCAATTTAATTTTAACACCGGAACAAGAACCTGCAACATTACTTGCAATGCAAGCGCAACATCCAGACAACTTTTTTTATTTGGGTAAAGAGTCACAACTAGCTGGAACAAACGTCTTGTTGTTGGACGCTCCTGACTTGGTTGCGAAATTTCAGAGACCAATGTCTTTTGATAGTCGCATCGTTAAGTCGCCCATAGTTGGCGATGTGGTACATCAAATTGCTTTTCAAAGCAAAGAACATAACGATGAATTAATCAAGCAACTCGTGCCGAACCACGCAATTTTAGCGCAAAATAGTAATGGTAAAGCTGACTTCATGCTATGGACTTTTTGGCCGGATCACGATGCACTAGCTGATTTTTTAGCCAGTGAATTATTTGCACAAATGAAACACTTAATGAAAAACCCATATACTACAAGTTATAGTCGGGTGACCTCTGAATCACAATTATCATTGACGCAGCAAATGCGTGATTTTGATGATAAAACATGGTAAGCCTTAAATTGAATCTTGCATATCGTGTTAAGCTAGGTTACAATTATGCCATAAACTAAATAAACCTATCTGGGGTGCCTTCATTGGCTGAGAAATACCCATTGAACCTGATCGTGGTCATGCGCGCGAAGGGAGATACACTAATGGTACTAATAAAGCACGTTTTTTTGGTAGCCGTTACTTATTTCCAGCGTAAATAAGTGGCGGCTTTTTGATTGCTCATATGGTGGCATGCTAATAGGTAAAAGGAGTATGTTTTGGAGATAACAGTAAAATCGGGTAGCCATAAAACATTACGTCAAATCAGCATAGCTGGTGTGTTAACCGCACTATCGTTTGCAACGTCTAGTATTGTTGTGTTACCTAATATGGCCCCTTTTCAACATTTTTTTAACGTTATTACAGCTGTACTACTAGGACCCTGGTATGCAATTGGTGTTGCCTTTTTAACAGGTGGCATGCGGATGGTATTAGAAGGACGCCCAATTTTAGCTATTACAGGCGCGGTTTTTGGTGCAGCGCTAGCTGGTCTATTATATCGTCTAACGGACAATTACCTAGCCGCAGTTCTGGGTGAAATCGTTGGGACAGGCATTATTTCAGCTATCGTTTCCGCGCCAATAATGACTTGGCTTTATCATGTTAAAGTACCACATTTTTATTTTTATATACCGTTTTTTCTGCCAGCATCGGTTTTTGGTGCCATACTAGCTTATTTGTTTTTAAAAGCTGTGGCGGGCACAAAAATTTTGTCGCAATTGATTGGAGAATTAAAACTATGAAGTTATCAACATTAAAAGAAACAACACCTTTAGTATTTAATTATGCTAACTATGTGACACCGCAGTTTGTTGCAAATGCTGTTAATGTTATTGGTGGCTCGCCAATTATGGCACGAGAAGTGGCAGAATTTTCAGATCTCGTTGCTGTCAGTGATGCCGTGGTAGTTAATACTGGTACTTGGCGACGAGCAGAGCTGCTTGAGACAGTAAAGCTGATACAAATTGCCAATCAAACACAGACAGTAGTGGTTTTGGATCCTGTTGCGGTAGGTATACCGTCTAGAAGCGTTCCTGTTCAAGAGTTGCTCACAAATAGTAAAGTTGATATTATTCGTGGTAATGCTGCCGAAATTGCCTGGTTTGCTGGCATCGATTTTGCCAGTCATGGTATTGATGCCGTTGGATCAGGAAATATAGAGCAGATTGCACAGTTAGCCGCGAATAAAACCGGCGCAATTATTGCAATGAGTGGCCCTAGCGATGTTATTTCTGACGGTAAAACAACGCGTATGCTACCAGTTAACGTACCATTACTAGCTAGCAATGTTGGTACGGGTGATGCATTATCAGCTATAATCGGAGCATTCAACGGTGATGAAATTTCTATGGACAACACTGTTCGTGCTATGGCTATGATGAAATTAGCTGGTTTAACAGCAAGCCACAAAGTAACCACACCTGGTTACTTTGCTAATCAGGTATTAGATGAATTATACTTATTATCAGAAAGCAAGCTTGAAACATTTATTGCAAAGGAGGTGAAAAAATATGAATGATACACCGCAGGCTATGACAATAGCTGGCACAGATTCAAGTGGTGGCGCAGGTATGACGGCAGACTTAAATACATTTTCAGCTCAAGGTGTTTATGGGGCAAATATTGTGGTGTCGGTGACGGCACAAAATACTTGTGGTGTTCAAAAAGTCCAAATGATTACACCAGATATGATTATGGCACAATTGTCAGCTGTTGCTGATGATTTGAAAATTCGTGCGGTGAAGACGGGCATGTTAGGCGATACGGCCACGGTTGAAACGGTGGCAAAAGCAATGACTAAATTTAACTTTGGGCCGTTAATTTTAGACCCTGTTATGGTTGCTAAAGGTGGCGCACAGCTATTAACTGATGAGGCTGTTTCAGCAGTGAAAACACTGTTGATGCCTTTGGCAACACTAGTGACACCGAATCTACCTGAAGCAGAAGTATTAACTCATCTATCAATTAAAACCACAGATGATATCATGCTAGCTGCACAACAGTTACAGACGTTGGGCGCAAAAAATGTGCTACTAAAGGGCGGCCACGGGGATGCACCAATTGTTTTAGATTATATTTTGTTGGCAGATGGTCGCCATTTTTGGCTAAGGACAAAGCGCTTTAACACAGCACGGACGCATGGCACTGGCGATACAATTTCCGCTGCAATTACAGCGCAACTCGCACTAGGACATGATTTAGAAACTGCCATTATTGCTGCCAAGACTTATGTTGATGCAACTATTCGTGATGGTATTTTGGTTGGTCATCGCTATGGGCCGTTAAATCACCTAGCCCAAAGTACAATAAAAAACCAACCAGAGGTGATTTATGATATTTGATAAGACGATGTTAGCTCGGTATTTCATTATGGGCACACAAGATGTTGCTGACGAAGCAGAATTTTTAAGAATCTTAAATCAGGCATTGCGAAGTGGAATTACCCTATTTCAGTATCGTGAAAAAGGGCAAGGTGCGTTAGTTGGGCAAAAAAAGTTACAATTAGCAAAGCAAGTACGCGCACTAACAGCGCAATATCATGTCCCTCTGGTAATCGATGATGATATGGCATTAGCACACGCCATTGCTGCTGATGGTATTCATTTTGGTCAAGATGATGGTCGGCCAGTTGATAATATTAAACAATCTGGCAATTTGTTTGTCGGTGTTTCCGTGTCTAACCAGCAAGAATACCAGCGAATTGCTCATGTAGCGGGTATTGACCATATAGGTGTCGGCCCAATATTTGCAACAACGAGTAAGTCAGATGCCAAACCGCCAATTGGCATATCTGGACTCAGCCAATTGATTCGCATCGCGCATCACCCAATTGTAGCTATTGGTGGGATTCAACGTGATAATTTATCGAAGGTTTTATCAACGGGCGTAGACGGGGCAGCGGTGATTAGCATGATTAGTCAAAGTGAAGATATCCAAAAAACATTAGCAGATTGGCGCAACAGGACATAATAAGAAAAAACATATTTAATGAGTATATTCTAAAAATATGTTAGGCTATTATTATGGAAAATCAAATCATTAAAAATTGGATTAGCCGTTTTGTTAAGGGTATATTTATCGCACTTGGTTTTATCTTACCAGGCGTATCAGGTGGTGTACTCGCAGCAATACTTGGTTTGTATGAACGTATGTTAGATTTTATGGCTCATGTACGTCAAAATTTTAAGCGTGACTTTTGGTATTTCTTGCCGGTTGGTCTTGGTGGCATTGTAGGTATTATTTTGCTTAGCAACCCGTTGTCCTACTTGTTGACGACTTATAAGGCAGTTGTTTTGTGGGGATTTGCTGGGGCAATTGTGGGGACTTTACCAACTTTGTTTAAAGAAAGTAGCAAGACAGGTCGTCATTGGTCCGATTGGTTGGTATTGTTTGCCACAATTATTATTGGTGGTGTGTTCTTATATAATGTCGCAGGACTAGTTGGCCAATTACCAGTTAATTTCTTTTCTTGGTTACTTGCTGGCGGCTTAATTGCATTAGGGGTCATTGTACCTGGTTTAAGCCCTTCTAATTTTCTGCTGTATCTCGGGTTGTTTAAGCCAATGATTCAGGGTTTTAAGCGTGCTGATCCGGGGGTTTTCATCCCCATCACACTAGGTGGTTTAGTGACACTTCTTTTACTATCAAAGATTATGCATTTTTTGATTAGACAGTATCATGCGAAAGTGTATCATGTGATTTTAGGAATTGTTATTGTCTCAACTGTATTAATTATTGTGCCACCAGTTGCCGATTATAGTGGTTTTAATCTGGTCAGTGGCATTGCTAGTGCGTTATTATTCTTGATAGGTACTAGTATAGGCCTATGGATGAGTCAGTTGGAAGAAAAATATAAATAAACAAAAAGCCAAGCATTGTGCTTGGCTTTTTGTTTAAATAAATTGTTCCGACAATCTCAAAAAGTCGTTGATGTCTTGTTGAATCAGGTCAGCACCTGCTTGCCAGAAATCAGGTTGCGTTAAATCAACACCAAGATGTTTTTGTGCCAGTGCTTCTGAAGTCATGTTAGCTGTGTCGCGAAGCAGCGCAATATACTTATCTTCAAATCCATTAGGATCTTTTTGGGCTTCAGCATAAATGCCAGCTGAGAATAAATAACCAAAGGTATACGGAAAATTATAAAATGGCACGGAATCGATAAAGAAATGTAGTTTTGAGGACCAAAAATGTGGATGGCGTATATCTAGGATGCCATCAAACGCCGAAATTTGAGCCTCATCCATCAGTGCATTAAGTTTTTGCGGTGTAACGACGCCATGCTGACGTTCTTTATAAAAAGCATCCTCAAATAAAAAGCGTGCATGAATATTTAAAAACATGGCAATAGGGTTTGTCATTTTCGCATCAAGCAGCACGAGCTTTTCGGCATCAGAAGTTGCTGCCTTAACATTTGCATCGTTAACAATTAACTCAGCGAATGTTGAGGCTGTTTCAGCCACATTCATCGCATAGGCATCACGCCAAAGAGGTAAATCCGTTAGCTGTGCAGAATGAAAAGCGTGTCCTAATTCGTGTGCAATTGTTGCTGCATCATTGACAGAGCCAGTGTAAGTCAGGAAAATACGGGATTCATGCAAATCAGGAACAGATTCCATATAACCACCTGGTTGCTTGCCAGGACGATTTTCAGATTCTATCCAACGCTTTTCAAATGCCATTTTAGCAAAACTAGCCATTTTAGGAGAAAATTTGCCAAACTGTGTCACAATAAAATCTGCTGCATCGTCATAAGACACTTCGGCGGGTTGATAATTACCAATGGATGTCAGTGGCGCAACTTGATCTTGCCAGCCAAGTTGCGTTAAACCGAGCAGTTGTTTTTTACGTTCAAAATAAGGCTTGAACATGGCTTTATTATTATCAACAACCGACCACATGGCATCTAGTGTTGCTTGGGACATACGATTCATTTCTAATGGCTGTTCTAAGTGTGATTGACGGCCATGTGCCTTTTGATTAGTTAAACGAAAACCTGCCAAATGATTGAGTGTATCAGCAGTTAAGTTTTCAGCATTGCCCCACATTTTCTCATAATTTGTCATAATGTTGGCACGCGTTTTGTTATCGGGTTCGCCATCTAACATATTGAGTGCTTGTCCTGCAGAAATGCGACGTGTTTTGCCGTCATTGTCATCTGTATAAGTCATCGATAAGCCGGCTGAAATTGTATCATAGTGCTGTGACCAAGCTTGCTGACCGTCTAAATCAAATTGGTTGATTAATGTTTCAGTTTGGTCATCGAGTAGTCGCTTTGCATCAGTTCGCAATTCGCTAAGGTAAAAAGCGATTGGTTCTAAGCGAGGTGTTTTTAGTACATCTCTAAACGCTGATTCGTTCAAGCTTAACAATAATTTTTTGAATTTGTTCATGGGTGTAGCAAAATCAGCAAACAGTTGACCTAGTTTAGCAAAATGAGGGCCATAAATACTGTTGCCATAATCAACTGAAGCCCAACCATTAATGAAAATACTGATTGTGCCCAACCCAGAACCAATTTTTTGCGCTAAATCAGATAAATCGGCAAGGCTATCAGCTGAAGTTTCTGCTGATATGAGGTCCTGCTCAAACAATTTAATATCCTGTGCTACTGCTTGATATTTTGCCTCTAAAGCTGGTGAACTGATGCCGCCGGGATAGATACTTTCTAAATCCCAGGTCTGTGAGTAACCCATGTTTATACCTCTTTTTGACTTTCTTTTTAGTATACCATTTTTCATGATGAGTATATTGCAACTAAATGAATTTATTATCATATCAGTAAGTGATTGCTCAGAATAAGTGCCCTTAATTGCGAGAAAGATGATAGGGGTGTACAATAATTACTTTAAGGGGTAAACAAATATGCACAACTTAGTCAAATGGCTGATCGGGTTTGTGGTTGTGATTGTCATTATCTTGCTGCTATCAGGTATGTATTTTTTTCATGTCGCGCAAGTACGTAATCCAAAGTCAAACCAACCAGATATCTTGCGCTCAAAAGATAACTCACTTTACCGATATGAAAATACATTTCTGGCACGTCACAAGCAAATTTGGCATGAAACAACGCGTGATGGCTTAAAATTAGATGCCTGGTACGTACCAGCCGATAAAAAAACCAACAAAACAGCGATACTCGCTCACGGTTGGCACAATAATAAAACAACCATGGCAATTTATGGTGAACTATTTCATGAATTAGGGTACAATGTTTTGATTCCTGATAATCGTGCACATGGTGATTCTCAAGGAAAAATCATTGGCTATGGTTGGCTTGATCGCCGTGACTATATTCAATGGTTGAATCAAATTATTAAATACCAGGGTCAGGATACCGATATTATTATGTACGGTATGAGTATGGGTGCAGCAACGGTACTGCAAGTCTCTGGTGAGCCTGACTTACCACATCAAGTTAAAGCAGTTATTGCAGATTCTGCCTATACAAATTTAGCAGACGAAACAAAATATCAAGCGAAAGCAATGTATCATTTGCCAAGTTTTCCGTTTGTTAATGTTGTTTCCGGCATTTCAAAAATTCGTGCTGGTTACTTTTACGGCGAAGTGAGTCCCTTAAAACAAGTGTCTAAAAGTTCATTACCAACCTTCTTTATACATGGCAGTGCCGATGATTTTGTACCAACCAAGATGGTTTATCCATTATATCGAGCTTTAAAAGCACCAAAGTTATTGTGGGTTAGTCAAGGCTCAAAGCATGTTCAGAGTTTTCATGACCACCCAGTACTTTATCGTGACAAGATTGAAAAGTTTTTATCAGAATATGATCGCTAAAAAATAAAAACATGAGTCGCATCATGTTTTTATTTTTTTATACCTGTCTATTCATGATATAATGATAAATGTTAAATGAGAAAATCATTATACCGTGCGTTATTACCTGTGTCAGACATAGCTAACAACCATGAACATGCAAGTAAAAAAGGACGCAATTATCATGCAATTATCACGGTCAGACATTCAATCTGATAGAGCGTGGCGACGCATTGTCGTTAAAGTTGGTACCAGTACTATTGTTGATGCTACTGGCGATATTAAGTATCCAGTAATTAATCGTTTAGCACAAACACTCACACAGCTACAAAAATCAAATTATGATGTTATTTTAGTTACTTCCGGTGCCATTGGCGTTGCATTAAATCAGATGAATAGTCGCACACGGCCAACTGACATTCCTGCGCAACAAGCACTTGCAGCTATTGGGCAAAGCTATTTAATGGCAATTTATAATCAGAGTTTTGCTTTTTATCAACAACATGTTGGACAGGTACTTTTAACCTATGATGTTTTCAACAATAAGCAAATGTTACGTCATACAATCGATGCCATTGAGGCTATGTTGCGTCAAAATGTTATTCCGATTATTAATGAGAATGATGTTATTGCGGTTGATGAGTTAGACCACCAACACTCTTTTGGTGATAATGATCGCCTAGCAGCAATTGTGACACATGAGACATCTGCTGATAGTCTTGTGGTCCTAAGCGATATTGATGCGTTATACACAGCTAATCCACACGTCAACCCAAATGCACAGGCAATCCCACTAGTGTCTGAAGTGACAGCTGAATTGTTGGCTGGTGCTAATGGCTCATCAACACTAGGAACGGGTGGAATGGCCACTAAATTGTATGCAGCCGATTATTTATTAAAACGAGCACGCCAAATGGTATTAATTAATGGCGAAAATCCCGCTACAATATTAGATGTAGTTAACGGAAAACAAGTTGGTACTTTATTTAAAGGAGTTTAATATGGTAGTAAGCGTACAAGAAATTGGACAGCGCGCTAAGACAGCAGCGACTGATGTCGCGGGACTAACAATAACAACACGAAATGATTTATTACGTCAAATGAGTCAGGCATTGTTAGATAACCAGTCGGCCATTATGGCAGCTAATAAGGAAGATATAGCGGCTTATGCGAATACTTTAAGTCAACCGATGATTAAGCGATTGACTCTGGACCAACCAACCATTAAAGCTATTGCGACATCGTTATTGGCAGTTGTTGCATTACCCGACCCATTAGCAGGGCCTTTTGATACTTGGCAAACACATGTTGATTTGAAAATTGTTAAAAGAGTGGTGCCATTAGGCGTCGTGGCTATGATTTATGAAGCACGTCCGAATGTCACAATCGATGCAGCAGCATTAACTTTGAAATCAGGAAACGCTGTTATTTTGCGTGGTGGGAAAGAAGCCATTCATAGCAATACCGTGTTAGCAAATATTTTGCGTGATGTTTTGAGAGATAATGCGCTGAATCCAGATATTATCCAACTGATTACGGATACATCTCACGAGTCAGTGAATGTCTTGCTAAATATGCGAGACTACGTTGATGTCTTAATTCCACGAGGTTCAGCAAAATTCATTGACTTTGTTGTGGCCAATGCGACAGTACCTGTGATAGAGACTGGGGCCGGAAATACCCACATTTTCGTGGATCAATCAGCAGATCAAGAGCAGGCTATTGCAATTATTCACAATGCTAAGACACAAAAACCTGCTGTCTGTAATGCAGCAGAAAAGTTATTGGTTGATGTGGCTATTGCGGCTGAGTTTATACCTAAGATTACCGAAAAATTGGTCCGTGCACATGTTGAATTGCGTGGGGATCAAGCCAGCCACCAGCTAGACCCACGGATTAGCTTGGCATCAGAACAAGATTGGGATACTGAGTATAATGATTTGATTATGGGGATTAAAATTGTTTCTGATACCAATGATGCGATTGATTGGATAAATAACCATACAACACATCATTCAGAAACGATTATCAGTAAGTCTTCTGAAAATGTCGCACAATTTATGAATCAAGTAGATGCTGCTGTAGTGTATCAAAATGCATCAAGTCGCTTTACTGATGGTTTTGAATTTGGTTTTGGCGCTGAAATTGGTATTTCAACCCAAAAGTTACATGCGCGTGGGCCGATGGGCTTACCAGCATTGACAACAATTAAATATGAAGTCTTTGGTCAAGGACAAATACGTGAATAAAAAAGTGTTGCAACGTTATCGCGTTGCAACACTTTTTTATTAAGCTAGAACAGTCAGCATCATCTTTTGAAAATCAGAGACAAAACGAGTAGTGTCAACTAAAATAGCTGCTTTAGTTGTTGTTGGTTCAAGCAATTTTTCTTTATCACCAATAGTACGACCATAATCACCACTATCACGATCATAGGTAACATGCATAGCTAAAGGCATTGTTGTCACATAAGTTGGATCAATACCAACAGCTACAGCTAATGGATCATGTAGCGCTGCGCCTTTTTTGTCGATATCTAAATTGTAGTAAGCATCAATGTAGAAATCCATCAAGTCGGCATATTTTTCACCCGCTGAGGTGCCTAAAGCACGCCAAGCGGCGGTTTCTGTTTTTGTCAGCAGTGTCCGCAATGTCACGTCTAATCCAACCATTGTCAGGTTCTTTTGGCGAGTAAAAGCGTAGTCAGCATCTTCAGGATCTTGGTGAATATTGGCCTCGGTAAATGGCGATACATTGCCGGGCACTGTCAGTGCACCACCCATTAAGGTGGTGTTGCCAATTAAGTGAGCAACTTCAGCGTCTTTTTTAATTGCTGTAGCCAAATTTGTCAACGGGCCGGTTGGAATGAAAATTAAATCCTCAGCATATTGATGAGCTGATGCAATCAAAAAATCAACGCCAGATTGTTTCTCAACACCACGTGGGGCGACATCTAAGGGTACCTCACCGACACCATTTTTACCATGAATTAACTGAGAAATTGGCATAACATCAAAATGGTCAGCTGTTGAGGCGTGGCTTTCTCCCAAAAAGACAGGCACTTCATCGGCGCCAAGTAGGTGCAATAGATTCAACGAATTTTGTGCAGCCGTTTCAACATAGGTATTACCGTAACTTGCGATAACGCCAATCAAGTCAACGTTGGGATCGCCAACAGCATAAGCCAGAGCGAGGGCATCGTCAATGCCAGTATCAAGGTCAAGAATCATCTTTTTTTGAGCCATAATTTTTTTTGTGTTGTCGCTGATGATGCAACACATCCATCCTCCAAGTCATTAATATCTCTATTATACCGACTGTCGAAAAAAAGTGCGTTAAAAGATGTCATAATAGGTATAATAATGGGAGTAGAATTTTTATTTGAAAGGACGGTTGCCCAAAAAATTGGGTTTATTGAAGGTAATATGGCACAAGAAATTTATGATATTGCTATCATTGGTGGTGGCCCAGTCGGCATGTTTGCAGCATTTTACGCTGGTTTGCGTGATACAAAGGTAATACTCTTAGAAAGCCTAGCAACCCTTGGTGGGCAAGTTACATCGCTTTATCCGGAAAAAACAATTTTGGATGTTGCTGGTTTTTCAGCAACTAAAGGAACCGATTTTATTGCTGCACTATCACAGCAATTACAGCGTTTTCCAGTCGATATTAGAACGCAGACAACAGTGGTTAACTTAGAAAAAAGCGGCAATTTATTCACAGTAACAACAAATAATGGCACGTCTATTCAAGCTAAAACAGTTATTGTCGCAACGGGTAAAGGTGCTTTTGAACCACGTAAAATTCAAGTTGCCGGTGTTGATAATTTAGTGGGTCAAGGGGTGCATTATTTTATAAAAAATAAGCACGACTTTGATAATCATCATATTGCGATTGCGGGTGGTGGTGACACAGCCGTCGATATGGCAACGATGTTAAGCCATATTGCAGCAGAAACAACTTTAATTCATCGACGCGATAATTTTAGAGCAATGGAACAAAGTGTTAAAACGTTGATGGCATCTAAGGTTATTCGAGAAACGCCTAAAAAAATATTATCAGTTTCAAAGCAACCCGATGGGCGTCTGAAATTACGTTTAGCACACGTTAAAGATAATCAACAAGTTAACGATATCATAGTTGATGACTTAATTATTAACTATGGCTTCATCTCTGAAAACAAAACTATTCAAGCTTGGGCAGTTCAGCCAAAGTTAGCTGGGCAAGTCTTTGCGGTAAATCAGACGCTAGAGACAAACGTACCAGGGCTTTTTGCCATTGGTGATGCTAGTCATTATATTGGCAAAGCAGACTTAATTGCAATTGGTCTAGGCGAAGCGCCAAGTGCAGTGAATGCTGCTATTCGTTGTTTTGATCCTAATCGTGGGGGACCAGGACACTCAAGTTCGATGGTGTTAAAAGATACAATCGTAAGAAACGACTAATAAGTGATTATGCTAAAAAAGCCAATCGTCTTGATTCGATTGGCTTTTTATTTTGCACTCTTTTGTATGGTTGCTTTACCAGTTTGATAATCAATAGTAATGCCAGGTTGAACATTAAAAATCCAATAATTTAAGTTTAGTATTTTACCATTATCTTGAATGGATTTAGCCATGTAGTGTACGCCGCGTGGTAAGCGTTCAGTACCAATATATAGCGGTGTAACTTGGCCTCTAATCATGATATTTGGATGCTTTTTAATTGCGTTGCGGATGTCATCTTCGGCCACAAGCTGTCCAGGGTACGCATTTTCGACGCGCGTACCAGTGGTCATGTTTTCTGTGACCATGGTTGGCATACCAAAAAATTGATAACCCACAATATGCGACTTGTTCCATAGTGCCTGTTTGCTATTACCTAATTTAACATTTGGGTTATTATGGTAGCCACCAACCCACTTTGTGCCATCAAAGCGGTCATCAATGAACCAGCCAGAAGGGCGTACATCGTAACCAATACGATCTGGACGTTTGGTAACTTTGTCCATCGCTGAACGACTAGCAATAAAATTACCTTGTTGTGAACGACCTAGATTATCCAGCGGTGATAAACTCAAACCATCGACAGGGCGGAGCTTAGACCCTTGTGAGGGGAAAGTTTCCCCCATTTCAACATTTGTAAAGGTTGCTTTATCGCTATTAATATGAACCACATCACCATCAAGTGTGCCGTCCCATTTTAAATTAAGTAAGGCTTGATTATCAGCAGCCACAGCACTCGAAAACGGTTTAGTGCTTGTTGCACTTTGATTAGAATGGGAGGCTTGGTTGTTTTGCCAGAGATAAAAACCAATCACAGCAACTAAAATGAGCACTGATAATATTTTATTTTGTGGTTGGTTTCGACGGTTATACGTGCGCTTTCTAGCCATATCATACTCCCTAATTTGTGTCATGAAATCATACTATTTTAACATATAAAAGTTTGTTGATTTCGTTTAAAATTGCATGGCACTTAAAAAATTTTGAATGCGGGGATTCGGGGCTTCGAAAAATTCACGGGCTGCACCTGCGTAAGTGATTTGCCCAGCTTCTAAAAAGAGTACTTGATCAGCAACACGTTTGGCAAACTGCATATTATGTGTCACGATAATCATCGACGTTTTTTGTGATGCCAAATCACGTAAGATGCGTAGAACTTGTGCTTCTAATTCTGGATCTAAAGCACTTGTTGGTTCATCTAGCAATAAATACTTAGGCTGCATCGCTAGTGCACGCAAAATCGCTACTCGCTGTTGCTGACCGCCTGATAGTTGATAGGGATAACGTTCAGCTAAATCTGTCATATCAAACTGTTGCAGGAGACGATCTGCTGTTAAATTGGCATGTTTAATAGACATTTTTTTGACTTTAATCGGACCCTCAGTTAGGTTTTTTCGGACAGTTAGATGTGTAAACAGTGCTTTTTCTTGGAAAACCATGCCAAACTGCTGTCGTGTTGCTAATATTTGGGGCATGGTTAGTGGTTGATCAAAGTCAATCGCTGTATCATTACCTATCTTTAACGTGCCTTTGCTTGGCATTTCTAACAAATTTAATGCCCGTAACAAAGTCGATTTACCTGAACCAGAAGGTCCTAAAATCGCGGTGGTTTGATGTTCTGGAAACGTAGCCGATACGTGATCAAGGGCTAATTTATCATTGTATTGCTGGACTAAATTATTAATACGAATCATTGGATAAACCTCGATGTATAACGTTCTAAGTAATGCTGACCGATAGACAAAATAGTTGTCATGGCAGCATAAACTAGGGCAACAAGTAGATACATGGATAGAATTTTATAGTTTTCAGCTGCAATTTGTTGGCTAAGGTAAAACATCTCGACAATCGTAATCACGCTAGCCAATGAAGTATCTTTTAGCAAGCTAATGAGCGAATTACTTAGTGGTGGAATTGAAATGCGCGCTGCTTGTGGCAAAATAATATGACGATAAACCTGAAAAGGTGACATGCCTAATGATTCGGCTGCCTCTTTTTGTACGGCTGGGACAGAAGTTATTGCGGCACGAATACTTTCAGCAGCATAAGCACCTGTGTTTAAGGAGAAAACTGTAATGGCGGCAACCCAAGCATTTGCAAAAAGCGTGATATGTGCATTAGGCAGGCCATAAAAAACAATAAATAATTGTACTATCATAGGCGTCGAGCGAAATAACCAAACATAAAAGCTGGCCATACTTTTAATGATAAGAGTTAACCAACGTATGATTGGTGACTTTGGTAATTTCATGATGCGAATGACTGCCGTGATAACAGCAAAAATAATCGCCAACGTAAAAGAAATGATAGTTAATGGTATCGTGTAAAACAATGCCGCACGCAAAATTTCTGGTAAATATTTGATAGCTAAATTGATAAAATCTGACATATGATATCCTCAGTTTTTAGTGTGGGTCAAAATCGAAATCACTGATTTTTACCGTGTAATCATTTCTTTGTTAAGTCAGCGTTGAAGTAAGTTAATGACAATTTTTGAAGTGTGCCATCTTGTTTCAAATCTGCAATAGCTTGATCAATACGTTGCTGTAATTTTTTATTATTTTTCGCTAACAATGGTGCTGCCGGTGCTGCGGGGCTTTCTTTACTCAAATCAATGGCTGTCGTATCAGCATCAGGGTTGGCTTTTTGCCAGGTAGCATAGGCACCAAGATCGTTGAGTGCACCATCAGCGCGCTGTGTTGTCACCATATTCATGGCTTCAGTCATACCAGGGACAGCAACGATTTCAGCACCACTTTTTTTGGCTAGCACACCAAAATTTGATGTGGTTGATTGTGCCATTTTCTTACCTTTGAGATCTGCTAGAGAATTGAGTTGCGTATTGTTTTTACGCTTAATTAAGACTGTTTTGGCATATAAATAAGGCGTGGAAAAACGGTAAGCTTGCTGTCTTTCTGGGGTCACACCAACGTCGTTAAAAATCACATCGTAACGTTTAGAACCCAAACCGGCAATCAAAGAATCCCATTTTGTCTGGACGTATTTGGGCTTTAAATCAAGTTTTTTGGCAATAGCAGTAGATAAATCGACTTCAAAGCCAGTCAGTTTACCGTCTTGTCGATATGAGAATGGCGCAAATGTGCCTTCTAATCCAATGGTTAGTGTATTAGGCGATATGGTATCAGCTGACGCTTGTTTATGATGCGCTTGCTGTCTAGCCAATCCAATAGCAGCGGCTAATATAATGACGATAGTGATGACGGCGATAGTGATTTTCTTCATGTTTTTTCTCCTGTGCAAACAAAAAGCGCCAACTAGTTAATTTCTAGTTGGCGCTGAGTTAGTCCGTATGATAGTTTGATAGAATGAACGTCAAAATACCGGTGCTAAACAATGCGCCGGTTCGAGCAATATGCAATTACTGCTTGTAATTTTAACATGGTATCCTCCAAAACAATATCATTCTAACTGGGATTAATAGCGTTGTCAAATCTTTTACTTAGTTAAATCCCATTCTGCTTTAAACTGAGCTAGAAAATCGAGCATGAATTGATGACGACTAGTTGCAATTTTTTTTGCAGTGTCAGTATTTAAACGGTCTTTAATCAATAATAATTTTTCATAAAAGTGATTAATTGTCGTACTATCATCATTCCGGTACTCAGCTTTGTTTTGCGCAATACGGGGTGGAATTGCTGGGTCATATAAGATGCGATTTTTCACGGCACCATAAGTAATGGCACGTGTAATGGCAATGGCGCCCACAGCTTCCAATCGGTCAGCATCTTGCACGATTTGACCATTGATATCAAGGTGTTGAGCTTGACCACCAATGCCTTTTGACCAAGACATATTATCAATAATGTAAAAAATCCGTGAAATATCGTCTTGAGATACTGAAATATTGCTCAAAAATGTTTTAAGATGTGATTTTGCTAATTGCACATCCGATGCATTATTAAACAATTTATCATCGTAGACATCGTGCAGTAATGCGGCAGCACGAACGATAAAAGGGTCGGCCATAGGTTCATTGATTAGAATTTTGTTTGCTAACGCCACGACACGGTCAATGTGATCGGCACTGTGCCCTGAATTATCTGAAGCGAGTGCTGTCTGCATGTATTGCGTAATTTGTTCGAGTTGCGTCATATCAAGCTCCCTTAAATTATTAATGTGGTATCTTCTACCTTATCAGTTTCTGGTCGAGTAATAAAGGGGCAATATTTCCCACAAATCGGCAGCACGAGCTGAAAAAAACTATGAAAAATAAATAAAATTCGTTATAATTATCTTAGTAAATCACGCCTCATACGGCAGAAAAACATGCACAAGACCCTTGTTAGCATGTTAGAGAAAGAGAGACTCATATGTCAGAACCAAATAATGTTCTTTTTAATACAGCTAATCTAACAGATTCAGCTGTCATTTACGATAAGTTTTCGAAGGCAGAACAACAGTTTTCTGTGCAAAAAGACAAGACTTTCTATATTACGACACCAATTTATTACCCATCCGGAAAGTTACAATTAGGGAATACCTATACTACAGTATTGGCTGATGCTGCAGCGCGCTATCATCGTTTGCTTGGTGAACAGGTGCATTTTTTGACGGGAACGGATGAGCACGGCCTCAAAATCCAGCAAAAGGCAGAGGCAGCTGGCACGTCTGAGATTGCTTATCTTGATGGTATGGCTAAGCAAATTAAAGACTTGTGGCAACTGATGGACATTTCATATGATGATTTCATTCGGACCACGGAGGAACGTCACGAGAAGGCCGTCCAAAAAATCTTTAATACATTGTTTGAAAAGGGCGACATTTACAAAGGGGAGTACGAAGGCTGGTACTCTGTTTCTGATGAGGAATACTTTACTGAATCACAATTAGCAGAAGTATATCACGATGATGCTGGGAAAATGATTGGTGGTAAAGCACCTTCAGGTCACGAAGTAGAGTTAGTTAAAGAAGAAGCTTATTTCTTCAAAATGAGCAAGTACGCTGATTGGCTGTTAGATTATTATAAGACACATCCTGAATTCATCCAACCAGAAGCGCGCATGAACGAGATGATCAACAACTTTATTGCACCGGGTCTTGAAGATTTGGCTGTGACACGTACAGCTGTTGACTGGGGTATTCCAGTACCAGGGGATGAAAAGCATGTTATCTACGTTTGGATCGATGCTTTGTCAAACTATATTACAGCATTAGGATATGATTCTGATAATACAGACTTATTTGATAAATTTTGGCCAGCAAATGTGCAGCTTGTTGGTAAAGAAATCGTTCGTTTCCATACCATTTATTGGCCGATTATGTTGCATGCTCTTGGATTGGAATTACCAAAGTCAGTGATTGGACATGGTTGGTTGGTTATGAAAGATGGCAAGATGTCAAAGTCCAAGGGAAACGTAATCTATCCGGAAGTGCTTGAGGCACGTTATGGTCTGGACGCTGTCCGTTACTATTTGTTACGTGCCATGCCTTTTGGAAATGATGGTGTCTTTACACCAGAAGACTTTGTGGCCCGAGTCAATTTTGATTTAGCTAACGATCTTGGTAATTTGTTGAACCGTACAGTTGCTATGATTAATAAATATGAACATGGTGTTGTGCCAGAATTGCACACCGGTAAAACGGACTTTGATGAAGATCTTGTCCGTACAGTTGAAGATGCTATTGCAGACTACAATAGATATTTCCAAGACATGCGTACAGCTGATGCACTAGAGAGCGTTTGGACGATTATTCGCCGGGCAAATAAGTATATTGATGAAACGCAACCGTGGGTATTAGCTAAAGATGATACGCAAAAGGTCGTTTTGTCTAATGTTATGGCACATCTTGCGGCAGCCTTGCGAGTTGTTGCTGTATTGTTACAGCCTGTATTAACACAAGCACCAAAGAAAATTTATGAACAGCTTGGATTCACTTATCCAGAAAATGGCGTACGTATTGCTGGCTTAACTTTCGGTAAATTACCAACGGGTGGCACAGTGGTCAAAAAGGGCGAACCAATTTTCCCACGCCAAGATGTAACGGAAGAAGTTGCCTTCATTTCCGGCTTAGTATCAAAAGATACCAAAGGCAAAGGCCGTGCTGCCAAGGAAGCGGCCAAGCAGGCAGCCAATGAGGCACCGCAAGAACCTAAACGGGATTTGATTACTTATGATGATTTTGCCAAAGTGAAAATTTTAGCCGCTAAAATTGTTGCCGGAGAACTTGTTGACAAGTCAGAAAAGTTATTGAAGTTTACACTTGATGATGGTTCTGGCAAGCCACGTCAAATTTTATCAGGTATTCGCAAATGGTACCCTAATCCAGAAGTGCTCGTCGGCAAGACAGTTGCCATTGTTGCTAATATGAAGCCACGTAAAATGGCGGGTGAGGTGTCAGAAGGTATGATTCTATCAGCCGAAAAGAATGACATTGTTACTGTGACAATATTACCCGACACGATTGTGGCTGGTTCTGGAATTGAATAATAGCATTTATGCCAAGATGTTTTGACGCATCTTGGCATAAATTTTATGCTGAGTAGCAAATAGGAGATGTGATGAATACAGCAGATAAGTTACTATACTTGTTAATTCAGGCCGACGGCTGGGTATCGGGGGAATTGATTGCCCAAAGTCTTGGTATGACACGTACATCTATATGGAAGTCTGTACAAAAATTAGAAGCACAAGGGCACACGATAGAAAGTGTCCGCGGGCAGGGTTATCGTTATGTTGAAGGGGCTAAAATATCAGTTGCTGGTATAGAAAAATATCTCAAACAACATGTGAATCTGGAAGTTTTTGATACCATTGATTCAACAAATATCTACGCCAAGGAAAAGCTTGGTTCACGTGAAATTAACGAGACCACAGTACTGGTGGCTGAACAACAAACAGGCGGTGTTGGCCGTTTAGGTAGGCAATTTTTTTCACCCAAAGATACAGGATTATATGTCACATTTGCGTTACCATTAGATTCACATAGTGCGGTCAATCCTGGGCGATTAACAACAAGCACAGCGGTCGCAACATCAAAAATGGTAAAAGAATTGTTTAATATCGACCTAGAATTCAAGTGGGTTAATGATTTGATTTACCATAACCGTAAGGTTGGTGGTATTTTAACTGAGGGCACCATCGATATTGAAAGCCAACAATTTTCGTCTTTAGCTGTTGGTGTTGGGATGAACTTGGCTGTTCCGGCAACAGGTTTCCCCGAAACAATCAGTCAAAAGGCTGGGGCGTTAGTCGACAAATTAACTGTGTCGCGAAACCAAGTCGTTGCCACGCTAATTAATTATTTTTTTGATATGTATGCTGACTATCAAGATGGTCGGTATATCGACCAGTATCGCCAACGTGTGGTTGGGATTGGGCAACAAGTGGAAGTACAACGTGGCCAGACACACATTAATGGTGTTATTAAAGAGATTGATGAAGACGGGCGTTTGGTAGTAGATACTGAAACAGGGTTAGCATATATTAATTCTGGTGAAATTACTAAGTTAATGTTGCCAAACAACGGGTATAAAGGCTAAACAGTATTTTCTCCTTATGACTAAGGAAAAGTGTAGGTTTATCTTTTAAAGTTCACTCAATCACAATGTTGTGATTGAGAGTTGTTTTTTACGGCTATTGATGTGACAATATACAGGCTATTTTATCATTTGACTATATTTTTTGTTTGTGAATCATCGAGGTAAAAGTACTTGTGCGCGCTAGCTTTTGACGATGGAAAATCTGGTGGCGTGTTAATTATCATGCTATTTCATGTTGTCGTATAACGAACGGTGGCAATCGTTTGTGTTGTGCTTTCGTTCGCTCAATCGCTAACTTTGTGCTATAATATTGGTGTTGACATAAGTCAAAAATTTTTGGAGGATCTAAACACATGACTGTTAAGATTGGTATTAACGGATTTGGACGTATTGGCCGTTTGGCTTTCCGTCGTATCCTTGAATTGTCAGATACAGCTTCAGATATTGAAGTGGTTGCAATTAACGATTTAACTTCACCCGAAATGTTGGCATACTTGTTGAAGTATGACTCAATTCATGGTGTGTTGAAGGCAGAAGTTTCATCAGATGAAACAGGTATCATCGTTGATGGTAAGCACTACACAGTTTACGCAGAACGTAATGCTGCTGACCTAAAGTGGGTTCAAAATGATGGCGTTGAATATGTATTGGAAGCTACTGGTTTCTACACATCAGCCGAAAAAGCACAAGCTCACTTGGATGCCGGTGCCAAGAAAGTTTTGATTTCTGCACCAGCAGGTAAGGTACCAACAGTTGTTTACGGCGTTAACCAAGACATTTTGAAGGCAGAAGACAAGATTGTTTCTGCTGGTTCATGCACAACGCAATCATTGGCTCCAATGGCAAATGCTTTGTCAAAGGAATTCGGTGTTAAGACTGGTTTGATGTTGACAGTGCACGCATACACTGCTTCACAAAGCTTGCAAGATGGCCCTAAGAGCTCAAACTTTGCAAAGCGTCAAGCTAACCGCGATGCTGCATCAAACTCATTGCCACACTCATCAGGTGCTGCCAAGGCTATCGGTCTTGTTGTGCCTGAATTGGATGGTAAGTTGACTGGTTCAGCTATTCGTGTCCCTGTTCCTGCAGGTTCAATCACTGAATTGTCAGTTATTTTGGAAAAAGAAGTAACTGTAGAAGAAGTTAACGCAGCTATGAAGAAGTATGAATCAGATTCATACGGTTACAATGGTGATGGTTTGGTATCAACAGACATCATCGGCGACACACACGGTACAGTATTTGATCCTACACAAACTGAAATCGTTTCAGGTGAAGATGCACAACTTGTTAAGGTTGCTGCATGGTATGATAACGAATACGGCTTCACTTCAAACATGATCCGTACATTGTTGCACTTCGCTACATTGTAATTTGATTGTTTCGTTTCATTAAAAGAAGACCTACTTGTGTAGGTCTTTTTTGTGTTGTGTCGGTATTTTTTACCAATCTATGCTATACTTTATTCAGCTATTTGAAAGAGGTTTTGTTTGTGAAAGTTGCGTTTTCATCAGATAATCATTTTGATCTCAATAAGTTGGATGTCCAGCGGATGATGCACATTCAAGCATTATATTTGTTGAATCATGCGGTAGATATTTATGTGATTGCCGGTGATTTATTTAATGATTTTAACCAATCGTTAAAATTTGCGCGCGACATGCAAGAAGCCCTGGGTGATAAAATGTTGATTCGATTTATTGCCGGCAATCATGATATGGGTTATGGAGTGACTTACGAAGAGTTAGAAAGTGATATTGATCCCTTGTACTTTCATAATAAGTTCATTGATTTAACACCAGAAGTTCGCTTGATTGGCAATAACGGTTGGTACAATTATGATTTTGTTGGTGATGATTACACAGAAGAGCAGATTGCACAATTTAAGGCGGCGTTCTGGTATGATCGCCGAATTAAACAACCTGTTTCAGATAAAGAGCGCTTTAATCGTAATATGTCACAGTTGTCAGAACAGTTAAAAGCTGCAGGGCAGAAGCAAACTGTCGTTGTGTCACATTTTGTTCCCCGACGTGACTACATTAAACGTTTTCCAAACGGTAATACGCGACTAGATATGGCTAACGCGCTACTGGGAAGTGAACAGGTCGGCCGTATCTTAGATAAATCATATACGATTAATACAATTACCGGCCATCTGCACTTACACCCCGCCCCATTAAAAGTTGGCAATAATGTTTATTACAATGTTGCTGTTGGCTATAACACATCGCGTGTTCATGAATGGGCATCAGATGATTTTATTTCTGAGTGGCAGCAACGATTAATTATTCTTAATTTTTAAGCACCTATAGCGGGTGCTTTTATTAATTCTTAAAAATTAGTTTGACTATCGAAATAAATCATGAGATAATTTGACTATTATATATTTCGATTATCGAAGTATTTGACGAAAGGAAATGTGTTTTGGCTAAGTGCTTTTTTAGTCAAATCATGCTAGTGAATTATGCCAGTTCTTACAACAACAGAAATTATGGATCTTATTCCCAATCGTTATCCCATTCTCTATATGGATTACGTTGAGGAGATGGTACCAGACGAATCAATTGTAGCGGTTAAAAACGTCACAATTAATGAACAATTTTTCCAAGGTCATTTTCCAGGCAATCCAGTAATGCCAGGTGTTCTAATTATTGAATCACTTGCCCAAGCCGCCTCAATCTTGATTTTGTCTTCACCCCAATTTAAAGGTAAGACAGCTTATATGACAGGTATTGATGACGCCAAGTTCAAGAAAATGGTTGTACCTGGTGATGTTTTGAAGTTGCATGTTACTTTTGGTAAGCTTCGCGCAAATATGGGGAGCGTGATTGTGGAAGCAAAAGTTGACGGGAAGACAGCAACATCGGCAGAGCTGATGTTCGTTGTTGCACCAGATGAAACTAATGAATGAAACAGTACCAGTAAATTTTGAATCGTTAAACGGTGAATTAGTTGATGTTTTCAATAATGTGATGTGGATTGAAGAAGCTGCCTTAAAGCAGAGTGATTTTTCAGATATTACTTTGAAAGATATGCACACCATTGATGCTGTTTCGATGTACTCGGAGAAAAGTGCATCACAGGTAGCAAAGATTGTACACTTAACACCCAGTGCGATGACGACTGCCATCGATAAATTAGTCGATAAAGGTTATATTGAGCGACGACGATCTAACAAAGATCGTCGCGTTGTTCGTTTGGGGTTAACACACAAGGGACGAGTGGTTTATCGTGCACATCAAGGATTTCATCGTGATTTAACACATAATTTGTTAAAAGACATGGCACCGCAAGAGACCGTTATTGTCCAACGAGCCATCCATAATTTGGTATGTTATTTAGCAAATGTTATTAAACATTAAATAGGGGAAGCCATGGAACACCTAAAAATTGTGGCATCAGCAAGGCAAATTCCAAGTCGACAGGTGACTAATGACGAGTTGAGCACGATGATGGACACAAATGATGAATGGATACACAGTAGAACTGGCATTCATCAACGTAATGTTGTTGTCACTGAAAACACCAGTGATTTAGCTACGAAAGTGGCAGAAAAGCTGCTTGAGCAGACAGGGACGACGGCAGAGAGTATCGATTTTATTATTGTCAGTACAATGTCACCAGACGCCTTGTCACCTAGTACTGCAGCGATTGTTCAAGGCGCAATCGGCGCCAATCAGGCGTTTGCTTTTGATTTGAGTGCGGCTTGCTCCGGATTAGTTTATGGTTTGAGTGTTGCCACAAGTTTATTAACGCGTTATCGACGCGGTATTGTAATTGGTGCCGAAGTGTTATCAAAATTAGTCGATTGGCATGACCGAACAACGGCTGTATTATTCGGCGATGGCGCTGCTGGTGTAATGATTGAACGCACATCAGATGCAATTGGCCTAGCTGGTGAAGAACTACGTACTTTTGGTGATAAGGGGGGAAATTTAGTTGCCGGACAATTTGGCAACAGTAACCCTTTCTCTGGTGAAATATCTAGTTTAGATCCATATTTTCACCAGAATGGTCGAGAAGTTTATAATTTTGCCACGCGTGAAGTGCCTGAAGCGTTAGAAAGTGCTTTGAAAAAGGCGAAAGTGGCTGCTGATGATGTTGATTTCTACTTATTACATCAAGCAAATGCAAGAATTGTGTCATCTATTGCTAAGCGCTTTGGACAACCAATTGAGAAATTCCCGATGAATATGGGAACTAATGGCAATACGAGCGCAGCAAGTATTGGTATTTTATTAGATGAGTTAAGAGAAGCTGGAATTATTCATCCTGGCCAAACAATTGCCTTTGTTGGCTTTGGCGGTGGCTTAACAGTTGGCGCTCAAATTTGGAAAATCTAAAATAATCGGTGTAGATCGGCTGCACCGTAAAAATCTAACGACAATACATAAAACGAATATTAGGAGACTTATAATGACAGATGCAGAAATTTTTGACAAGGTTAAGGAAATCTTGGTTGACCAATTTGATTTGGAAGAAGACGAAGTAACGCTTACAACAGATTTGACAAATGATATCGATGCCGATTCATTGGACTTGTTTGAAGTGTTGAACCGTGTTGAAGATGATTTCGACATTAAGTTGGCTGTTGCCGAAGATATCAAGACAACCCAAGATTTGGTTGACAAGGTTAAGGAACAATTGGCAGCTTAATGTATCAAGTGATCAGCTATGGTCACGTACATAATTATATTCAAAGGAAAACATAATGGTAGTAAACGTAGACAACCCAATTTTTAAAAAGTTAGGCATGAAATACCCAATTGTTGAAGGCGGGATGACGTGGGCCGGAACAGGTGCATTAGCAGCAGCAATTTCTGAAGCTGGTGGCCTTGGATTTATTGGTACTGGTTATTGGCACGGCGAAGATGTACGCCGAGAAATTAAGCGTGTGAAATCATTGACAGATAAGCCTTTTGGCGTTAATGTGATGTTGTTGAGTCGTCATATCCGTGAAGTATTTGATGTTATCATCGAAGAAGGCGTTAAAGTTGTGGCAACAGGTGCAGGTGATCCATCACCTTTCTTAGATGAATTGCATGCTGCTGGGATCATTGTTATGCCTGTTGTACCGTCTGTTTCTCTCGCCAAAATGATGGAGAAAAAGGGTGTTGACGCTGTTATTGCAGAAGGTATGGAGTCTGGTGGTCATATTGGTATGTTGACAACAATGGCTTTGGTGCCTCAGGTTGTTGACGCCGTTGATATTCCAGTGATTGCAGCTGGTGGTATTGGGGATGGTCGTGGTGTTGCGGCTGCCTTCATGCTAGGTGCTGCCGGAGCACAAATGGGAACACGTTTCCTAACAGCAACTGAATCAGAAATTCATCCTAACTTTAAAGCGAAAATTTTGAAAGCTAAAGATATTGATACGATTGTAACTGGTAACTTATTAGGTAATCGTGCACGTGTCTTGAAAAATAAAATGGCCAAAAACTTCGTTAAAAATGAAGTTAACGAATTACAAAAAGAAAAGCCAGACGCTGCTGCTATCGAAAAATTGGAATCAGGCACACTGCGTTGCGCAGTGCAAGAAGGCGATAAGGAAGGCGGAGCCTTTATGGCCGGCCAAATTTCAGGCTTAATTAAAGATGAAAAGCCGGCTGCTGATATTTTGTCTGATATTTGGACACAAGCTACCGGTGTAATGGGTATTGAGAATAAAACACTATCATAAGTTTAGAAGGCGTACAGTCTTCGTAAATAGATAGTATACGGGGTTAAACATGAAATTAGGTATTTTATTTAGTGGTCAAGGGGCACAGAAAGCCGGTATGGGTTCTGACTTGTATGACGCACTACCAGGTTATCAAGAAACGATTGATCGCGCATCAAATATATTGGGTTATGATTTACAATCAGTTGCTAATGATGATAGTAAAATTTCTCAAACAGCATATGCACAACCTGCTATTCTTGCAATGAGTACGGCGATTGTAAATGCTTTGGGCGACGCGTTACCAACACCACTTGCGGGATTGGGATTAAGTTTGGGAGAATATTCGGCTTTGACAGCTGCTGGTGCATTATCGTTTGACCAAGCAGTTGCTATTATCAAAGACCGGGGCATTTATATGCAGACTGCTGGTGAAGCTAATCCTGGTAAAATGGTCGCTGTGATGGGAGACAATCAACAATTAGTTGAAGATGTGCTGGCAAAATTACAGTCAGAGGGTAAGCGCGTTTATCCGGCTAATTACAATACCTTTGCACAGTTGGTCATTGGTGGTGTGGCGGCTGATGTTGATGTAGCAATGACAGCATTAACTGAAGCAGGCATTCAGCGTATGGTTGAATTACCGGTATCTGGTGCATTTCATACACCATTGTTGACTCAAGCAGCAACGCAGTTAACTGAGCGTCTAACTAATGAAACGTTCGCCCCATTTAATTACCCCGTTTACTCAAATACCACCGGTGAAGCATTTTCAACGGATACCTTATTTGATACATTAACGAAGCAAATTATTTCACCAACCTACTTTGCACAAGCACTACAACGTATGTTGGATGATGGCGTTGATACCTTCATAGAAGTTGGCCCATCTGACACTTTAATTAAATTTGCAAAGAAAATCGCGCCAAAGGACGTCAAGCGCTATGCGATAACAGATTTGGCAAGCTTCAATGATGTCCGCGATATGCTATTAGCCGAAAAGGAGCAATCACAAGCATGACAGATTTTACTAACCAAACAGTCTTAGTTACAGGATCATCACGTGGTATTGGTTTGGCAATTGCCAAAGCTTTTGATGCCGCTGGTGCGCAATTAATTTTACATGCACGTTCAGAAATTAAGCCAGAAGTGTTAGCTGAATTTAAGCAAAAGCCACAGACATTGCAATTTGATATTGCCGATGCAGAAGCTGCGGAAGCAAGTATCAAAGCACTTTATAAGCAAGAGGGCTTTGAAGGTATCGACGTTTTGGTCAATAACGCTGGGATTACTAAAGATCAACTTGCTATGGCAATGGCACCAGCTGACTTTGCTAATGTCGTTAATGTCAATTTGAATGGTACCTTTAATGTCACACAACCTATTTTCAAAAAAATGATTCGTCAAAAGCATGGGGCTATTATTAACTTAAGTTCTGTTGTAGGACTCATGGGTAACATGGGTCAAATTAATTATGCTGCTTCAAAGGCTGGTATTATTGGCTTTACAAAGTCATTAGCCAAAGAAGGTGCGCGGCGTGGTATTCGTGTCAATGCGATTGCGCCAGGCATGATTGTGTCAGATATGACAGCAGTGCTACCTGAAGAGACACAGGCTGAAATATTGAAAAATATTCCTTTGTCTCGATTTGGTGAGGCTTCTGAAGTAGCAGATGTCGCTTTGTTCTTGGCAAGCAACACATACATTACTGGGCAAACATTGACAGTTGATGGTGGATTGTATATTTAATTAATGAAGGAGAATAACATGTCACGAGTAGTAATTACTGGTCTTGGTGCAGTAACACCACTTGGAAACGATGCAGAAACGTTTTTAAATGGTATCTTCAACGAAGAAATTGGTATTAAGCCAATTACAAAGTTTGATGCAAGCGAGACAGGAATCACAGTAGCAGGTCAAGTTGATGGGTTTGATCCAGCACAACGTGTTGGTAAACGTGATGCACGTAAGTTGGATTTATTTTCACAATACGCAATTGATGCAGCCGATCAAGCTTTGGAAAATGCTGGATTGAAAGCCCCTGAAGGTTCTGAAAATCCAACAACAGTTAAAGATCCAACACGTTTTGGTGTTATTTTAGGAAATGGTATTGGTGGTTTGACGACTATCCAAGAACAAGTGATTAAAATGCACGACAAAGGGCCACAACGTGTTAGCCCACTATTCGTGCCTGAATCTATTCCAAACATGGTGTCTGGTAACGTATCATTACGTTTTGGTGCCAAGGGTGTGAATTATACAGTCGTCACTGCTTGTGCTTCGGCTACTAATGCCATTGGAGAGGCGTTCTGGCGTGTACAATCAGGCAAGGCTGATGTCATGTTGACTGGTGGGTCTGAAGCCACTGTCAACGAAATTGGTATTGCTGGTTTCGCAGCTTTGACTGCTTTGTCAACAGAAACAGATCCAACTGAAGCATCAAAACCATTT
Organism: Leuconostoc sp. LN180020; assembly: GCF_014844115.1. Lineage (NCBI taxonomy): Bacteria > Bacillati > Bacillota > Bacilli > Lactobacillales > Lactobacillaceae > Leuconostoc > Leuconostoc sp. LN180020. The sequence continues at coordinate 288,788 of NZ_CP039736.1, read as the reverse complement.
GATAAGAACCGTCATGGCTTCGTATTAGGCGAAGGTTCTGGTATTTTGGTGATTGAAAGCCTTGAACATGCTCAAGCTCGTGGCGCAAATATTTTAGCTGAATTGGTTGGTTATGGTGCATCTTCAGATGCATACCATATGACTTCACCATCGCCTGATGGCGAAGGTGCAGCACGTGCCATCAACGATGCACTACGTGATGCATCACTTGAACCAAACCAAATTTCATATATCAATGCTCATGGTACAGCTACAGGGGCTAATGATTCTGGTGAAGCACATGCCATTGCGACAGTCTTTGGTGAAAATACTGTGCCTGTTTCTTCAACAAAGGGTATGACAGGACACTTACTAGGTGCTGCAGGTGCTATTGAAGCATTGATTTCGGTTGGCGCTATTGATCGTGGCCAATTGCCTGTTAACGTTGGTGTTGATGAACAAGATGATGATACTAAAGTCGTTAACTTAGTAACAAAAGTAACACAAAACCAAGCACCTGAATATGTTATGAGCGCGAACTATGGCTTTGGTGGTCATAATGCAGTTATAATTTTCAAAAAATGGTATGAAGAGGCGTAATTCATGAGTTTAACAATCGAAGAAATTCGTAGTTTAATAGCGGATTTAGAAAACAGTTCACTACGTGAATTCCAAGTTTCTGATGGTGATTTTAATTTACACCTGTCAAAGAATGAAAATGTTGCACCTGTTAGCCCAGTTGCAGCACCAGCACCTGTGGCAGCTGCCCCAGTAGCAGCGGTAGCTGAACAAGCTGCTACGCAACCAGTAGCTGCTCCTGAACAGGCTGGTACTAAAATTGTTGCACCTATGGTCGGTACGGTTTATCTACAACCTAAGCCAGACGCACCTATGTTCAAGAAAGTTGGCGATAAAGTTGCGGTTGGTGAAACCGTTGCAATTATTGAAGCTATGAAATTGATGACAGAAATTCACAGTGAAGTTTCTGGGACTATTTCTGATATTCTTGTTGAAAACGAAGAAGTGGTTGATTATAATAAGCCACTCTATGTTGTGACAGAAGATTAATCAAAGCGGTTTTAACCGCGTACATACCTGAATAGGAGGAAAGGCGTTATCATTTTGTTACACAGATAAATGATACGTTAGAAAGACAAATGAGCTTATTAAATACCCAACAAATTATGGAAATTATTCCTCATCGTTATCCTATGTTAATGTTGGATACAGTTGAAGAACTTGTACCTGGGGAACGCGTTGTTGCCTACAAAAATATATCAATTAACGAAGAAATTTTCCAAGGCCACTTTCCAGGAAATCCAACTTTCCCCGGCGCATTAACTGTCGAAGCATTAGCACAGGCAGGTGCTGTTGCTTTATTATCAATGCCTGAATATAAAGGTAAGACGGCATACTTTGGTGGTATTAAAAAGGCCCGTTACCGTCAAATGGTACGTCCAGGAGACCGCTTGAAGTTAGAAGTGAATATTGAACGTCTACGTGGTCCAATTGGTACTGGTAAAGGTATTGTTTGGATTAATGACAAAAAGGCGACGACGGCAGAACTAACATTCATCATTGGAGATTAATTGTGTTTAAAAAAGTATTGGTTGCAAACCGTGGCGAAATTGCGGTGCGTATTATCAGAACGTTAAAAGAAATGGGTATCGCTTCAGTTGCGATTTATTCTACGGCCGATAAAGACAGTCTACATGTGCAGTTAGCCGACGAAGCTATTGCAGTTGGTGGTCCAAAGCCAAAAGATTCATATTTACATATGAAAAATATTTTGACTGCTGCACTTTTGACAGGCGCTGAGGCTATTCACCCTGGTTATGGTTTCTTATCTGAAAACGCTTTGTTTGCAGAAATGGTTGGTGAAGTTGGTATTAAATGGATTGGCCCTCGACCTGAAACTATTGATTTAATGGGCAATAAGTCAAATGCGCGTGAAGAAATGCGACAAGCTGGTGTCCCCATTATTCCAGGATCAGATGGCTTTATTCGTGATTTTGATGAAGCAAAAGCTGTGGCTGATAAAATTGGTTATCCGCTATTACTGAAAGCTGCCGGTGGTGGTGGGGGTAAAGGCATGCGGTTTGTGTATCATGAAGATGAATTATCTGAAAAGTTTGACTCTGCTCAAAATGAAGCACGTGGCGCAGTTGGCGATGATCACATGTATGTGGAAAAAGTCATGGAAAATGTGCGTCATATCGAAATGCAGTTAATCCGTGATGATAATGGCCATGTCATTTATTTCCCAGAACGTAACTGCTCATTGCAACGTAATAACCAAAAAGTCATTGAGGAATCACCAGCAACTGGTATGACACCAGCCATGCGTGAGCACTTGGGTGAGATTGTGACTAAAGCTGCTCAAGCAATTACCTACGAAAATACTGGAACAATCGAATTTTTGCAAGACAAAGATGGCAATTTCTATTTTATGGAAATGAACACACGTCTGCAAGTTGAACATCCAGTGACAGAGATGGTTACTAACCTTGATTTGATTAAGCTGCAAGTCATGGTAGCGGCCGGTTACGATTTGCCACTGACACAAGATGAAGTTGAGGTTGACGGACATTCTATCGAAGTACGTTTGACGGCTGAACAGCCTGCTAAGCACTTTGCACCGAGTGCGGGAACCATTGATTTTGTCTTCTTACCAACAGGTGGGCCTGGTATTCGTCTTGACGCACCACTTTATGATGGCTACAAAGTACAGCCATTCTACGATTCTATGATTGGTAAATTAATTGTTAAGGGTAAAACACGTGAGGAAGCACTGATTAAAATGCGTCGTGTTGTCGATGAAATCGTCATTCAAGGTGTCGAAACCAGTCGCGACTTCCAAAAAGCTTTGCTAGATGATCCACATGTACAAAGTGGTGACTTTGATACGCGCTATTTAGAAAATGAATTTTTGCCACAATGGATGGCAACTTTATCAGATAGCGAATAAACAGACATACCGCGTATGGTCACCATATGCGGTATTGTTGTATCAACCTTAAAGGATTGTGTCTTTTGTTTTATCAGAACGAATAGGAGGATGTGTATTCATCAGTTATTGGCAATTGGTGAATACACAAAGCTAATATGGATTTATATGAAAATCAACGATCAACATCAAAAATTAAACGAGATGCCTCAGTTAACGATCGCATTCCCGATGGGCTATTTTTAGCTTGTCCTTACTGTGGTACACAAATGTACAATAAGCAGTTGGGCGACTATCGCGTTTGCGCTAAATGTGGCTATGGTTTCCGTTTACAGGCACGTGAACGTGTGGCTCTCCTGACAGATAACTTTGAAGAGATGGATGCTGATATTGAAATGACAACGCCAGATTTTCCTGGTTATGCGGAAAAGTTAGCACGAGCTAAGTCACAAACTGACTTGGGTGAATCTGTATTGACAGGTGTTGCAAATATTGAAGGCGAGCAAGTGGCATTGGGTGTGATGGATTCATACTTCATGATGGGATCACTGGGTTCAATGACGGGGGAAAAAATTACACGCCTGTTTGAGTACGCCACGACACATCAATTACCGGTTGTTTTGTTCACTGCTTCAGGTGGTGCACGTATGCAAGAGGGTATTAATTCATTGATGCAGATGGCTAAAGTATCCGCTGCAGTTGCTGCACATCAAGAAGCCGGTCTGTTGTATTTGGTTGTTTTGACTGATCCAACCACTGGCGGTGTAACTGCCAGTTTTGCAATGCAGGGAGATGTTACTCTGGCTGAGCCACACGCTTTGGTCGGTTTTGCTGGTGCACGTGTCATTGAATCAACGATTCATGAAAAGCTACCAAAAGACTTTCAACGTGTAGAAACATTGCTTGAAAATGGTTTTGTTGACAAAATTGTACCACGTGCAGAATTGGGTCAAATTATCGCCAAAATAGTAAAGTTACACCACAGGACGGAGATTTAATATGGCAGTTAATATTGGATTGAATTTATTTAGACATGAACTGACACCTGCTGAAGTTGTCAAAAAATCACGTGAAGATCGTTTCTTTGCAAGAGAAATTATTGATGGTATTTTCACTGATTTCATTGAATTTCATGGCGATCGCCAAAGTGGTGATGACATGTCAGTTATTGGTGGTATTGCCGCATTGAATGGTAAGCCAGTAACTATTATTGCCATTGATAAAGGTATTGATATCAATGATAAGTTGAGCAAAAGAAATGGCTCACCTGAACCTTGGGGTTACCGTAAGGCACAGCGTTTGATGCAACAAGCTAACAAATTTCACCGACCAATTGTTACTTTTATCAATACACCTGGTGCCTTCCCTGGTAAAACAGCCGAAGCACAAGGACAAGGGGAAGCTATCGCTAAGTCGATTTTAGAGTCAATGAAACTCACAGTCCCTATGATTGCAATTATCTATGGTGAAGGTGGCTCAGGTGGCGCATTGGCTTTGGCAACGAGTGATCAAGTCTGGATGTTCCAAAACGCGACATATTCAATTTTATCACCAGAAGGATTTGCCTCAATATTGTGGAAAGATAGTAAGCGTTCTGACGAAGCAGCTGGTGTGATGGGATTGACACCTAAGGATTTACTGAACAAAAACGTGATTGAATACATTATTCCTGAATCACGTAACCATCCCCGCGTCTTTAACTTAATTCGTAAGCGTCTGGATGATGAATTTACACGATTAAATGAATTAACGCCTGATGAATTAATTGCACAGCGACGGGCGCGCTTCAGAGCTTTCTAGTATGGTATAATAGTTACGGACATTATTGTCGGTAACTATTTATATTTTGGGGTCGTTTTTGGAATTCGACAGGCTATTTAGGGCATTGACTGCGTTTCGCCATCCGGGCGTAAAAACGGGCAGACATTTTAACTGCAAAAAATGAAAACTCTTTCGCAATCGCTGCTTAAAACACAGTGAAGCGTAACTTGGCTTTGGTTGCTGGCGTCTGAAGTCAGGTCATAGAAGGTCAGATCGTTTGTGTATTTACATCTGGAGTACATGAATTAAATAAATCAGGTTAGTGTCTTGTGTGAGCCTCGTTTTGTGGCGTTACAGGGCATGAAAATTAAATGACAAGACTATAAGCGTAGATGTTGATGTACCGGGTGGCTTGGACAGGGGTTCGACTCCCCTCGGCTCCACTAAGCATTTCATGGCGTTGCATAAGGTTTCAAAAACCTTGATGTAGCGCCTTTTCTTATGAAAAACGTTGCACTGTATTTCATAGCATTTCACACAAAATGGGAAACTTTTTGGGAAACATTTTAAATACGCAAGTAAGCAGTGTAACGGCGTTTAAGCCGTTTTTTATTTGTCTAAATGGGACAAAATAGCACATAAACTAAAATGTGGTACATAAATAGTATATATACTTAAATAAATAGCATATATACTTAAATAAATTGTATATATACAGTATAATATTCATAAATGATCGTATTTACAATGAGGTAACCTATGACAAACCAATGGACTAATCGTGAAATATTGAGAAGTTATTTTATGGGGATGATAGATTTACAGATTGAGTACATGGATGAATACCCAGATAGTAATAATCAGTATAGACGAGACAATGAGCCGTTTATACGTGAAATTAAGCGTGTTTTAGATGAGTTTAGTCTCCAACTAACACCCGAGTTAAAAGACATGTACAAGCTCAAATATCGAGAAAAGAGAGCATTTGGAGAGTTCTACAATGTCGTAGCACCAACTAGCTATATTGTGGCTCTAAATAATGAATTAAATACCATAGTCAGCAAGATAGAACGACCACAGCCACGACTATATGCTTAGTAGTCAGTCGAAGTCGTTTTAAACGACCACGAAATGAACGATAGGAAAAAGGAATAGATAGATGGCAGACAGTACAGATAAATTATTGCGTGATTATTTCTCAGGTAGATTGAAACTTATGACAGAAATTGATCCAAAACATAAACAAGAGATTGCTGATATTACATTTTGTTTGTCAGTCATTCAACCAGAACACAGCCAAGTCATTAAACGTTATTATAGCGATAAGTTTATAACGTGGGATGAAGTTGTGAGTGAAGCAGGTAAAAGTAATTCATCATTAAGAACGTGGCGGAATGATTTTAAAACATTGTTAAATATCATTTTACAACACGGGGATGAATTTCTAAAATTACGACAAGAAGCATTACAAGTGTAGTGCTTTTTTGTGTGCAATAAAAAACACCCCCGCCCTATGCTGTTGGAGGGGAGCGTCACAAGGTGGCGTCCTGAAATCTTACGAATGCAGAAATCAAAACTTTTTATAAGGCGTTTTTAGAATATAGAATGCTGATATAAAGGCATTTTTAACTAAAAATAGGCGTTTAGGGGTAGCACAAACATACCACTAAATTGTTGATTTTGATGTAATATTTTGTTTTGGAGAGGACACGCATATCTATAAAAGTAGGGTAGGAATAAGGGGTACTTTTTACGGTAGTTTTAATGTAATGGGTGCTAAACCCTTGTGGCAGTAGTGTTGAAAGTCCGTTTTTTTAGAAATTAACATGCTAAAAACATTGATATAACAGTATTCTTAAAATTTTATCAAAAAAACAGAATGCCCATATATCAACGTTTTCAGGATAACCCCCCCTATAAAAAAGTTTTGAAATTTGAACATTTTTATAAGACGACGATATGTGAGCGCTCTCTCTTGTGCGAGTATGGGCGGGGGTATAAGTAAAAGTTAAGATTTGTATAAAAATTACTATAATCATATAGTGAAAGGTAACTATTTCTTAGTCAAGTGATAATATTTGATTAAGAGATCGGAAGGGAAATCATGACAAGGAAATTATTCTGTGAGATATCACCATTAACATACAAAATATCTTATGAATCACATATTCTAAAACGTAAAATAACTGATGTTTTGAAAACACATATAGCTAAAGATAAGGAAGATAGTAAATTACCTTTTGTTATTTTTGAACATCAGTCTTTGATGCGCAGAAGATTAAGAAAAGTACCTGTTCCTGTCGAGGAGGCAAAGGTAAATAATCTAAAAATTGCAGCTCCTAAGGTAGATCGTGTTTTGATTAAGCCAGGAGAGACCTTTTCATTTTGGAACCTGGTTGGAAGATGTACCGCACAAAATGGCTACCAATCGGGATTAATGGTTGCAAACGATGGGCAACTAAAAAAAGGAACAGGTGGTGGCTTGTGTCAGTTTAGCAACTTGATTCATTGGATGATCCTACATTCTCCATTAGACGTAATTGAAAAATATCATCATGAGCAAGTAGATATGTTCCCTGATTCTGATAGACAAGTGCCCTTCGGTAGTGGAACGTCAATAGTTTATAATTACCTTGATTATCGGTTTAAAAACAACACAGATACAACTTACCAGCTGATAACATATGTTGGTGAAAAATATCTTCACGGAGAGTTGCGTGCTTCAAAAGAACCTAAAAATACATATGATGTACAAATGGTTGATGAAAAATTTGTTGAAGAAGATGGTCATGTGTATCGTTGTGGAAATATTTTTCAGTGTGTCTTTAACAATGGCAAATTAATTTCAGAAAAACTAATTAAAACTAATCATGCTAGGGTTGCTTATGACACAAGTAATTTACCTGTAATTAAAGAAAATAACTAAAATGCTATTTCATCTTTATTAAATGAACGACTGATAATGTACTGTGTTTCAGAGGGCTAAAATGGATCACGCATCATTTGCTATGCTTTTGAAGCATAACGGTGGCTATCACAAAACGTTATAGCGGATGTTTGTTATTGTTTGAAGCGATAGCGAGAAAGTCCGAGGTCATTTGAAACGACCACTAGATGAGTTCGTTATAAATTTGATTACTAACGGATATATTCTCATCCCCGTATTAGTGAGTGAGATATAACGTGCGTATTCGTTTCAAAATAAGCTAGATAGCGTGTGAATTTGCGTTTCCTATATTGGTGAGTGTATTTATACTAGACAGACATTAAACGCTTAAAACGGCTCTTACAGCTTAATAGAATTCATAAAAAAAGGCACGGACTAGATAATACAAGTTCATGCCTTTCATTGTTTATATGGTTGTTAATTTAGGGGATGAAATTAGTTTTAAATATTACCCCTTGTAGACCCTACGCTTCTGTTAGAACTTTGTGTGACTTTTTAAATTTTGAATATTCAATTGGTTTAATTTCGTTTTCTAACATTAGCGAATAAATGCTGGGACTAATAGACTTTTCTGTGTCATCGATTAGTGTAAAAAATCTTTGCTCTCGAGTTATTTTTGTGGGAGCGTTTTTAGACATACTTACGTCTGTTACTAATGACTTAGCATAGGTTTCATTTGTGGGTGATGAAAGCAATTTTACTAATCTCTCAGGCTTGCTTCGACTGCCGGGAAACTGGAACTCAAACTTGTGTGTCATTCCTATTGAGTCATCTATCAAATAGGGTGTATTAAACACTAAATCTGCCGATTCTAGTTGAGATGTAACATCTTCATAAAACAAAGACCTGACATTTGTCTTTCTCAACATAAACATGTCATCAACAAACAGTATAGCTTGTACAAGGCGAAATTTGCTTTGTGCAAAATTATCCATTGTAGTGTTTAAATAAAGCTCATTAGTTTCTGAGTCAAAACTTACTCCATATCCGACAAGCTGATTTTTAAATAATTCTGCTCTTTTTGGCGAACGAGTTAAGGATACGCCACTAAAAGTTAAGTCACTGACCGTATATCCGTCATCAGTTAGCCGAATCTGTATACCACTACTTTCCGCATATAAAACAACACTGTCATTACTGTGATTTAAAAAAGGTGTGTCAATCCTAATAGCATGAGAACTGACTTCTGAAAAATCAAAACTAGTTTTAACCCACTGTAATAATTCAGTTTTTAAGTTTGTAGCAGATTCCATAATTAATTCTCCTGAACAACATATGTGTTCATAAACGTTTCTAACGCTGATGTCAGATCATCTATGCAGTTTGCAAATTCTTTAGGAAGAGGGGATGCAATCTTATCATGATTTATGCCAGCTTCAGGGGCTGAATGATAAAAGTGAATGTGTGTTTTTCCAACTTTCGAACCATCAGGATTGCGATGATTAGTTCCACTATTCACATCTAATCTTACCAGATGTCCTGGGTGTTGAATAAAACGAATCAAAATGGTGAATCGATTAGCTTCAATTCGTCCTCGATGATATGAAAATTTATAATCAATCAAATATTTTTTGTCGAACAAATCAAAATTTTTATCTTCAACACCAAAAATAGGAATATTCTTTGGAATATTTGAACTCATATTTTTGATGGAAGCTAGCAGAATATCAATATCGTCTTGGGTGTATTGTTCAAAATCATTCATTTTGTATCTCAATTTAAATTTTATTTTAACTTTTTAACGTGAACGCTTGGCACGTATGTACGCACTATGTGAGTGCTTATAAAATTAGCTAATTAACAGCAGAATTGCCACAATGACAGCTAATGTTCCTTGCTTGAAAAAGATAGATTTATTCCCAGACGAGAAGCTACCATACAAAGCTACTAAAATAATATAGATCATAATAGCAAGCAAGCTGTTGTGATAGTTATGCGTGAAGAAAAGTGAATAAATGATACCCACTGCAATCAATCCGTTGTAAATACCTTGATTTTTTAACAAAGTTTGTATTTTTTTACTTTGTAAATCAGTTTCCGACATGTTAAATGTCTTCGCTGTATTTGGGGATGTTGTAGCAAACGTTTCTAAATACATAATGTATAGAAATTCTATGGCGACTAAAAGGCTAATAATAGTGATTATTAAATTCATTTTTTCTCTCCTATTTTCTTTTAACGTGATTCTGCACGTATGTACGCACTCTGTGAGTGCCTGTATTTTTTTAATGAACGATAGCTACAGATTTTCTAAATACGACAATATTTTCTTTTGAACACCGTTTTGATTATTAGAAAAGTCGAGAATATTAAACATACTCTTCATGTCATCTGGGGAATTAGACATAATAAAAGAGTGAGGAGTTGACTCTAACATTTTTAAATCATTATAGTTATTACCGAATACAATAGTATCATCAGGTTTAACATTGAAATATTCTTGAAGATTTTTTACACCCACGACTTTATCAACATTAGTATGTTGTATTAAATAAAAATCAAAGCCTGAACTGAGACATGAAAAGCTGTTCGGTATGAGATTCTGAATTATTTGGGATAATGATTTACTAGTAAGAGAGCCGTTTCCAATGACTGCCATACCAAGGACATTGTCGTTGTAAAGTTCCTCAATATCATTTATTTTGCCTATGACATGTAGAAGTGGGAAATACTTATTTGCCTCTACAAGTGCTTCGCCATTATGGCTTAGGAAGTAAGCCCCTTCTTGGCCGAGGTAAAGTTTTTGTTTTAGGTGCGTAGTGACCGTCTGATCTGATAAGACGTTGTCTAACGATTTCAGTTCCTCATGTGTTAATTTTTCGGAGTACAGTAAGCGATTTCCTATATATACTGAAGCCCCGTTTTGACATATAAAGTTTATATGTGTTTGGTATTTTTCAAACTGCTTAACCAAACGCATGTACTGTGAACCACTAGCAACGGCAAACTGTACGTTTTTCTTTTGACACAGTTCTAGTATTACTTCAAACATTTTGGTATCAAAATCGTGGTGATCGTTTAAAAAAGTTCCATCCATATCAGTAACAATTAATTTAGTCATGTTAATATTCTCCCCGCAATTAAAAATGAGAAACCAGGAAATTGATAGATTTTATTATTTTCATTTCTGGAAAGAACCAAAAAGTTATACCTAGAATTAAAAATAGTAAAGACATCATAAGCAGTGGTTTCATATTGAGTTCTCCCGTAAATTAGTTTTGCTTTTAAATAAGTCGTTCATTAGCCTAGTAGCTGTCATGTTAGCTTGCTTTTCAGCAAGTAATGTCTTGTAACGTTTTTTGTTTGAATAATCAGCGAGGATATCATCCCCATTAAGTCACTTACTGATAGTAGGTGTCTTTTTATTTGCCGTTGACGTAGACAACCGGTCAATGATTAAAAAGTGCTATTAATAGATTGACTACTCCGGCTATGGTAAGTAGGATACCCGCGGTCTGGTATCGTTTGCTGTTGTCTCGCTTGGATAGTGTAATAAAGGTTGTACCAGAAAAAAGGCAAGTTAGTGCTAGAAAAAAAGATGTCATAGTGTCAATTCCTATATATTCTTCAGTACAGCACTCTCAAGCGACATAGGTATACCAAAGTACGCCATGAAGTCATAAAGCTTACTATATCTGTCTGTATTCTCGTCAAAGTAGAAATCAGCTAACATTTTAAACGCATAAGCATTAGCGCTAATTTCAGCATCATTTTTAGCTAAAGGAGAGAACGCATAAGTTTTGTGTTGTTCGCCATTCAAAATGTGTTGTAGTTCGTGAAACTTCCTAAAGGGCAATGAGAACTTAGTCTTAAAGTTTGGGTTGATGATGATTGTACTGTCAAAAGGGGATGCAACGTCTGGATCACATTCATGGCCATGAACTTCAACGACATTTATTCGGTTCTGAGTTGAACGTTTAATATTGTATTTCACAATAACATCATCAAAGTATTCAAGTGGCGAACTGTAGTCTAGGTATTCATACATTTATTGTTTGCCCTCTCGCATAGTTTTTAACATTGCGATAATGGCTTGTTTATAGTCTTCTGATAGCTCTTTACCCTCAAAAGACATGATTAGTTCATCATCATTTAAATCGACATGCTTTTTGTCATCCCCATTATTAGAGCCATTGTGAGCCGTTTTAAGCGCGTTATCTGTTTTACCCTGTAAATACGCCACTGTGGTGTCTAAAGCGTCAGCAATCAACGAGAGCATGGCATAAGAGGGAGTATATTTATCAGTTTCAATTTGTGCAATGCTTGAACGTGAAGAATTAACTAATTCAGCTAGAGAAGTCTGAGTTAGTTTTTTTATTTTGCGCTGTTCTTTCATGCGTTCTGATATTACAGACATATTAGCACCTCGATTAAATGTTAAGGATTTATAAAGCGCTTAATCAAAAATGAAACTTAATTAAGAAACTTTAAAGTGTATTGTACAGTGAACTAACAAAAGATATAGTTTAATTATTGAATGTTAGTTTAACTAACAAAGTATATTTACTTGTACAGTGAATATACACTAATCATACCAGACAAACAAGGTCATTTAAAGTCAAGTAAGGATATTAAGTGCAAGAGTGAACCACTATAAAAGCAACGAGGTAGGAGAATATCATGACAGTATCAAACGCATTGTACACAGAACAAGAAGTAATTAAGGAAACTAACAGTGCATTGGCAGACATCCAAGAAACGTTAGCACTCTCATTGGTTGATACCTTAAAAGCTGGCGACCATATCACAACGCCAACAGTGATTAACATGTTGAAAGATTTGGAAGACATGCAACTCAAATACTATGAACGTCTCGAAGATAACGAGAATGTGCAAGGTGGTTTAGAAAATCAAGCACAAGCAGAACAGGAGGAACAAGTATGACATTATGGGTAGCACAAGTAATCGGGCTTGTCTTTGTAGTTGGTAGCGCATTTATTATAGGCGTTGTCGTTGGCGAAAGTTTAAAGGAGGCACACAAGGTATGAGCAACCTGTATGTGAGAACTTTAGAACGCATATACAAGCCACTAATTGATATTGCTAACAGCGACAGAGTATCAGGGAACGAACAGGCACAGTTTGAAATCATGCAAGCTTATGAGCTGTTAGACAGAGCAACAACACGTGCTCAGAAGTCAATAAATTGGACTATTTTTATTCAGTTACTTAGGCAACATTTGAGATACGATTGCGATTATAAAAATTGATATACCAACCAATGGCTGCTTGGACTTGCGTTAATGTTTCGTATGCCTTCAAATACACCTCTTCACGTTTCAATATTGAATGAAATGCTTCCATACGGCCATTATCGTATGGATGTCCTTTGAGTGAATATGAATGTTTCAAGCCATAATTTTGACATTTAATATTAAATTCAGCACTCGTGTATTGCGACCCCATATCTGAATGAATAATTAATGGCTTTCGATGCTTATCTAAAGCCATCTGTAAGGCACTTGTGGCTAGCTCGGCTGTCATTGTATCGCCAATTTTATAGCCCAATACTTTTCTCTTCTCAGGATCCAAAACGGTCGCTAAATAGACCCATCTGTGGTTAGTCAACTGAATATAAGTGATATCTGTTTGCCAAACACCGCTCAAATCATGCAAGTGTCTAATCAAATTGGGCTTTTGATCAACAGTCACCACAGTTTTTGGCTTGCGATAACGTTTTTGCATGCGGGATTTAATCCCTAATTCACGCATCAATTTGAGTGTCATATACTCAGATACTTTCGGCCCGTCGGTTTGTTGACTATAAGCAGCAATACGGCGATAACCATAAAATTTAAAGGTTTTCCAAACGTCTAAAATATAAGGTTTTAGAGATTCTCTACGCTTTTCTTGTCGACTGGGCTGCCAATGGCGCCAGTTGTAATAGGTACTAGGTTTGATTTTAAGTGCACTTAAAATACGCACAAGCGCGTAGCCTTGTGCTAAAAATTGGTTAACGAGCGGCAATCCCACATTACGGACTATTTTTTGGCTAGTAAGATGGCCGCTCGCTTTAAAATTTCGTTTTCTTCCTCCAAAATAGCGAGACGCTTTTCTAATTGCTTGACATCCTTTAACGTCTTTGACTGACCCTGAATCATGACTGGGGTAGCTTGCTTGACCCAAATAGCAATAGAATCTTTTGAAGGTCCAAATTCCTCTGCTAATGACTTAAGTGAACGTCCTTCTTGGTGAAGTTTAACCAGTGAATCTTTAAAATCTTGTGAATAACGAATTGACATAAAAATACTCCTATACTTTCATTTTACGGACTGAATAAAAGTAGTCCATTTTTTTAGTATAAGAGCACTGAATACCGAATGGTAATTTTGATTCCTTGTATGAATGAGGCAGCGGTTATCAAAGATACGGTTAAAAGTTTGTTGGCAACTAATTATGATGCCCTAGATATCTATGTGATTGATGATGCTAGTACAGATAATACGGTGCAACAAGTTGAAGAATTCAAAGATAACCAAAAGTTTCATTTGCTGAAACGAGTCAAGCCAGAAGCGCAACAAGGTAAAGGCAAAGCACTTAATTGGGCATATAAAAAAGTGACAGAATCATATTTGAAACAGGGTTACATTCTGGAAGACACGCTTGTCACAATCATTGACGCTGATTCGAGTGTTGATACAGACTACTTTGATAAAGTGAACTTGGTGTTTAACTCAGATTTTGAATTAACAGGCTTACAATCGAAAGTCCAAGTGTTAAATAAAAATCGTGATGTTTCACAAGATTTAGAGTTTAGGGAAATTATTAATGCCACACAATCGTTGCGTAGTCGGATGAACACGGTGGCCTTTGGTGGCAATGGCCAATTTTGTAAACTAAGCACGCTATTCGCACTACATGAGGACCCTTGGACAACTTCCTTGGTAGAGGATTTTGATTTATCATTACGGTTATTTCTTTCAGCTATTTATAATGTCCGAAACGTGCAGTATGATGATATACAAATTAAGCAAACTGGTATTTATAATGATACCAAAGCATTGGTTAAACAACGCGTCCGTTGGGCACAAGGAAACGTTCAAACATTTAAGTACCTTGGTAAAATCATGAAGTCTGGTGAATTAGAAAAGAAACAAAAATTGGAGTTTTTCTTCACCTTAATTAAACCGTGGTTGATGGCTATTGAATATCTTGTGGTCATCTACACGGGAATTGTCTTGTTAGGGACATTACTACTATTTGGATTTAACGTAGCCTCGAGAAGTTTTATCACCGTCTTTGTATGTATGGTGCTCTACATTTTTTTGATTAATATTGTTTGGGCAATCTTGTACAGTAAAAACACACGGGAGAAATTAAGTATTTTGCTCGTATTAAAAGATGCATACTACTTAACAAGATTTTTAGTGATATTGAGTCAAATTTATCCGCAAGCTATTTTAAGATATTTCAATGCTCAAAACACTTGGGATAAAACTAATCGTCAAAATTAGAAGCTGTTTTATTAACAAAGAGATCATAATACGGAGCAAAAAAAAATTGAAACGAAGTTCTTTAGATATAAAAAAATATGTTTATTTTTATAATAAAATATACAATCGCAAGCATGAATTACAAGGTGTTGAGTCTGTATTAAGAGAACAAGATGCAAATCATGAATGGGTATTACCACCTCATGTTGATACGCTACCATTTTTTATTTTGCAGGATAACATTAAGCAAAGCCTCGAGAATGTGCGTGATAATCATTTTAAAGTGATTGTTAAATTGACACTAGAACAGTTTTTAAGTCGTGATTTTAAGAAAAAAATCGCACAAATTGTTGAGAACATAAAACCGCTTGATCTTGTCATTGAGATTTCTTATCATGAAATCGTCAAAAGAAAGCGTGTCCGCTCGATTCTTCGAAAGATGATTGCATTTAAAAAGCAAGGGGTGTTGTTCTCAATTAATAATTTGGGTGCCGACTTTTCTTTTGCCAAAAGGATTCACTATCTATTGCCTGTTATTGATATTCTAAAATTGGATATTAAATACTTTAATCACAAAGAAAAATGGCTTGATCTGCCTATTGCGTTCTGGGGGAAACTAGCTAACAAATACCAACTTGCATTAATTGTTTCTGGTGTGGAAACTAAAGCCGATGAACATCTGCTTGATGTATTAGCTATTGATTTGAGATCGGGATATCTATATGGTATGCCAGAACAATTTATCTAATAGAAAGAGCGCGTTGATTTGTGATACGAAACAGTTTAACAGTTGCCTTAGAGGTAAAAAGTAATTTATATTAAGAATGGAGCAGGGACATGAAAAAAATAATGATTGTGTTTGGAACGAGGCCAGAAGCCATTAAAATGGCACCTCTGATTAAAGCTATTGATAAAGACGAGCGTTTTCAATCAATTACGGTAGTAACTGCGCAACATCGCGAAATGTTAGATCAAGTACTGGATATTTTTAAAATCAAGCCAGACTATGATTTAGATATCATGGGTAAAAATCAGACTTTGAGTCAAATTACGATTAAAGTTTTAACAGAAATGGAGAAGGTGGTAGCAGAAGAAAAGCCAGATATTATGTTGGTTCACGGTGATACCTCTACCACTTTTGCAGCTTCAATTGCAGCATTTTACCACCATATTCAGTTGGGGCACGTTGAAGCCGGACTTCGTACTTGGAATAAGTATTCGCCATTTCCAGAAGAAATGAACCGACAATTAACCGATGTATTATCCGATATTTACTTTGCTCCAACCGAAGAAAGCAAAGTGAATTTATTACAAGAAAATCATGCGCCTGAAGATATTTATATTACCGGTAACACAGCAATTGACGCACTGCGCTACACAGTTCCGTCAAAAGTAAAAAAAGATCGTCGCCAAATTCTTATTACAATGCATCGCCGTGAAAATCTTGGAGAACCCATGGAAAATGTCTTTAAGGCAGTTAAAGACATCGCCCTGAAATATTCAGAACTTAGTGTTGTGTATCCTTTACATAAAAATCCCAAGGTAAGAGAAATTGCTTACCGTATTTTAGGTGACCTTGATAACGTGCAGTTAATTGAGCCACTAAATGTAATTGATTTCCACCGTATGGAAAATGAAAGCTATCTGATTTTGACTGATTCTGGTGGTGTCCAAGAAGAAGCGCCATCATTTGGTGTACCAGTACTTGTATTACGTGATACAACTGAACGACCAGAAGGTGTTGCCGCAGGTGCTTTAAAGCTCATTGGTACCAATCAAAACGATGTTTATCACGCAGTTGAGACGCTGATTGAAAATAAAGAAGCTTACCAAAAAATGAGCAACTCTAAAAATCCATATGGTGATGGGTTTGCTAGTGAGAAGATTTTAGACGCTATTCATGAACATTTCAATAAATAAATTTCATATTTAATACAAAATAACCTTGAATGGTGTGATGCCATTCAAGGTTATTTTGTATTAAAACGGTATGAAATAAGTCAAAAAGACAGTTAGAACAATTGCGTGAATTAGGTAACTGGTGCAACGCACAACGCCGATCGAAAAGGGGATGGTGTTTTTTATGACAAAAATATTTAATTCAACCTGAAAAATTCTATATGATATAACTTACATATGAGTCATATTAGTGCATAAAAGATTAATAGAGGGATTCATCTTACCAGTGTTTAGATAGGATTTAACCATGATATTTTTAATCATGTGAATAATTGATAAGCGATGATACCATGGCAGCAAAGAATAAGAAATACAAAATCATAGCGGCAATTGTAATAACGAACTGCACTAGCCCAGCACGGTTCCATGTGGCTTGTACGGCCTTAAAAGTCGCCACATCCTTGTAATCATTCTTTTGCCAAGCCCACTCATTACCCTTAAAGCCGCATACGAAAATCCAAACAAAATTAAAAACGGGAATTAAGCATAGTAAAGGCAAATAGGTTTTGTTGCCAATACCCCAAAAAATGTTATACATGAAAGCGCCCCAGTTCCAGCCTTTCACTTCAGCAGGTACGTTTGTGCCATTTTCATCCATGTTTTCTCTCCTTAAAGTTTTTCTCGTGATAGGGATGCGCGTGATTACACACGTCGCTGTTGTAATTCACTACGATGACCTAATAATATTTTTTTAATTTCTTTAGCGAAGTATGTTCTAGGAATTGCCCTTAGCTTATAAAAGTAAGATATGCCTCGCAGGCGAGCCACCATTAAGCCAGGTAGGTAAGAACTGGTGCGATCTTTGTCAAAAATAATTCCTGGGTAAACCGAAAAAGAACGCTTAGGAAGTAGTTGTGCCATATCTTTCTCAACGGCACGTTTTGCTTTGAGATAGGGTCTCATAAAGAAGGGACCGGTGTTAGCTGAAACAAACAAAAATTTTGTTTTTGGCGATTGCACGACAACATCGATCAATTTTTTTGCCGGTTCGTAACTACTATTTTGGTAATTTTGTTTTTTGATAGGGTTAGGCAATAGAATACCAATTGCGTCAATCACCCAATCAGCATCCATGATAACAGCTTGTAGCTGATCAGGCTGATTAAAGTCAACGGCATGGTAGGTCGTTGACTCGCCATTCTTTGGTTGACGGCCATGGCGTGACAGACTGTGAACATCAAATAATTGTGGTGGTAGTTGTTTAATGATGCCTTGTCCCACAAAGCCAGTACCACCAGCTATAACGATTTTTTGTTTGGTTGTGGTCATATCAGTTACCTCCTTAACAATGTTGCCTTGTCCAAGTGATCAGTTTAAAATACGTGGCCGTCGAATGTTAGAATAGAGTAATAGGATGAATAGAAAAGTAAAAAGGAGAATCATGATGAAACAATTATCTGTCCCAGTGAAAGCTGTATTGTGTACAGTAGCTATTTTAATTTTAGGGTCTTTATCGTCATTTAGCGTCGAGTGGATTAGGGGTGTGTCAATTGCTAAAGTCTATGGCGAATTTAACTTACCACCACTTGCACCACCACGTTGGCTATTTGGCCCTGCCTGGGGTATTTTATATATTCTACTTGGCATTTATTGTGCTAAGCTTAGCAGTGTGATAACCAATAGGCAGGTCATATATTATGCCATGTATGGCCAATTGGCTTTGAATATACTTTGGACGGTGGTGTTCTTCTCTTTTGCCAATTTATGGTTAGCCTCAATCATGATTGTTGTGATGGATAGTTTAGTTGTTTGGTTATTAGTGTTAGATCAACGCCGCGTAAAATATTTACTAATCCCATATCTTGCTTGGCTATTGTTTGCATCGTATCTATCAATTGCTGTTCTGATTTTAAACTAATGGTCAGTAGTTTAACTTAAAGCAACTTTTTTCCATTTTCTAATTTTGGTGCGAAAAGTTTTGAACGGTGCGACAGTATTGATGTGTAGCCATTTCCATACTGGCCATTGTGCCTTGGTATATGCCCAGTCACGTTGGTTAGCTTCAAAGAGTACCTCATCGGGTAACCGTGTAATCATGTCACAAATTTCCGAGACACGCTGATTCAATAAAACGATTTTGTCCTCAAGTGTCATATCTGCATATGTCTGGTAAAACGATTGGTATAAATCACCGAGATGTCCCCAGTTATAACCTGGTGCGGGCACCTCGGCTTTTTTTCCTGATAGTTCATCACTCTCCCAGCGCAATATGGCGGTCAGCCAACCTAACTGGTATGCTAAGTTTTCGCTAGGTGTGCGGTCAACCTCGTCGATGCGCTTATCTTGCAGGGCATTAGGAATGGTTTCAAATTCATTGATGTATTTAGCATAATTACTTTGAATGGCATTTAGAAGCGCTGTTTTATTATCATATGTCTGCACGGAAAAATCCTTTCTTAAAATAAAACAAATATGCTTGCAAGGTTTTATGAGATTATACTTATATTATAGCAGATATTACCTACATTAAGATGTTCTTATTTTATACGCTTAATCTTCTCTTGAAAAACGAAACGTATCGTTTTATAATTAGTGACAGAAGGAGGTCACAATGAATAATTTGAACACAAATATGACACACGCAGGTCGACCACGAGATGAAGCAGCCAAATCAGCAATTATGACAGCAACAATGACACTATTAAAAGATTTTAAATTTGCTAATTTAACAATAGAACGGATTGCAAAAGAAGCGGGTGTGGGTAAGGCAACAATTTATCGTTGGTGGGGTAGCAAGGAAAACTTACTACTTGAAACCTTCCTTGATACAGCTGATGATCATGTGGTTTTCAATCAGGAAGCACCATTACTAGATGATTTTAAGCAAGTCATCGTGGAATTGACTGTTGTTTTAGATAGCGCGCTGGGCCGTGCACTAATCACTGCGATTCTAGAAGATTGCGACTTATTAGACCAGTTTCACCAACGTTTCTTTGAGCCAAGACGACAGCAGGCAAGTCAATTATTAAGACGGGGCATTGATGATGGGCTGATTAAGGCAGATATTAATATCGATGTGGTCTTAGATATGCTATTCGGTGATGTTTATATGAATGTGTTCTTCTATGGTAAAGCGTTAGACACAGCATCGATTGACGTGATACTCACGTCATTTATGAAAGGTATTATGATCTAGTATTAGGTGAAGAGGTAAAAAATGGCAGATGAAGCAACAGTAGTTACGATTTCACAAGGGCAATTATTAGGAACCAAAGAAGGGCAAACAAGCGCTTTTTATGATGTACCATATGGCAGTAATCAAGGGCGTTTCAAGCATGTCGGGACATCTATATCTTGGACTGGTGTGCGAGATGCTAGGCAACCTGGTGTGATATTCAAGCAAGGGCCAAATCGTTTAGCCTCTGTTATGGGTTCTAAGCCAGGGGAAAAGAATCAAAGTGAGGATGCTTTTCGCTTAAACGTTTGGACACCGGATGTCAGAGGAAAAAAGCCTGTGCTTTTCTGGATTCATGGTGGTGGATTTCTGACAGGTGGCGGGGCATTATCATGGTATGATGCACGTCATTTAGCTGAGAATGGGGATGTTGTCGTTGTCACCGTTAATTATCGACTAGGCGTTTTTGGAAACTTACGATTACCTGGCATCTCTGATGGTAATTTAGCTTTGAATGACTTGATCACAGCCCTAAAATGGGTAAAACGTCATATTAGTGCCTTTGGTGGTGACCCAGAACAAGTAACAGTGGCAGGTCAATCAGCCGGAGCCTGGTACAGCTTAGCTTTACTAGCTTCTGACGAGAGTTATCAACTCTTTAATCGCCTTGGATTAATGAGTTTTCCTGGTAGTGTTGAAGCCTTATCGGAAGAAAATGCGCAACTGCTCGCATCCCTACTGTTGTCACATTTTAATTTATCTAGCAAACAAGCTTCAAAACTATTAGATGTGGCCGATGATGAATTAATTGCCGCACAGGGAGCGGTAACGTTAGCCATGCAAAAGCGGACGCACGATTATGTTCCTACTGGATTTATTCCAATGATTGACGGCAAACTGTTAAAGGGTGATATTATTTCTGAAGCTGTGCGACATGCGCAAGGTCATGTGGTAATCTTTGGAGGAACGACAACGCACGAGACGACCTCATTTTTTCATCAAACACCACAAAGTAAAAAAGCCGATTATTTAGATTTTATTGCAACGAGTACAACAACGATATTTACTGAACCAACATCCAGACTGTTTAAGGCAATGGCAGATAGGCATAATGATGTTTTCCAATATGTAATGGCCTATCCGGCAGCTGACCCAAACATTTTGGCTTGTCATTGTATCGAATTGCCGTTTATATTTGATAATTTTGAAATGTGGGACAATGCGCCGATGTTAGCTGGCATGGATCAGTTATCAGCTCAGCAATTAGCACACCAAATGCAAAGTTATTTCTATCAGTTTATTAAGTATGGCAATCCAAATATTGCACCGAACTTGACATGGCCAAAACTGACGTCAAATGATTCTGAGACGATGGTGTTTAATAAAACCAGTTCAATTCAAAGAATAGTTGAATAACTGTTAACTAAAAAAAGGTGTCCTTACGTCAAGGACACCTTTTTTTAATCGACTTTTGGAAAACGCAGTTTTAAATGGTTAAAGATATAAATAATCGCGGGTCGAACAATAAAAAAGAATAAGGGAATAGCGACAAAAAAGGTTTTGGCCCAATTATCTATATAACCAGGTAAAAACAGCGGATATAGCTGACGATGTGTTTCCGTAAGAATTGCCATCATAATCGAGACGTTACCAGTAATAACCAGCAAAGGCACAGTGATATGACGCGGAATTTTGTTTGAAATAGCTTTTGGGAAGTAGTGGTGCAGGCGTATGACCAGTGGTAAGGTCACATAAGTCCTTAAGCAATAGATGAAAATAACTGCCAGAGGATAAATTTTGATGACATTTAATAAAATTGGCCAAGAGAAACCATAGCGAATGACGGTATTATAAGTCAACATAAACATGACCATGGTGCTTACCAAAGCCAAAGCTAACGTTGTCGGATGGTGTACTAATGTGCGTAAGGTGGGTTTGTAATTTTTCATAATAGTAACTACTTTCAGATATGTATAAATTGTGAAATTATGTGCATAAGAAAACATAAACTATGCTAATTAAAATAGTTCAATAGAACAATCATATCAGAATGAACTTAGAATATAAAGAAAAATGCTTATTAATTATTAGTGTGTTTTAAAAAGAAGATATGCATTAAAAAACACCTCACGAATTATCGCGAAGTGTTTTTTTGATTTTAATGTTTATCTTTATCGACTTCTTCAAAATCGCCATCAAATGTTTGATCATGACTGTCGTGATGGGGTTGTTTAGGTGGTTGAATAAATGTTGCGCGGATCCAGAAAGCTAAGCCGATGAGTAGCAAGACACCAACCACTGCGAAAAAGTTTTTAATAACAAAACTGATTAAGAGAATAAAAACAATTGCTAAAATCAATCTTGGTAGAATACCAAATGTGTTAGCAAAAAGAGAAGCGAAGAAATAAACGACAAATAAAACAATAAGTAGCGGTACGAATAACATGAAAAACATAAGTGAGCCTCCAGTATATAAGTTATAAATTTAATTGACGAGTGATTTAGCTTTAGCCGTATTTGCAAAATGTAGTTTAGCAAAGTGATTTAAATCTTGACCTTGACGTATTAATTTTGCCGCAACTAAATCCACAGCTTTTCCTGCTCCAATAGGGAGCGTCATGCCAGCTTCGTGACTTAAAGCTACCATAGTATCTAATTCTACCACACGAGCGAGTATAGAAGCAGCTGCAACACTTAAATGGTACTGTTCGCCCTTGGTTGTAAAATAAACATTTTGTCTAATGACTGGGCTTTGTTGTGCTTTTGATAAATAGTTGAAATAAGTGGTTGCTTGGGCGAATTGGTCTATTAAAATGGCATCAGGTGTTATTGGCGCAATTTTTTCTAAGACTTTATGCAAAGCAAAATTATGTGAGATGGCCTTGAGTTGATTAACATTATTGTGAGGCTGTAGGGCATTGTATTTTTCTGGTAATAAATTGACCACATGGTGAGGGAGGCGTTGAATAATTTCAGGGGCTATGTCCCGCATTTTGGCATCAGTCAGAGTTTTTGAATCAGCTATGCCCAGCGCTTTTACCCAATCAAGGTCATTTTTAGATACGAAAACAGCCGCTGTTGTCAGTGGGCCAAAGTAGGCTCCCGCACCGACCTCATCAGACCCAATAACAGACCAATTAGCAAAATCAGTTGGGATAGTCGCACCTGGCGTTACGTGACTAGCATTCATTTTTTGAGTCGGCTGGTTTGCATTGTCTTGCCAACGAGCAGCTTCTACTTTAAAACCGCTCCCTTGAAATAGGACTTTACCAGATTTGTAAGCTGTTACTGTTGCTTGTGATAATTTAGCTGCAAACACTGCACCTTTTGGTGCTTTGGAAACAGCGTAAGGAGCGTAATAGGCCGCCATTTTTTTAAGTTGTGGTATAGAAACTTGAAGAACGATTTGCATAATATAAGTATATCAGTTTTTGTTGAGAAAAATATGGTGTATAATTGGTAGGACATCATAAGGGATAATACAATGGCAACTCAAAAAGAGAAACGACAATATAAAGCAAATTTGGCTGGTAAAAACTACATCATTTCAGGGCAGGCAAGCTTACCACACTTTAAAGCAGTAGAAACTTTGTTGAATAAGGAGTGGCAACAAATTAAAGTTGTTGCCCCTAAAATTTCAACGATGGATCAAGCCATGTTATTGACTTTTAATGCATTATCAGATCAATTATATAAGCAAGCTGAAGTAGACAACTTAAAAAAACAAGTTGTTGAGCTAGAAAAAATGTTAGCAGCGCGTGAACAACCAACGAAACCGGCAACAAGACGTGAATCAAAAAGTGCGATTGGCTCAATTATTGACCACGCGAAGCAAGATAGCCAGGCACGATCAACTAATAAACTTTTTAAACAAGGAACCTCAATATGATTTTACTTGGCGCTGCCATCATTTTTATTTTAATATGGTTTATATCCGGCTATCGACATGGTTTTGTAAATGGTTTATTAAGAATTGCGCTCTGGTTTGTTGTTTGGTATATAGCAATTAAATTTGCCAAGCCAGTTGGTTCAGTAGTAACTAATTTCGTGAACGGGCAATTTGTAAGAACGAGTGTACCACAAGATGTGGTTAGTCACGGGACACAATTTTTGGGCTCAGGACTAGTGTTTATTGTATTACTTATGGTTGGTGGTGCAATCAGTCACTATGTGTTACGTTCCTTAAAAATTATTCGACATATTCCGCTATTAGGGTGGGTTGATGGCGTACTTGGTGGTATCCTCTACGGCTTTATTGGTGCAGTGATTGCTTTTTTCACACTCCAATTATTGTCGGTTGTCCCAAATACATGGATTCAAGACCAGTTCTTGAACACACCCCAGTTAAATCAGATCCTCGACAATGTCCCTTTTTTCGCTGAACAAATTTATCATTGGTGGCTATAATTTTATGGGCACCTTATTGTGATAACTTTCGTACAGCCTATAAATAAGATAGATACTAAACAAATATGAATAATAAAGTTTTACAAACATTAGAATACGATAAAATTAAATTACAACTCAATGATTTTTTATCAACGCCAACAGGTTTGCAAGAAGCTAATGAACTACAGCCTGTCAGTGATGTTGATCTGATTAATCACTGGTTAGCAGAAACAGCCGATGCTGTTTTGATTGATCGCTTAAAGGGTGGTATACCACTATCTAAATTGAGTGACATTACCCCACATTTAAAGCGATTGAATATTGAAGCAAGTTTGAGTGCCACTGAACTATCTGAAATGAGTCTCGTGTTACGTAACACGAGTACGATTGCTAGTTTTTTTGAGCAAATGCAGGACGAGGCGATAGGCGAATCATTACGTGTGCTACCTGAACAAGCCAAGAATTTAGTGACATTGCCTGATATCACACGTCAAATTCAGATTGCCATTGATTCCTCAGGCCGCCTTAATGATGAGGCATCCTACGAATTGAAGCATGTGCGTGACCGTATCAACGGAACAGAGCAGGCAGTTAAAAATCAAATGCAAGCATACACGCGAGGCAAGACGGCACAATATTTAAGTGATCCAATTGTGACCATACGCTCTGATCGCTATGTCTTGCCTGTTAAGGCTGAGTATCGTAGTCAATTTGGCGGTGTGGTCCATGATCAGAGTCAGACGGGACAAACGTTGTATGTTGAGCCACAAGCAGTTGTGACGCTTAACAACAAATTAAGTGAACTACGTGTCCAAGAGCAAGCCGAAGAACAACGTGTGCTACAAGAACTATCAGCGACCTTAGCGCCACACACAGAAGAAATCGCCAATAATGTGACGATTCTGGGGCATTTTGATTTTGTAAATGCCAAGGCACGCCTAGCAGCTCGGTTGGATGCTATGCAGCCGATGGTTAATACAGAAAATAAAGTTGACTTGCAACAAGCTTGGCATCCGCTACTAGACAAAGATTTGGCTGTTGCCAATGATATTGCACTTGGCGATGGTTATAAGGCTATTATTATCACGGGTCCCAATACAGGTGGTAAAACAATAACTATCAAGACGCTAGGCATATTACAGTTGATGGCGCAATCTGGTTTGTTTATTACGACAAAACGCCCATCAACTGTTGGTGTGTTTCATGAAATTTTTGCAGATATTGGTGATGAACAATCAATTGAGCAAAGCTTATCAACCTTTAGTTCACATATGGCTAATATCGTCTCGATGATTGATCGTATTGACGATAAAACGCTTGTTATTTTTGATGAATTAGGCGCCGGTACGGATCCTGCTGAAGGGGCTGCACTGGCAATTGCTATTTTAGATAAAGTTGCTAGCTTGGGTGCTTTTGTGATTGCAACCACACATTATCCGGAATTGAAGCTATATGGTTATAACCGACCGGAAACGCTTAATGCATCAATGGTTTTTGATGTCAGTACGTTAAAGCCGACCTATCAATTTTTGATGGGGGTACCAGGTCAATCGAATGCTTTGGCAATTGCTAAGCGCTTAGGTTTTGGCGACGATGTGATTGGTGCAGCAACAGCTTTGACTAGCGATGCCGATCAAGATCTTAATCAAATGATTGCTGATTTGGTTGCGCAACGTGACGCGGTTAAGCAACATGATGTAGCGCTTTCTGAACAATTAAAAGCAACGGAAAAACAATCAGAAGCATTATCAGAACAGCAACGGCAGTTGGAAAAAGAGCGCGCCAAGATTGTATTAGATGCCAAAAATGAGGCGAATCATATTGTTGCAGCAACTAAAAAACAAGCTGAACAAATGATCTCAGAAATTCGTAAAGCACGACTAAATGCAGGTCAAAGTGCGGGTGAACTTAGTGAGCAAGACTTACAGGCTAAAAAACGTCAGCTGGATGGCTTGCGCCAAAATAGTAGTCTGGAAAAGAATAAGATACTTCAAAAAGCCAAGCGAGCTAAACAGCTAGCAGCTGGTGATGAGATTACTGTGCAATCCTATGGCCAGCAGGGAACGTTAATTAAACAGCACAGTAACGGACAATGGGAAGTTGAGATGGGTATTTTAAAAATGCTTGTTGACGAAGATGACATTGTTAAAACAGAAGCGACTGCCAAAGCCCAACAATCTAAAGCCAAACAAAAACAACAGAAAATTGTTAAAACCAAGACGGCTTCTGGTTCAGCACGTGCAACAGCGAAGTCTCGTTTGGATTTACGTGGCGTCCGATATGAAGCAGCGTTGGCAGAATTGGATCGCTATTTAGATACTGCAGTGCTTGCTAATCTTGGTACTGTGGAAATTATCCATGGTAAAGGGACAGGTGCCTTAAGACAAGGTGTCACCGAGTTTTTAAGATCTGATCGTCGTGTTAAGGCCTACCACTTTGCTAACGCTAACGCAGGTGGGGATGGGGCAACAATTGCTGAATTATCATAAAGTTTTGTTGTTTGTTTAAAAAGAAGTCATTGCATTAGTTGCATAGCTTCTTTTTTTATCAGGCTATATACTGTAAAAATTGCTACAGCTTTTATTGTGGTAAAATGAGTATTAACGACATGCCGTCACACTGTCAACGCAGCATTGTGTTTGGCTAGAAAGGGAATTTGTTCAGTATGCCAGAGTTACCAGAAGTTGAAACGGTTCGCCGTGGTCTAAAAAAATTAATTATTGGTGGACATATCGTTCAGGTAAAACTACCGTATCCAAAAGTCATTAGCGGTGATTCAAATGCTTTTATTACTGGCGTTATGAATGCCTCTTTTACAGCAATTGATCGCCGAGGAAAGTATTTATTATTACGTTTGTCCAATGGCCATACCATTGTTTCTCATTTGCGCATGGAAGGGCAGTACTCTGTTGAACCGCGTGAAGCAACACCACATAAACACACGGAAATTATTTTTGAACTATCGGATAATCGTGCAGTTTTCTATAACGATACACGTCGTTTTGGACGAATGGTTTTAGCGACAACAGGACATGAAAAAATTGACGTGCCCTCGTTGGCAAAACTGGGTCCAGAACCCACTGCTGATGATTTATCCTTAGATTATATGGTGACTGCGTTTGCCAAATCAAAGAAGCCAGTCAAAAGCTTCTTATTGGATCAAAATCAAATTGCTGGCATTGGTAATATCTATGCTGACGAAGTGCTTTGGCAGAGTAAAATTCATCCTGAAACGCCAACCAATAGTTTGTCACGAACAGTGTTAGCCGTTTTAAGACAAAATATTATTGACGAAATGGCACGAGCCATTAAGCATCATGGAACAACCGTGCATAGTTTTAGCAATGTTTTTGGCGAAGTCGGTCAGTTCCAAAATGAATTACAAGCCTATGGACGTGTGGGGCAACCGTGCTTACGTTGTGGCACTACCATGTCAAAGATTAAGGTTGGACAACGTGGTACGACATTTTGTCCGTTTTGCCAGCTTAAACCAAATTCAGTTATTTAGGAGAAAGAATGAATTCAATAGAACCAATTAGCATTCGTAATGTTAAGCGTGAAGCACGTGCGTTATATCATGGTCGTTTAGGCACAGCTATTAAAATCAACATCGTACCAATTGTTTTAACGATTTTGACAACAGTTAGTACACTCTTATCTCTGTATATTGTATTCCGACAATTCGCAACGATAAGTGATGTTAGTGTTTCTAGTGATGATCGTATTAGCCAAATGTATGAGACGATTCAAGATATTTTGAGTCAAGCAGTGCAGCTTGTATTGACGTGGAGTGTGTGTTGGACACTAATTGACTGGTATGAGCAACCCAAAACAAAACCAACCCTAAAAACCGCTTTTCAAGCTTTTACGCATGGTAATATTTGGCACACATTGTTGTTAGCTATTGTCCAAAGTGTCTTGATGTTTTTGTGGACATTATTATTGATTGTACCAGGAGTGGTTAAGTATTTTGCTTATTCACAGACTTATTTCATTTATAAAATAGATATTGAACATGGGACACGTCAACGTCAGTTAACTGATTACATCACGATTAGTCGTCGACTAATGGCTGGTCGTAAATGGGAGTTATTTTTGTTGGAATTGAGCTTTATTGGTTGGCATATTTTAGGTTTTGTAACAGCAGGACTAGCTTACATTTATGTCATTCCCTATCTTAATGCCACACGTGTTGCTTATTCGCGTCATCTTTTGACGCTCAAATTAGCAGAAAGGCAGGCGGCCTAATGGTTATTATTGGTTTAACGGGTAGCATTGCTACTGGAAAATCGACAGTCAGTACCATGCTACGAGATGCAGGGATGCCAATTGTTGACGCCGACGTCGTGGCACGTGAAGTTGTTGAGCCTGGCACGCATACACTAGAAGCCATTAAACTCGCTTTTGGTCCCGGTGTCATTGAAAACGGTGTGTTAAACCGTAGTCAATTAGGGAATATTGTTTTTGATAATCAAAGTGAATTACAACGATTGAATGCAATTATGCAACCAGCGATTCGTTCAGTAATGGCAGATAAAATAAACTTTTGGCGCACACAACACGTACCTGTTTTAATCCTTGACATCCCGCTCTTGTTCGAACGAGAATATGATAAAAATTATCATGTGGATAAAATCATTGTTGTCAGCGCTGACCCTGAGGTACAATTAGCGCGCTTAAAATCTCGTGACAGTTTAGATGAGCGACAAGCCAAAAACCGTATGCGTACACAGATGCCAATTGCAGAGAAAGTAGCTCGTGCTGACTACGTGATTAATAATAATGGGGATAAATCACAGCTGAAAGCACAAGTAGACGATCTCATAGAAAAATTAAAGGACATTGCACCAGAATATGACACAAAGTAGTGAGACAATTGAATTTCACGCCACTTCAGGTGTTTTCATTCGAAGTGATCATCTTATTACACCAGACGACCTAGAACGTGTGTTTACTTTATATTTGCCTTTTATTGGCTCGACAAGTTATGCCTTGTATCATTTGTTAGTCAATGAGTTACCTTATACAGCCAATCAGTTACATCGACAAGATCATAATTTTTTGATAGATAGTTTGAATATTAGTTTACCTAATTTTGTTAAATTTCGTCGCCGTCTTGAGGCTGCAGGACTCATTAAAACTTTTTATGAACACGATGCTGTAGGTGAAGTATACGGCTATCGGTTGATGATGCCATTAATGGCAGATCGCTTTTTCAAAGAGCCCTTACTCGCTGGCCTTTTATATAAATTTGTTGGTGAAGAACGCTATTTAACGCTACAAATGCGTTACGATGTTCAGGGGCAAAAGGAACTATTAGGCAAGGATATTTCTGCGCGGTTCTTACAAGTTTTTCAGAATCAAAGTGATGAGAGTGTCCCAACCACACCATTAGCGTATCAAGAGGCAAAGGTTACTGCAGAAGCAACTGACTTTAGTTTCAATGATATGGCAGAGATGGTACATGGTACAACGAAAGATGAAATCGAGAAACACCATAATTTTCTAGTTGCCATGCATTTAAACTATGGTGTGGATGAAGTGACATTAGCAAATATCATCAGTCAGAGTGTCAGTCTTGATAAACATGAAATAAGTGAAAAAGATGTACAACGCTTATTACGAGCTCAAGTAGCGCGACCTCAATCTGTGATGATACCGGCTACTAATCAAGTAACTGACGAAAAAAATAGGATACCAGAGATTAAAAATTCAGAAGCTAAGGCTTTGATTGAAATTGCAAGTACAACGAGCGCCCAAGACTTTTTAGCCTATGTTAAAACGACGCTAAAAAATGGCTTAGTGTTAAAAAATGAACGTGATTTGGTGGATTATTTAGTGGCACAAAGTGTTCTGCCAATGGCAGTTATCAATATTTTGGTCCATTATGTGTTGATTGGTCTGCAGAATGATAGTCTAAAAGGCGCTTTGGTCACAACAATTGCTGATTCATGGACGCAAAATCGTGTTGATTCTCCTGAAAAAGCCTTAGTTCAAATTCAGCAACATCAACAAGCTAATTTATCCAGACAGGAAAAACGTTTTAGTCGCTCTAAAAAAGTTGAAAAAACAGCGCCTAAATTTTTACAACAACAGCCAAAAACAGTAGCACCGGAATCGTCAGCAAACATGGGCACCGATGCAGCTGCCGCTGCGTTAGCTAAACTAAAGAATATAAAGACGAGAAACTAATATGCAAAATTTATCAGACATTCTCAAACAATTTCAACAAAAATATCCTAAAATTGAAGAAACTAAACTAGCCGAAATTGTACAAAATATTGCTGAGGACTCAGATATACGTCAATTTTGGTCTGCACATCAAAAAGAACTGAAAGCAGATGCTTTTCAACTCAAAATGATGGACTTACATGAATTTATTCAACAAAAAAAACGTATTCAATCTGGGGAAAAGTCTTTATATCCTGGTTATTATCCACAACTAGAGATTGAAAAAGGCTACCCACATGTTCGTTACGTTGCCGATGAAAAAAAGCAGCAACAGTTGATGCAGGCTGATAAGCTCATTACTTATAAAATGCCTAAGGCGATTAAAAATGCTGATCTACAGACCATCGCCGTAGAATCTGGTCGTGCAGAGGCAGTGACAGAAATTGTAGAGACGTTAACACAACTAATCGCTAAACCAGACCAGTATACACAAGGGTTGTACTTGTATGGTGATTTTGGTGTCGGTAAAACATATTTGATGGGGGCGCTAGCCAATGCCCTAGCGGCCAATAATATTGGCGTAATGATGTTGCATTTCCCGTCATTTGCTGCTGATTTGAAAGATGCTATTGGGCGATCTAATGACTTGAAATCACGCATGATGGCACAAGCAAAAAGCATACCCGTATTAATATTAGATGATTTGGGTGCTGAAAATTTAAGTATGTGGATACGTGACGATATTCTAGGGGTCATTTTAGAATATCGCATGCAAAACGAGTTGACGACATTTATAACTTCAAATTTTGATATGACGGAATTAACGTCTTATTTGGCTGAAACACGGGATGACCGTGACAAAGGTAAGGCTGCGAGATTGATGCAACGCGTGAAATTTCTGACGCGACAAATCACTGTATCCGGTAAGAATAGACGGTTAGATAATTGAAAAATATGAGGCACACAATAAAATATGGCTTGTTATTGGTTGCCGTGCTCTTTGTCTGGCTTTTTTTACGACACGATGCTTTTTTATATCAGAATCCAGTTGGCCAAGTGACACAAGTACAGGCATCGGTGACACAAAAAACCACCGATGAACATGGCAATGCTGACGTCATGATAACACAAAGATTAACTGTCAAGTTATTGAATCGGCAAAAAAGGATTATTGTCATTCACAATGACTATGCAAAATCACAAGTGATGACACAAAAATATCGTGTTGGAGACCAATTATTATTAGAAAAGGTTGCTGCCAATACACATATTTTATCGCTGAAACGTGATGCTTGGGTCGGTGCATTAATGACATTCTTTTTGGCGCTGTTATTAATGTATAGTAAGTGGCGTGCGACGAGTTGGCTATTATTGAGTATGTTGATTAATATTGCTTTATTTGGCGTCGCTTTGTTGGTAGATATTCATAACAAAGATACGAATGTTTTATTGATTTTTAGTATTTTGAGTATACTTTTCGCGGCAGTCAGTTTGATTCTGGTTCTGGGTCGAACACTACAGATGGCATTAACTTTAGCAGCCACCTTAATCACTACGTTCTTGACAATTATTTTATTAATTATTGTTTTGGATGTAACTCACAATGTTGGTGTCCATTTTGAGACCATGTCATATGTTACACAAGTACCGGCCACCTTATTCATGGCACAAACGGTCATTGGTGTTTTGGGCGCTGTTATGGATGAGGCTTCTGATATTGTGGCGATGCAATTTGGGATGCGGCGTGAAAATAGCATACGTGAGTTTGGTGATTATTGGCATGCCGGTGTGTCTGTTGGCCGCGAAATTATGGGTACATTAATGAATGTGCTATTTATGATATTTATAGCTGAGACCTTGCCAATGGTCTTTTTGATGTTACGTAATGGCAATAACTGGGCCTACATCATGGATCAAGTGATGAATCTTGGTATTTTGCAAACTGTCATTTCAGCCATCGGGATTGTTTTGGCGGTACCTGTAACCAGTGTCATTGTTGGTCTCGCACTAACAAGAAAGGCGGGTAGGCAATGAATACAATCGGTGTATTAATTATTATTTTATTTGTATTGATGCTGTTAGTTGGTCATATGCAAGGACTAAAAGTGTTCATTGGTCTGCTGCTGAATTTTGCAGCTATTTTTGTTCTGATTGTTTTAATTAATTGGCAGTTTAATGTTTATATTATTACAGGTATCATGAGTCTAATCATTTTGGCTGTCGCCATTTATTTAGGTGCTGATAATAGTGAGGTGACAAACAATGCCTTTAAAACAAGTGTTATTGTTGTTGCTATTTTAATGATAATTGCCGTTATTATGCAATATTTTGGCCAATTTCAGGGCTTTACAACCGAAAATTCTGAAGAACTAGAAGGACTGTCGTTAACTGTTGGTATTCATTTTGGTGATGTGGCGATTGCCGTGATGTTATTATCTGTTCTTGGTGCAGTTGCTGAAGCAGCGATGGCTATTGTAGCCGATTTAAATGAAGTGTTGGAGCGGACACCAGAAATGACCAGTAGCAGTCTATATGGCCATGCAAAAATCATTGGTGGACAAATTCTAGGGACAGCAATTAATACACTGTTTTTTGGTGTATTGGGCAGTAATTTACCGTTAATTATTTGGTTTGTACGCTTAAAATACCCGATTGCTATGTTTATTAATGCTAAGCTGTTGGCAACTGAAGTTGTGACAATGTTACTGGGGATGCTAGGCATTCTGTTGAGTATTTGGGTTGCGAGTTGGTTAGTGGTACGTGATAATGTGAGACAGCAAAAAGTGGGGATAAGGCATGAAAGAGACATTTAATCTCATTGAAGAAATAACGCGTTTAGATGGTTCAATATATTATGAACTTGGCAATATACCACACAATGGGCGTGCTGAATATGCAGCTGAGCACGGCTACATCAAGTCAGTACGCATTTTAAAAATTAATATTCCAAGATCTTCTTATGTAGAACAATTAGAAAATTACATTAATGCTAACTATCAACTACTGCCATTGGAGTATGACGGTTGGGAAGAGTGGCAACGTACACCTGAGATGGCGGAAGCCATGACACAAATTTTATTAGAAAATAAGTTAGGCTGACCATGTTTAGCCAAAATACCGATACAAGTATTTTTAAGAGGAAAATGTTATGCAATCTGTTTTTTATCAACCAGAAGCGGTTGTGCTGGTTTCCAAACATCTATTGAATGGTAGTGGCAGTTTACGCTGGATTTATAGAGAGTTAGCCCCAACGCAGTCACAAGATACGGGCTGGCTGCTATTTGCTGATAATGATAATGAGCAATGGAACCAAGAACCAAATAACTTTATGCCAGTTGTTGTGGCAACTGCCTTAGCTATTGAACCAAGCCTGCAATATATTTTAGATTTACCTTACGGTACTGATTTAGTATTTGTGAATCGCAATCAAATTAAAGGCTGGTGGGAGCCAAAATCGCAAACACCGATTTGGTTATCTGATGGCACAATTACACCACATATAGTAATTAAGCAAGGTGAAGTGATGGCAAATGACAATAATTAACAAAGTGTTTGTAATTTAGGTGATTTTACCCTATAATTATAAACGTTGTTGTGGTTTAAAAAATGACAAGCCTTAATCATGGTAATATAGCCAAGTGGTAAGGCAACGGTCTGCAAAACCGTCATCGCCGGTTCGACTCCGGTTATTACCTTAAAAAGCGCTGCTAATGCAGCGCTTTTTTATTGTGTTAATTGTGCTAAAGTCGCTTTTGTGAAATAACCAGAAGCAAGTTGCTGTGCTAATGGTTGCATATTTTGTTGCCATAGATTGAATTGGGCAGCTGTAGTCTCAGATAGCTGCGCTGGTAACTGATTCAACTTGTCAATCACAAAACCAATTTCCTGCTCGGCAATTATTTGGCCAATGGCACTTTCGCGCCAAGCAATGAGCGGTAAGCCGGCGCGAATATAAAGGCTTGCTTTGTGAGGTGCGTTATATTTAGTATACGTTTTGTACGTTTTATCCTCAAAATCATTATCCCAAATGAGACCGAATCCATCACGAAAAGCCATGATTAACTGCTCAGGATCAAGGTTACCTTTGTAGGTCACATTAGCGGGAAAGGTTGTGTCGCGCCATTTTTTTGGTTTAGCACCAAATAAATTAATATGCACGTTTTGTGCTTGTTGCAACCAAGGTGATTTTTGAAAAGTACCAGCAAAGTTAATCTCATGACTAAAGGATACAAGGGAGTATGATAGTCCCAAATAATCAAATAAAGGTTGTATTATGAATTGACTTGTGACACCCAATGACTGAAGTTGCGCTTTCATGGCCTGAGAATGAACAATAACGATATCATAAAGATTTAATAAATCAAATTCCCAGATTGGATGTTTCATCAGTCGCAATGGTTCAATATCGTGAATGAGAATGGCACGTTTAACTTGGCGTGCTTTTAATGTTTTGGCGAACTGTACTTCAAATTTTTCACTCATATATGAAGGAAACTGGTGTAGGACAATATCGTTTGTGTTGACTTGCTGTAACCATGAATTAATAAACTGCGTACGTGTTGCATCATCGTAACGTGCATCATTATAGCGAGCTAAGGGTAACACGGTCCACCCAGATTGATCAGCAATATGCGCGTAATCGGCTTTGGCTTTGAGTGCACCTGGAGGCATCCAAGGTTCAATTGTATGGGTAATGAAATTAGACATAAGCTTATTTTACCAAAATCCGAACCATAGTTTGCAAAAAGTTTCTAAAAACGAACTAAATAAATAAAAAAATAATAATGTTCGCTTTTTAAATGATATTTTAATGAAATTATCATGGTTTTAACCATGATATGTCGCATAATAGAGTTATAAATTTGAGAGGAGATGTGTAAGCAAAATGGGCTTACACGTTATAACTTATTATGCAACGTTCAGCGCAAATTGGAATTGGTGTTATTGCAGTGGCAGTCATTGGTGGTGGTATTTATGCTGCAACGCAAGGAAATTCAAAATCAGCCGGTAAAAATAATTATACGGTTGCTTTAGTTACTGATGGTGGTGGTATCGATGACCGATCATTCAACCAATCAGCTTGGGAAGGTTTGAAAGCCTATGGTAAAGATAATAAGTTGTCGCAAGGCACGAAGGGTTATAATTACTTCCAAAGTACAGATGCGTCAGATATTAAGACAAATCTTCAAACAGCCGTTAAGGGCGGTTATAAGCTTGTGTATGGTGTTGGTTTTGCGACAGCTCCAGCTATGAATACAGTAGCTAAGGCGAACCCAAAAACAAACTTTGCAATTGTTGATGCTGTTGTGCCTGATAAGAACGTGGCATCTTTAGCCTTTAAATCAGAGCAATCATCATACTTGGCTGGTGTTGCGGCAGCAAAACAAACAAAATCAAAGACAGTTGGTTTTATTGGTGGTATTCATGGTGATATTATCGATACATTTGAAGCTGGATTTAAAGCTGGTGTCAAGGCAACAAACCCAGATATTAAAGTCGTAACTCAGTATGCTGATTCATTTACCGATGCTGCTAAGGGTAAGACTATTGCTGCTTCAATGGTTGCTGGTGGTGCTGACGTTATCTTCCAAGCAGCTGGTGGCACAGGCTCTGGTGTTTTTGCTGAAGCCAAGGCAACGAACCAAAAGTTATCAGACGATTCTGATAAAAAGGTTTGGGTCATCGGTGTTGATATGGATCAAAAGCGCGATGGTGATTATAAGGATAAAGACAATAAGCAGTCTAACTTTACTCTTGTATCAGCCGTTAAGCGTGTTGATAATGCTGTTAAGTCACTTTCTAATAAGGCAAAGGATGGCAAGTTCCCTGGTGGGCAGACCATTACTTATGGTTTGAAGGAAAACGGTGTTGGTGTAGCTAAGGATTCCGCTTCTTCAGAAGTATGGTCAGCTATCGAATCAGCGCAGAAGAAGATTATCTCAGGTGATATCAAGGTGCCTGTACATCCATAAATGATGACATGACAAGCGCCTCAATTTGCTTGAGGCGCTTTATTGCGCCTTCAAAATAAAAAATATAACGAAATTTTAACATGTCATAAAAGCTAACATTCATCAAAAATTAAGAAGATGATGCTGTTAGAATGAAGTTACTATGAAAAAAACAAGTCAATTTTTAATTTTATCTTTGATTGCATTCGTATCTTTGATTAGTGGAACGGCTTATACTAACGCTTCAGAAAAGCCAAATTATGTGATTACAACTGATGCGACTTATCCACCTTTTGATTTTCAAGACAAAAATAATCAGTATACAGGTATCGATCAAGAAATTCTCAAGACAATCGCTAAGCGTGAAGGATTCACCTACACATTAAAACCTATGAGTTTTAATGCCGCCACACAATCAGTATCTTCAGATCAGGCTGATGGCGTTATTGCGGGGATGTCTATTACAGATGAACGCAAAGCGGTTTATGATTTTGGGACACCTTATTATCGGTCAGGTATTGGTTGGGCCGTTAAAAAGGGCTCAAATATTAAAGCCTTAAAAGACTTGAAGGGTAAGACTGTTGCGCTTAAAACTGGTACCTCTGGTGCTGACTATGCTTTATCTATACAAAAAGAGTATGGTTTTAAGGTGACTTATTTTAATGATTCAGACACGCTGTATAATGATGTCATTAATGATAATGCACAAGCAACTTTTGGTGATTTACCAGTGATTCAATATGCTGTTAAAAATGGTACCAAATTAAAGGTTATGAATCCAAAAGCACCAATACAAGCTGGTTGGTATGGTTTTGCTGTCAAAAAGGGACAAAATGCCAAGTTATTAGCTTCATTTAATCACGGTTTTGCCGAAATTAAAAAAGATGGTACTTATGACAAGATTGTCGCCAAATATTTAGGCGCCAGCGCCGCGACTTTTACCGGTAGTAAAAAAGATAACAGTACGGTCATGGGTATTTTAAATGCCAACCGTAACGCCTTTTTGCAAGGATTATGGCAAACTGTTATTTTGACCGTATTTGCCATTGTATTGGCTTCAATTTGGGGTATTTTACTTGGTGTTATGGGTGTCAGCCAATTACCATGGATTAGGGCAATATCGACAACAATTATTTATCTTTTCCGTGGGTTGCCACTGATGGTATTGGCATTCTTTATTTATATTGGTTTGCCTGGTGTGATAGGAACTAAAATTCCCGCCTTTACCGCAGGATTATTAACGCTTATTTTAAATGAGGGTGCTTATACCGCCGCATTTGTCCGTGGTGGCTTTGAAGCTGTCGATCATGGTCAAATGGAAGCGGCACGGTCACTTGGTTTACCGTACAGTAAATCTATGCGACGTGTTATTATGCCACAAGGTCTCAAAATTATGATACCAAGTTTTATTAATCAATTTATCATTACGTTAAAAGATACATCAATCCTATCGGCGATTGGTATTTTAGAATTAACACAGACAGGTTCACTGATTGTTTCACGTAATTCTCAAGGTTTTCGTGTATGGGCTATCGTAGCTGTGATATACTTGATTGTGATTACTTTACTCACATGGTTGAGTAATTGGGTAGAAAAGAGGACACGTGCATGAGTGAAGCACAAAAAAAAGTAAAAGTACACGTCGACAAAGTTAATAAATCATATGGCGATAATCATGTTTTACGCGATATTTCATTAGATATTGCTGAAAATGAGGTTGTCGTAATGATTGGCCCTTCTGGTTCTGGTAAGTCTACTTTCTTACGTATGCTTAACCAACTCGAAACACAGGATGATGGCACAATTGTTGTTGATGGTTTTGATATTTCTGATAAAAAGACAGATATTAACAAAGTCCGTGAAAATATCGGCATGGTGTTTCAGAATTTCAATCTATTTAATAACTACACCGTACTTGAGAATATTATGCTGGCCCCAGTTGAATTGGGCAAGTTAGATAAAGTTGCGGCTGAGAAGAAGGCACGTGAATTACTTGATACTGTTGGTTTGGCAGATAAAGCAGATGTTTCAGTTAATTCACTGTCTGGTGGTCAAAAACAACGTATTGCTATTGCGCGAGCCTTAGCAATGTCACCTGATATTATGTTGTTTGATGAGCCAACTTCGGCTTTAGATCCAGAAATGGTTGGCGATGTGCTTGAAGTTATGAAAAATCTAGCTGACTCAGGTATGACCATGATCATTGTTACTCACGAAATGGGATTTGCTAAGCAAGTTGCTGATCGTGTTGTATTCTTTGAATCCGGTAAAATACAAGAATCTGGTGCACCTGAACAAGTATTCAATGCGCCTAAAAATGCACGATTACAAGAGTTTTTGAGTAAGGTTATGCACGCTTAAGCATTGACAATACTGCTCTTGGCTTAATATATGATCAAAATAATTAAAAAAGCCGACCACTAGGTCGACTTTTTTGTGGGATAAGGGAGAGTTCATGACTATGTTAAAAAAATGTTTACTTGGTCTAGCAACGTTCGCTGCTTTCTTTACTTTCGTTTCAACGAGTCAAGCATCTGAACCACACTACACCATTACAACTGATGCAACTTATGCACCATTTACATTTCAAGATAAAAATAATAATTATGTCGGTATTGAACAGGACATGATGCAAGCAATTGCTAAACGTGAAGGTTTCACCTATACAATGAAACCGATGAGCTTTAATTCTGCCGCTCAGCTAGTCTCTAATGGCCAGGCTGATGGTATTATTGCGGGGATGTCAATTACCCCAGAACGTAAAGAAGTTTACGATTTTGCAACGCCTTATTATAAAACTGGTGTTGCCTGGATTGTTAAAAAAAATAGCACCATTAAACAGTTAGCTGATTTAAAAGGGAAAACTGTTGCGTTGAAAACGGGGACGGCAGCGTCTGAATACGGTAAATCTTTACAGAGTAAATACGGTTTTAATGTCAAGTATTTCAATGATACAGATACGATGTACAATGATGTTGCTGTGGGGAACTCGGCTGCAACATTTGAAGATATGCCAGTAATTCAATACGCAATTAAAAATGGCATGAAACTCAAAATCATGAACGCTGATAACCCCGGTAATGCGGGTTGGTACGGTTTTGCGGTTCAAAAGGGAAAAAACAAAGCCCTACTAGCTGCCTTTAATAAAGGTTTTGCAGCAATTAAAGCTGATGGTACGTATAATAAAATTACAGCTAAGTATCTAGGTGCTAGTCAAGCAACATTTTCTGGCAGTAAGAAAGATAATAGCACAGTATTGGGGATTTTAACGGCCAATAAAGCAGCCTTCTTAAAGGGCTTGTGGCAAACAGTGCAACTCACTGTGATTGCGATTGTATTAGCATCTATCTGGGGAACCTTATTAGGTGTCATGGGTGTCAGTGAGTTGAAGTGGGTACGTGGTGTATCGACAACGATTATTTATATTTTCCGTGGTTTACCTTTAATGGTATTAGCGTTCTTTATTTATATTGGTTTACCTGGTGTCACTGGGGTCAAGATTCCGGCTTTTACGGCTGGTATTATTACCTTGATATTAAATGAAGGTGCTTACACCGGTGCGTTTGTTCGTGGTGGCTTTGAAGCTGTCGAACGTGGTCAAATGGAAGCGGCAAGATCACTTGGCTTGAATTATAATAGCGCTATGCGCAAAGTAATCATGCCACAAGGGCTACGTATTATGGTGCCAAGCTTTATTAATCAGTTTATTATTACGTTGAAAGACACCTCAATTTTGTCAGCCATTGGTTTGCTTGAATTAACGCAAACAGGAACATTAATTGTTGCGCGTAACTCTCAAGGCTTCCGTGTCTGGGCAATTGTAGCGGTGATATATCTGATTGTTATCACACTATTAACATGGTTAAGCAACTGGGTTGAGAAAAAAATTAAATAATTATGTGTTATAAAAGCTTTCAAACCGTATTATGGTTTGGAGGCTTTTATGTTTGTTGCAATTAATCGAAAAGAACAATATGTTTTGGCACGTGATGCTAAAAAAAATAGTCAATTTAATTGTCCGGGCTGCCATGAACCAGTTATATTACGTGTTGGTGACATCAAACAGCAGCATTTTGCGCATATTGTTGGTGCAAAATGTCAGACATTCTCCGAGAATGAAACAGCTGCGCATCTATCTGGAAAACTACAATTAGCTGAGCAACTGGCTACTTACGGTGTTGTTCAAATTGAAGCTAAGCTCGTAGCTATCCAGCAGAGGCCAGATATTTTGTTAACTATAGGGGATAAACAGCTTGCAATTGAATATCAGTGTAGTCCTATATCTCAAAAGAGACTGGCTGAACGTAATGAAGGCTATCGGCGTCAAAATATTGATGTGATATGGATATTAGGGGAGACTTATTTTGAACGGCATTTATCACAAAAAACGATTTTAAAATTCATGACTGCTCATGATCAAGTTGTTTTTTATTTACCAACGCAAGGGCATTATATTCATCGCGGCCATTTTATCAAAAAGGACTTTGAGCGTGTCCACTATACCGAAATTTGTGATACAATGCCTTTCACTGTTATTTCTAAGCTGTCAAGACAAAGGCCGTTAGATGTCAAAAAACAAATTTATAAATTGCAAAATCTGCTGTTACAAAAAAGAGTCAATCAGCAAATGATTAGTTATTTTTATAATCAAAATAGGCTGATTATTCTAGCACCGTTGTGGATACATTATGGTGAGACTTTTGGTCTGATAATTGCAAACTGGCAATGGCGTTTATTAGCAGTTTGTTTAATTGAAAAAGTAGGGATTGGTCATAAAGTGCGTTTACGGTGCATTGCAGACAAATTATTTACTTATGTAGTAGGAAATGACAGGTTTAGATGGCGCCAAGTAAAAAAATTGCTAGATAGTTTGCAACAACAAGGCTACATATCTTTACAGGGAGATTATTTATGTGTTTTGAGTGAGCTGCCCTGGTTTATATCGCTTGCAGGTAAGTTAGATAAAGTGAGAAAAAAGTGATAAAATAAGATATTATATCTTAGAAAGGAACGCAACACCCGCTGTTTCGTCTTCTTAATGAAGCAGCAAGTGTTGATCAGTAATAATATGCCACAGATAAAGCGTCATGAAGTGCCAACAGCGTTAACATGGGATTTAACAACTATTTTTTCATCAGATGAGGCCTGGGAAAAGACTTTTCAAAAAGTTCATGAATCAGCTCAAAATATGACGCGTTTCGTTGGGCACGTCGGTGATTCGGCTGACATGTTACAAGCGGCATTAGTGGCAGATTTATCGTTGGAACGTTTATTAGAGAAAGTTTACGTCTACGCCCACCAAATATATGATCAAGACACAACTAATCAGCAGTATGCAGCATTTAACGCTCGAGTACAGGCGCTTTGGGCTGAAGTTAGTGAAGCGACGGCCTATTTTCAGCCTGAAGTATTGCGTATTCCTGATACGGTATTAGCTGAGTATCTAGCAACACCTGGGTTAGAACCATTTAGTCATTTATTTGATACGATTCGTTTACAAAAGCCACACACACTACCTGTTGAACAAGAAGCGCTACTAGCTGGTGCTAGTGATATTTTTAATGCGTCTGAAAATACATTTGGTGTGCTTGATAATTCAGATCTGTCTTTCGGAGATGTACATACTGAAACAGGTGAACTGGTGCCTTTGACTAATGGTTTGTACAGTCTATTATTAGAATCGCAATCACGCGACCTACGTCAGGAAGCATTTGATACACTCTATGACAGCTATATTAGTTTTCAAAATACTTTTGCTTCAACACTGTCATCGCATGTGAAAGGCCATAATTTCTTGGCGAAAGCACGACATTATGATTCAGCGCGCGAGGCCGCTATTTTACCACATGGCTTACCTACAACGGTTTTTGAGACCCTAAGAAAATCAGTTAATGATCATTTGCCATTACTACATCGATTTGTCTCGTTACGTCGTCAAGTGTTGGGTGTTGAAGACGTCCATAGCTATGACTTATACGTGCCCTTAGTTGATGATGTTACATTTGATGTTTCCTATGATAAGGCGCAAGACATTGTGATTAAAGCATTAGCGCCATTGGGCGAGGATTATGTGCGTATTGTCCAGCGTGCCTTTGATGAACGTTGGATAGATGTTGTTGAAAACAAGGGTAAACGGACAGGAGCATACTCTAGCGGCGCGTACGATACCAATCCTTTTATTCTATTGAATTGGCAAGATAATTTAAATAATGTTTATACTTTAGCTCATGAGTTGGGACATTCTGTTCATTCTTATTTAACAAGACATACACAACCTTATCATTACGGTGACTACCCCATTTTTTTGGCAGAAATTGCTTCTACAACGAATGAAAGTCTATTAACAGATTATTTACTGAAAACTAATCA
Source organism: Leuconostoc sp. LN180020 (assembly GCF_014844115.1). NCBI lineage: Bacteria > Bacillati > Bacillota > Bacilli > Lactobacillales > Lactobacillaceae > Leuconostoc > Leuconostoc sp. LN180020. Next base: position 245,768 of record NZ_CP039736.1, on the reverse strand, counting down.
TGATCCTAAGGTGCAAGCTTATGTCTTGAACCAATATCTAGACGGTTTCAAAGGGACGGTCTTTAGACAAACGCAATTTGCAGAATTTGAAGATTGGATTCATCAACAAGCTGCTGAGGGCGAGGCTCTAACGGCTGATAAAATGAGTAGTTATTATGGTGAATTAAATCAAAAGTATTATGGCCCAGATTTGTTTCCTGATGAGGCTATTGCGTATGAGTGGGCACGAATTCCGCATTTTTATTACAATTACTATGTTTATCAATATGCAACAGGTGAAGCAGCTGCTACAACACTAGCTGACCGTATTATCAATCACGATGGTGCTAATGACTACAAAAATTATTTACGTGCTGGCGCCTCTGATTATCCGCTAAATGTTATTGGAAAAGCTGGTGTTGATATGAGCCAGTCAGATTATCTGAACCAAGCTTTCCATGTCTTTGAAACGCGACTGAACCAGTTAGAAAAGTTACTCGCAAACTAAGACAAGCACTCGTTCTGCTGTGGTAAACTATTAACGAGGAGAAGAGTTATTATGTCGCCAAATTCAGCACCTGAAAAATTAATCAATACTGCTTTAATGGCTCTTGATGAGACATATACACCATATTCGAACTTTCCAGTTGGTGCTGCACTACAAGTCGCTGATGGGCGTGTTTTTAAAGGTATTAATATTGAGAATGTTTCTTTTGGTTTGACTAATTGTGCTGAGAGAACGGCCATTTTTAGTGCGATGGCTGCCGGCTACCGACAGTTTGAAGGGTTAGTGATTGCGGGACGTACAAAAGCACCAATCGCACCATGTGGGGCATGTCGGCAAGTGATGGTTGAGTTTTTTGGCCCAGATATGCCGATTTGGTTAATTAATGATTCAGGTAAAGAAATAAAAACGAATATTGCTTCATTAATGCCTGGCTCATTTAATGGATTAGATTAAGCAAACGAAGGAGTAAACAATGAAAAAAGTATTAGTATTTGATGGTATTGCTCAGGTTGCCATTGATTACCTCAAGTCCAATCATATTGAGGTAATATCAAATCAACAAAAAAATGATGACGATTTCTTAGCGAATCAGGATTTGAATGGGATGATTTTGATGATGCATCCAGTGGATAAGCACATATTATCTCAGCTTCCGGATTTGAAAATCGTTGCGCGGTATGGTGTTGGTTATGATAACGTTAATTTAGAGGACGCCAGTCAGCAACATGTCATTGTGACAAATACACCTGGTGCTAATGCAACAGCTGTTGCAGAGACAGCCTTAATGCACATGCTCATGAGCGGACGTTTATTTTATCAAGAGAGACAAAGCATCACGGATGAGACAGATGCCCCAGCCAAAGGACAAGAAGTGTCACATAAGAAAATTGGTATCATTGGTTTTGGTGCGATTGGTCAAAAAATAGATGAACTCTTAACTGGTTTTAACGTTGAGGTACTAGCTTATGCGCGACATAGTAAATCAGTTAAAAATGGACGCATGGCAACTTTAGAAGAAATCTATTCGCAATCTGATTTTATTGTGTTAGCCTTGCCGGCAACGTCTGATACCCAGAATATGATTGACGCTGAAGTGTTTAAAAAAATGAAAAATACTGCGGTATTAGTGAATATAGCACGTGGTGCCATCGTGGACGAAAACGCGTTGTTTAATGCACTAAAGTCCGGAGAAATTGCTGGAGCTGGTTTAGATGTTGTCACTAACGAACCAATTTCTGACAACAATGCCTTACTAGGTCTTTCTAATACATTTATCACGCCGCATATTGCTGCTAAGTCTCGAGAAGCTTTTGATGCTGTCGGATTAGCTGCAGCAAAAGAAGTTGTGCGTGTATTAAATAACGAAGCACCATTGAATCAGGTGAACGCATAAAAAAACCACATACCAGATTTGGTTGTGGTTTTTTATTTTGGCTCGTGTAGTGTGACTGGTAGTAAATCGTTTTTAACAGTTGATCGTTGATTGATTTCAGCAAATAACACTTCAATTAAGCGTTGCGCTGCTTCGTGAATTGGTTGAATAATCGTTGGTAAGTCAGGATGAAGTAATTGCACAATTGGTGAGCCATCATAACCAACGACAATGACATCCTCAGGAACTCGAATGTTTGCAGTTCGCAGTGCGTTTTGCAGTTGAATAGCCATTATATCATTATAAGCAAAAACACCATCGATATTCTGCGTTTGGATATCCTTTACGATGTCTTGAATAATATTTGGTTCGGATATTTTGTTGGAATCAAAATCCAGAGTACTAATCTTACTTTTTGAGCCGACAGCATCAACAAAACCGTTATAACGTTTTGATGTAGGCGAGATTGATTGATCGTTATCGTTCAATACTAAAAGATTTTTGGCGCCTTGTGAGACAAGGTAGTTACCAAGAAGAAAACCACCTTGGTAATTGTCTTCGCTAACAATTGGCACATTATCAGACAGATGACGATCATAAGCGACGATAGGTAGCAAACTATTGCTGTAACTTTCAATGCCAAGATTATGTGATGATGTAATAATACCCTCAACCTGATTAGCAGCAAGCATTTGCAAATATTGTTGTTCTTTTTCTATATTATTTGCACTTGTTGCAATAATAACCTTGTATCCTTTTTCAAACAAAAGTTGTTCTATCTCACTTGCAAGTGCTGTGAAAAAAGGGTTTTGTATGTTAGGAAAAATAAGACCGATAAATTGGGAAGATTTTCCCTGTAAAGACCTTGCCATTGCATTAGGTTGATAATGTAATTCACGCATAGCAGTGTGGACTTTATCAATTGTTTTTTGACTTAATGAACCATAACTATTAATCACACGTGATACCGTTGTTACTGAGACACCTGCTAATTCAGCGACGTCACTTAGCTTTGCAACCATAAACACCTCCATTGGTGGAGAAACTAATCTCAAAAATTATATTTATACTAGTCCATTATACACGGTTTTGTAAACGCTCACGATGATTACTGCAATATATTTTTTGAACAACGCTTGACAACAAAAAATTTAAGGTTTAACATTGTCCTTGTAAGTTAAAGGAATCACAAGAAAAGAGGAGCATTAATCATGGATGCATTAGTATTAACAGGCATTAAGTCACTGGAATTGCAAGATATTGCACAACCAGAAGTAAAACCAAACGAGGTGAAAATTCATACTGCGTTTGCGGGTATTTGTGGTACAGACCACGCTTTGTATGCTGGTTTGCCAGGTTCAGCTCCAGCCGTACCTCCAATCGTTTTGGGACACGAAAACTCAGGTGTTGTTGCCGAAGTTGGTTCAGCTGTAACCAATGTTAAAGTAGGGGACCGTGTGACTGTTGATCCTAATATTTATTGCGGACAATGCAAGTTCTGCCGTACAGGTCGTCCAGAATTGTGCGAAAACTTGTCAGCCGTTGGTGTGACGCGCGATGGTGGCTTTGAAGAGTACTTTACAGCACCTGCTTCAGTCGTTTATCAAATTCCTGATAACGTATCATTGAAATCAGCAGCTGTTGTTGAACCAATTTCATGTGCTGTCCATGGTATTAAGTTATTGAAAGTAACACCATACCAAAAAGCTTTGGTTATTGGTGATGGCTTCATGGGTGAACTTTTTGTACAAATTTTGCAAGCCTATGGTATTCACCAAGTTGACCTGGCTGGTATCGTTGACGAAAAGTTGGCAATGAACAAAGAAAAGTTTGGTGTTAAAAATACCTTCAACACGATGAAGGGTGACAAGATTCCTGAAGGCGAATACGATGTTATCATTGAAGCTGTTGGTTTGCCACAAACACAAGAAGCTGCTATTGAAGCTTCAGCACGTGGTGCACAAGTATTGATGTTTGGTGTTGGCGGTCCTGATGCTAAGTTCGAAATGAACACATACGAAGTCTTCCAAAAGCAATTGACAATCCAAGGTTCATTTATTAACCCTAATGCATTTGAAGATTCATTGGCTTTGTTGTCATCAGGCAAGTTGAACGTAGAAGCATTGATGTCTCACGAATTGGACTATAACACAGTTGATGACTTTGTTAATGGTAAGCTTGGTGTAGTTTCAAAGGCTGTTGTTAAAGTTGGTGGAGAAGAGGCATAATTCCATGAACGCTAAAAACGTAGCACAGACGACATCTAAGAATGGTCGCACGCTGACGATTGGCGCCTCATTATCATATTTTGTGCTTTCTTTGGTAATCAACGCGGCTGGTAATGTCTTAACAGTCGTTACAAGTCAAAAAATCCACCCAGCTTTTCTGGGCTCTGCTTATTGGACAGCCGCTGAATCAGGTTTTAATAAAGCAGTGTTTCAAGGATCAAATTTGATGCTTGGTTGGGTATTTTTCATTGTAGGTGTCTTAATTGCAATATTGAATGTATTCTTACAAGGCTATTTTGATTGGAAAAAGTTTGTTGGCAATATTGCCTTCATGGTACCTTTCTCAGTGTTGATTAGTTTCTTTGCAGGTATGTTCTCACAGGTGCTACCCGAGTCACATAGTGTCATGACAACCATAGGTTATACTGTATTGAATTTCATTGGTGTTGCAATGATTGCAATTGCTATTTCAATTTATCAACGTACAAACCTTGTCCTACATCCCGCAGATGATTTGATGCAGATTTTGAGATTTAAGTATTTCAAAGGTTCTGCCGCTAAGGCGATGTGGGCGTCATATATTCCGCCAACAATTATTGGTATTATTGCTATTATTATCTTGCCTGATTTTACCAATTATGGTGTCGGTACAGTGTTCGCATTTCTATTTCAAGGTGGGATTACGGGTTGGGGAGATAAAGCGATTTTCCCAAATCTTAAACATCAAGGAATTTAATTATCATGAAGACGTGGGACAACATATCGTTCCAGCCTTTGCATTCTAAATTATAGGAGCATAACATGTCATTTTCAGATTATTATTCAGGCGTACAACACATTGGTATTCCCACAAAAGATTTAGCAGCTGCTGAAGCCTTTTGGACGAAGCTAGGTTTCACTAAAACAGGTGATTTTCCAGTTGGTAATGTTATTTTCATGAAGCGTGACAACCTCGTGATTGAAACTTGGCAGCAGGACGAGGTTGCTGGTAAGCCTGGTGCAATTAACCATATTTCTATGGATACAACTGATGCTGACGCAGCATTTGTTGCTGCAAAGGCTGAAGGTTTCAAGCTAATCGATTCAGAAGTACAACATTTAGCTTTCTGGGAAAAAGGTATTAAGTTCTTTAATATTGAAGGACCAGACGCTGTTATCGTTGAATTTTGTGAAATTGTAAAATAATAAATAAAAAAACGCACGCTTTGAATAAAAGTGTGCGTTTTTTATTGCTTAGAAATGTTAAAAGATAGTTGATATCATCGTGTTTTCAATTTGTTTTCAGAAAAAATGACATATGATAGTTTTGTTCTTTTCAATAATAAGTGCTGACAAGCGCTTGACATGTATCAATATAATCGATTAAACTAGTTATGTAAGCGCTTAACAAAAACTGAATATGACAAAGGTAAAGACATGGAAATTCAAAACAAAGCAATGCTCATTACGTATGCTGATTCTTTGGGCAGTAATATCAAGGAAGTCCACCAAGTTTTGAAGGAAGACATTGGCGATGCGATTGGCGGGGTACATTTGTTACCATTTTTCCCTTCTACAGGTGATCGTGGCTTCGCTCCTTCTGATTACACGCGTGTTGATGCAACATTTGGTGATTGGGATGATGTTGAGGTACTTGGACAAGAGTACTATTTGATGTTTGATTTTATGATCAATCATATTTCTCGTGAATCGGAGATGTATCAAGATTTTAAAGTAAATCACGATCAATCAAAGTACCGTGATTTCTTCATTCGCTGGGAAAAGTTTTGGCAACAAGCTGGGCCAGATCGACCAACTCAAGCAGACATCGACCTTATTTATAAGCGCAAAGACAAGGCGCCAATTCAAGAAATCACTTTTGCTGATGGCATGACAGAGCATCTTTGGAATACATTTGGTGAAGAACAGATTGATATTGATGTTAATTCTCAAATTGCTAAAGCCTTCATTAAAGCAACGCTAGAAGACATGGTCCAACATGGTGCCAATTTGATTCGTTTAGATGCTTTCGCCTATGCTGTTAAGAAAGTTGGGACAAATGATTTCTTTGTCGAACCAGAAATATGGGCTGTTTTAAACGAAGTGCGTGACATTTTGGCACCTATGCATGCTGAAATTTTACCAGAAATTCATGAGCATTATACAATTCCTCAAAAGATCAACGCCCATGGTTATTTCACTTATGATTTTGCTTTGCCAATGACAGTACTTTATACGCTTTACTCAGGCAAAACAAATCGACTAGCCAACTGGCTCAAACAGTCTCCGATGAAACAATTCACGACGTTAGATACGCATGATGGCATTGGGGTTGTTGACGCACGTGATATTTTGACGGACGAATAAATTGATTATGCTTCTGAGGAATTATACAAAGTTGGTGCCAATGTCAAAAAGACCTACTCATCAGCTGCGTATAATAACTTAGATATTTATCAGATTAATTCAACTTACTATTCAGCTTTAGGCAATGATGATGCCGCATATTTGTTGAGTCGTGTTTTCCAAGTTTTTGCACCTGGTATTCCACAAATTTATTATGTCGGGTTACTTGCAGGCGAGAATGATATTGATTTGTTGGAATCTTCAAAAGAAGGTCGTAATATTAATCGTCATTACTATACTCGTGAAGAAATAAAATCAGCTGTTAAGCGGCCAGTTGTTGCTGACTTATTGGCATTATTATCATGGCGTAATCAGTTTTCAGCATTTGCTCTGGATGGGACAATCACTGTCGAGACACCATCAGAACATGATATTAAAATTACACGAACGGATCATTCCGGAGATAATATAGCTATTTTGCTAGCTAATGCCAAGACACGCACCTTTGTCATCACAGCAATGGGCAAGACAGTCTTACAAAACAAATAAGAAAAGAAAAGAGAAGAAAAGAATCATGGGATTATTAGGCGCAATTGAAGCAGGTGGCACAAAGTTTGTGGTCGCCGTAGCAGATGAAAATTATAATATTGTTGAACGGACAGCATTCCCAACATTAGATGGGGAGAAAACATTAGATCAAGTTATTGCGTTTTTTGACCAATTTGACAATATTGATGCTATTGGTATCGCTGCTTTTGGACCAATTGACATTGTTCCTGAATCTAAAACATATGGTTATGTATTGGACACGCCAAAACATGGTTGGTCAGGCTATGATTTCTTAGGTCGTATGAAGGCTTGGCGTGATATTCCTTATTTCTGGACAACAGATGTAAATGGTGCTGGTTGGGCTGAATTTGAGACTGGTGCTGCCAAAGATGCTCAAAATATGGTTTACTTGACAGTAGGTACGGGCGTTGGTGCTGGTATTGTGTCAGGTGGCAAATTGGTGAGTGGTTATGGGCACCCAGAAGCTGGACATATTTTCTTACAAAAGCATCCTGAAGATCACTATGAAGGCCATTGCCCATTCCACGGGGATAATTGTTTGGAAGGCTTGGCAGCTGGTCCAGCCATTGAAGCGCGTTGGCATAAGAGTGCTAAAGAAATTCCTGACGGAGATAAGGCATGGGAAATTGAAGCCTTTTATCTAGCACAAGCAGCGCTAGACTATACCATGATTTTGCGACCAGAAAAGATTGTTTTTGGTGGTGGTGTGCCACATCGCGAAACCTTATTCCCATTGATTCGTGCGAGTTTTGCTGAACAAATGAGTGATTATTTAGATGTACATGATTTAGAAGATTACATTGTGCCAGTAGCTAACGGCGATAACGCTGGTATTCTTGGTTGCTTCTATTTGGCTAAAACATTGTTGTAAAATTCTTACTTTTTGTCAACGTTATGGTTCTATGTTATTATTAACATATCAATAATTTCGAGGGCAATCTCATGACAAAAACAATAGATAATACAGAGAGTATTCTATGCCAAAATTTTACTAATACATTTCGAATTTTAGGCAGAAAATGGAACGGACTCATTATTGAGGCGCTCCTCATTAGTGGACCAAAACGATTTTTGGAACTTTCGAGAGCCATTGCGAGTTGCTCTGACCGTGTGTTAGTTGAGCGACTCAAAGAGTTAGAATCCGTACACTTGGTTAAGCGTGTAACATATGATAATTCTAGCCTAATTGAATATAAATTAACTGAGGCTGGTGAGGCGATGCGGCCGATGATGGCTGCGATACACGAGTGGTCCGATAAATATAATGATGTCACGCAAGCAAAACATGCAGACAGTAATGACTGAGCATGATATACTATAAGTGATTTAATATAATTTTACACGGAGAGTGGCCTAGTAATTGCGTTTTTCATGTTAAGCGAGTGATATATTTGGTGTAAATATCATCATGCAACGATGCAATGAATTTCAGTCATGAGTGTTTGGTTTAATCACCAACGTAAGACTGCGTTATAGTCCTAGAGCTGGTAATTTATCAGAAAATTGGGTGGTACCACGGTTGTTTGACGTCCCATGTTATCTTAAGAGAAGATAACATGGGATTTTTTGTTGCAACGGGATTAGATTAGATAAACTAAATGGCATAATAGAGAGGAAAAATGATGAGTTTAATTGAAGATCTTAAAGCCTTAAAAGCGACAGCTGTCGCAAGAATTAATGCTACTGAAGCGGATGTTGAAGCGCTAAGAGTGAGCTTATTAGGGAAAAAAGGTGAGTTAACGGCCTTATTAAAGGGTATGAAGGATGTTGCGCCAGAAGAGCGTAAAACGGTTGGTGAAATTGGAAACGATGTTCGCCAAACGATTACGACCCTGTTAGCACAAAAAAAGGCAGCAGAAGAAACGGCACGACTAAATGAGCAATTAGCTGCTGAAAAAATTGATGTGACATTGCCAGGTAGTGCACACCAAGTTGGTCAGCCGCACGTTTTGCAACAAATCATCGATGAAATAGAACAGCACTTTTTGGGATTAGGGTTTGAAATCATTGATGACATTGTTGATTCGCCAGAGATAGAAACGGATGAATATAATTTTGAACGTGAAAATCTACCTAAAGACCATCCAGCACGTGATATGCAGGATACCTTTTATATTACGCCAGAAATCTTATTACGCACACAAACCTCACCTGTGCAGTCACGCTCGTTGGAAAAACATGATTTTTCAAAAGGACCATTAAAAATGATAGCGCCAGGCAAGGTGTATCGTCGTGACACTGATGATGCGACACATTCGCACCAATTTCATCAGGTCGAAGGGATGGTTGTTGGCGAAAATATTACCATGGCCGACTTAAAGGGCACGTTGTTATCAATCATGCAAAAGTTATTTGGCGAAAAGCATCAAATTCGTATGCGACCATCTTATTTCCCATTTACGGAACCTTCAGTTGAAGTAGACGTATCTTGGAATGAAGTCACACCAGATATGAAACCAGAGGATATTGAATGGATTGAAGTGCTTGGTGCAGGCATGACCCACCCGAATGTTTTGCGAATGGATGGTATTGATCCGGAAAAATATAGCGCGTTTGCCTTTGGCTTAGGACCAGATCGCTTTGCTATGTTGAAGTACGGCGTAGATGATATTCGTCAATTCTATTTGAACGATGTTCGCTTTTTGTCACAGTTCAATCGAAAGGGAAATTAACAATGAAGACAAGTCTAACATGGTTAAATGAGTATTTAGAAGAAAGTGTTGCCGTAGATGAACAATCAGCTGCTGATTTGGCTGAACGTATTGAACGAACAAGTGTTGAAGTTGATTCAGTCACAACACTGGCTGGTAAGCAAGATGGTTTAGTTGTTGCTCAAGTCAAAACGGTAGTACCACACCCAGATTCAGATCATATGGTGATTACCCAGGTTGATATAGGCCAAGATGAGTTGATTCAAGTTGTTACCGGCGCACCAAATGTTGCTGAAGGACAATATGTTATTTTGGCACAAGTTGGGTCACATATCATTGATCATAATACCGGTGATATGATAGAAATAAAGCAGGCGACACTGCGTGGTGAAACTTCATTTGGTATGCTAGTGGCACTGCAAGAGATTGGGTTTGATAATAAAATTGCTCCTAAGGATTTTGATGCGGGCATCTATGTTTTTGGCGAAGAAGATAATGTGCATGCTGGCGATGATGCCATTGCTATTTTGGGCATGAATGAACCGGTCATAGATACAGATTTGACACCCAATCGCTCTGATATGCTATCAATGCTGGGTACAGCTTATGAGTTTGGCGCAATGCTTGGCATAAAAGTTGTCATCCCCGATTTTGATTTAGTTGAATATGAGCCGTTGGCAGCCGATCAGATTCAAATATCGGTCGAAAGTGATGAACTAGCGTCGAAATATGCTGTTCGTGTCATTAATAATATTACAGTGAAAGACTCACCACTTTGGTTGCAAAAGCGTTTGTGGAATGCGGGGATGCGACCAATTAATAACATTGTTGACATCACGAATTACATGATGTTAGTTTATGGGCAACCACTGCACGCGTTTGACTTAGATAAATTAACAACAAAACAGTTAGCAGTACGCCGCGCCAAAAACAATGAACAACTCACCACGCTTGATGGCCAAACGCGTCAATTACGAGCCGGCGAAGATATTGTTATTGCAACAAATGATGCACAACCATTGATGTTAGCCGGTGTGATGGGTGGTATGAGCTCTGAAGTTGATCGTTCGACCAAAAATATTGTGATTGAGTCGGCTGTATTTAACCCAAGTTTAGTACGTGCTACCGCTCGACGTCACAACATTCATTCCGAAGCGTCATCACGATTTGAACGTGGCGTGAATAGTGATCATACGTTTACAGCCTTAGACCATGCTGCAAGTTTGGTAGACACATTAGCTACAGGGCAAGTTGCACGCGGATTACTGACTGCTGTCAACCAACCGCGTGAAGCAATCCAACAAGCGATAACTGTTAATCGCGTGAATCATATCCTAGGCACAACGTTGACACTAGCTGATGTGACGACTATCCTCGACCGTTTAGCATTTGAGTACACGATAGTGGATTCGAAAATTAACGTTGTGTTACCAGCGCGTCGTCCAGACATGAGTATTGAAGCAGATTTAATTGAAGAAATTGCTCGACTGTATGGTTATGATAATTTACCAGTTACTTTACCATATGGGCCAACAACACCAGGCAGCCTGACCAAAGCACAAAGGCAAATTCGTGCTAGTCGGAAAATTTTGGAAAGTTTGGGCATGAACCAAGCGATTTCATACGCCTTAACAACACCTGAAAAAGCGCAACAGTTCGCAGAAAACCCAGCAGCCAAAGTGGTAACATTAGATTACCCAATGAGTTCTGATCGTACAACAGTACGGCAAAACTTATTAGCTGGTTTACTAGAAGATGTTGCGTATAATGTTAATCACAGTGTGCGAGATATTGCACTCTATGAGCAAGGTCGTGTATTTGTGGCCAATGGCAAAAACGAATTGCCAACTGAAATTGAACATTTGGCTGGTGTACTGACTGGCAACATTGTTGAGTCATCTTGGCAACAAGAAAAAGCAGAACGTATTGTTGATTTTTATGATATAAAGGGTATTGTTGTAGCTTATCTAGAGCAAATCGGTGTTAAAAACGTGCGGTACGTTGCGACTGACCGTCACGCTAATATGCACCCAGGGCGAACTGCCGATATATACACTGATGATGTTTATCTCGGCTTTGTCGGTCAAATTCATCCTAAAATGACGCGTGCCAAAAAAATGACACCAGTGTATGGTTTTGAGTTGAATTTGTTTACTGTCATGTCTGCTGCAAAGCGAACAGTAAGTTATCAACCAGTGACACGATTCCCACAAGTAAGCCGTGATGTTGCGCTGTTGATAAACGACACGATCACAAATGAACAAGTGATGACAGTTATCCACCAAGCTGCAGGTAGTAAGTTAGCTGATGTGACACTATTTGATGTTTATGCAGGAGACAAACTCCCAACCGGTAAAAAGTCGTTAGCTTATCAGTTAACCTATCAAAATAATGAAGGCACACTAGTCGAATCAGAAGTTAATGATGATTTTGAGGTTGTCACAAAAGCCCTTGTAGCTGAGTTGGGTGCAGACATTCGGTGACCATAGGCAAATTGATTTGAGTTCAAGAAGAATTCACTGTATAATTAAAAACGGACTATAACGTTTTTTAAGGAAAATTCATGGCTAAAATAATTATTCGTGGTGGCAAACGTCTCCATGGTGAAGTCACAATCGGTGGTGCAAAGAATTCAACAGTTGCACTTATTCCAGCTGCAATATTAGCTGATACACCGGTTAAGTTCGACACCGTACCGCAGATTCTTGATGTTAAAAACTTACAATTAATTTTGGATGCAATGAATGTGCATTCCAATTTTGAAAATGGTAATTTAGACATTGATCCAACGCAAATCACGGAAAGTGAATTGCCAAGTGGCGCGATTAAGTCTTTGCGTGCCTCATATTATTTTATGGGGGCATTACTGGGACGTTTTAATCGCGCAACAGTTACTTTCCCTGGTGGTGATAATTTAGGTCGTCGACCAATTGATCAACATATTAAAGGATTTGAAGCGCTTGGTGCAACAGTCACTGAAACTAATGACATTATCCATATTGATGCCACTGAAAATGGCTTGATTGGTGCACGTATAGCATTGGATACTGTATCGGTTGGGGCTACCATTAACATTATTTTGGCTGCCGTGCGTGCTAAAGGGCAAACTATACTTGAAAATGCTGCTCGTGAACCAGAAATTATTGATATTGCAACATTTCTAAATAACATGGGTGCCAATATTCGTGGTGCTGGAACAGATACTATTCGTATTGCTGGTGTACCAAGTTTGAAAGCGCGTAACACGCATACAGTGATTCCAGATCGTATTGAAGCCGGTACTTATATGAGTATGGCTGCTGCTTTTGGTGACGGAGTCACAATCAAAAATGTTATTCCAGAGCACTTGGAGTCATATACCTCAAAACTCATTGAGATGGGGGTTAATTTGGATATTGGCGAAGATGCCATACATGTTTACCCTTCAGACCAATTGCAACCAGTTAGTATCAAGACCATGCCTTATCCTGGGTTTGCAACTGATTTACAACAGCCCATTACACCATTACTATTAATGGCCAATGGGGAAAGCATGATTCAAGATACCATTTACCCTAAGCGTGTGAAGCATATTGCAGAATTACGTCGTATGGGTGGAGACGTTGATTCTGAAAAGCCAGGGCATATTCGTGTCAATTATTCACCGAGATTAATTGGTACAGATGTAGAAGCTGCTGAAATACGTGCTGGCGCAGCTCTTGTGATAGCAGCAATTATGGCTGAAGGTGAGACGGTTATCAATGATGCAGATCATATTTTGCGAGGATATGATCGAATTCAAGATAAGCTAACTGCCTTAGGTGCAGATGTTTCAATTGAAGGCATTGACTTGATTAATTTAATGCCGTGAACCATTGATAAAATATGTTGCAACGTAAATCATGATATGATAAACTATACTAGTTATATACTGACTCTGTTACAGAAGTTTCAGGGCGCTAAGGAGAAATAGTTATGCAAGCAGAAATCCACCCAAATTACCGTCCAGTTGTTTTTCTTGATGCAACAACAGGTAAGAAGTTCTTGTCAGCTTCTACTGTTACATCAAATGATACAACTGAATTTGAAGGTCAAGAATACCCAGTTATCCGTATGGATATCACATCTGACTCACATCCATTCTACACTGGTAAGCAAAAGTTCACGCAAGCCGATGGTGCAGTCGACAAGTTCAACAAGAAGTTTGCTGGATTTGGTTTTAAGAACAACGAAGACAAATAATTGTTCTTAGTAAAAGCGTTCACGGTAGTGAGCGCTTTTATTTTTTATTCATCTTATTATTGAGAAATGGAGGGCATATTGTTATTGCAGCTTTGCTATTTGGTTTTGCGATAATCATATGTTGTGTATAATGTCGAGAACAATTCTTCCAGTTAAATTACATGAAATAATCGTTGCAACGGTTGATGATATTAGACTTGATGGCATGGGGATTGTCTATGTCACGTCAAAATATCCATTGTATATTGCCGATGCGATTCCTGGCGAAATGCTCAAAATTGAAGTTATTCAAGTTGATAAATTTTCCGGCTATGCTAAAATTATCGAGAGATTAACAGTTTCTGATCAACGTCAGGACAGTCAAAGGCAATATTTAATTGAGGCGGGAACAGCACCATTAGTTAATCTGAAATATGAGGCACAACTCGAATTAAAGCGGCAACAGGTAAAGCGTTTATTTGAAGCACAAAATATTGAAGTTGTTGTTGATAGTACGATAGGTATGGCCAACCCTACCTATTATCGTAATAAGACAATTGTGCCTGTTAAATGGCAAAATGGTCATTTAACTAGTGGTTTTTATCGTCGTGGAACACATGAATTGGTTCCTATGACTGATTATTTCGTCAATGATGCCAACATCGACCAAGCGATTATTACTGTACGTGAAGTATTAGAAAATTATCAAATTAGTGCTTATGATCCTGATACACAGGTGGGCGCTATTAGATATATTATGATTCGCCGTGGCTATTATTCACATGAATTGATGGTGGTTCTCGTCGCAAATGATGCGCAGATTAATCATGAGTCGGCAATTACACAAGAATTACGACAAAACCTCCCTGAACTTAAGAGTTTGATTTTTAATTACAGTCCTAAAAAAGATTATGTGTTGTTGAGTCCAAATAATCGGACATTATGGGGAGAAACGGCTATTAAGGATACCTTGTTAGATTATACTTTTCTCATTGGCCCAAACTCTTTTTATCAAGTTAATCCACAGACTACAGAGGTGTTGTACGATTTAGCGGCGCGTAAAGCTGATTTAAAAACAACAGATATTGTTATTGATGCTTATTCAGGTATTGGCACAATTGGTATCACGGTGGCTACACAGGTTCGAAAAGTACTTGGGGTTGAGGTTGTACCTGGTGCTGTGGCAGATGCACAATTAAACATGCGGATGAATCACGTCGATAATGCGGAATACATTTTGGCAGATGCGCCACAACAATTTAAATTATGGCAAGAAGCCAACCTACAACCTGATGTTGTCTTTGTTGATCCACCGCGGCGGGGATTAACCAATGCGTTGATTAAAGCAACGACAGATATGGCTCCTGACAGGATTGTATACGTCAGTTGTAATCCTGTCACATTAGTTCGTGATGCGGCAGAATTAGTGCAGCAAGGTTATCATATTGACGGACCAGTATTGCCAGTGGATCAGTTCCCACAAACATCGCATGTAGAAAGTATTACAGTATTTAAGAAAAATTCTTGATATAATATACGTATGACAGAAACACCGCGTATCACCAAGATGGCTATATGATATTGTTGTATGTCATGTACAAAATTGGCTAGATAAAACGGTGCTTTTATTTTGGAGATAAAATGAACGACTCACTTAAAAACATTGCTTCAGTGCTTCAGGCTAATTCGCAAGGGGACGCCGATATTACTGGTGTTGCCTTTGACTCTAGACAAGTTAAGATAGGTGATTTATTTGTAGCCCTCGTGTCGGAACATGATGGTCATCTTTATATACAACAAGCTTTGGCTAACGGTGCTGTGGCAGTGCTAGTTGATGATCAGCATGCTATAACACCAGATATACCAGCTATTATTGTGCCAGATACATTATTAGCTTTACAACGATTAGGACAATATCGTCGTGAAATGGTTAATCCAAAGGTTATTGCTATTACGGGGTCCAACGGCAAGACAACGACAAAAGACATGACTGCGGCTATTTTGTCGACGAAATTTAAAACATTTAAGACACCTGAAAATTATAATAACGAAATTGGTGTGCCTATGACGTTATTGTCTATGCCAGATGACACAGAAGTATTGGTTGTAGAATTAGGCATGGACCGCCCTGGGCAACTAACGGTATTATCACACTTGGTCATGCCAGATATTGCGATTATTACAATGATTGGTGAAGCACATATTGAATTTTTTCAGACAAGAGATAACATTGCCCGTGCTAAACTAGAAATTACACAGGGACTTAAATCTGATGGTATTTTACTGGTGCCATTTGATGAGCCCTTGTTGACGCAAGCAGCTGTTAAAAGTGATAGGCAGTACTTTGGCGAAAAAGTATCGGCCATTCAAGCCTTGGCTACTGTCACAACATTTACATTTGAACAACAAAAATTTGCAATTCCTGTCATGGGTAGGTATAATGTTATGAATGCGCTCGCAGCGATTTCAGCGGGTAAGCTACTATCTATTGATTTAAAACATGCCGCCTTGGCATTAAAAAACTTTGATTTGACGAAAAATCGAACTGAAAGATTAGTGACATCACAAGGCGTTGTTTTAGTTAGTGATGTCTATAATGCTAATCCAACAGCTGTTGCTGCTGTATTATCAACCTTAAAGTCACTTCCTGCTCGGCGAAAGTATGTTGTGTTAGGCGATATGCTAGAATTGGGAACACAAGCAAATCATCTTCACGCTGAATTGGGACCTAAAATACTCGATACAGATGTTGACGGTGTATACTTAGTAGGATCATTATTTAATCAAAATACCGCACCACTTTTAATGTCAAAAATGGGTGTGGAAAGGGTGCATTTGTATCAAACGGATCAGCTCAAGCAATTGGCATCAGATTTATTGGCTATCAGTCAGCCCGGTGACGTTATTTTGCTAAAAGCCAGCCATGGGATTCATTTAGAAGAAGTTGTTCAGCAGCTCACATCTGAACAACCTTAGTTGTCATTGGGGAAGCAGCATTGAAACGTACACAACATCGTCAACTTAAATATTTTACGTGGCGTCATTTTCTGATTACTACGGTAATTATCCTAATCTTAGGCGTTGGTACTTGGGGATTCTACCAAGTTACCAAAATGCATGAAGCTGAGGCCGCACATCCAGAAACACAAGATGCGTTAGATCAGATTGATCAAAATGTTTTTCTTGAAGACAATGATCACGCTGTATCGGCTAACCATCAACTTGAAAAAGCTGGTTTTACAGGGACTGCTTTGCTTGTGGAAAATAATCGTATCATTTTGCAAAAGGGTTACGGTTATGCGAATGAGGCAGAAGGTCGGTTCAATAACCCGCAATCACTGTTCCAAATTGCCTCAATACAGAAAAGTTTTACGGCAACGTTGATTATGCAACAAGTTCAGCAGGGGAAGCTGAGTCTAGAAACACTGTTAGCAAGATATTACCCTAACGTACCTAATGCAAGGCGAATTACGATTAAGCAGTTATTGACGATGACTAGTGGTTTATCACAAACAGGCGAAGATCAAAACGTTATCTCTGAGTTAGATAATGTTAACTTCGATGCCAGCCATGTTAAGCTGTTACCATCAAATCGGTGGACGTATCAAGCTATTAATTTTCGTTTATTAGCTGGCATTTTAATGAAGATTACGCACCAAAGTTATTGGGAGCTATTTAACAATGTGTTTAATAAGCAGTATCATTTGAATATTGCTAACTATGAAAACTTTATGCATAGTGAGCATCGAACGATAGCTTATCAAAATGGTAATATCGTCCCCGATAATCCGCGTCAGTACGCACGAGAAACGGGCACCGGCAATGTGGCAATGTCTGCGGGCATGCTATATCGTTATTATCGCTTGTTGATTGATCACAAGATTATTACTGTCTCACGTTTGCATGATATGTGGCAACCAGTTGTCGGAGAATCCTATTCAAGTGGCTTATATCATTGGGGTAAGTACAATAGTGGCCATGGCATATTGGATGGGTTTGAACCGACAATTGTTATAACAAATAATGGACGTAGTGCAGTTATTTTGTTAAGCAACAGCCGCGTAAGAGGGAAAAGCTGGCAACCGCTGGCAAAAGCACTATTTACACAAATGACAGCCATTAAAACACGTTAGATGGCTATAGGCGCTACAAAGCGCAGAGGAGAAAAATTTTGAAGTTTAGTGAATTAGGTTTGTCACAAGATATTTTGGATGCTATTGCAACACATGGCTATGTGGAAGCAACACCCATTCAAGAAAAAACAATTCCGCTAACATTAGCGGGTAAAGATGTTATTGGACAAGCGCAAACAGGAACTGGAAAAACAGCTGCCTTCGGTTTGCCAATATTAGAACACATTGATTTAAGTAATAAAAACATTCAAGCTTTAATTGTTTCACCTACACGTGAATTAGCAATTCAGACGGCTGAGGAACTTAAAAAATTAGGCCGTGATAAGCACGTTGATGTGCAAGTTGTCTTTGGTGGTGCAGATATTCGTCGTCAAATTCAAAACTTGAAATCGCATCCACAAATTCTTGTGGGTACACCAGGCCGTTTGCTTGATCATATTAACCGTAAGACAGTTAAAATTGATAATGTTAAGACATTGGTGTTGGATGAAGCTGATGAGATGTTAAATATGGGATTCTTGGATGACATTGAATCAATTATCAAGAACACACCAGCAGATCGTCAAACATTGCTATTCTCAGCAACAATGCCACCAGCTATTAAGCGTATTGGTGTCAAATTTATGACTAATCCTGAGCATATTCAAATCGAAGCAAAAGAATTGACAACTGATTTAGTTGACCAGTATTTTGTACGTATGCGCGAGAATGAAAAGTTTGATACAATGACACGCATCTTTGATGTACAAGCACCTAAGTTGGCGATTGTGTTCGGTCGTACCAAGCGTCGTGTTGAAGAATTATCACGTGGTCTAGAAGCACGTGGCTATCGTGCAGCTGGCTTGCACGGTGATTTGACGCAACAAATGCGTTCACGCGTTTTGGCACAGTTCAAATCACACGAAATCAACATTCTGGTAGCAACTGATGTTGCTGCACGTGGTTTGGATGTTAAGGATGTTACACATGTTTATAACTTTGACATTCCTCAAGATCCTGAATCATATGTTCACCGTATTGGCCGTACAGGTAGAGCTGGCGCTAAAGGCGTTTCAGTAACACTAGTTGCACCAAATGAAATGGATTACCTTCGCGCAGTTGAAGATCTTACCAAGAAACGTATGACACCATTGGAGCCAGCTTCTTTGAAAGAAGCACGTATTGGTAAAATTAAAAATGCGGCAGATGAAGTGCATAATATTGTCAAAAAAACAGATGTTAGCGAAATTCAAACAGAAGTTGATAAGTTGACAAACCAGTATTCTTCAGAAGAATTAGCGGCAGCACTTTTGTCATCTGTAGCAGATTTGGAAAAGCAGAATACACCAGTTGAAATTACCCGCGAACGGCCATTACCACGCCGTAGAAATGGTAGTGGGTCACGTAATGGTGGTGGCCGTGGTGGCGATCGTCGTGGCAATGGCGGTGGTTATCGTGGTGGTAATCGCAGTGGCGGCTCAAGAAACGGTGGTGGCAACCGTGAGCGTCGTGGTAACAGTGAACGTCGTTTTGGTGATTACAAGCGTCGTGATGGCCGTTCAAATGAGGGACGATCAAATAATTCATCACGCCAACGTCGTGAATTCACTGTCCGTGAAAAAGATTAACACTGAGCTATTTATAACTACTTAGATAAAACGATGAAACCGTCCAAACAAGCTGTTGGTCGGTTTTTCATTTCCCAGTACAATTGCACTTATTGGAGGATAGTCATGAAGACAGTAGAAGACGCGATTACCTTTATTCATAGCCGCCCAAAGGGTGGGCAAAAAGAATCTCTGCATCGTATGTTTACGCTCTTAAATGCATTAGATAATCCGCAAGAGCAATTACCGCCGGCAATCCATGTGACCGGGACAAATGGTAAGGGATCAGTGTCTACAATGGCTAGTAATATTTTACGTGTTGCAGGTTATCGTACTGGTTTATTTATTTCCCCTTATATTGTTAATTTTAGAGAGAGAATACAGATTAATAATCAGTGGATTGCCGAACAAGACTTACTAGCAGTGGCACAATTAGTAGAAAAAAAATTAATCACTGTGGATCAACAGTTGGCACCAGATGTGCCCACCGAATTTGAAGTTTTGACGGCAATTATGATGACTTATTTTGCTCGTGAAAATTTAGATGCTTTGGTTATCGAAGTGGGTATTGGTGGTCAACTTGATTCGACAAATGTGATGCCAAACGCAACTGTTGCTGTCATCACAAGTGTTGGCCTAGATCATCAAGCGCTGTTAGGTGATACCATCGCAGCAATCGCTGAGCAAAAAGCCGGAATAATTCATGATAATATGGCGGTTGTGATAGGTGAATTGCCAGAAGCAGCGCAATGGGTTATTGAAAAGCGATCAAAAAGGCCAATAATTCATGGACATTCTGGCCAATTTGAGCAAGGTCTACCTGGACAATATCAAGTACAAAATACTGCCACTGCAGTGGCGGCAGTCAACGCTTTTGATGAGAGTATTACGGTTGAACAAATTCAAAATGGTCTGAAGCAAAGCCAGTTTGCTGCGCGTTTTGAGACAATTAGGCCAGGCATCATAATCGATGGCGCACACAATTACCAAGGGTTAATGCAATTAGTGACCGCCCTGAATACGGGAGAATATGAAAAGCAAACGAAGACATTAATTATCGGCAGTCTGATGGATAAAAACGTTGTGTTAGCCTTCAGCGATATTTTGACACAAGCTAAATTTGATATTGTGCTGGTACCTTTTACTGGCCCTAACGGTAGACACAGCCTAAATATTTCGTCAGTTGCTAAGCAATATGCCATCAAGACGGCTGATAGTTGGCAAACAGCTTTTCATGAAAGTCATAGTGATATGACAATTTTTACAGGTTCTTTATATTTTGTTAGTGAGGTGAGAAATCAACTATGATGAGAATACAAACTGAAAAAAAATTATCCGTTCGTTTAATATTGAGTGTGTTAGCAATCGGACTTTTAGGTTTTTCCGATATTATGTTGGAGACGGCTTTGAATGTTAGTTTCCCAGTGTTGATGAGGACCTTTAATGTGCCGTCAAGTACAGTGCAATGGTTAACATCTGGTGTTATTTTATTGACAAGTATGGTAGTTATATTGTCACCATGGTTGAAGAAGCGGTTTACCAATCGTAGTCAATTTGTTGTAGCGACAGTCATATCGATTTTAGGGGTTTTAATTGACGCAGTCAGTAGTCATTTTGGTCTGACTTTGTTTGGCCGCTTGTTACAAGGCATCGGTGGCGGTGTTGGCATGCCGCTGATGTACAATGTTATTTTTGAACAGGTACCTGAAAAAAAGCGCGGCACAATGGTTGGTTTGGGTTCACTAATAATTTCTTTTGCGCCAGCTATTGGACCGGCTTTTGGCGGCTATTTAACGCAAAACTTCGGTTGGCGTACAGTGTTTTGGGTTGTGTTACCTGTTCAGATAGGGTCACTTATTTTAGGCTGGTTTACAATTAGACAAGTTTCAGAGGTCGTCCGAGAAAAATTGGATTTATTCGGCTGGTTACAATTAAGTTTGTTTTTTATATCAGGTATCTTCTTAATTGAACGACTTAGCACACATGGATTGATCAATGTGATTAGTGTTGTCTTGTTACTAGTAATGATTATTAGCTTGCTGAGTTACTTCAAACGATCAAAACGTATTACATATCCACTGATTGATCCGGCTATTTTTAAATTTAAGAGTTTTTCTTTGAGTGTTGCGGCGTCTTTTACGACACAGGTCGCAAATTTAACATTTAATTATGCCATACCAATGGCGCTTCAAATTGTACTTTTGAAAAATTCACAAGTGGCTGGGCTGACGTTATTGCCTGGCGCACTGGGTTATGCTTTTATGGCTATTGTCTCTGGTAGACTTTACGATCGTTACGGGCCTAGATTGCCAATCGTCACTGGCATAACAATGATTATTGTTGGTGCAATGATGATGCTATTCTTACCATTAGGTGTTTTCAATATGACATTGAGCTTTATGGTAGTGCAACTTGGTGCCGGCTTTTGGTTTGGTAACAACATGACACATGCAATCAGCCATGTACCGGTTGCGTACCAAAGTGCGGGAAATTCAATTTTTTCAGCAACCAATAACTATTCAGCAGCTGTCGGTATTGCACTTGCTGCTGGTGTGATGACTATTTTTCAAAACCACAATAGCACTTTGAACTATATGGCCAAAACAAGTCTTGGGACAACCTGGCTATTTGGGTTAGACATCATTATTGTTATTGTGGCGGCAACACTATCGCTTAGGGCGTTAAGGGTTGTGAATAACAAGGCTTAATCACGTATCATTCTAGTAAGAGGTAGAAAATGATATTAGATGATCAAGTCGAAAAATTTTATACATTGCTAGGATATGATGGGCGTAAGGGCGTTGATGACTTAAGACGGTTTTTCCCCCATGATTATGATTTGAATGAGATTGGGCATGATACGATGATGGATTTTATTGCGGATAATCCAACGTTACATGGCGCATTGCTCACCGGTATTGCGATTGGGCAGCAGGTGGCAGCGAGTATACGACCAGTATTATTAAATGCAAAATTTTCCGAAAATATTGGCCACTTTGCTCAGCAGAAATTAGGTCATTTTAAGCAAGAACAGTTGTGTGTGGCAATACTTGATGCCCAGTTAAATGTTATAGGTTGGGAAACGGTATTTATTGGTAGTTTAACCAGTGTCCAAGCTTCACCACGTGAAATATTTCAGCGCGTCTTGATAGCAAACGCGTTAGGATTTATGATAATTCATAATCACCCGAGTGGGAATGTTATGCCATCGGATACCGATATCGCCTTTAGTCAACGGTTAAAGCAATTAGGTGATCAGATGGCGGTGCCAATGTTTGATTCTTTTGTTGTTACCTATGACAGCTACTGGAGTTTATCTGAAAATGCACAACTCAAGTGTCCTGCTTAATTAGATCATGATGATATGCCGCCTGCACAAGAACACGCTACTTTTTTTGTGCATCAAAAACTGGTAAAATAATATGGGTAAGTTTGATATCAACATTGATAGAAAAGGAATAAGCTATTGCGCCGTTGCATAGTCAACGTCTTTAGCCTAACAGATAAAACATGGGACAAGAACATCCAGCAGTATGGTACGAACACCTTCATACCGAAAAACATACAGGGGCACGTCGAGGGCGTATACATACGCCACATGGGACGTTTGAGACACCCATGTTTATGCCTGTCGGTACACAAGGTGCAGTCAAAGGTGTAGGTACACGAGCGTTAAAAGAAATTGGTTCGCAATTTATTTTGAGTAACACTTATCATTTATGGGTACGGCCAGGTGATGAATTAATTGCCGAAGCTGGTGGCTTACATAAGTATATGGGCTGGGATCAAGCAATTCTAACGGATTCTGGTGGCTTTCAGGTTTTTTCTCTATCAGATGCACGAAAGCTAAAAGAAGAAGGCGTTACCTTCCAAAACCATGTTAATGGCGATAAAATGTTTTTATCACCAGAAGTGGCCATGCGTATTCAAAATAACTTGGGATCTGACGTTATGATGCAGTTAGATGAGGCGATTCCGTATTTTGAAAGTTTCGATTATATTAAAGAATCAATGCAGCGCTCTTTACGGTGGGCTGATCGAGCACAAGTTGCGCATCGTAATCCTGAAAAACAAGCATTATTTGGTATTGTGCAAGGCGCTGGATTCAAGGCACTCCGTACAGAATCGGCTAATGGCTTGGTGGGAATGGACCTACCAGGTTATGCCGTCGGTGGTCTATCTGTAGGGGAATCCAAACTGGAAATGAACCGTGTATTAGATTTCACTATGCCATTATTACCAGAAAATAAGCCACGTTATCTCATGGGGGTTGCTGCACCGGACTCACTGATTGACGGTGTAATTCGCGGTGTAGATATGTTTGACTCTGTGTTGCCTACTCGCATTGCACGTAAAGGGACCTTGATGACACGCTATGGCCGCGTTGTTATCAAGAATTCTAAGTACAAAAATGATTTTTCACCATTGGATCCTGATTTGAGCTACTATTCACCAAATCATATTCGACAAGCGCAATTCGGTAATCAAGCACAATTCGATAATCCAGACTATAATCCTTTCCAAAATTTGACACGTTCGTATTTGCATCACTTGTTTAACGCTAACGAAATATTGGGTGCCCAACTAGCATCGCAACATAATTTACGTTTCTTGTTACAATTCATGGAAGATATGCGAACAGCCATCGAAAATGATGAATTACTTGAATTCCGAGCAAGAGTAATGGAAGAATACGGTTATAATAAGCCAAATGCGCGCTTATTTTAAGACAATTATTGTGTATTGTTTGGTATAATTAAGTTATATTGTTTACACAACAATGAATCGTATCAGTTAAGAAAGTAGGAAATATTATATGAATTTAAGTTTGATTCTCCCATTAATTTTGATTGTTGGTATGTTTTGGTTTATGAGCCGCCAACAAAAAAAGCAACGTGCAGCGCAAGAGGAACGTCAAAGTAACTTAGTAAAAGGCACAAAGATTATAACAATTGGTGGTTTGCATGCGGTTGTAGATAGTGTTGATCAAGTTGCAAAGACAGTTGATCTAGATGCAGAAGGTGTCATCTTAACATTTGATATGGCAGCTATTCGTACAATCGTACCTGAAGCACCAAAGGCAGAACCAACAGTTGCAGTCGAAGATTTGAAGCCTATTGCTAAAGATGAAACTGCAGATGCAAAAGAAAATATTACATCTGAAACTGATAAGCCTTCAGATAAATAAGCGGTATAATAAAGAGAGCAATAGCTCTCTTTTTTGAATGGAAATTACTAAATGACAACAAAATCAATTATCGTGCCGGATGGGACAAAAATTGTATATGACGAATATGGTAGTATGACACATGCGACCATTTTTTTGTTGCATGGGAACGGTAGTTCTGCACGTTATTTTAAGCCTCAAATTGAGCAATATGCAAGATATTTTCATGTTATTGCGCTAGACTCACGCGGCCATGGTCGCTCTTCCAATACTAAAAATAAAATAGAAATTATGGCTATAGTTTCAGACATTGAGTTTATGAGAAAAACTTTTAATTTGTCGCAGATTATTATACTCGGGTATAGTGATGGTGCAAATATCGCTATAAAATATGCGACTGTATACCCTAATCGTGTGTATCGGATGGTACTCAATGCACCAAACCTCAGTAAAAAAGGCATTTATAAGATTCTATGGTGGCTTGATAGTTTTGCGCAGCATTTAACGCGTGTATTAGCACCGATTAGTCATTATGCAGCCCGGCGCCACAAACAGCTGCATGTTATGAGTGAGCCACTCAACATTTCGCGGGGCGATTTACAGCGTGTTGCGGGTGATGTGTTACTCGTCATCGGTAGCTTTGACTTGGTTAAGCGTCGACACATTGAGAGAATCAGACAATTATTACCACATGCTGAAATGATGGTCATACCTAGACACAGTCATTTTATAACTTACACTAATCCTAAAAAATTTAGTCGATTAGTCATGCCATTTTTACTCGGGGGAATAAAACATGCCAAAAATTAAGTCAATCTTGTCACATTTAATTATTCCAGCGGTTACAGTAATATTGATTAGCCAACTAGTCTTTATGACGCGTGAAATTACGTGGAACATGATTCTAGAAACAATTAGTCAAATTACTTGGTGGCAAGCGCTACTGCTAATTATATTTGGATTTGTCACTATTGTACCCACGTTGTTGAGTGACTTTATTTTGGCACGTTGGCAAGCATACAATATTAAACGAACTGACTTGATACAACGTGCTTGGTTGATTAACGTTTTTAATATTAATGCTGGTTTTATTGGCACAGTGAGTTTGCTATTGCGGCGAGTGTTCTATTTTGATCAAAAAAAATCTAGTCATTTGAAGCCCTATCTTCAAGTATATTTGTTGGGTCTTACTGGTTTATTAGTGGCAAGTGCTGCTGCTATTGTCGCAATATGGCTGCATTTTCTGACGGGATTTGAAGAAAACATGATTTGGTTAATAGCCATCTTAATGATGGCTATTGTTGTTGGTTTCATTTCTATCGTACCGCGTTTTCATTTTTGGCAAGGCATCAACTTATTGGTTGTTAAACGGCTATTAACGGTATCACTCGCTTCTTTTGTTTTACAAATGGCGCTATTTGTTGCTATCGGTGTCACATTAGGAATTCATTTGCGCTTGGCCATTATGATGCTGGCATTCATCTTAGCCAGTACAATTGCTTTAGTTTCCATGACACCAGGTACGTGGGGCTCATTTGATGTGGCTGTACTTTTTATCCTATCAGATTTATCAGTCAACTCGGATCAGGTGGTTGTTTGGCTTATTTTATACCGTGTCGTATATAATGTAATACCCTTGCTGAGTGCGTTTATTTTACTGATTTATCGACTATCCAAAAAAATTAATAGCGATTACCGTGGTGTGCCACATTATGTTGCACGCGCAGTAACACATCAAGTCACAACAGTGATGTTATATTTGACTGGTATTTTACTGGTTTTGTCAGGCACAATGCCAACTATTGTGCAGCGTGTTATGATATTAAATCATTTACGGTCTTGGCCGATTACATATGCTTTAGCTAATCAATTACCAAATATTTTGTTGGGATTTTTATTACTCATTAGTGCCCGAGGGGTGGCCAATCGTGTTAAAAGGGCGTATCAGTCAACTATCGTCTTATTAGTTGTCATTATTATTTATGCACTGTTTGAATATCGGCACATTGTACCGATGGTTTTGGTGGGGGTGTTGTTATTCGCGTTTATGACAACTCGGCAAACCTTATACCGAGAACAATTTATTCATTCATGGGAAGAGCAAATTGTTGACGGGGCAATTTGGGGTGCGTTGATTATCAGTTATTTATTACTCGGTATTGTAAATACGCCAATATTTAAACACAACTATCATTTTCATGAACGAGGCATGATACCTTCTGTTCACTGGTGGGTTATGGGCGCCATTGTTATTTTAGTTGTTGCTACCTTTAGCTTATTGCTATCGCGCTATTTACATGCCCATCAACAACAATTAGGTGAATCATTTGATGAAATACGGCTTAATCGTATTTTAACAATTGGCGATACGCATTATACCAACCTAGCATTTTTAGGTGATAAACGCTTTTATTATTATCAAGTCAATCACGAAGATAGCGTAGGCATGCAGTTTAGATTAGTTAACAATAAAGCTATGGTGATGGGTGATCCTTTTGGTGATGCGAGCTATTTTGCTGAAGCGATGCAACAATTTGTTGATGATGCTGATGTGTTAGGCTACGTGCCAGTATTTTACGAAGTGAGTGAACAAATTGCGATGTTAGCACATGAATTTGGGTACGATTTTTTCAAATTAGGAGAAGAAGCACATGTTGTATTAGATGCATTCTCTACGGCGGGTAAAAAAATGCAGAATGTCCGGTCTGTTGTTAATCAAGCTGGACGAGCTGGTTTTGAATTTAAAGTTCTCACACCACCGTTTAATGAAGAAATCTTGAAGCAATTACAAAAAATTAGTGATGAATGGTTAGCTGGGCGAGAGGAAAAAGGCTATTCCTTAGGTTTCTTTGATCAGAATTATATACAACGTTACCCGATTGCTGTCTTATCTAAAGATAATCGAATTGAAGCTTATGCCACTTTAGTAACGTCCCATACCGAACGACAAATGGCTGTAGATTTAATGAGATTCACAAAGGCAGCGCCAAATGGCGTTATGGATGTTTTGTTTGTTAATACAATTGCTTATGCCAAGTCTCAAGGATTACAAACACTTAATTTAGGCATGTCACCGTTAGCTAATGTTGGACAACATAGGCAAAGCTTTGGTCGAGAAAGATTAGCTAATCTGGTTTATCAATTTGGCTCAAAAGTGTATTCCTTTGAAGGGTTACATCATTATAAGAGTAAGTTCACAAAAACATGGGTGCCGATGTATATTGCCTATTCTAGAAAATCATGGATTATCATGGTAATGATTGGCTTACTCAAAATTGATAATAAAGGTGTCAAACGTGCACCAGCGTTTAAAGTCGTGTATGATAAAGATAATGATTTTTAATATATAGAGGAGGAAATATGATGCCATCATTATCTCACTGATGCGTGTCATAGACCAATTAATGATGCCAATGCACGAATTTTTTATGGGGATGAATCAGTTAGAGCTCATCAACCGGGCACCAGGATTTTTCAAATATCAACCACACAATGTTGCGGCGCATTCTTGGAAAGTGGCGCAGATTGCACAATTTCTAGCAGATGTCGAAGAGCAAAATGGTAAAACCATCAACTGGCAATCGGTCTATGAAAAAGCGCTGAACCATGATTATACTGAGCGCTTTATTGGCGACATTAAAACACCAGTTAAATATGCCACCGCAACCTTGCGTTCAATGTTAGCTGATGTTGAAGATACGATGACTGAAAATTTCATTAAAACTGAAATTCCGACACAATTTCAAGCAGCCTACACCCGGCGATTGGGTGAAGGAAAAGATGAAACGATTGAAGGTGAAATATTATCTGTTGCCGATAAAGTTGACTTAATGTATGAGGCCTACGGTGAATTAGAAAAATTCAATCCAGAACCTGTTTTTGTTAACATTTTCCAAAGCAGTTTGGAAGCATTAGCTGAATTTCAACATATGGCGAGTGTTAAATACATTGCAACAGATATTTTACCTGATATTTTTTCAGAAGATTTCATTCATAAGGACTTGTTATTTGACTTAGCTAAAAGTCTGTTACCAGATTTTGCTGCAGCACAACAATAACTGACTGAGAAAAAATGGGGGGATATCAGATGACAGAACAAAATTATATTAGTCGTATGCGTGAAAAAATAGGTCATGAGGGCATGATTTTTGTTTCAGCATTTGGCGTATTGTGGAATAAGCAACATGACGCGATATTACTTGAAAAGCGCTGGGATTCCGACGAGGGGTGGGGGTTTCCAGGTGGTTATTTAGAATATGGCGACTCACCGATGCAAGCCGTGGTAAGAGAGTTTAAAGAAGAAACTGGGTTAGATGTTGCCGTTACGAGGATGTTAGGTATGGCAACCCATGTGACAGATAAAAATTATTGGGGTGATGCGCAAGAAACAATAGGTATCGGCTTTGAAGTTGAACAGGTTGGCGGTACACTGAGAAAGGACGGCGTTGAGACACTAGATTTACAATTTGTCCCAATAAATCCTGTGCCAAAAATGTTTGTCCCACAGGCGCAAAAAACGTTGCATCGCGTGCTGAACGATAATATGGTTAGTGAGCAGCCATGGCTGAGAGAGCATGGCGAGTAGTGTAAAATAACACAGTTAGAAAACGAAAGTAGGTTAACATGGCATTTTTAGAACTTCAGAATATCAAAAAATCCTATTACTTAGGCAAACAGGTTTTCCCTGTGTTAAATGGCATTGATTTATCCTTTGAAAAGGGTGAATTTGTCTCAATACTAGGCGAATCCGGTGGTGGTAAGTCAACCTTAATGAATATTATTGGTGGTTTGGACCGCAACTTTGAAGGCGCTGTTTTAGTTAATGGCGAAAAGTTGGACCATACACAGGAAAAAAAGTTAGATGTTTATCGTCGGGAAACAATTGGTTACATCTTTCAAAGTTTTAACTTAATTAACTATCAAACGAATTTAGAAAACGTCGAAACCAGCTTAAATATGACTGATTTATCTGCTAGTGAGCGTAAAAAGCACGCCGTAGCATTATTGACGAAAGTTGGTTTGGCTGATCATATTAATAAATATCCTTCACAATTATCTGGTGGACAGAAGCAACGTGTTGCCATTGCAAGAGCATTGGCATCCGATCCGGATATCATGATTGCTGATGAGCCCACTGGGGCACTTGATTCAGCTAACACAGCGGAAGTTTTAGAGCTACTTGAACAAATTGCCCAAGAAGGCAAGCTTGTTATTGTTGTGACGCATTCGCAGGCTGTTGCAGAATATGGGACGCGTATTCTGCATATGTCTGATGGTAAAATTGATGAAGAAAAACAGCTAAAGGACAAGTTTCTGGCAACTACTGCTACTGAACGCTTTAAGTCACGACCGCTCAAAGCGGCTTCAGTATGGGACATGGCCTTTGATCATTTGAAATATAAAAAGTTACAAAATGCTTTGATTATTATTGGGTCAGCTATTGGTGTCTTTTCAGTAATACTATTTTTGGGATTAGGTAATGGTATTAAGGGTTATATTGCTAACCAGGTTAATGACTTAGTCAATCCAAACTATCAGACAGTTGTGCGTAATACAACCACCAATAAACAAGCTAATGCAACAGAACGCATGCAAGAAACGATGAAACTGATGGCCACTGATTACAAAGCAACCACAATGAATGAGGCAACTCTTAAACGGTTGGCATCAGTTAAGGGTGTGGATAATGTTTATGCTGGTGGTCAGTTTAACAATGCCGTATTTACTTATGGCAATGTGAAATCTCAACCAGTCCAGCTGAAATCATGGACACCACAGTATGCCAAGAAAACAATCAAGGCAGGTCACCAGGCTGGTGATGGTGAAGTTCTCATTGATCGTGAATTTGCTAAGAAAATTCAAAGTAATTATAAAGCACTCATTGGTAAAGATATTGCTTTTACTTATATTGCTTTTGACCAAGATAATCACCCGATTCCCATTGCGACAACAGCAAAAATTGCTGGTATGACTGATGGTGGTCAATCTGGTAAGATGTTTATACAAAATTGGGATACGATTCAAAAAGATCTCAAGAAGAATAACGCTGTAACAGATGCTAACTATGCTTCGGTTGAAATTCGCGACACAAAGAACGTGAAGGCCACAATGAAGCGGATTAACCAAGTACAAACAGATGGTATGCAAACATTTGCTGGTGTATCTATGGATGATATCCTAGGCACAATCAATACGATTACCAGTCTTGCTTCTTATGTTTTGGCAGCTATTGCTGGGATCTCACTATTGGTATCGGCTATTATGATTATTGTGACAACTTATATGTCAGTCTCAGAGCGTACACGAGAAATCGGTGTCTTACGCGCATTAGGCGCGCGTGCAAAAGATATCAGAGGCTTGTTTACAAACGAAGCCTTATTAATTGGCATGATTTCTGCGGTTTTGGGTATTGTTCTAGCCTATGTTGCACAAGTCGTGATGAATCAGGCACTGAATGGTTTAATTCATTTTAGTATTGTGCAAGTATCAATTGGCAATGTTATTTTCGCTGTTGTGATTTCACTTGTGATTGCGTTAGTTGCTAGTTTTGTGCCGTCACGTCGTGCTGCAAAATTGAATACAATAGATGCATTAGCATCAGATTAATTCAAAAAAGCGCACATGAATGCGCTTTTTTTTACTTTTGATTTTTTTGTGTTAGAGTAGATGTTACAGTAAAATCTTTCTTTTCATCAATAGTTAAGGATTTTGATAACATTGATGTATGAATAAGGAGTTTGTAATGCAAATTTTAAGAGAACATGCTAAACCATATCACAAAGATATCTTTTTTTCGTTGCTTGCTGTTGTGATTATGGCTGGTGCCTCACTATGGCAGCCTAGACTGCTACAGCACGTGATGACAGCTATTATCAAAAATGATCAACAAAATGTCTTGTTTTATGGAACGGAGTTGATTATTTTAGCCATCATTGGTTTGATTGCGGGTGTTATCAATACAGTTTTTGCTGCTAAGATTTCACAAGGTATAGCTGCTGATTTGAGAGCCAATCAATATCAAAAAATTCAATCTTTTTCATTCGGAAATATTGAAAAATTTTCTGCGGGTAATTTGGTTGTTCGCATGACAAATGATGTGAACCAAGTACAACAATTAATTATGATGATTTTACAATCATTAACACGTATTCCCATTTTGTTTATTGGGGCCTTTATTTTGGCGCTCATTACACTGCCACGGTTGTGGTGGATTGTTGTTTTGATGGTCATTTTAATTGCACTATCTTCTCAGATTGTTTTTAAACAAATGAGTAAATATTTTTCTCAAATTCAAAAGTTGATTGATAAAACAAACACCATCGCCAAAGAAAGTCTTCAAGGTGTTCGCGTGATTAAGTCATTCAATCAAGAAGATAATGAAATTAAGCACTTTACCGATAACTCGAATGATTTGACCCGTGTTACCACGATGATTGGCTATTTATTTTCTACCATGATTCCAATGTTCATGCTGATTTCTTACGTGGCCATTGGTACCGCTATTTATTTTGTTGGGCAAAGTGTTGTTGCACATCCAACTGACTTAGCAGCTATTACATCATTTATTTCATACTTAATGCAGATTTTCTTCGCAATTATGATTGGTGGTTTGATGTCGACATTTGCTTCACGTGGTTTTATTTCACTTAGACGTATAGGCGCTGTATTAGCAACGGTGCCGGATTTAACTTATCGTGCTGATGCACCTGAACAGCCATTATCAGGTGAAGTATCATTTAAGAATGTGTCCTTTACATATCCTAATGATGATAGGCCATCGCTGAAAAATATTTCTTTTGACATACATGCCGGAGAGATGATTGGTATTGTTGGGGCAACAGGTTCTGGGAAAACAACGTTAGCACAATTAATTCCAAGGTTGTATGATCCGACACAGGGAGATGTCCTTGTTGGAGGGGTCAATTTGAAGTATGTTAATGAAAAATCCCTTCGTTCAGCGGTTTCTTACGTGTTACAGCGGGCAATTTTATTTAGTGGCCGCATCGCTGATAATTTACGCCAAGGCAGTAAAGATGCAGATGAGTTAGCACTAAAAAAAGCAGCTGATATTGCGCAAGCAGCAGAATTTATCAATCGCTATGATGATGGGTTTGATCATTATGTTGAAGAAAGATCTGCAAACTTATCTGGTGGTCAGAAGCAACGCTTATCAATAGCACGTGGCGTTATTGGTAATCCAAAGATACTGATTCTGGATGACTCAACCTCTGCCTTAGATGCTCGTTCTGAAAAGTTGGTGCAAGAGGCACTGAATCAGGAGTTGTCTAATACAACCACGATTGTGATTGCTGAAAAAATTAGTTCAGTTATTCATGCTGATCGTATCTTCGTATTAGACCAAGGCGAATTAGTTGGCATCGGCTCGCATCAAGAGTTGTTAACAACATCACCTATTTATTCTGAAATTTATCAGACACAAAAAGCGAAGGGAGCATCATAGCGTGAAAGACTTAAAACGTTCATTAAAATATTTTGCAACCTACCTCAAACGCTATTGGTTGGGTTTGTCATTTACCATTGTTGTGACAGCTGTTTCGACTTATTTTCAAGTACAAGCGCCAATTTATATGGGTAAAGCTATCACAGCATTATCCACATACTTAGGCCAATATATGAATCCCATAACGCAAAGTCAGGCTAACAAGACAGCCTTTTATCAGGCACTTGAAGCAATGATGATTTTCTTCATACTAACCGCTATAACGATGTTTATTTCGAGCTTTTTGGCATCACGTATTTCGGCTCAGGCTTCAGGCCAAATGCGCATTGGGCTATTTAGTAAACTCCAGCGTATGACCATTAAGTATTTTGACACGCATCGTGACGGTAAAATTCTATCATTGTTTACCTCTGATCTAGATAATATATTTAATGCGATGAATCAAGCTATTTTCGAATTGTTGTCGCAATTTGCGTTGTTTGTGGCTGTCATTTGGATGATGTTTAGTCAGAATGTTGCCTTAGCATGGGTGACGATGGCAACTACACCTGTGGCTATCTTAGTTGCCTGGTTTGTCATTTCTAAAGCGCGTCGTTACATAGATATGCAGCAAGATGCAACTGGTGAAATGAATGGTTATATCAATGAGCAAATCAATGGTGAAGCAATCATTATTACACAAGGACTGCAGCAGTCTTCCATTGCTGGATTCCAACCTTATAATGAAAAAGTACGTCAAGCGACATTCAAAGGACAGATGTACTCAGGCCTATTATTTCCATTGATGCAAGGCCTTTCTTTACTTAATTTGGCCATTGTTATTTTCTTTGGATCATGGCTTGTAGTTAGCGGCAGTATGAGCACTGCTGCAGGTTTGGGATTGATTGTTGTGTTTGTAAACTATTCGCAAGAGTATTACCAACCAATTACACAAATTACTTCTATTTATAATATGCTACAACTCGCAGTTACAGGTGCACGTCGCTTGTCTGAAGTGCATGAGCAGGCTGAAGAAATTAACCCTAAAAATGGTCATCAATTAACGGCCATCCAAAAAGATGTGACACTGGATAAGGTTAAATTTGGTTATCAAAAAGATAAAGAAATTTTGCATGATGTCACGGTTAACGTTAATCGAGGCGAAATGGTTGCGCTCGTGGGTCCAACAGGATCAGGCAAAACAACGGTGATGAACCTATTAAATCGTTTTTATGACGTGACTGGTGGCTCAGTAAAATTTGACGGGGTTGATATTCGCGAATTTGATATTAAGTCGTTGCGAGAACATGTTGGTATTGTCCTGCAGGATTCAGTTTTGTTTAGTGGTACTGTTGCTGATAATATTAAATTTGGGCAACCAGATGCGACAGATGAGGCGATGATGAGTGCGGCTAAACAAGCTAATATCCATGATTTCATTATGACACTGCCTGATCAGTACCATACTTTTGTCAACGATGAAACATCGGTATTTTCAACAGGCCAAAAGCAATTACTTTCCATTGCCCGTACTATTTTAACAAATCCAACGTTTTTGATTTTAGATGAGGCGACCTCAAACGTTGATACGGTTACCGAATCTCGTATACAAGCTGCAATGGATAATGTCATTGCAGGTAGGACGAGTTTCGTTATTGCGCATCGACTCAAAACAATATTAGGAGCCGATAAAATTGTTGTCTTAAAAGATGGCCGTGTGATTGAACAAGGTAACCATGATGAATTAGTTAAACAAAATGGTTTTTACGCTGAACTATATCATAATCAAATGGTTTTTGAGTAAAAAAAGCTGCGTCTTGAGACGTAGCTTTTTTATTAGCGACGTCTTTGGTTTATCTGAAGTCGTGGTAAGTTATGTTATAATGGTAATATTGCAATTCATAGGCTTTTAAAATCTACTATTGACACAAAATATGGAGGAGACAATGAATATTGGTCTTTTCACTGATACCTACTTTCCGCAAGTAAGTGGGGTCGCAACATCAATTAAAACACTCAAAGATGCACTTGAAGCTCAAGGCCATCAAGTTTATATTTTTACTTCGACTGATCCGAAAGTACCTAAAAATAAATTTGAACCACATATTTATCGCTTCTCTAGCGTAGCTTATGTGGGATTTAAGGACAGACGTTTAGCTTTTCGTGGCTTAATACAAGCAGTTGAGATTGCAAAATCGATACAACTTGACATTGTTCATACTCAGACAGAGTTTTCTCTGGGGCTACTTGGTAAAATTGTAGGCCGTCAATTAAAGATTCCAGTTATCCATACTTATCATACGATGTATGAAGATTATACGCATTACGTGGCTAAAGGGCTGTTAATAGGCCCTAAGGGTGTGGGTACGATTATGAAAGCTTATATGATGGGTATGTCAGCGGTGATAGCCCCATCTCAATTAGTACAAGAAACGCTACTACGCTATGGTGTAAAAGCACCTATACGTATTATTCCTACCGGTGTGGCTTTACCAAATCCAAGCGTTGCAAGGCAAAACTTGCGTGACCAGTTTGGCTTTTCATCGCGACAGCCTGTGATTTTATCATTAGGTCGATTAGCGTTTGAAAAAAATGTTGCACTGACTATTTCAGTCTTTTCAGAATTACTGCAAACATGGCCAGACGCGCAACTCGTTATTGCTGGTGACGGTCCAGCACGTAAGTCGTTAGAAGAACAAGTCAGTGAATTGTCACTAGAGAAGCAAGTCACTTTTGTAGGTATGGTCAATCATGATGATATCATGAACTATTATCAAATGAGTAATGTATTTGTTAGTTCTTCAGATACAGAGACGCAAGGGTTGACTTTTATTGAGGCAATGGCGGCCAATCGACCATTTGTGGCAATTCATTCGCCATACCTCGATAATTTAGTCGATAATGATGCCATTGGTACGCTAGTTTCTGATTATGATGAATTATTAGCTGGCATTGAAAAATACCTTACACATCAAGCAACAGCTAAAGATCAGGCAATTCGTGCTAAAAAAATGCAAGATGTCGATGCCAATACTTTTGCTAAACGTGTCTTGTCTTTGTACCAAGACGTTTTATCGGACTATCATCAAAGTGACGATGTAGATGATGAATACCCCACAGATGACGAAGTTGGCTATATGAAGCGCATACTGCGTAATCCTTTCAGGAGAAATTAAGTGAAAGTACTACTTTATTTTGAAAATCAGAAATTAATCGCTAAATCAGGTATTGGTCGTGCGCTCAAATTACAACAAAGGGCACTCAGTTATACTGACGTTGAGGTGACAACTGATCCTAAATCGCGTGACTATGATGTTTTGCACATTAATACTTACGGTGTGAAGAGTCATTACATGGTCAACCAAGCGCACAAAATGGGTAAAAAGGTTGTCTATCATGGACATTCAACCTATGAAGATTTTCGGAATTCATTCACTGGATCTAATCTGATTGCACCGTTCTTTAAACGTTATCTCGTCTCATTATATAAAAAAGCAGATGCCATTATTACGCCAACACCTTATTCTAAACAACTACTACGCGGTTATCGACTGAGCCAATATATTGCTCCTATTTCTAATGGCATACCGCTAGAGAAGTATGCAGCGAGTGACGAAAAAGTAAAAAAATTTCGTGACTATTTTGATTTATCACCGGAACAAAAAGTGGTTATTAGTGTTGGCTTATTTTTTGAAAGAAAAGGCATTCTTGATTTTGTCACTTTGGCAAAGAAACACCCTGAATATGTTTTTATATGGTTTGGCTACACAGACTTACGTTTAGTGCCCCAAAAAATTAGTCGCTTGATTAAGGGTAATCATCCAAGAAACCTTATTTTTCCAGGTTATATTACAGGGGATGTTATTCAAGGCGCTTATCAAGGTGCTGACCTCTTCTTATATCCATCGTTTGAAGAGACAGAGGGGATAGTTGTCCTTGAAGCTTTGGCTTCTAAGCAAAAAGTGCTAGTCAGGGATATACCCGTTTATCATCATTGGCTGGCTGATGGCATTAATAGCTATAAAGCTAAAGATGTGGCTGCTTTTGAAACATTAATGGTTAAAATATTAAATCATGAACTACCTGATTTAACTGACGCAGGGTACCAATTAGCGGTGGAACGCAACTTGCCTGAAATAGGGCAACAGTTAAAACGTGTTTATCAGACCGTGTTGAACACATAAACCTGTTAGGGGGAAATATGTCAAGAAGAGATAAAATATCAGCAGTTATCGTTATTGTACTCACTGCTGTTGTTGTCTACTTTTTAACAAATGAATTACGTGGCAAGGGCGAACAGTTGAAACTTGCTTTACAGCATTTGGATTGGCGTTGGCTTTTTTTAGGGCTGCTCATGATGATCATATCGTTTTTCTTAGAATCAGCAGCCACCTATGCGATGCTTAATCAAGCAGATCGCAAAAAAACCTCTGTTGTCGCGTTATTGCGAGTACCGCTTTTGAACCAACTTGGGACAGGCGTGACACCGTTTGCAACTGGTGGGCAACCAGCACAACTTTATGGACTGACACGTTCAGGTGTTGAAGCAGGGCGAGCGTTATCAGTCATATTGATGAAATTTTTAGTCTATCAAGTTGTGGTGGTTGTATGCTTTGTGATAGGTTATTTTGCCGCAGAGCATTTTATATATGCACAAGTTGACCCAACGTTTGCAACATTTATTCCGTTTGCAATTGCCATTCATGCAGTGGTAATCGTAGGTATTGCACTAGTCATGTTTTGGCCAGCGCTAACGATCAGAATTGTGGATATGGTGTCTCCGCTATTCAAAAGATTCATGTCAGAAGTGCGTTATAGGCGATTGATTAGAACAGTTAAACAAAAAATTGACAACTTTCATCAAGAATCACGTCGTGTGATTAGTAGTTGGGAATCTTTGTTAGGCGGTACATTTTTTACAACCTTACAATTGATTGTCTTCTATATGATACCTTATTTTGTTATTCGCGCTTTTGGTTACAGTGAAACCAATCCATGGCTAATTGTGACAATGAATATTATGATTGTGATGGTGATATCACTTTTCCCGATTCCGGGTGGTGTTGGTGGCGCTGAACTGAGCTTCCAATTGCTTTTTTCACCGTTTGTTAAAAATCCGGCAACATTAATACTTGTTATTTTAATTTGGCGCTTGATTACCTATTATTTTGGCTTATTTGCTGGTATTGTGGCGTATATGATACCAGCGCGCCACGTTACAAGGAGCAACCATGAAGATACAAAAAAATCACCAGATTAGTGATTTAAATCAGATATTGGGTCGTTTGCGCGCTATGATTGACGCAACTGACAATCAATTTCAAAGCCGGCGTTTTGATGTTTTTGGCATTGAAGCGTTACGAGTAGAATACGACCAGCTTACAAAGATTTGGACTGTGTATGAGCACCGCCAAATACGTCATTTTCAGTTTGATGACATTGACCTTGTAGCCATTGAAATTTATGATGTCCTACATGATTTTAAATTAATCTTTTGATTGACAGTGTTATATTGGCGACTAAGCTGTATATGCTCGTCTCAGTCAAAGTATTATAGTTTGTAGGTATGTGAAGGAAAAGAATATGTTTAACCGTTTTAAAAAAATTCCAAGTCTGAAAACAATTTGGCAAAAAATTAAACGCACAATGGATACATCTGCACCACTGGTTTGGTTTTTTGTCTTAAATGTTGTGCTTGTTTGGTTTAAGACTTTTGTCAATTATCATATGAATTTTAATTTAGGTGCAGAAGGTGCGACACAGCAATTTCTGTTGTTCCTAAATCCAATACCAACTGCCATTATATTTTTGAGTATCGCACTGTATTTCCGTGGTGTGGTTAGTTATTGGGTGGCAATTGCTTTTAATCTGATTCAGTCGATTTGGCTGTTTGCCAATGTTTTATATTACCGCGAATTTTCTGACTTTCTCTCAATGGGTATTCTAAGTTCAGGTAGTTCAACGGGGAATAATTTGAGTAAATCAATTGCGGCAATTATTCACTGGTCAGATTATATGGTATTTGTTGATATCATCATTCTTATCTTGTTGGTGGTATTCAAGCAACTCACAATTGACCGTAAAGGTGTTCAAAAGAAATTTGCTATTTTAACTACAATACTTGGTTTTGCTTTGATGTTAGTTGATTTTGGGATTGCTTCAGCAGATCGATCAGGCCTATTGACACGTTCATTTGATAACAATTATATTGTGAAATATTTAGGACTAAATGAATATGCTGTCTTTAATGCCGTACAAACGTATAATCAAACAGAGAGTCGTAAGAGAGCCAAGCCGGCTGATTTAACAAAAATTAAGAAATTTGTTGCCACACAAAAATTACCTGATAACATCCAATATTATGGTACGCAAAAAGGTAAGAATGTGTTTATGATTCATTTAGAGTCATTTCAACAATTTTTAATTGATTACAAAGTAGACAATCGTGAAGTTACACCGAACTTGAATAAGTTTTACCATGATCAACATACGTTAAGTTTTGATAATTTTTATAATCAAGTGGGCCAAGGTAAGACATCAGATGCTGAAATGATGCAAGAAAATTCGTTATACGGTCTAGCAACTGGATCTGCAATGGTGAAATATGGCACGAATAATACATTTGAGTCACTACCAGGTATTTTAGACCAACGAGGCTATACGACAGCAGCTTTTCATGGTGATGTGGCTAGTTTCTGGAACCGCGATAATACTTATAAATCATTTGGTTATAATTACTTCTTCTCAAAAGCTTACTATCCTAATGCTAGTAAGCCAAACTTCAATGTTGGCTATGGCTTGAAGGATAAAATTTTCTTGCAAGATAGTGCGAAATATATTGAACAATTACCACAACCTTTCTATGCCAAGCTGATAACTGTAACGAACCATTATCCATACGAAATTGATAAAGCAAATATTAGTTTTCCGGCAACCACGACAGGCGACAATACAGTTGATGGCTACGTTCAAACTGCCCATTATTTAGACCAAGCTTTTGGTGAACTTATGACTTATCTTCAAAAAGCTGGTTTATATGATAATTCTGTTTTTGTGCTTTATGGTGATCATTATGGTATTTCGGAAAATCATCAACCGGCGATTGCACAGCTACTTGGTAAAGATAAAGTCACGAATTACGATTTGGCACAGTTCCAGAAAGTACCTTTCATGATTCATGGCAATAATTTAAAAGGTGGGATTAACCACACTTATGGTGGCGAAATTGATATGCTACCAACGTTGCTTGACCTATTAGGGGTACCAGATGATAACATGACGATGTTTGGTCAGGATATGTTGTCACCAAAGTATGAAGGTGTCGTACCAATGCGTAATGGTAATTGGATTACGCCAAAGTATATGAAATATAATAATCAATATTTCAATACCACGAATGGGCAGCAAGTGACACTCGATTCTGATTCAGAGTTGAAAAAGATTGCAACAACAACGCAAGATTATGTCAATAAAGTATTGAGTTACTCAGATGCTGTAATTACTGGCGATTTATTACGTTTTGATACAGGTCGTTCTGATTTCCATCCAGTTAATAAAAAGGATTTTGATTATAAAAAGAGCACTGGCTTAGACCGGCTTAAGGAAGCGCAAAAAACAAATCCTTCTAGTGTACTCGCTAAAAATAATGGCAAATCGACTTTGGATATGTACAAAACTGATGCGCCCGAACTCAATGGGACATCAGCAGCAAATAATGATAATAGTAGTAGCAGTAGTAAATAAAACGAGCAAACAATAGAACGTTTGTTCGTTTTATTGTATAATAATATTAAAAGTCTATGAAAGAAGAAACCTATGCGTGAAAATGTTGCGGCTCAAGATTTCGAGGTTGTGTCTAAGTATCAGCCAACTGGTGATCAGCCTCGGGCAATTAGCCAGTTAGTCAGTGGAATTAATGCAGGTGTTAAAGAACAAATCTTGTTGGGAGCAACAGGCACAGGAAAAACATTTACCATTTCAAATGTTATTAAAACCGTTAAGAAACCGACACTAGTTTTAAGTCACAATAAAACGTTGGCGGGACAATTATATGGTGAATTAAAAGAATTCTTTCCAAACAATGCGGTTGAGTACTTCGTTTCTTATTATGATTACTATCAACCTGAGGCCTACGTCCCCAGTTCTGATACCTTTATTGAAAAAGATTCTGCCGTCAATGATGAAATCGATCAATTACGTAATTCGGCTACAAGTTCGCTTCTATCTCGTCGTGATGTCATTGTTGTGGCTTCTGTGAGCTCAATCTTTGGATTAGGCGATCCACATCAATATCAAGAACACGTCATTAACTTGCGTGTTGGTAATGAATATGGACGTGACCAGTTAATGCGTGATTTGATAGGTGTTCAATTCACACGTAACGATATTGATTTTCATCGTGGTTCTTTTCGTGTACGTGGCGATATTGTAGAAATTTTTCCAGCTTCTGAAGACGAGGTCGCTCTGCGAATTGAATTTTTTGGTGATGAAATCGATCGTATTAGAGAAATCAATGCCCTGACCGGCGAGACAGCTTCAGAACGTGATTTCGTTTCTATTTATCCAGCAAAACATTTTATGACGGATGATAATCAAATGCAACGCGCATTAAATGGTATTCGTCAAGAAATGGCAGCGCAAGTTACCAAGTTTGAACAAGAAGGTAAGTTATTAGAAGCCCAAAGGATTAAGCAGCGAACTGAATATGATTTAGCCATGCTTGAAGAAATGGGCTTTGTTGGTGGTATTGAAAATTATTCTCGCTGGATGGATGGCCGTCAAGCAGGCGAGCCACCTTTTACTTTACTCGATTTCTTCCCTGAAGATTTTTTGATTATTGTTGATGAAAGTCATGTGACGATGCCGCAAGTTAGAGGAATGTTTAACGGTGATCGTGCGCGTAAAGAGACACTGGTCAATTATGGCTTTCGTCTACCATCGGCTCTTGATAACCGACCATTAAAGCTGCCAGAATTTGAAAAGCATGTTAATCAAATTATTTATATGTCGGCAACGCCTGGTGATTATGAATTAGAGCGTGTAACAAAAGATCACATTGCACAACAGATTATACGACCAACAGGTTTATTAGATCCAGAAGTCGAAGTACGTCCAGTTATGGGACAAATTGATGATCTTGTTGGCGAAATTAACAAACGAACTGATAAAAATGAGCGTGTCTTTATTACAACGTTAACAAAACGTATGGCAGAAGACTTGACTGATTACCTTAAAAACGTCGGTATCAAAGTAGCTTACCTACATGCGGATATCAAAACGTTAGAACGTACAGAAATTATTCGTGATCTGCGTTTAGGAAAATATGATGTATTGATTGGGATTAACTTATTGCGAGAGGGTATTGATGTCCCTGAAGTATCATTAGTGGCAATTTTAGATGCAGATAAGGAGGGCTTTTTGCGCAATCCACGCTCGCTCATACAAACAATCGGGCGTGCAGCTCGTAACGCTAATGGTCATGTCATTATGTATGCTGATAGCGTCACAAAATCAATGCAAGAAGCCATGGACGAGACTGCAAGGCGCCGTGAAATACAAATGCAGTATAATACAGTACACGATATTGTACCAACGACAATTAAAAAAGACATTCGAGAACGTATCAGTGTCCGCACGGAAACCGATGGTGGGGCTGAAACAATTGATTTGACACAAGTAGCCTTCAGAGACTTACCGCAAGATGAGCAACAGGCCATTATTAAAAATATGGAAAGTCAAATGAAGTCTGCAGCAAAGGCCTTGAATTTCGAGGAAGCAGCACAACTTCGTGATAGTGTGATGAGCTTGAAGGCCAGCCTTTGATAGCAAATTTTACTATCAGTATCAAAACTAAGAGAGAATGAAGGGCTGAGCTATGACTATCATGTAGCGGTAGTTTGTTACACAATCTACCATCGAGCACATAGCTTAATAATAATTAAATGGCAAAGAAAAATATAGAAATACGTGGTGCACGCACCCAAAATTTAAAAAATATTGATGTTGATATTCCAAAAGACAAGCTCACGGTGATTACCGGTTTGTCCGGTTCAGGAAAGTCTTCCTTGGCTTTTGACACGCTTTATGCTGAAGGCCAGCGGCGTTATGTTGAAAGTCTATCCTCATACGCCAGACAGTTCTTAGGCCAGATGGACAAGCCAGATGTTGACTCGATTGACGGTTTATCTCCAGCAATTTCAATCGACCAAAAAACGACATCTAACAACCCAAGATCAACCGTTGGAACAGTTACTGAAATTAATGACTATTTCCGATTACTTTTTGCTCGTGTTGGGCGGCCTGATGATCCGGAAGATGGGACACAAATTGTTATGACAATCGACCAGATGGTCGAGAAAGTTTATCAGCAGCTCGCAACAGGAAGTCGTCTACAAGTTTTTGCGCCTATCATCAGTCATAAACGTGGTTCACACGAAACGGCTTTTGATAATATGAGAAAACAGGGTTATATTCGTGCTCGCGTAGACGGGAAAATTATTGAATTAGATACTGATACACCAAAGTTAAATAAAAATCAAGCGCACGATATTGATGTGATGGTAGATCGTGTTGTTTTGCGGGACGATGGACGTTCACGTTTATTTGATTCAATTGAGGCTGCTGTGCGATTAACTGATGGGTTAGTAACGCTTAATGTAATCGTACGTGAAGGGGAATCACCTGTTGCACCACTCAAATTTTCAGACCATTATCTTGGCGCCTTGAGAGACTTTCGAGTGGGTCGTTTAGAGCCACGTTTATTTAGTTTTAATGCGCCATTGGGTGCCTGTGAAGTTTGTCAAGGGCTAGGTGTCACACGCGAAGTTGATATTGATTTAGTTGTACCAGACACTAAGAAAACTTTGCGTGAAGGCGCCATTGCACCTTGGAATCCAATATCGTCAAACTACTATCCAGAAATGTTACAGCAGTTTGCGGAACAATTTAATATTGATATGGATAAACCGTTTGAGAAGTTACCTGAAAAAGTACAGCAATTAATATTATATGGTTCAGGGACAATGGATTTTCATTTCCACTATAAAAATGATTTTGGTGGCGTGCGTGATGTTGATATGCCTTTTGAGGGAGTGATTAACAATATCTCACGACGCTTTAATGAAACAAATTCAGATTTCACACGTGATCAAATGGCAAATTATATGACTGAGCTAGCGTGCCAAACGTGTCATGGTTATCGCTTAAATCAAGCGGCTTTATCAGTGAAAATTAATGGTAAGCATATTGGTGAAGTGTCAGAATTGCCAGTAGATCAGGAACTTGATTTTTTTAATACAATGGTATTAGGGCAGCAAGATGCTGAAATTGCAGCACCAATCGTTAAAGAAATTAAAGATCGCCTAGGCTTTTTAGAAAGCGTTGGTTTGAAATATTTGACACTATCACGTTCAGCACGCACACTCTCTGGTGGCGAATCACAACGTATTCGTTTAGCCACGCAGATTGGATCAAATTTGTCAGGTG
Organism: Leuconostoc sp. LN180020; assembly: GCF_014844115.1. Classification (NCBI taxonomy): domain Bacteria; kingdom Bacillati; phylum Bacillota; class Bacilli; order Lactobacillales; family Lactobacillaceae; genus Leuconostoc; species Leuconostoc sp. LN180020. The sequence continues at coordinate 201,125 of NZ_CP039736.1, read as the reverse complement.
TATTGTACGTACTTGATGAACCTTCAATCGGTTTGCATCAAAGAGATAACGACATGTTGTTACATGCCATGGATAATATGCGTGACCTGGGCAATACATTAGTTGTTGTTGAACACGACGAAGACACGATGATGGCTGCCGATTATTTGATAGATGTTGGGCCGGGTGCTGGCATTTTAGGTGGTGAAATTGTTGCCACCGGTACACCAGATGACGTTGCTAACAACGATAAATCGCTTACTGGTCAATATTTAGCAGGAAAACGCTTCATACCTATACCGGATAAGAGGCGCAAGGGAAATGGTAATGCGGTAACAATAAAGGGTGCGCGCGAAAATAACCTTAAAAATGTGACTGTTAAGTTTCCGCTGGCTAAGTTTATTGTTGTGACGGGTGTTTCAGGTTCAGGGAAATCAACACTGGTTAACCAAATTCTAAAACGTGCATTGAAGCAAAAACTGAATAATAACTCTCAAAAACCCGGAAAATACCGTGCGATTGAGGGAGTTGAAAATATTGATCAGGTAGTAGATATTGATCAAACGCCAATTGGGCGTACACCACGTTCAAATCCTGCGACTTATACGGGGGTTTTTGATGATATTAGGGATCTTTTTTCACAAACGAATGAAGCTAAAATGCGAGGCTATAATAAGGGGCGCTTTTCATTTAACACAAAGGGTGGTCGTTGTGAAAACTGCCGCGGAGATGGTGTTATTAAAATTGAGATGAACTTTCTTCCCGATATTTATGTTACATGTGAAGTCTGTGGTGGTACGCGGTATAACTCAGAAACACTGGAAGTAACATACAAGGGATTTAATATTTCACAAATCTTGGCGATGTCTGTGACCGAAGCATTGGCGTTTTTTTCACCAATTCCAAAAATAGCGCGTAAACTACAGACGATCAGTGATGTCGGTTTGGGTTATATTAAGTTAGGGCAATCAGCAACAACTTTATCTGGTGGTGAAGCCCAGCGTATGAAGTTGGCTTCGGAATTACATCGCCGGTCGAATGGAAAGACGATGTATATTCTAGATGAACCAACGACTGGTCTTCATGTGGATGATATTTCCCGTTTATTGTTAGTATTGCAGCGTTTAGTTGATGGCGGTAATACCGTTGTCGTGATTGAGCATAATTTAGATGTTATTAAGTCGGCTGATTGGCTTATTGATATGGGGCCTGAAGGTGGTGAAGGTGGCGGTAATGTTTTGGTTACCGGCACACCAGAAAAAGTAATTAAACATGAGGCATCATATACTGGTAAGTATTTGAAGACAATTATGGCGCGTGACAAAGCACGCCAAGAAAATAAAGCATAATTTAAAATAAAAAGCATGAACACGATTAAGCGTTCATGCTTTTTATTTTAAATTACTTTGATGCGCCTTTTCGCAGGTTTAAATCGTGAATTGCCTTTAAAGCACGCTTACGTGTTTTAATATTGGGGCTTTTCAGATGACGTGCTGCTGAAGCGATGTCTAATTTTTCTGTCATGATGTAATAGATCTCCAATTTGATTATTTGCAAATAGGGACGGCAAATTTAAGAGAGCAATTTGCTAGCAATCTCACTTACAATTTATTAGTATATCAAAATTTCTGAAAATTGCAACAACATGATAAAATGTAATTATAATAATGAAGTTAAAAATCGAAAGGTCGAAGTGACTCCTTGGATACAGATGAAAGTGGCACGTTATGCGTCATTAATGTATGTGTAATTCAAAGATTACTATATAACGTATGCCAGATAAACCCAAAATTGTAATCATTGGCGGTGGTTCAGGATTACCCGTCATTATTAAACCACTTGTCAAACAAAAAATTGATTTGACAGCAATTGTTACTGTTGCAGATGATGGCGGTTCTAGTGGCCTACTGCGAAACTATATTAACATCGTACCACCTGGTGATATTCGAAATATACTAGTGGCTATGTCACATGTTGATCCAGCGATTACGCAAGTCATGCAATATCGTTTTAATGCCAAAGATGATTTTTTTGCTAAGCATGCTGTCGGCAATTTAATTATTGCAGCAATGACAGAAATGCATGGTAATATTTTTGATGCTGTGCAATATTTAGCCAAGTTTATGCGCGTGCGAGGGCGTATTTACCCTGTTTCGAATGAACCGCTAATTTTACATGCAGAATTTAAAGATGGGGAAGTCATTGCTGGAGAGTCTGAAATTACTCACGCGCATAAAGTCATTGACCACGTGTGGGTCACTGGAGATGAACCAGGTGAAGCACCTAAAGCTGCCCCTGAAGTTGTCCAGGCAATTTTAGATGCGGATATGATTGTCTATGGTCCTGGTAGTTTATTCACTTCTATATTACCTAATGTTGTTGTGCCAGAAGTTAACGAAGCCTTACGGTTAACACAGGCTAAGCAAGTTTATATATCTAACATCATGACGCAAAAAGGTGAAACGGATGCTTATACTGATGCGCAACATTTACTAGCCCTGAACGCGCATATTGGTTCCCCAGTGATTGATTATGTCATTGCTAATAATGCCGTTGTGCCAGAAGACTTTGTTGATTATCAAAAATGGGATGAAATTTCACATCAAGTTAAACTAGATGAGGCAGCTGTTAAAGTACAAGGCGCTGTCGAAGTACCGGGTGATTTTTTGCAATTACGTGATGCTGGTGCATTTCATGATGGTGAAAAAATCATGTTAGAATTGTTAAAAATTTTGGAGAATAGTTAATGTCCTACGCAGCAGATGTGAAAAAAGAGTTAACAGGTTTACGTGTTCATGATGGTAATGCCAAAGCTGAACTCTCTGCACTGATGCGCATGAATGGTGTTAGCACATTAGGCATAGATCAAACCGTTTCAGTTAAAACAGAGAATGCTGCCATTGCCAGGCGCATTTATACACTATTGAAACAAAATTATACACAAATAGAAGTCGAAGTGACAGTTGCCGAACACAACTACATGTCACAGCATAAGTCATACGGCGTGTTACTCAAAAACAAAGTATCAGATGTATTAACTGATTTGGGTGTTGATCCGTTTGGTTTGCACCCCGATATTCCTGACAGAATATTGAATCAAGTCGATAAACGACGATCCTTTCTGCGCGGCGCTTTTTTGGCGGCCGGGTCCGTTAATTCACCTGAGAAGGCTAATTACCATCTTGAAATTTTTACAACGCATGAAGAGTTGGCGGAAACGTTAAGATTAATGATGGCTGAATTTGGTTTGCCGGCAAAGATTATTGATCGCTCTGGGGGTTATGTCATATACATTAAGCGTGCTGAAAAGATAGTCGATTTTTTATCAACTATTGGGGCTACTCAAACAATGTTGCGCTTCGAGGATATCCGAATGATGCGTGATATGCGTAATTCTGTGAATCGTATGACCAATGCGGAACTAGCTAACATTCAAAAAACAGCTGATGCCGCTAATAAACAAGTGCAACAAATTTTGTTTATTGCTAATGAAATTGGTGATTTAGATTTATTGCCAAAGAAATTACGTGATATCGCTAAGGCGCGGTTAGAACACCCTGATGATTCATTAGCAGAGTTAGGTGATCGTCTTGAGATTAGTAAATCAGGTGCAAATCATCGTATGAGAAAATTAAAAGCATTAGAAGATATGATCAATGCTGGCGTGACATACGACTTAAATAAATTGTAGGCAATTTTTAGCACTCTTCATGCGTTTGTGCTAAAATAGTCTTAAGCCGTTGTTTGACTAATTAAAAGCGGTAAACTGCAACAATGTTATGTTGTGAATATATTTTAAATAAGGAGCCTAACAATTATGTGGCCAGGAGTTATTGAACAAACTGCCAATGGACGTGAAAGTTATGATTTGCCTTCACGTTTGTTAAAAGATCGTATCGTTTTAGTACAAGGTGAAGTAGAAGATAGCATGGCAACGTCAATTGTTGCCCAATTGCTTTTTTTGGAAGCGCAAGACCCAACAAAAGAAATCTCAATGTATATTAATTCGCCAGGCGGATCAGTTACTGCTGGACTGTCAATTACAGATACAATGAACTTTATTAAAGCACCAGTTACAACAATTGTCATGGGGTTAGCAGCCTCTATGGGAACAATTATTGCGAGTTCTGGTGAAAAAGGTCATCGCTTTATGTTGCCTAATGCTGAATACCTTATTCACCAGCCAATGGGTGGTGCTGTGGGCGGAACACAGCAAACAGATATGGCAATTATTGCTGAACAATTAACCAAGACACGTGACAAGTTGAATAAAATTTTAGCTGATGCTTCTGATCGCGATTTGGAGACTATTGCCCGTGATACTGAACGTGACCACTGGATGAGCGCTGAAGAAACACTTGCTTACGGTTTTATTGACGGTATTTTAACAAAATCTGGTGAAAAGCCAACAACTAAATAAACAAAAAACGCAGGGGTAATCGTCTGCGTTTTTTTGTTTGCATTAAATACAATATTATGGCTATGATATAAAAATAAGTTTAGTTAATATTTCACGTGCAAAAATGCACAAAATGGGGTAAAATAGAGTGGTAATATAAATTTTGGAGGATCTTATGAAGATTTTTGCTTATGGTATTCGTGATGACGAGAAGCCATCACTTGAAGATTGGAAGTCAGCTCATCCTGAAGTTGAAGTTGACTATACTCAAGAATTATTAACCCCTGAAACAGCAGCTTTAGCTAAAGGTTCAGACTCAGCAGTTGTATATCAACAGTTAGATTATTCACGTGAGACGTTAGCTGCCCTAGCTGAAAATGGGGTGACAAACTTGTCACTTCGTAATGTGGGAACAGATAACATTGATTTTGATGCTGCTAAGGCATTCAATTTCAATGTATCTAACGTGCCTGTTTATTCACCTAACGCAATTGCAGAACATGCAGCAATTCAAGTTTCAGCATTATTGTCACAAGCTAAAGTCATGGAAAATAAAGTACAAAAACGTGACTTGCGTTGGGAACCAACAATCCGTCGCGAAGTACGTGACCAAGTTGTTGGTGTGGTTGGGACAGGTCACATAGGCCGTGTATTCATGCAGATTATGCAAGGATTTGGTGCAAAAGTGATTGCTTATGATGTCTATCGTAATGCTGAATTAGAAAAAACAGGCGTTTACGTTGACACATTGGACGAATTGTTAGCACAATCAGATATTGTATCGCTACACATTCCTCATATCCCAGGCACTAATGATCAAATGATTAATGCTGAAACAATTGCTAAGATGAAAGACGATGCTGTCTTAGTTAACGTATCACGTGGTCTACTTGTGGATACTGATGCTGTTGTTGCGGCCTTGGATTCAAAGAAATTGTTTGGCTTTGTTATGGATACTTACGAAGGCGAAGTGGGTGTGTTCAATAAGGATTGGTCAGTTAATGGGCTTGATGACAAGCGCTTAGATGACTTGATTTCTCGTGAAAACGTCTTTGTAACACCACATACTGCATTCTATACAACACATGCTGTAAAAGAAATGGTACACCAATCATTTGATGCTGCTGTAGCTTTTGCCAAGGGTGAGACACCAAGTATTGCTGTAAAGTATTAAGACTTATTGACTAAGCCCGGGCATTTGCGCGGGCTTTAGTGTGAATTGAAACGATTAGTGAACTTGTTTAAAAGTAGTAGGGAAAATTATGACTATTAAAGCAGATGGCCAGAAATGGGCCACAAAGGAGTCACAAATGGTGCGTAATGAAGAATATGCACGTAAAGCCTCCGAAAGTGCACCAGTAACATTTAGTGGTGCCACCGAATTAAAACTTAAGGACTTTTTCTTTAAAGTGCTTTCAGGTTCAGCACAAGGAATTTTGATTGGTGTTTTACCTTCAGCCGTTATGAAGTACATCATTCAGTATTCTGGTTTAGGCACAACTGCTTTTGGTGCTAACCTCAGTGCGATTTTGACGCTCTTTACATCACTTATTCCATTTTTGATTGGTATGGCTGTTGCCTTACAATTTAAAATGAAAAGTTTGGATGTTGGTGTGGTAGCAATTGCTACGGCAGTTGCTTCTGGCTCAATTAAATGGGCCAAAGTATCAGCCGGATTTGTTAACCCAGTCACTGGCATCAAGACGGTCGCACCTAGTAATATCTATATAGCTAATGGTGCCGGGGATGTTATCAATGCGATGATTGTTGCGGCGATTGCCGTATTGGTCACATGGCTTGTGTCTCGATACTTGAAAGGCTTTGGGTCAGTAGCTATCATCTTAAGCCCAATAATTGTTGGTGGTGGGGTTGGCCTAATTGGTAAAACTATTGCACCTTATGTTGGTGCGGTAACCACTTGGATTGGACAATTAGTAGAAACATTTACTAAATTGGCGCCTATACCGATGGCAATGCTCATTGCAATGGCATTTTCAATTATTATTATCACACCAGTGTCTACTGTTGGTATTGCGCTTGCCATCTCATTATCAGGCATCGGCTCAGGTGCTGCAGCGATGGGTGTTGTAGCGACAACAATCGTCTTGCTGATTAACTCTTGGCGCGTTAATAAGCCTGGTGTGACCGTTGCTATTGCACTTGGTGCCATGAAAGGCATGATGCCTTCAGTGTTTGCTAAGCCATTAACGATGCTACCATTCTTATTAACCGCCGCTATATCTGGTATTCCGGTAGCCTTGTTTAATGTTCAAGGAACGCCAACGACAGCAGGGTTTGGGTATATTGGTTTAGTATCGCCAATCCAATCGATGGTTAAAGATGCGGCAGTGCCAGCTAGTGTAATGAATCATTTTATTAACCCCGTAACTGCACTGATTGCTTGGATTATTGTGCCAATCATTGCTGGTTTCATTGCACAATATGTTTTTAGTAAGTTACTAAAGCTATACACACCAATGGACTTCCAACAAGATTTGTAAATTATTTTTAAGACGAGATATGTTAGCGTATCTCGTCTTTTTTTCTTCTTTATGACAGGTATGTGTTAGTTATGTGACGCTGACAATAATTTATTTTTTCAACTCCTAAAATCACTATCAAAGTGCGTTATTTTTCAGCTTTTTTGTTAAACGTTTAATATTTTTTAATGGTAAACAAATAGCGTGATAATGTTTAATATTTATATATTGTATGTTCATTTAGTAACTGGTGTCATGCTTTTGTAACATTGGGATTAGACAATAGAAAGCATGATGTTAAAGAAAATATTACTTACAAGTGCAACAATTACAAGCTGTGGTTTGGGAATTTTTGGAACACCAACACATGCCAATCAAGAACATGTGACCTATACTAAGCCAGATCGTGAAAAGGTTAACGTTATTGGTATTGATGACGCTGTAAAATCATTATCAGATGTCAATAGTATCCAGCTTAGTGCTAGTAAAAGCCATCAGCCAGAGCGTACACAGCAATTGACAGCAGAAGCTAGTGTCAAACAAAATGAAGCGAAGGCTGAACCAGCACCAGCGGTGCAAACACAAACACTGAATCATATTGATATGAATGAACAGCAGGTTGCTGTTGAACCAAAAACCAACGATCAATTGTCAGTCCCATCGTCACAATCTGCAAACGTAGTGGCCACAGCAGCGCCAAAGCCAGTGACTAATACGGGTGACATTCAGTGGCTGATTACACGTGAAAGCCATGGCGATGCACATGCAACAAATGGTGCTTATTATGGTATTGGACAATTGGCAGAATCATATTATGATAAATATGTGCCAGGTCAGAATTACCGTGGAAACTATGATGTGCAATTAGAAGCAATGCAAAAATATATCGCGGAGCGCTATGGTACGGTTGATAATGCAATTTCTCATTGGCAATCAAATAATTGGTATTAAGAAGGTAACAGCGTACTGTTACCTTTTATTTTGTCTGGTGCGACTTGTTATAAATTAATAAGATAGTAGTGTATAATAAGATAGAATAAATAAAATGGATGATGGATTATCGATGCGCTTAGAACATTTTACGCCTACCTACATGGTAGAAAGAATATACGATTTGACAGTTGAAGATTTAAAAGCCCACGGTATTACGACAGTATTGGCTGATTTAGACAACACGTTATTGGCTTGGAATAATCCAGATGGCACCCCTGAATTAAAGCAATGGTTGCAAGATTTACGTGAGGGTGGCATCGAATTGATTGTGGTCTCAAACAATACCACTAAACGTGTTGCTAAAGCCGTTGAGCCACTGGGAGTGAAATTTGTGTCTTGGTCCTTAAAGCCTTTACCACGCGGCATACTTCATGTCTTAAGAACACATCATTTAAAGCGTGAGTCTGTCATAATGGTAGGTGATCAAATGCTTACAGATGTTTGGGCGGCTCATGGGGCAGGGGTGAGAAGCGTTTTAGTAAAACGTTTAATCGAGTCTGACATGTGGCAGACTTGGATAAACCGTAGCGTTGAAAAAATTGTTAAAAAAATTGTTTTTAAAGCACATCCACACTTGAAATGGGAGAAATCACTTCGTGACAACTGAAATAACAGAAACATATATCCAAGAACAATTATCAGAGGGCATTCGCTGTATCGGCTGTGGTGCTTTGATGCAAGTGACGGATGCAAATAAATCAGGTTATTTACCAATGAGTGCACTTAAGAAGACAATTGATAGTGATGAACTGCTTTGTCAACGTTGTTTCCGCTTAAGACACTACAATGAAATTCAACCAGTAGAGCTGACAGACGATGATTTTGCAACGTTGTTGCATCAGATTTCTGAGACGAAGGCATTGATTGTCTATGTTATTGATGTTTTTGATGTCACAGGTTCTGAAATTTCAGGATTACCACGCTTCGTCGGTCAGGATAATCCAATTTTAGTTGTTGCGAACAAAGTTGACTTACTACCTAAATTATTGAATAAAAACCGTCTAAAAAATTGGTTGCAGGCGGAGCTCAAGGCACAAGGTATTCAGCCGGCTGACATTTTCTTGACCTCAGCAACTAAGCCACAAAATTTAGATGATTTGTTAGACAAGGTAGATACGCTACGACAAGGGCGCGATGTTTATGTTGTTGGTGTAACCAATGTTGGTAAATCAACGTTGATTAACCAAATTATCAAATCTCGGACAGGTGTCACTGATTTAATTACGACGTCTCGTTTCCCAGGAACCACCTTAGATCGTATTGAAATTCCGTTAGCTGATGGTCAATTTTTGATTGACACACCTGGCATTATCAAGCGTGATCAAATTGCTCATGTGTTAGATGATAAGAATCTTAAGTACGCGTTACCTAAGAACGAAATCAAGCCACGTACTTACCAACTAAATCCGGAACAGACAATTTTTATTGGTGGTCTGGCCAGATTTGATTTTGAAGCAGGACAACGCAGTGCAGTAACGGCTTATTTTGAAAATAATTTAAATTTACATCGTACAAAGCTACTAGGCGCGGATGATTTTTATCAAAAACATGTCGGGAACCTATTGGCACCATCGCCAACACAAGTCACCACATCGACGCTTGTTAAACATCAATTCCATACAACAGAAAAAAGTGATATTGTGTTTGCAGGGTTAGGTTGGGTAACTGTGCCCGCGGGTATTGAAGTTTCGGGTTGGGCGCCACAAGGTGTTTCAGTCCTTATTAGAAAGGCAATGATTTAATGTTAGAACTTACAGGAAAACAAAAACGATTTTTACGGTCACAGGCAAATACACTATCACCTATTTTTTCGATTGGTAAGAATGGCTTAACACAAAAATGGGTCGATGAAATTGTTTTAGCACTAGCAAAACGGGAACTAATAAAAGTTAGCTTACAGCAAGGTGCTGATGAGAGTGTCAAAGACGTAGCAGATTTTATTCAAGCACATTCCAATATTACAGTGGCGCAAACAATTGGTCGTACTTTAGTTTTGTTTTTGCCTGCTGAAGAAGATAAATATAAAAAAATTTCAGTCGCACTAGCTAAGATTTAAGGCGGTAAAATCTATGAATGGGACGTATACGGTTTACCCAAAAATTCAACCCGATACTGTGACCATGCCGACTAAAAAACGTGTTGGTATATTTGGCGGAACATTTAATCCGCCACACATTGGGCAATTGATACTAGCTGAAAGTATTGGCAAACAATTAGGATTAGAAAAAATATTTTGGATGCCTAATGCTGTTCCAGTTGACGGCACACATGCTAGTGCCGTTGAGCCGTCATATCGGGCACAGTTGGTTAAAATGGCCATCATGGGTAATCCACTGTTTGATATCGAGCTACGTGAAATTCGACAAGGTGGGAAATCGTATACGTACCAGACAATGCGCGATTTGGTTGAGCAACATCCTGAAAATGAGTATTTTTTTATCCTTGGTGGTGAAAAAGTCAGTAAATTAGCGACTTGGGACTATATTGATGAGTTGACGCGATTGGTGACTTTTGTTGCTGGGGCACGCGGTGGTAATCGGCATGAGTCAGACTATCCTATTGTTTGGCTAGATGTCCCAGATATTGCTATCAGTTCCTCAGACATTCGAACAAAGTTAAGATTAAATCAAAGTATTAATTATTTAGTTCCGGAACGTGAAGCATGCTTTATTCAGGAGTATAATCTGTATAGAGGCATTTATGACTAATTATTTTAATGGTACAATTCAAACACTGGAGACACGCGTTGCAGACAAATTATCTGATTATCGTTTTCAACATAGCGTGCGTGTACGTGATTATGCGGTGAAATTAGCACATGATAATGGTGTTGACGAAGATAAAGTAGAAGTCGCGGCACTGGTACACGACTATGCCAAAGAACTTTCAGATGAAACATTTCTCTCTGTGATTAAAGCAAAACATTTGGACTCTGATTTACTTAATTGGGGCAACTATATTTGGCATGGGGTTGTTGGGGCTGAGATTATTCGAGATGAACTCGGTATTGAAGATGACGAAATTTTAAATGCAGTACGTGAGCATACCACAGGTGGTGCCGAGGAAATGACACCATTATCTCAGGTATTGTTTATGGCTGATTATTTAGAAAAAGGACGTGATTTCCCTGGTGTAGAAACAGCACGTCAGATAACTGATCAATCACTGGCCGCTGGTGTGCGCTACCAGATTGTGCATACTGTGTTACGGTTAGTGAAAAAAGAAACGCCGATTTATCCAAAAAGTATCACGACTTATAATTACTGGTTAAACCGGGGACTATTAAATTAAAGAAAGTTAAGGGATTAATTTTGACAACAGCGTTAGATGTGAATACTGTTTTAGAAACAGCGGTAAAAGCTATTGATGGTAAAAAAGCAAATAATATTGTGGCATTAGACATGCGCAATGTGAGTTTGATGGCAGATTATTTTGTGATTGCAGATGCTGCTTCTAACCGTCAAGTGCAAGCTATCGTGACAGAAGTGAAAGATAAGGTTCAAGCAGCAGGCGGTGAAGTGAAACTAATTGAAGGGTTTCAATCAGCTGACTGGGTTCTGGTCGATTTGGGGGATGTGATTGTGCATGTCTTTTCAACCGAACAACGTGACTTTTACAATTTGGAACGGTTGTGGCATGATGCGCCATATGTTGATTTAACGACATTATTAATAGCAGACTAGTTTGAGACAAGCAGCAGCTTGTCTTTTTTTCTGTTAAAATATAATATATGACTGATGAAAACTTACAACAAAATTATTCGACTTTTGCCGAAAAGTATGATCAATTATTTGATGATAATATGTACGAGGCTTGGTTAGCATTCGTTAAGGTGCATACAACAAAAGGGACGATTTTAGATTTGGGTGGTGGTGCTGGTCGATTGGCCGTACTACTAGCTGAAGATGGCTACGCAGTGGACGTTTTAGATTTATCTGCTGATATGTTGACGTTAGCACAACGGCATGCGCAAGCGGCAAAAGTTGATATTAACTTGTTGCAAGCAGATATGCGTGATTGGTCAGACTGGCCAAAGACTTATGACACAATTATTAGCTTTGCGGACGCATTTAATTATTTACCTACCCTACATGATTTTAAAGCAGCTCTAGCACAAGCCGCACAGCACTTAAATACTGGCGGGCAATTATTGTTTGACGTCATTACACCTTATCAGGTGAATGAGTTGTATCAAGCCTATTATTATAACAATGATGATGATGCAGACAATATTTTCATGTGGACATCATACCCTGGAGATAGCATTAATAGTGTCGATCATGATTTGAAGTTCTTTGTCTATGATGAAGCGATTGATGGTTTCAAAATACTTAGAGAGATTCATCATGAGCAAACGTATGACTTGATTGTTTACCAGCAAGCCCTCGAAGAAGCAGGCTTTAAAGACGTGCAAGTAATGGCTGATTTTGGTAATCATTCAGTCAACGATGAAACATCACGTTGGTTCTTTAAGGCGGTGAAAATATGAAAGCAGTTGGTCTCGTAACAGAATATAATCCGTTTCATAATGGGCATATTTATCATATTCAGCAAGCTAAGGCGGTAACAGGGGCAGATGTGGTTATTGCTGTAATGTCTGGAAACTTTGTGCAACGTGGTGAGCCAGCCTTATTTGACAAATGGACACGTACTCAGGCCGCATTAGCAAATGGTGTTGACTTGGTTATCGAACTACCAACTTTTTATGCGGTACAACCCAGTCATTTATTCGCTGAGGGAGCAATTAAATTATTAACTGCACTTGGCGTTGAAGATGTTGTTTTTGGCAGTGAGCACGCAACGGTTGATTTTTTAAACCTAGCAAAACAAGCACCTAGTGTTCAGGGAGGTAAGGCTTTTCAAGAGAAAAACCAAACGTTTGCGCAAGCCTATGCAACACAATTAGAATCAGAAACAGGCTTCAAATTAGAAGATCCAAATGATATTTTAGCTTTTGGTTATGCTAAAGCGATACTAAATTTGAATTCCCCAATTAAATTACATGCTATTCAGCGCGTCGCCGCAGGCTATCATGACCAAAGTTTCACCGATGATCAAACAATCGCCTCAGCATCATCGATTCGACTCGCACTTCATAAGGGCAAACTAGAAAAAGTGAAGGGCGTGGTGCCTAATCAGACACTAGTTGATATTTCATCTGCTAATCATACTGTTGATTTTGAGTCACAATTCTGGCCGTTATTAAAATATCGTTTGATGACTGATACCATAGGACAATTAGGACAAGTTTACCAAATGGCAGAAGGACTAGAGCATCGGCTAGCTGCAGTTGCGCTTGGTGAACCAGGACCGCAAAGTTATCAAAGCTTTATCAAGGCCGTCAAGTCCAAGCGTTACACGTTTGCTCGTATTCAGCGCACACTACTGTATACATTATTAAATGTTAAAGTAGACCAAATGCAAGCAGCGATGCAGGACCCTTATTTACGTATTTTGGGTTTTACCGACAAGGGGCAAGCTTATCTGAATGGTGCTAAAAAAACAACCACCTTACCACTCATTAGTAAGGTTGATCAGCATTTAGCCAAAGCCAATCTGCGTTTAGATTTTAAGGCAGGAAAACTTTGGCAATTATTAGCTCGTGAACCAGGTCAGCAACAAGATATCGCACGGCAACCCATTCATTTTACACAAGCTCATACAAAGGAAGATAAATGAAATATAATAAAAACCAACTTCAAAAATTTCGGCAAAGTTCGTTGGAATTTGATGAAGTACTTGAACTAGCATCACTAGCCAAAGAAAGATTCCCAAAAACAATTCTGGGGCTAACCCCCCTAAACGTTAAGGGTTTTATTCGCTACTACGATAATGATGATTTATTGTTACATATCCAAGTCACAGGAAAAGTAACAGTGCCATCATCTCGATCGTTGGCACCCGTACTGCGAGATATTGATATGACGTTTGATGAACGGTATATCGAAGATGAAACGCGCTTAACAGAATTTGAAGAAACAGAAGCAGTTTTTGTTTTAGAAAGTGATACACTCGATGTTGATACGGCTATTTTAGATAATATCGTAGCTTCATTACCGCTACAAATTTTAACGGCTGAAGAAAAGGCCTCTGATACTCTACCATCGGGGAATGATTGGCATGTTATTAGCGAAGAAACTTTTGAAAATGAGAAAAAAGCGAAAAAAGAAGCGGAATTAGACCCCAGGCTTGCAAAATTAGATGATTTTTTCAAAGAATGAGAAAATACTTGCAAAAAGGAAAAAATTAATCTAGAATAAGGGGAAGTAAAAGAAATATGGATTCGGCAATGAGCCGATTTAAATGTTGAGGACAAAGAATGAGTAAAGTATTAATTGTTGAAGATGAAGAAAACTTGGCAAAGTTTATCGGTCTTGAACTCAAACACGAGGGTTATGAAGTTGAAACTGTTTTGGACGGGCGTTCTGGGCTTGATTCAGCATTGGAAAATAATTACGATGTCATCTTGCTTGATTTGATGTTGCCTGAACTAAATGGGCTTGAAGTAGCACGTCGCTTGCGTGAATCAAAGAAAACGCCAATTATTATGATGACAGCGCGTGATTCAGTCATTGATCGTGTATCAGGTTTGGATTATGGGGCGGATGACTATTTGGTAAAACCCTTTGCTATTGAAGAATTGCTAGCACGTATTCGCTCATTATTGCGTCGTATTGCAATTGAGACAGAGTCGAGTGATAAGCATCGTGCTATCATTAATTTTAAGGACTTACGTATTGAAAAAGAAAATCGCATTGCACGTCGTGATGATCAAATTATCAATTTGACTAAGCGTGAATATGATTTGTTGCTTACTTTAGTTGAGAATATTAATGTGGTGCAATCACGTGAGCAATTGTTGAAAGAAGTTTGGGGATTTGATTCCGAAGTTGAAACCAACGTTGTTGATGTTTATATTCGATATTTGCGTAATAAGATTGATGATCCAGAAAGTAAGGCCTCATATATTCAGACGGTACGTGGTACTGGATATGTTATGCGTAGCTGATTGATTATAATGACAGAGACTAAAAAAACAACTGAAAAAACCTTACGTCGTTTCACATTGAGTTGGCAATTAGCATTGGGGATGGCGTCTGGTTTTTTTGTTATCTTTATTATTTTTGCTTTTGTATTATCGCAGATTTTAAAACAATACTATGGCCGATTACCTGAGACCCTTTATCAATGGCTTGGTATCACAATTTTATTAGGTGGACTTTTTGTTTTTGGTTTTGCCTTTATGTTAACACGGTATATTCTAAGACCAGTAAAATCGATTAAGACAACAATCGAAGCTTTTGAAGACGATCCGATGACCAACGTCAGAGCCGATCGTGCAAATGTAAATGATGAGTTTTATGATTTAGTGAATATACTCAATCGCATGATAGATCGCTTACAGAGCTTGATTGGAGCGCAACAACAATTTGTGTCGGATGTTTCTCACGAATTACGCACACCTGTTACCATTGTTAAAGGTCATATGGATCTCCTTAATCGTTGGGGTAAAGATGAGCCGGAAGTCCTAGAGGACTCGATAAAATCTTCCTTGGCTGAAATGCAGCGAATGGAAACATTGATTAACGAGATGTTAAACTTAACACGTGCTGAACAAATTCCGATTGAAAACGTACAAGAAGTGACTGAAGTTGGTGGGTTAGTGCATCGTGTGTTTGACAACTTTAAATTGATTCATCCTGATTTTATTTTCACTTTGGATGACGATTTAACGCAAGATGCTAATGTCAAAGTCCGGCAAGACCATATGGAACAGATTTTGATTATTTTGGCTGATAATGCTGTGAAGTATTCACTTGATCGTAAGGAAATTCATTTTGCACTATCGCAAACGACTAATCGCGTTGAAATTGGGATTCAAGATTTTGGTGAAGGATTATCAAGTGAGGATGCGGCACGTGTTTTTGACCGCTTTTATCGTGTTGATAAAGCGAGATCTCGTGCTAAGGGAGGCAACGGCTTGGGATTAAGTATCGCACAACGGCTAGTTAAAGCTTACGGTGGGGAGATTACGTTAGAGAGTGCACTCGGCTCAGGATCGGTATTTACGATTCGGTTACCACTACAGCGAGAGAATAAAAATGATCAAAAGCTATCAAATTAATGTCATAGGACGTGTACAAGGCGTGGGATTTCGTTGGTACACAAAACAGGCCGCTGATAAACATCATATTGTAGGTTGGGTAAAAAACGAAGTAGATGGTTCTGTCACAATTGCAGCACAAGGGGATGCTGAAAATATGGCTGCTTTTTTGCATGATATTGCAATGGGCCCAGGTTTTTATAGTCAAGTTGATGGGGTCACTAAAAAAATAATTGCGACTTTTAATGCGAATAACTTTGCTATTAGGTAAGAATTATTGGTATAATGAACTTCTGTAGTAACCAGGAGAAAAATAAACAATATGAAACAAGTAAAGCGCGTTTTGACTGCGGCTTTTGTAATTTTAGATATCATTTTAATTACAGGCGGTTATGATGAACACAGTAAGATGTACCGTTGGATTGGGCATCCATTAGCCGATATTATGACAAATATTGCGCATGTGATTGGTGGTCCCAATGGTATCGGTTGGGCAATTATCATTATCACGGCAATTTTGCGTTTGGTCTTGCTACCATTCTTTTTGAACCAG
Organism: Leuconostoc sp. LN180020; assembly: GCF_014844115.1. Classification (NCBI taxonomy): domain Bacteria; kingdom Bacillati; phylum Bacillota; class Bacilli; order Lactobacillales; family Lactobacillaceae; genus Leuconostoc; species Leuconostoc sp. LN180020. Next base: position 184,617 of record NZ_CP039736.1, on the reverse strand, counting down.
CAGGTTAATACAACCATCAATCAGATTAAGATGCAAACTTTGAAGCCTGAAATTGACAAATTGCAAGCCTTGTCACGTAAAGCAGGAACGACCGAAGAACAACAAAAAGCTAGCATGGCAATGATGTCATTGTACCGAGAAAATGATGTCAGTGTTATTGGTGGTATTTCTTTTCTAACCATGGCAATGCAATTACCGGTATTCTCAGGATTGTATTCAGCGATTTTGCATGCACCTGCATTAAAAGGGGCATCATTCTTGGGATTTAATCTAAGTCACCCACAAATTGTTTTTGCAATTATTGCTGGTTTGGTTTACCTCATTCAAGCATGGTTAGCCATGCAACACATGCCGGAAGAGCAAAAAAAGACGTCGGCGGCAATGATGTTTATTAGTCCGATTATGATTTTTGGCTTTGCCATGATTGCCAGCGGTGCCATTGGTTTGTACTTTGTTGTTGGTGGTTTGTTTGCACTGATTCAAACGCTGATTCAACATTTCCAACGACCAGGTCTTGAAAAACGTGTGGCATTGGAATTTAAGATTAAGAAAACGGCTGATGATTTGATGTCTGAGACTGCTAAACCAGCTGTCAAAAAACAGACGACAGATGATATGACCACTAAGGATAAGCAGTCAAAGCGCAACGGCAAGCCACGTAATGCAGGCAAGCAACAGCGCTAAGTTTAAGTACGTCAAAATCTTGACGTACTTTTGTTAGTTTTACAAAAGGAAAGTAGAAAATAATGGATCGTATTTTATCAAATCAAAATAGTCGTGTAAAAGCATGGGCTAAACTTGCAACAAAAAAGGGTCGCCAAGAAAACAGAACATATCTCTTGGACGGCTGGCATTTAGTTGAAGAGGCTATTAAGGCTAAGGCTAAATTTCATGCAGTTATGGCGACTGAAGCACAAATGGCTGAACATTTAAATGATGTGCCACACGGTGTACCAGCTTTTGAGGTGAGCGAAGAAGTCGCAAAGCATATCGCAGGCACAAATACACCACAAGGTATTTTTGCTGAAATTTCATTGCCAGATAAAACGTTTGATCCTACATATGTACATGATGGCGCTTGGTTATTCTTAGATAATATTCAAGATCCTGGTAATGTAGGAACACTTGTACGTACTGCAGATGCTGCTGGCTTCCGTGGCGTTGTTTTGGGTACTGGCACTGCAGATGCTTATTCGCCAAAAGTGGTGCGGGCAATGCAAGGATCACAATTTCATTTGGAAATTCTAAATGGTGATTTGCATGAGTGGACAGATGCTTTGACGGCTAATGGTCTACCAGTATACGGTTCACAGCTTAATGAAGCAGCAAAATCTTATCGTACGATTCAACCAAGCACGCAATTTGCATTGATTGTAGGTAATGAAGGTCAAGGAATGGCTGAATCTCTTGCTGACAAGACAACTGCTAATCTTTATATACCTATTCAAGGCCAAGCAGAAAGCCTTAACGTTGCCATTGCAGGTGGTATTTTGATGTTTAGCTTAGCGGCAGGAAATTAATTTCATTGCGTAAAAATATTTTTTATGCAAGTCACAATTTTTTTTGCTATAATAAAGAATAAAGATTTAAAGTAGAGGTTATGACTGTGGAACAAGCACTCACTATTGCTCTGATTGTTGTGGGTTTCTTACTCATTGTAACAGTCATGATGCAACCAAGTAAGCAACAAGATGCGTTATCAGCATTATCTGGTGGCGCGGGCGATTTGTTTGCGGAACGCAAGTCTCGAGGTTTTGAGGCTGTTATGCGTCGTGCAACTGCCATTTTAGGCGGACTTTGGTTCGTCATTGGTTTTGTATTGATGTATCTATCTGCACACTAAAATTATAATGGTCAGTTTGCTTTTTTGTAGACTGACTTTTTATTTTGTATAAAATTTAGAAAGAAAAATAAATGACATTAGAAGAATTAAAACACCAGATTAGTGGTTTTCTAAAAGCTAATCAATCTCAAGAATTTACTGCTCAAAACTTGGCTGATGGCCTACGTATGACCAGCATTGCTGAATATAAGCGTGTTGTCAATGCTATGGACGCCTTGGTTCGTGATGGTGAGCTGACATTTGATGCAGGCAAATATCAATATAATCCCAATACTGGTTATACTCTTGGCGCATATCGTGCCAACGATAAGGGCTTTGGTTTTGTTAAATATGATGATGAATTGCCAGACTTTTTCATTAATCCGGAAAACACTTTGCAAGCGATGCAAGGGGATCAAGTTCGCGTGAGCACAATTAAGCCTTCTCCTTCGCCTGATAGAGGGCCAGAAGGTAAAGTGGAAGAAATATTAGAACACGCTTATGAAAACATTGTTGGGACATTTTCATTAGGTTCTGAAGTGAAAGATATGATTGGCGAACTAAAAATAAGCGATAAAAAGGCAATCAATTTTAAAGTATTGATTGATAAAACAGGTCTATCACCTAATGATGGACAGGTAGTGGTTGCTGAAGTAACGCGGTTCCCTGACAAAGTGCATCCACGCGAATTAGTCGCACATGTCACTGAAACATTGGGTTATAAAGATGAGCCGGGCATGGATATTTTACAAATTGTCCATGCCAAAAAAGTCCCAAGTGAATTTCCTAAAGAGGTATTAGACGAAGCCGCTAAAATACCAACTGATGTCCAAGACTCAGACTGGGCAGGGCGTGAGGATATTACTGATCAAACGCTAGTTACCATTGATGGGGCGGATACAAAGGATATTGATGACGCTGTTGTGGCATGGAAATTGGATAATGGTAATTATCATTTAGGTGTACACATAGCGGATGTGTCTCATTATGTCACTGAAGGCTCTCTGATTGATGCCGAAGCATATCATCGTGGGACTTCGGTTTACTTGACTGATCGCGTTATTCCCATGTTACCACGTAATATTTCTAATGGTATTGCCTCGTTAAACCCAAATGTTGCTCGCTTAGCGATGTCAGCTGAAATGGAAATTAATCCAGCCGGCAAAATTGTTAGCCATCGCTTGCATACATCGGTCATTAAGTCACATGCACGGATGACTTATGACGCTGTTAACAAAATTCTTGAAGGCGATGTCTTTGTTCAAGAAGAATATGCACAGTTAACCCCAATGTTTAAAGTGATGGGCGAGCTGCACGAAATTCTTTATAATATGCGTAAAAAACGTGGTGCCATTGAATTTGATGCCCCTGAGGCACAAATTATTGTCGATAACGACGGTAAGGCAGTGGACATTAAGCTACGAGAACGTGGTACAGCAGAACGTATGATTGAGTCATTTATGTTGGCTGCCAATGAAACTGTAGCTGAACATTTTGACAAACTAGATGTACCGTTTTTGTATCGTATTCATGAGACGCCAGATGAAGAGCGTGCAAAATCATTCTTTGAATTCTCAAAGGCTTTAGGACATCCTGTTTATGGCGATCCTAGTAAAGTAACACCAACGATGCTTCAGCAATTGATGTCAGATGTTGCAGGTGACCCAGCTGAACAAATGATTTCAACTATGATGTTACGTGCAATGAAGCAAGCTAAATATTCACCGGATCCAGTTGGACATTTTGGCTTGGGGGCTTCATATTATACCCATTTCACATCGCCTATTCGCCGTTATCCTGACTTAACGGTTCATCGCTTAATTAAGTGGTACGCTAAACATGGCCTTGGTGTGGCATCACAAGCTAAGTATGCTGATAAATTAGCTCAAATTGGTGAAGATACCAGCACGCGTGAGCGACGTGCAATTGACACGGAGCGTGATGTCGATGCCTTGAAAAAAGCCGAGTATATGTTGGATAAGGTGGGCTTGGAATTTGAAGGTGTTATCAATTCTGCCTTAAAATTTGGTTTGTTTATTAGTTTAGAGAATACCGTTGAAGGGCTTGTGCACATTTCTAATTTAACTGATGATCATTATGAATATGATGAAGGTCATGCGGCACTTATTGGGCGATCAAAACATCGTATTTTCCAAATCGGTCAAAAAGTGCGAGTCAAGGTTTTGCGGGTCAACAAGGAAGAACGTACAGTTGATTTCATGTTAGTTAATCCTGAAAGTGCACCAACAACAGCTATCCGTGTAGCATCAAAGTCTGCTGGTAAATTTGGTAAGGGCCGTAATCGCGATGAACGCCGAAAAAATGAACGTCGTGGGAAATCAGAGGGTCCAAAGCCAAAACGTGGGCCATTAGATGCAAAACAAGGGCAAAAACGTGATTCAAAGCGTAATTTCTAAAATTATTTTGCTGGAGGCTAGTCATTATGGTTAAAAACAAAAAACAAGATCAGCATAATGTGTTAGCACAAAATCGTAAGGCACGCTTTAATTATGCTATTTCTGAGACTTTTGAGGCTGGCATAGCATTGACTGGTACGGAAATTAAATCTGTACGTGCAGGCCAGATTACAATAGGAGATGGCTTTGTCACAATACATGATGACAATGCCTTGCTAACAAACGTTCACATTGCGCCCTATACGGCAGGTAATCGTTTTAATGTTGATCCCCTACGCACGCGGCGATTATTATTGCATAAGCGTGAAATCAGGCAATTAGAAAAAGCCGTCACTGAACCGGGGGTGACAATTGTACCGCTAAAAGTTTATCTCAAGCATGGTTTTGCCAAGTTATTAATTGGTATTGGTCGGGGTAAAAAGCAATACGATAAGCGTGATGATATTAAGCGCCGGGATCAAGAACGTGAACTCGGTCGACGGTTAAAACATTAAGGGCTAATTAGCCTTTTTTTGTTTGACGTTATCTATGTTTATAGATATACTTAATATATGTGAATAATAAAATTTCACAAGCTGAAAGGAAAGAAACTCATGGCAGTGACAATCATTTCGGCGCTCTTCGCAATTGTAATTGGTATTGGTGTAGGGTATTATCTACATTTGTCATCTGACAAAAAGAAAATCACTTCAACGAAACAAATTGCAGATAACATTCTTGAACAAGCGAATAATGAAGCTAAAAGTTTAACACGTGCAGCTAAGACTGATGCAAAAGAAATGGCGCAAGATTATCGACATCAAGTTGATAATGATTTCAAAGATCGTCAAAAGCAGCTGCAACAACAAGAACAACGGCTTGAAGACCGTATCTCAAACCTCGACAAAAAAGATGCGGCCTTGAATCAACGTGATGCACAATTGATTCAAAAAGAAAACCAGGTACAACAGCGATTAGATGATGCGAATAATAAGCAGAAACTTGCTGATAACCTGGTCACATCTCAGAAGGAAAAGTTAGAGGAAATTGCGCAACTAACGCCTGAAGATGCGAAAGAACAAATTTTAAGCAAAACGAAACAACGTTTGGTGAGACAACGCGCCGCTCTGATTAAAGAATATGAAGAAGACGCAACCAGTGAGGCCGAAAAACGTGCACGTAATGTTATCGTGCAGGCAATTCAAAGGTCGTCTGCAGATGCAGTGGCTGATGTCACTGTTTCAGTTGTCCATTTGCCAAGCGATGACATGAAAGGCCGTATTATTGGCCGTGAAGGTCGTAATATTCGGACATTAGAATCATTAACGGGTATTGATCTAATTATTGACGATACCCCTGAATCAGTCGTATTGAGTGGGTTTGATCCAATTAGACGTCAGATTGCTAAGATGGCGTTAGATGCTCTTGTAGCTGATGGCCGTATCAATCCATCACGCATCGAAGAGATGGTTGAAAAAGCAAAGCGGCAAATTGACGAAACAATACGTGAAAAAGGTGAAGAAGCGGTATTTGAACTTGGTTTACGTGGTCTTCACCCTGATTTGATTAAAATGATTGGTCGTATGAACTATCGTACGTCTTACGGTCAAAATGTGTTGCAACATTCGATAGAGGTCGCAAAACTTGCGGGAATGATGGCAGCAGAGCTTAAAATGGATGTCGCGCTTGCGAAGCGCGCTGGTTTAATACATGATATCGGTAAAGCTGTGGACGCCGAAGTTGAAGGTTCGCATGTGGAACTAGGTGTTCGCCTAGCCGAAAAGTTTAACGAAAAACCAGTTGTTATTAATGCAATTGCTTCACATCATGGTGATGTTGAGACAATTTCTCCTATCTCGGAGCTTGTAGCAGCTGCAGATGCAATTAGTGCTGCTAGACCTGGAGCACGTAGCGAATCATTAGAAAATTATGTTCAACGTCTAAAAGATTTGGAAGCAATCGCTAATCACTATGATGGTGTTGAAACGGCTTTTGCTATACAAGCTGGGCGTGAAGTACGCGTCATTGTTGAACCAACTAAATTAAATGATTTGCAAGCGACAGTGTTAGCGCATGACATAAAAACAGATGTTGAGGAAAAACTTGAATATCCGGGACATGTCAAGATAACAGTCGTACGTGAAACACGTGCAACAGATTACGCACACTAAGAGAAAAAGTTACTCATTTCATTGAGTAACTTTTTTTGTTATACTAGAAGTACTATACGAGAGAAATTTTATATAGTTATCATCAAATCAACAATTAACAAGAACAAACATTAACATATGGAGGGATTTATGGAACTAGGACAGCTTGCGCTTATTATTTTTGCCATAGCATTTCTTTTACTGGTATTGTTTATTGGCGTTTTTTTACTCAGGTTAACAAGATCTTTGAGTATTATCACAGTCGATGTTGACACTATAGCTAGGTCGAGTAATGAAATTCTTGGTAATGCCAATACATTGTTAAATGATGTTAATGGTAAAGTTAAAACATTAGATCCAACTGTCCAGGCTGTGGCCGACTTATCCGTAACAGTGTCACAGTTGAACGCGACAGTTCAGAATGTCACAAGTAAATTTTCAACAGCAAAGGCAGCTACTAGTTTTGGCGCCAGCGGTGTGGCTTCGGCAATGGCTAAAACAGCCATGGAACGATATAAAAACAAAAAAGCAGCTAAAAAGGAGAAAAAGTGATGTCAAAAGCAAAAGTATTTTTAGCAGGTATATTAGCTGGGGCTGCTGCAATAGCAGCATTTAAAGCCTTACCTAAAGATAAGCAAGATGAATTAAAAGAAAAGGCTAGTGAAACCGGTGACAAATTACGTAACAAGGCCTATGATGCAGCCTATGTTGCAGCTGATTTTGCCGGTGATGTGACTGAAATGGCCAAAGATCGTGCTTCAGAGCTTAAGGCTAAGGGGCAAGATAAATATGGTGAACAAATTGACCAAGCAGCGGAACAAGTTAAAAATTTAGCTGATCAAGCAGCACCTTATGTTGATAAAGCAAAAGATTTAGCCGCTACTTATGTTGATAAAGCACAGGATTCATTACACGATTTGCGTGATAAGTTTGGCAATGAAGATATTGAATTGACACAAGATGACTTAACCTTAGAAGAGGCGTTACGTGATTTGTCTCAAGAAGCTGAATCCCACGTTGATGATGCTGTTGAAAAAACTGCTAAGAAAGTCGACGAAACAGCAAAAGTAGCCACTGAAAAGGCTACTGAGATTAAAGACGATGTGCAAGAAAAGTTAAAAAAAGATAAGTAATACACGGACTTGATTACATAATCAAGTTTTTTTTGATTTATGATAAAACATCTTTCATAATAATTTCTGGTAACCTGTTATTTTTACAGGTACAATAGAAAGTAACAAAAGACAAATGAGAAGGAAGCGTGTTAACTATCACGCAATAAGATTTAATGGCAAAAGACAAATTTGAGGCAACAGCATTTTTATCATCCCTATTCCACTACGTACACGATTACAATTTCAATCATATTGTTTTTGATGCCAACCGTTATAAAGTATCCGTTAATTTAATTCGCAAATCTGCTACTTACGGGCACGCGGAGTTATTTTATGTATCGGCAGATGCAAAGGAATTCGCACCAGTTATGTCAGCAATCAATGGTGCTGTTGAAATTGCCGAACTTGAGGGTAGCCGACAAGCTACAATTAAAACACCAGAATTATCTCGTGGCGAGCAAGTATTTCAGTTTCGTTTACGTGAATTTGGTAATGGCAAATATAGTTTAGACCTTAGTGTCTAATATGCATTGAGAAGGGTAGACGAATAAAGATGAAACAAGGAAAGTCAGCGCAAATAAAAAAGATAAAGCATATTAACCAAAAGCAGCATAAAAAGCAACATGAAGAGAAATTACCACCTTTTAATTATGATGAATTTGCTGGGTTTTTAAGAGCACGTTACTATCTGACACACCATGACAAGTATAGTCGGGAGACATTTGAGGTTGCCTCATTCTTTTTAGACGATGTGATTGCGATGATGGTAAATCAGAATTTTTCAGCGTTTACAAGTAATGAGCGCGCAACTGTTAATTTAAGTGAAGTTATGCAAGCGACACTAGTGAATAGTGATGATAAAGATTGGCGATACTTTGTCATGCTTGTCCCAGTATTATATGATATGCAAAAGTTTATCGTAAAAGAATCGAGTGTTAATCCTCGTTTTGTGGCACAGGCACCAAAGTTTGATATCAACTTTTGGCGAATGATTATGAGAACCGTTATGGCGATTAATTTCTTTAAGTGGCAAGGTAAGGATGTTGCAGAGATGATGAAAACTTCTCAGGCCATCGATACATTACAGTTTAAGTTCTTATCAGAAAATGAAGCTGATGATGACTTTAATTTAGCTGTTATCCATGAAACGTTTAAGGGATTATCACCGGTTTTGCGGTCATTAAAAAACGCGGAGGTTGAAGAATCGACTATTTCAATAACAGATTCAGTGCTTGAAACCGAGCTTGCATATGCAAAAATTAAATTGGGGCAGTTCAAATTAGCATCAGTTAAAGACGTTGTTAGTGATAATGTCACTGCGATGCTATATGCGTTCCATGAGGGTATGGCAAAAGAATATGGTTTGACGCATGATTCTTGGTCAGCTGAGGCACTCAAGGCGTTCACTGTTCATCATTTATTAGATTATTGGCGACCAGAATGGCAAGACTTAGATGGTATTGGCGGGGAGCTTAAGTCCTATTTGACCTTCTTAAGCAGCAAGCAGGCCATCACAGGATTGAAAGATAAGATAGATAATTTAGATTACGTTGATCGCTACATTGATGTTAGTGCCTTAAATTATCTGTTAGCAGACATGTCGATAGATGACACAGCGACGCGTGCTTAAATCAAAAAAGATACAGCTGATAACTAACAGCTGTATCTTTTTTGATGCGTGATATGACGAATGGTTCCTGGCAATATTTTATGGAACTGATGTGTAGAGGGTGATTGTAGTAAGACATGGCCATGATTATCTTGGTAGACGTAACCAAATAAATCAGACACCTCCTCAGATAATAAGGAATCGTTAATTTGTATAGTAACAGCTTCCTCGCTATTTAAAGCATATTCTAAACGTGTAATTAATTCCTCAGCAGTTAACTGTTCTTTCAGGGGGACACGCTTTTTAGGAGAAAAACGTTTCTTTATAGCAGTTATGGTGTGATGAAAGAAAGATTCAATTGGATTTTGTATAAGATAGTTCTGCATTAATCCACTCCTTGCATGTCTTGATATGTCTATCATACGAACAAATGTTCAAAAAAGCAAATAAATTAATCAGATTTAATCTTTTTTAAAGCTCTTATTTTTTTAAAATATCATTCAAACAGCCAATTAAACGCTTTAATTGGCTGTTTGAACTTAGGGGAACATATATTCAGTTTATTATAAGAACTAGCTAACCGTTGTGTCTAGCGCTTAAAACCTGTATAATATTCCCATTAGTACATAAAGAGGAAAAATGATGACGCAGCGTGGTTTACTAATTGTGTTATCTGGACCTTCCGGCGTTGGAAAAGGGACAGTACGCAAGGCTATTTTTAACGAAGATGGGATTGATTTTCAATATTCTATTTCAGCAACAACGCGACAGCCACGCGTTGGCGAAATAGATGGTGAAGACTATTTCTTTGTTTCACATGACGAATTTGAAGAGAAAATTGCAAATGGTGACATGCTAGAGTATGCACAGTATGTCAGCAATTATTACGGTACACCTAAGAGTTTTATTGATGAGACATTGGCTAGTGGCCGTGATGTTTTTCTTGAGATTGATGTTCAAGGTGCATTACAAGTTAAATCAAAGATGCCAGAAGGCATTTATATCTTCTTGACACCACCTGATTTAACAAACTTACGTGAGCGTTTGGTTGGACGTGGAACAGACTCGCAAGAAGTGATTGAAAAGCGTGTCACTGCAGCACGTGAAGAACTTAAGCAAATGATCAATTACGATTATGCGGTGGAAAACGATCAGGTTATTCATGCGGTAGAACGTATTAAAGCAATTATTACAGCAGAGCGCCTTCGGGTCGCGCGCGTTTTTGAAAAAACGTTATAAGGAGATTTATTATGTTACTTTACCCCTCAGTTGACAAACTACTTGAAAAAGTTGATTCTCGTTACAAATTAATTGCCCTTGGTGCTAAGCGTGCCAGGGAACTCGACGCGGGTTTACCAGCCACGCAAGAAAAGTTCGAATCAAATAAATCAGTTGGTAAAGCTTTAGAAGAAATTGAAAATGGGGATGTTATTATTGATCCCGATTTAGAAGACCAAGTTTAACATCGCGTTAAGACACATTAAATAATATAGAGGAACACTTGATATGACAGAATACCCACAACAAGATGCACAAAATTATGCCGGTCCAGTTGCAACGTTTAAAACAACGTTAGGGGATATTCAAGTTAAGCTATTTGCTGATCTTGCACCTAAAACTGTAGAAAATTTTGTAACGCACGCTAAAAACGGTTACTATGACAACGGTATTTTTCATCGTGTGATCAAAGATTTCATGGTGCAAGGTGGTGACCCTAATGGTACAGGTATGGGTGGTGAAAGTATCTGGGGCGGTAGTTTTGAAGACGAGTTTTCGGACAAGTTGCGCAATGTACGCGGGGCGCTCTCAATGGCGAATGCCGGCCCAAACACCAATGGTTCACAGTTCTTTATTGTTCAAACTGAAGAAACGCCATGGCTAAATGGTAAGCATACTGTTTTTGGACAAGTGATTTCTGATATGGCAGTTGTCGATAAAATTGCAGGCGTTGCTGTTGACATGTACGATAAGCCAAAAGAGAATGTTACCATCAATACGATAGAAATTGCAGACTAAGGGTCTGCTTTTTTGTTATAATAAAAATGAGGTTTTAATTATGACAACTTACCATATTGGGCAAAAGCTATGTGGTCGTGTAACTGGGATACAACCATATGGCGCCTTTGTACTATTAGATGATCACACACAGGGATTGATTCATATTTCTGAATGTAAATCAGGCATAGTACACGATTTAAAACATGAGCTACGTATCGGCAAGCCAGTTGTCGTGACAGTGCTGGATATTGAACAATATAATAAAAAAATAAGCCTGTCTTTGCGTCAAGAGGACATGCACGCATCACAAGTTTTACCAAAGAATGTTAATCTTCGTAAGCATTTTTGGACAAATAATCATTTGAACTATGGTTTTTCTGCCATTGAAAAACACCGCGAAGCGTGGATCAAAGAAGCTTTAACGCGTATTGGTCAGTGAAGGAGAGAAAGAATGTCACTTATTGCAGCAACAGCTATATCAGTTAAAAATGATTTACCTTATTTTTTAGTTAAAGAAGATACCAATGGGTACCATTTTTTCACTGCAAAGATGCATAGGCATAACCACGACACCTCACTAGGGGCCGTATTGCGAGAATTTCAAACGTTGGGATCGGTGGATTTTGATCAATGGCGATTGGGCGAGCTAACAAGTGTAGAAGATAACGGCACATTAATGTCATTGTATTCTTTCGAAGTGCCTAATATGGATGCGGTAGAAAAAGCCTTGAATTATCAGCTTAAGTTTGTACCAGCTAATAAGCTACACACACTATTAGAAACACTACAAACAACATCTTTTGTTAGTTTTGAAGAATAATTGTAAAAGGCTTGACAATTTTAAAAAACGGTGTATAGTATTAATAGTTGTCTGGTAACAGAGGATAACAACAAATATTTTATTAATTATTGCGAGCAAGTAGTTGACAAAGCGAGAAGAATAAAGTATAGTAATAAAGTTGTCAAAAAGCGAAAGCGACGCGAGCGAAAGTAAGCGACGAAATAAAGTGTTGACAACGGCAGCGAAAGCTGATAAGATAATATAGTTGTCTCAGCGACAACAAGTAGCACATTGAAAACTGAACAAAACTTTGAACAAACGAATCTGTGACTAGTTATTAGCAGTAATAACAAAAACAAATTTGCGAAGTCAATTCGTAACAAACAATAAACGGATAGTCGTTATAGAGATATAGCAATTAGTCAGTTTAATCGAAGAGTACATCTTCAAACAATGAATTTAAATTCATTTAAATTGAGAGTTTGATCCTGGCTCAGGATGAACGCTGGCGGCGTGCCTAATACATGCAAGTCGAACGCGCAGCGAGAGGTGCTTGCACCTTTCAAGCGAGTGGCGAACGGGTGAGTAACACGTGGATAACCTGCCTCAAGGCTGGGGATAACATTTGGAAACAGATGCTAATACCGAATAAAACTTAGTATCGCATGATATCAAGTTAAAAGGCGCTACGGCGTCACCTAGAGATGGATCCGCGGTGCATTAGTTAGTTGGTGGGGTAAAGGCTTACCAAGACGATGATGCATAGCCGAGTTGAGAGACTGATCGGCCACATTGGGACTGAGACACGGCCCAAACTCCTACGGGAGGCTGCAGTAGGGAATCTTCCACAATGGGCGCAAGCCTGATGGAGCAACGCCGCGTGTGTGATGAAGGCTTTCGGGTCGTAAAGCACTGTTGTATGGGAAGAAATGCTAAAATAGGGAATGATTTTAGTTTGACGGTACCATACCAGAAAGGGACGGCTAAATACGTGCCAGCAGCCGCGGTAATACGTATGTCCCGAGCGTTATCCGGATTTATTGGGCGTAAAGCGAGCGCAGACGGTTGATTAAGTCTGATGTGAAAGCCCGGAGCTCAACTCCGGAATGGCATTGGAAACTGGTTAACTTGAGTGTTGTAGAGGTAAGTGGAACTCCATGTGTAGCGGTGGAATGCGTAGATATATGGAAGAACACCAGTGGCGAAGGCGGCTTACTGGACAACAACTGACGTTGAGGCTCGAAAGTGTGGGTAGCAAACAGGATTAGATACCCTGGTAGTCCACACCGTAAACGATGAATACTAGGTGTTAGGAGGTTTCCGCCTCTTAGTGCCGAAGCTAACGCATTAAGTATTCCGCCTGGGGAGTACGACCGCAAGGTTGAAACTCAAAGGAATTGACGGGGACCCGCACAAGCGGTGGAGCATGTGGTTTAATTCGAAGCAACGCGAAGAACCTTACCAGGTCTTGACATCCTTTGAAGCTTTTAGAGATAGAAGTGTTCTCTTCGGAGACAAAGTGACAGGTGGTGCATGGTCGTCGTCAGCTCGTGTCGTGAGATGTTGGGTTAAGTCCCGCAACGAGCGCAACCCTTATTGTTAGTTGCCAGCATTCAGTTGGGCACTCTAGCGAGACTGCCGGTGACAAACCGGAGGAAGGCGGGGACGACGTCAGATCATCATGCCCCTTATGACCTGGGCTACACACGTGCTACAATGGCGTATACAACGAGTTGCCAACCTGCGAAGGTGAGCTAATCTCTTAAAGTACGTCTCAGTTCGGACTGCAGTCTGCAACTCGACTGCACGAAGTCGGAATCGCTAGTAATCGCGGATCAGCACGCCGCGGTGAATACGTTCCCGGGTCTTGTACACACCGCCCGTCACACCATGGGAGTTTGTAATGCCCAAAGCCGGTGGCCTAACCTTCGGGAGGGAGCCGTCTAAGGCAGGACAGATGACTGGGGTGAAGTCGTAACAAGGTAGCCGTAGGAGAACCTGCGGCTGGATCACCTCCTTTCTAAGGATAATCGGAAAGTGACAGTGCATTAGATTGCAAGTTCAAATGTTCAAAGTTTTGTTTAGTTTTGAGTGTGGTACTGTAATAGGTATCATGTTCAAAAGATGATCCTATGGGGAATTAGCTCAGCTGGGAGAGCACCTGCTTTGCAAGCAGGGGGTCAGCGGTTCGATCCCGCTATTCTCCATAGGCAATCGAAAGATTGTCTTGGTTGTACATTGAAAACTGAATAGTAACAAATTCTTTTAAAAGTAATGGAAACATTATTCTAAATTGAACCGAGAAACAACACAAAAAGAAGTTCTTTAAAAAGAACGGTTTAATCGCAGGTCTGAAAAATGACCAACTCATAAAACGAAACCGCAACGCAAGTTGTATAGGTTAAGTTAATAAGGGCGCGTGGTGGATGCCTTGGCACTAGGAGCCGATGAAGGACGTGACTAACTACGATAAGCTTTGGTGAGCGGTAAGTACGCTATGACCCAGAGATTTCCGAATGGGGAAACCCAACTCGAAAAGAGTTGTCGCTATCTGAATACATAGGATAGACGACGGAATACGCTGTGAACTGAAACATCTCATTAGCAGCAGGAGCAGAAAGAAAAATCGATTCCCTAAGTAGCGGCGAGCGAACGGGGAAGAGCCCAAACCAACGTGCTTGCATGTTGGGGTTGTAGGACTGATAAATAAGAGTTACAAAAGTGTTTTATAGCAGAACAAGTTGGG
>NZ_CP039736.1:0-167500 GCF_014844115.1 Leuconostoc sp. LN180020 | reverse complement strand
GCTAGAAGTGGAAGTGCTGTGAGGCATGTAGCGGACTAGTACTAATCGGTCGAGGACTTAACCAAAGTCAAGAACGGAAGTTCAAAACGTAATATGAGTGGTTTAATGAAGAGAAAGAATTTGATACTATTTAGTTTTGAGTGAATAACTCAAAGGTGTCGTATTGATAGCATAGAGGACACACCTGTTCCCATTCCGAACACAGAAGTTAAGCTCTATCACGCCGAAAGTAGTTGCCGGATCGCTGGCTGCGAGGATAGGAAGATGCGGTGCCGTACATAGGGAGTGCTCTGAGAAGAGTGCTTTTTTTATGCGTTTATATACTTTTTTATTCGTATTTGTTATAATTGAGTATGGTAATTTGTTTACAATTATATATTTTACTTACTTCGAAGTAAGGAGGGCAGCATGCTATGGTTACATTATACGCGTCACCAAGTTGTACCTCATGCCGTAAAGCAAAACAGTGGTTAGAAAATCATGATATTCCCTATGTTGAACGTAATTTAAATAAAACGCCTTTAAGTGTTGCAGAAATCAAGGCAATGCTTCGTCTGACAGAAGACGGAACAGAAGAACTTATCTCTAAGCGTTCCAAAATATTTTCTCAACTTAACCTTGATTTAGATAATATTTCTATCAATACATTAATTGATTTGATTGTGACGCATCCTTCGTTATTAAAGCGGCCAATCATTATTGATGAGCGACGTATGCAAGTTGGTTATAATGATGATGACATTCGTCGCTTCTTGCCACGCGAAGTACGCCAAAGAGAATTGATTCGAGCGACTTTTAAGGCTGATTTTAATGAAAAGGCCAAAGATTTAATAGTTGAAGAAGGCTGAACAGTCAGTCTTTTTTCTTTACTTTTGACTTTGTGTATGACTAAAATAGTGATGAAAGGTGGTGACCATAATGGAGATGGAACGCATTAATGATAATACCATTCGTGTCATGATTGAAAACAACGATTTAAAAGAACGTGGTATTTCAATCATGGAATTATTGGGTAATCATGATAAGATAGAATCGTTTTTTTATAGTATTTTATCTGAAGTAGATGTTGATCATGATTTTAGTGACGATGATCAGGTGACTTTCCAAATACTACCAAACAAAAATGGTCTTGAATTATTTATTTCTCGTTTAAATGAAGATGAGCAGGTTGGCGATGTGATAAATAATTTAATGTCTTATGCTAAAAACAAGCAAGATAGTGTTGATGATGTTTCTGAAGAGCGACGCTCTCAGTTGCAACAATCTGATGATGGTGAGGCTCATCCAATGATCGCAGATAAGCAAACAGAACCAGTAAGTAATATTTTAACTCTGAAGTTGCCCAATTTTGAAACAATAATTACAATATCTCAGCTACTGCGTGGTGTTACCGTTGAATCAGACTTATATCGTTACGACAAAATCTTTTATTTAACGTTAAGATTCCGCAATGATGATTTGACGAGTGATATGCTGGCAGACCACAAAGCGCAAGTGATTGAATTCGCTGAAGAAAGTAATCAGGATATGGATGTATTGCGAGAACACGCTGAAATAGTATTTCAAGACAATGCACTGGAAGAAATTAATCGTATTTTTTAAAGCTAACCGTGTTAATTTTTGATATAATAAAACAATTGATGTAAGTTGGAAGAGGTAGAACATGAATTTAGTAGTGACGATTCTAATGTTAATCGTTTTATGGTTATTAATGACATTGGGAACTTGGTTGTGGGTTATTATGACTGCAAAATCAACTGGTGTATTGTTAAAGTCAGCAGAATTTGCTGATAAAATATCTGAAGAATCTGGCCAGATTGTTGATGTTCGAGAGTCTGCGTCTTATAAGCGCTCACATATCATGGGTGCCCGTAATATGCCAGCGATGAATTTCACACAGGGCAAGTCTGGTTTACGTAAAGATCGCGATATTTTCTTATATGGTGAGCGGCTACGTGATGTTATTCGTGCTAGTAAGTCATTGAAGAAGCAGGGTTATGATAGGCATAACATCTTTCTTTTGCGTGGCGGTTTTGCGCAATATAATGGTAAAAAAACAAAATAATTTTTATAGGGCTGATAATGTTATGACGATAACATTATCAGCTCTTTTGCTAGATCAATAAACGAATCATGAAAAGGGTATTCAATTTTCAGTAAACAAGCGTATAATTAAAGGTGTAGTATGGAAGCGCTTACAATAGGAAGGTAAAGCAATGCGGTATATTAATTATTTTAATCAAGACGCTTATACAAATATTGCGATGGATGCATGGCTTTTAAGAAATTTAAAGCTTAACGAACCAATTTTTGCTTTATGGCAAAATAAACGCGCAATCATTGTTGGTGAAAATCAAAATACTTTTTCCGAAGTGAATGAAGATTATGTCAAAGCACATGATATTCAAGTTGTGCGTCGTGTATCTGGTGGCGGGGCTGTTTATCATGATTTAGGAAATATTTGTTTTACTTTTTTTGTGCCAGTGGCGAGCAGTGCTAAGGTCGATTTTCATCAGTTTGTCAAACCGATGGCTGATGCATTAGAGTCGTTAGGTATTCGTGTCAGTTTGTCTGGTAGAAATGACTTGGAAATTGCAGGTAAAAAAGTATCGGGCAATGCGCAAAGATATGCAGGTGGCTACTTGATGCATCATGGGACACTGCTATGGGATACAGATGTTGACGCCATGGTTCGTGCATTGAATGTTGCTGATGAGAAATTTATTTCTAAAGCTGCTAAATCTGTACGTGCGCGTGTAGGTAATATTAAAGATTACGCGCCAACTGACTTAACCATTGATCAATTTATTTCACAATTGACATACTACTTATCCAATCAGGGAAAAGATCAAGAATACAAATTAAGTCAGGAACAAAAATCAGCCATACTAGCATTACGTGATAACCAATTTGCAACATGGGATTGGAATTATGGTAAGAGCCCAGAATTTATGTATAATAATCATGCAAAATATACTGGTGGGAGCATTGATGTTCATATTGATGCTGTGGCTGGTAAAATAACGGATATTAACTTCACGGGTGATTTTTTGGGCGTTAGAGATTGGCGTGAAATTAAAGCACAGTTTATAGGTATTCCCTTTACACGCGATGCTATTCGCGAGGTACTTGCGCGAAATGCGGATGGCCAATATTTTGGTAGCATTACACAAGACGAGTTATTGACAACTTTTTTTCAGAAAGATGAGGTAAAGGTTCATGGTTGATATTGTAGACACAAATAAGAAAGCATTGGATTTTGACAATCAGATTGCGGCACAAGACGATACATTTCCAATGTTAAGTGTGCTGGCTGCTGATGGGGCCATTGTTGATGAAACTGCAGTAAAGCGTGCTGAGTTAGATGATGATGATTTAATTAATATCATGAAGCGTATGCTATTAAGCCGCCAATTGGATATTCGCTCAACTAAATTAGCTAAGCAAGGTAGATTTGGCTTTTTTGCGCCAACAGCTGGACAAGAGGCATCACAAATGGCTTCCTCATATGCATTTAACGATGACGATTGG
Organism: Leuconostoc sp. LN180020; assembly: GCF_014844115.1. Taxonomy (NCBI): domain Bacteria; kingdom Bacillati; phylum Bacillota; class Bacilli; order Lactobacillales; family Lactobacillaceae; genus Leuconostoc; species Leuconostoc sp. LN180020. The sequence goes on along the minus strand of NZ_CP039736.1, from coordinate 163,969 downwards.
CTAATGCCAGGATATCGTGATATTCCACAAATTATTGTTAAGGGTTGGCCAATTTGGAAAGCTATTCTATGGTCGCGAGGACACGTACTAGGAAATGTCTTCACTACGGCTGATGATAAGCCAGTAAATTCTTGGATGCCACAAATTATCATTGGTGCACAATACGTTGAAGCTGCCGGTATTGCACTTGGTTTAAAGAAGAGACAAAAAGATGCTGTTGTGTACGCCTACACTGGTGATGGTGGTACATCGCAAGGTGATTTCTATGAAGGCATTAATTTTGCTGGTGCTTATCAAGCCAATGCTGTGTTCTTCGTGCAGAATAATGGTTATGCGATTTCAACACCACGACGGTTACAAACAGCTGCGAAGCATCTAGCTGCAAAAGGTTGGGCTGCTGGGATACCAAGTTTGGTTGTTGATGGCAACGATCCTATTGCGATGTATCTAGCTGCAAAAGAGGCTCGTACTTGGGCTACGAGTGGCAAAGGACCAGTTCTGATTGAAGCAATCACAGATCGTTTGGAACCACATTCAACTGCCGGTGATGATCCATTACGCTATCGTACGCAAGATGATATCGATGCTTGGTGGCAAAAAGAGCCATTAATACGCATGAGAAAATATATTACAACTAAAGGTATCTGGGATCAGGAAAAAGAAGATGCTTATATTGCTGAAGTGAATACTCTGATCGATGAACAGATTAAGATTGCTGATAATGTACCAAAGCAAAAAATCTCTGATTTCGTCAAAAATACGCTTGAAGTCCCAAGTTATGCGATGTCAGAACAGATTAAGCGTTTCGAAAGCGAGGGAAAGTAACATGGCTACTAAAAGTTATATCGATGCAGTACGAGAAGCGATGGATTTAGCGCTTGAAAAAGATAATGATGTGTTGATTTTTGGTGAGGACGTTGGTAAAAACGGTGGTGTCTTCCGTGCAACAGATGGACTGCAAGCAAAGTATGGCGAAGATCGTGTATTTAATACGCCTCTGGCGGAATCTGGTATTGGTGGTTTAGCAATCGGTTTGACTACACAAAATTATCGACCAGTCATGGAGATCCAGTTCTTTGGTTTTGTTTTCGAAGTCATGGATTCAATTGCTGGACAAATGGCAAGGAATAGATTCCGCTTTAATGGGACACGTCAAATGCCAATTGTGGTACGTGCGCCTTATGGTGGTGGCACGAAAACACCGGAAATGCATGCGGATAATTTGGAAGGCATGGTGTCGCAAATTCCCGGTATTCGTGTTGTCATGCCAGCTAATCCAGCTGATGCAAAAGGCCTATTATTAAGCGCCATAGAATCCAATGATCCTGTTGTCTTTTTAGAAAATTTGCATTTATATCGTTCATTGAAGGGGGAAGTGCCAGAAGGTTATTATACAACACCCCTAGATAAGGCATCTGTTGCACGAGAAGGTAGTGATGTATCAATTATTTCTTATGGCGGTGGTGTCCCTGTTGCGCTTAAAGCAGCCGAAACATTGGCGAAGTCAAATATCTCTGCTGAGGTTTTGGACTTGCGGACAGTTTCCCCATTAGATATCGAAAGTATTGGCGCCACAGCCGCAAAAACCGGACGTGTTGTTGTTGTACAAGAAGCGCAACGTATGGCAGGGATTGGGGCTAACGTCATGAGCGAAATTTCGGAACGCTTTATTCTTAATTTAAAGGCACCAATTGGGCGCGTGGCAGCACCGGATTCAGTTTATCCGTTTGGTCAAGCTGAAAATGACTGGATGATTAAAGCTGATGATGTGGTTGCTAAAGTAATGGAGGTTGTTAATTATGACTGAGATTTTCAAAATGCCAGATATTGGTGAAGGCATGGCTGAGGGAGATATTACCTCATGGTTGGTTAAAGTGGGTGACGAGGTTGCAATGGACGACCCTGTTGCCGAAGTTCAGAATGATAAATTAATTCAAGAAATTTTATCACCCTACGGCGGAAAGGTCACTAAAATATTTGTGGATGCTGGCACAACGGTATCTGTAGGCGATGATTTAATTGAATTTGATGGGGATGGTAGTGGTGCGTCTGCCTCACCACAAGCCGGTGCAGCAACAACAAACACAGATTCTGCTACTGAGAGTCAACAGACAGTAGCAGATACACCTACAGTGACCTCAGTTGACGTTGAATCATCAACGGTTCAAACAGCTAATGGGCATGTCTTAGCTATGCCATCAGTACGTCATCTAGCCTTTGAAAAGGGGATTGATCTCACGCAAGTACCTGCGACAGGTCGTCATGGTCATGTGACGTTGGCGGATGTTGAAAAGTTTAATCCTAATGAAGCAGCAGCGGGAGCAGGTACAGCAACTATTCAACCTGCTGCTAATCCAGTTGCGCCACAGCCTAAACAAGAGCCAGCAAAACACAACGCCATCGATATCCCTGAGCCTTTGCGAGAAGGCCGTCAGCCGATGACGCCAATCCGAAAGGCAATTGCGAAAGCAATGAGCACGCAACATACGGATATCCCAGCGGTAACTAATTTTGACCAAGTTGAAGTTAGCAAATTAGTGGCGCATCGTCGTCAATTCAAACTACAGGCATCTGAAGAGGGCATTCGCTTGACCTACCTTGCTTATGTCGTTAAAGCGCTGGCAGCAACGGCCAAGAAATTCCCTGAATTAAATGCTAGTTTGGATATGGCCACACAAGAAATCGTCTATCATGATGATGTCAATATGGGCATAGCGGTCAATGCCCCATCTGGCCTATTCGTACCAGTCATTGCACATGCAGATCGCAAGTCAATTTTGGTAATCGCACGAGAAATAGCAGCATTAGCCGAGGCTGTTCGTGATGGTAGTATTAAGCCGCAACAAATGCAGGGTGGCACAATGACGATTTCTAATATCGGTTCTGCTCGTGGTGAATGGTTTACACCAATTATTAACGGTAAAGAAGTCATGATTTTGGGATTGGGCTCAATTGTGAAGGAACCAATCATCAACGATGATGGCGAAGTTGTTGTTGGACAAAATATGAAGTTGTCTTTGACATATGATCATCGATTAATTGATGGCATGTTAGGACAAAGTGCCTTGAATTATTTGAAGCAATTATTGTCTGATCCGGCTTATATGCTAATGGAGGTTTAATAATGGTTGTTGGTGCACAAGCACGTGAAATTGATACAGTAATAATCGGTTCAGGACCTGGTGGTTATGTCGCAGCGATTCGTGCAGCGGAATTGGGACAGCATGTCACGATTATCGAACGTGAAAATATTGGTGGCGTCTGCCTAAATATTGGGTGTATTCCATCAAAGGCATTGATTAATGTTGGACATCATTATCGTAATGCATTGGCAGAAACACCATTTGGTTTGCATATCGATGGTGCTACATTAGATTGGCAAAAAGTACAAGATTGGAAACAAAATAAAGTTGTCAATACTTTAACGAGTGGTGTCAGTATGTTATTAAAGAAGCATCACGTTGAAATCATTAAAGGTGAAGCGACATTTAACGATAATGAAACATTGAATGTGGTGCAAGAGGACGGCCATGAATTGCTACAATTTAACAACGCCATTATAGCAACAGGTTCGCGACCAATTGAAATCCCTACTATGCCTTTTGGTGGCCGAATTATTGATTCAACTGGGGCTTTGAGTTTGGAAAATATTCCCAAAAAATTAATTATTGTCGGTGGCGGGGTCATTGGGTCAGAACTTGGTGGTGCTTACGCTAACTTAGGTACCGAAGTCACAATTGTTGAAGGATTAGATCATACGCTCAATGGTTTTGATGCGGAAATGACGAAACCAGTATTAGCCGATTTTGAACAACATGGTGGTCATATCGTGACATCTGCCATGGCAAAATCAGCACAACAAACTGACCAAGATGTTAGTTTGACTTATGAAGTAGATGGGGAAGAACATACGATAACTGGCGATTATTTGCTAGTTGCTGTTGGTCGTCGGGCTAATACAGATGGATTAGGTTTAAATAATACGGATATCAAGCTAAGTGACCGAGGTTTAATTGAAATTGCGGATACCATGCAAACAAATGTGTCACATATCTATGCAATCGGGGATGTAACAATTGGCCCTCAGCTAGCACATAAGGCGAGCTTTCAGGGTAAAATAGCTGCTGCTGCGATCGCTGGTGAAGCTCAAGCACATGACTTGCACTATTCTCTGCCTGCCGTGGCGTATACACAGTTTGAGTTGGCGACAACTGGCGAAACGCCAGAGTCTGCTAAGGCAAAGCAACTAGATGTTAAGATTGCTAAATTCCCATTTGCCGCTAATGGGCGTGCTATCTCGATGGATGAGACAACCGGATTTATTCGACTAATTAGTGATACAGCAACACATGGCTTGTTAGGTGCGCAAATCGTTGGTCCCAGTGCTTCTGATTTGATATCAGAGTTATCACTGGCGATTGAAAATGGTTTGACCACCAATGATATTTCACTCACAATTCATCCACATCCAACATTAGGCGAAGCCATCATGGATACAGCTGAATTAGCGGATGGTTTACCAATTCATATTTAACAGATTTTCTGAACTTAAAAGGAGTAACATGGCAAAACTGACAACAAATGATTATGTGATGTTAGACTATCATATCTATGGTTTTGGACAACCAATCATATTAGTTGCCGGTTATTCAGGTAATCAGGCGACGTGGTCTGGACAGATTGATCAGCTTGTTGCAAACGGGTTACAAGTGATTACCTATGATAGACGTAATCATGGTGATAGTGACAATGTTGGCTATGGGATGCGATTATCACGTCATGGGCAAGATTTAGCTGAATTAATTGCAAACCTTAAGCTAAAAAAGCCTATATTATTAGGGCATTCAATGGGGGCTAGCACGATTTGGGCCTACTTGTCATTATATGGAGATGATAACGTTTTGGGCATCATTACAGAAGATCAAGTTCCGGTCATGGTTAAGCAAAAAGACTGGCAATTTGGTTTATTTCAAGCCGATTTTGAGCATGTCACTGAAGCAATGAGCAAGCTTCCTGGTACGAAATTAACCAATATTAAGCTATCAGAACAAATGAAACGTCAAATTAGTCTGCATTATAAGCCATTTGATTTTCAATATAATGCACCATTATTATTTAATAGCCTATTGCAAGATTGGCGTGATGTCGTTGCGCGTGAAAAAGTCCCGCATCTCTTTATTGCGGGTGATAAATCGCCTCTGTGGCCAGCCCAACATGCAGTGGTGACAAGCCAATTAGCTACTAAAGGCGAATATGTTATTATCAAAGATGCCGGTCATATACCACATATTGAAGCACCAGACACCTTTAATCAAATTGTTAGCAATTTTATACAGAAAATAATCTCAATAAAAAACGCCACCTGAGTTGTGTGGCGTTTTTTTATTTATGCATTTACATTTTCAATTGCTGTCACGATATCTGACATCGTTTGACTGCCAAAAATAATATCTGGTTGATTATCAATCATCATCGCTGGCACACTCATAATGTGATGCGAATTTCTAATGTCAGGGAAAAGCTGTAAGTCAATCATTTCAGCTGAGACATGTGGATTAAGAGCTGCGATGTGCTGACAGGCAGCAACAACATCTGGACAAAAATGACAGGTTAGCGACACACCAATTTTAATATCAGTTGCTGGTAAAGCCTTGATACGTGATTGAAGCTGCGTATCAAGTTTTTGTCCTGGGCCAGCAACGTTGTATAGCGCAAGTACTAACGAGTTTAATTCATGACCAGTGGGAATACCACTAAATGCAATACCTGTTGCCGCATTATTTTCATTGAGCAACGTAAAATGTGGTAATAATGGCATGTCGGCGGCTTTTGCTTCGGTGATACGCAACGTTAAATGTTGACTTAATGCAGCTAATTCGGTTAAAAATGACGATAATTCATGACTTTTATCACTATTATCTGTGATTTGAGACAGAATGACTGTTTTGGATAGTTGGTCAAAAATAGGTTGGAGTTGCTTGATTAAATTTTGATCGAACCATTGTCCTTGATGTTGGGTTGCAGTATGTGGTTCATCTCCCAGTTGCGATTGTTGTCGCATATTGTCAGGTTGCTGGTGTTTTTTTGTAATCTGTGTGCGTTGAATAGGAATATGCAATGCTTTCTTAAGATTTGTGACATAAACTTCGGCACTTGTTGCAGCATTTGCACCATCAGCCGCCGCAGTGACAATCTGACGTAGTGGCTTAGCAATCACATCGCCAGCAGCAAAGACACCGGAAATATTAGTTTGACATTTGTTGTCAGCGATAATGTATTTATCATCATCCAGTGTTAACTTTTCTGTGAATAAATCAGTTTGCGGGTCGGTCCCAACATAAATAAACATGCCAAAAGTGTTGTCACCTTGAGCAACATGATAGACTTTCTTTTCATGTGTTTGATTATTAACAAAGACAGCTTCAGTTAAATAATCTTTACCCGAAACAGATTGCACTTCAGTGTTTGGCCAAACCGTAATATTGTCATTAAGTCGCGCGCGATCGGCTGTTAGTGGCGGACAAGTAAAATCATCGGAGCGCATCACAACAGTCACATGTCTAGCAAAACGTGTTAAATATTCAGCTTCCTCAGCTGCCGCGTAACCACCACCGATGACAAAAACTTCCAAACCGCTAAATAATTCGCCATCACAAGTTGAACAATAGGCAACACCACGGCCACGAAATTCTTTTTCACCTGTAAAACCAACTTGATGAGGTTGGGCGCCGGTTGCGATAATAACGCTGCGAGCTTGATAAGTATTTTGCTTGCCTGAAACGGTTTTAACTGCTGGTTGACTAAAGTCAACTGATGTAATGGTATCGGATACAAAATTAACACCAAACGCATCGGCTTGCTGCTTCATGTTATTCACCAATTGAGTACCCTCAATGGTATCTACCGCCGGATAATTGGCGACACTTGATGTAGTTGTAACTTGTCCACCGATTTGGTTGCCTTCGATAATCAATGTGTCCATCGTGGCACGGCCAGCATAAATACCAGCAGAAAGTCCGGCTGGACCACCACCAATAATCAAAGTGTCATAAATGTGGGGTTTTGTCATGAATTTAAGCCTCTTAAATTTTACCAACTAGATCTAAGCTAGGAGCAATGGTGTCTTCGCCTGGATGCCAATTTGCTGGGCAAACACGATCGCCGTGTTCAGCCACAAATTGTGCGGCTTCTAGTGTACGGAGAATTTCTTCGGCATTACGACCAATACCCATATTATTGATTGTATAAGACTGAATTTTCCCTTCAGGATTCACGATAAAGACAGCTCGGAATGCTAAACCGGCGTCTTCATCTAAGACATTGAAGAAACGTGCTAATTTGCCAGCGGGATCAGCAAGCATTGGATATTTTACTTTAGCGATGGTATCTGTTGCTTCGGCCCAGGCTTTATGAACAAATTCGCTATCTTCCGAAACCGAATAAATTTCAGCATTAGCCTTTTGGAAATCAGCATAATGGTCAGCTAAGTCACCTAACTCTGTCGGGCAAACAAATGAAAAGTCAGCGGGATAAAAGAAATACACGCCCCATTTTCCTAGGGTATCTTGCTTAGTAACTTGTGTGACATCACCGTCGTGATAGGCGTTGACAGAAAAGTCTGCGATTTCTTGGTCAATAAAGTTAGTCATAATGATTTTCCTCCTTTTAAATTATAATCATTCTAAACTAACTTCAGTATACAACGCTATTAATAAAAAAATCAAGGGGATATTAAATTAATTATTATTTTACTTGACCAATCAGTCAAATAAAACTATACTAAGGGCATGGGTAGAAAAAAAAGTTTTGATCAACATATTGTCGTTGCACAAATGAGTACATTGTTTGTGCAGCGTGGTTTTGAAGGAACATCTTTAGATGATTTAGTCACAGCGACAGGATTATTACGTGGCAGCCTTTATAGTGAATTTGGTAGTAAACAGGGCATGTTTATGGCGTGTTTAAAAGCAAATTTGAAGAAGCAACCATTAGATGATGTCACATGGCGTTTATTGCTTGTGGCAATGCTAGAATTAACGTCAAATAGCCAAGCTGTGAATGAAATCGTCAGTCAGTGGTACGCCAAACAGAATAGTCCTAATATAGCAACGCAATTAGGACAACAGTTGTTGAAGCATAGTCATATTTTATCGGGGGATAACGACAATGGAAAACGTAGTTAATATACAAAATGAGCAATTAGTGATTGAACCAGTCGGATTAACTAAAATTGCAGCACTTAAAGAGCGTATTGCGATACCATTGACGCACGTTGTTGGTGCTTCAATCGATACTGGCATAATCAATGAAAGTAAGGGATTCAGAATGCCGGGAACAGCCATACCCGGTTACTGGGCAGGTACGTTTCGAAAAAATGATGAAATGACCTTTTTTAACATTAAACACACGAGCTTACCAGTTGTTATTCAACTTAAAGATGAAAAATATATGCGTTTGGTACTAGGCGTCGATAAGCCACGTGAGTTAGTTACTTTGATTAATAATCATGCACTATCATGATATTTTTGACAATTTTTGGTGGTAGGCATAAAATAGAGAAAATAAATAATAATCAGTAAGCATCATGGAGGCTTGAAATGACAACGATTCCTGAATTATTTGATTTAACAGGTCGAGCTGCGATTGTCACAGGTGGGGCATCAGGACTTGGTCAATACTATGCGCAGGCTTTGATTGGTGCTGGCGCCGATGTTTTTGTGGTTAGCCGTTCCGAAAAAGGTTGGCAGGAACTCCGGCATTTTGCAGCACAACATGGGAGACAAGTTGTGTTTATGACACAAGATTTAACTGCTGAACAAGCCGCTATTAATGTCATTACTGAATTTAAAAAGCATTTTGAATCGTTAGACATTTTGATTAATAATGCAGGTGTTCAAATTCGCAACGATATCGTGAGTTATCGGGATGAAGATTGGCAAAAAGTGATTGATATTAATCTTAATGCACTGTATTATTTGTCACATGAAGCCGCTAAAGTGATGATTACACAAAAATCTGGGAAAATTATCAACATTGGCTCCATGCAATCGTTTCGAGCTGGAAAATATATTTATCCCTATGCAGCTAGCAAACATGCTGTCGTTGGTTTAACCAAAGCTTATGCAGACGCGCTGGCGCCTTATGGCATACAGGTCAATGCGTTAGCACCAGGTTATATCGACACAGATATGACGAAAGCTTTGCAGGCAGATGAAACACGCAATACAGAGATTCTTAATCATATTCCAGCTGAACACTGGGCACAACCGTCGGAACTAATGGGGACGATAGTCTATCTCGCTAGTTCAGCTTCTAATTATGTCATTGGCGCAACGATTCCTGTTGATGGCGGCTACTTATTACGTTAAAAAAAAGAGACCACCTGTTGAGGGTCTCTTTTTTAGTGACGTCATGGTTAACGTTTAGGCTGCATTTTTTTAAATACAAACAATAGCAATAACGATAAGATTGGGACAATAATCATGACCTGATAAACAGACATAAATGCTTGTCTTGATTCAATAATGAAGTGGTCTTTAATGTGACTAATCGTTGTATTAAGCTGGTTTTTTGTCTGCTGGATGTCTTGTTCAATACGAGGCAGTGCAACATTTGATACTTTTTGGTAAATGATATTTTTAACAGGTTCAGGTATATTATCGATGTTTGTATGCAACTGTGTAGCGGCTAATTGTAACTGCTTTTGATAAGCTGTATCTAGTGCTTGGTGCTTAATTTTAGTTGTGTCAACAGATATAGACATAGTGTTGTTGTTTGCACGATTACTTTGTGAATCATTAGGACTTAATTTTTGGTCAACTTTAGTAAGCATTTTGTTTTTAAGTGCCTGCTGAATATCTAGTGTTTGAATCTGCTGATGTGCATAGGTGATAGTGTTTTGTTTTGCAGTGTTGATGTTGGTGGATAAAACTGAAGTAAATAGGGCAATGGCAATGATAAAACCAACTTGGCGTAAAATATTTGCCACACTCTGTGAATCAGTCAAGGCACGCCCATGAAAATCAGAAGCCACCAGAATGTTAGCTGTCGCAGCAACTAAACCATAGCCAATACCCAGTAAAATGTCTGCAATAATGAGACGGTGATAGCCCTGTGATAAATTTAAATGCGCAATTAATAAATAACTACCAGCAATAATGATAAAACCCAAACCAATTAGTATTTTTTGATTGATTCTTTTGATTAGTAAAGATGTCATAATGACCGTTAGCATCACTGAAACAGAATAAGGTGTGATTAATAGCGCGGCATTCAGCTCCGTTTCACCTTGAACTTTGGTTAATAAAGTTGGTATTAGAATGACCATACCACCAAGCAAATAATTTGAGAGTAATAGGGCAATGCCTGACGCTGTAAAGTTCCTGTTTTTGAAGAGAGATAAATTAATCATTGGTGATGGTGTGTGAAGCTCTTGTACAATAAATAAAATAAAAGTTAAGCCGGAAGCAATAAACATCGTCACAATGGTTAATGAAGTCCAGCCCCAATCGTTTGCTTTAATCAAACCAAGTGACAGTGTTGTCAAGAAAATACAGCTAAGGCTGGCACCGAGCCAATCAATTTTTACAGCACGTCGTGTTTCGCGGCGAATATTTAGTACGAAAGGATAGATAACTAGTAATACGATAATAAATGGTAAGTTAATATAAAAAACCCATCGCCAATCCAGATATTGTGCCACAAAACCGCCCACTGCTGGGCCAAGCGCAACTGCTAGACCTTGAGACCCAGCCAATGCAGCCACAACTTTATTGCGGTTATCTGCATTGCTCAAGTCTAGAGCGATAACCATACTTGTTGGAATGATGATTGCTGCGCCAATACTTTGAATCCCACGTGCAACAAGCATAAAGGCCAAATTTGGTGCTAGACCAGTCATCAGCGATCCGAAACCAAAGGTCATCAGACCAAGAAACACGATACGATGTTGTCCCCAGCGCTCAGCTAAGCGGCCAAAAGGGATAATTAGTGCCGCAAAGACAATCGTATAGACGTTTACAGTCCAAGAAAGATCAGATAGACTGACGCTAAAGGCTGTTTGTATTTCTGGAATAACGATAGTCATAATCGAGACATCCATCATACATAAAATATTACCTACCAATAAAATTGGTAATACATATTTAAGTTTGTTCATTTGCAATGCTCCTTAACTTTGTTAAACTTAAAGTGTCTCACGTGCGACATCTCTAAACAAAGTATAAAATTGATAATAATAAATTACTAGTCAATTAATTGAAGTGGCACATTGAAGAATGAATCGTGACAAGGAGTAGAACAAAATGGATGGACATCAAAAACTAGCTTTACAGTCTAAACAATGGCTATTAGAAGCCTTGTTTGAATTACTAAAAAATCAAACATTTCAAACGATATCCGTTACAGCTATTGCTGATAAAGCAGGCGTTTCCAGACGCACTTTTTATCGTTTGTATAAGGATAAGTACGACCTGTTGGATTATTATTCAGATCAATGTGTGCAACGCTATGTGAGTCAATTAAATGCACAAAATGGCCGACAAATGAGTTTTGAAGACATTGTTAACTTATTTCTGAATTTTTGGTGGCAAGATCGGCAGGTGGTAAAAATATTAATTGATAGGGGTATGTTTCATGTAATTTCCACACGTTTGAGCAGTCACTCGGGTAAACTGTACACAAAGTACAGTGCCCCTTGGCATATTGAGGGAACCCCACAAGAAATTAATTTTGTCACAGCTTTTTCTTTTGGTGGTTTGTGGCAATTATTAGAAACATGGTTGGCTAGTGATGAACCGGTTATGCCAGAACAGGTCGCCAAAACACTGATTGCTTCTATGCAGCGTTTGGGGGATGTTGGTAACTTTACAGCTTACATGACTCAAGATGAGACTAAAAAACCTTTCCAAAAATGAGCTTGGAAAGGTTTTGAATGATGAAAAATTAAAAACGAGATTGATGTGCAGCAATACTACGACGAATAGCTTGTTTTGATACTTCGTCATGATGTTCTTCAGCTTTTTGCGCAGGCTTAATTACTGTTTGACGATAACTGATTGCGGAAGCTGCTGCAACAAGAGCTGAACCAATAATACCAACGATAACGCCTGATTTAAATGACTTCATAATTTGCACTCTTTTCTTAAGTTTTTCTAAAGTCTATTATCAACTATTTTGTTATATTTGTAAATGAGTTTAGTATAATTAAATTATGACAAGACAGACACAAATTATTGCACACCGAGGTTATCGCGTTGTTGCACCAGAAAATACAATACCAGCTTTTGAAGCTGCGCTTGCTTATCATCCCGATATGCTTGAAACAGATGTTCATCGTACCAAAGATGGTCATTTAGTCATTATTCATGACGAAAAAGTCGACCGCACAACGGATGGCACTGGTTTGGTAAAGGACCTCACGTTGTCAGAGATTAAGCAATTAAATGCCGGTGAGTATAAAATGCCTAAAATGAATGATGTCAAAGTGCCCACTTTGGCAGAATTATTGTGTTTTTTGCGTGATCAACAATTTGATAAAACATTGTTACTAGAAATTAAAACAGACCATATCAACTATTCAGGGATTGAAAAAGAAATTTTAGATATGATAGCCAGTTTTCAGCCTGAGTATCGCATTATTTACCAAAGTTTCAACCTTGAAACACTCAAAATAATACGTCGCTTAGATGAGCATGCAGAAATTGCAGCATTAGTCTACTGGCCAACACCAAAAGTTTATTGGTTAAAGTGGCGGGGAGTATTTGATTACATACATGCCGATATCCGTATATTAAAACAGAAACCAACAGTTTTTTGGCGACCTAACTGGCATTTAAGGGCTTGGACTGTCGATAAGGAAAAAGATATGCGCCGGGTTTATCGCGCTGGTCTACAGGGTATTATTACTAATCAATTGGCATTGGCAACAAGATTACGTGAAGAAATTCAAGGAGACAAAAATGACTAAAATTGTTGTCATCGCAGGACCGACAGCTTCTGGGAAAAGTGATTTAGCGATTAGTGTGGCGCAGCGCTTTAATGGTGAAATTGTCTCGGCTGATGCCATGCAGATTTATCGTGGTTTAGATATTGGTACTGCTAAAGTTACTAAAGCAGAACGAGAACTTGTGCCACACCATTTGATTGACATTGTCGATATGACCGATAAATTTTCAGTGGCTGAATTTGTCACACGTGCTGACCAAGTGATTAATGATATTGCCAAGCGCGGTAAATTACCAGTTATTGCTGGTGGCACAGGATTTTACGTTAAAGCATTACTTGGTCAGCAACCACTAGATTTTGTTGCGAGTGATGAAGCAGAAGTGGCATTGTTAAAACAAAAGTCATTACCAGCATTGGTGACAATGCTTAAAGCAGCTGATACGATACTAGCATCACGTGTCGATTTAAATAATAAACAACGTGTGATTCGAGCGATACAAATTGCGAGGCATGGTAAGCGGCAAGAAGATATTTCGCGGCCAACTTACGATGCTTTGATTGTCGGAATCGATTGGCCACGAGAGATTTTATATGAACGTATTAATCGTCGTGCTCAAAAAATGTTGGATGATGGTTTGCTATCTGAAGTTGAGCATATCATGTCAGTCGGTGGTGAATCAATTCAAGCGGGGAAAGCCATTGGCTATAAAGAATTTTTTCCTTATATTCGGGGTGAAGTTACACGAGAGCAAGCGCTGTTAGCCGTGCAGCAGGATTCTAGACGCTACGCGAAACGCCAGTTGACTTATCTCAGGCATCAAATTCCTGGTTTGATTTGGTTACATGGGACTGATGCGGCGACAAAGTTGACAAGCGAAGTAAAAGCCTGGCTAGATTAAGTAAACATGTAGTATAAATGAAGTCTCAGTAATCATCAGCATATATAAAAAGCACTCCGACAAAAAGTTGGGGTGCTTTTTATTGGTCGCCAAGCCCTTCTAGTTGCTCGGCTTGTTGCAGCTGGAGGGTTTGAGCTTGGTTAATCTCGGTATAGAGCAGACTAGCCATAGTAGCCGGAATCTTGCCTTGTTTAACTTGGTCTTGAATAAAATTATACTCTGCTTGAAAAGCTTCAATATAAACTGTGCTAGCAATCACAGGCGTGTTTTTGCTGTAGTCGCGTCGAATGAGTGTGAAATAGCGATCTAAATCACGTCGCACAAAATCGATATGCTGATTTTCGGTATGATTATTGGCAATGTTATTAGCTAATACATCATCTAAATAATGATCTACTGCATTAATGACTTCGTCATTGAGAGCTAATAGACCACTTTTCATATCTGCCCATTGTTGTTGTTTATCAGCGTGTTGCGTTAACCATTTTTGGCGTGCCAATTGCTTTTGTTTTTTAGTAAACTGCCGATGGCCAAGATGCCACGTAGTATGTTTTAAAGACTTGGCCAGACGATGTGTGATTCTTTTTAGCAGGTGCATACGACCCAATGATAGTCGTTGATGGTTAGCATCAAAACGTGTGATAATTTTTTGGTAAGCATTGATAACTTCTACTTGATAATGAGTGGTCACCTGGTCACTATGAAGGTAATCAGAAATAAAGTTTTGGGTATCAGTTAATAGCGACTGATAATTATTTTTGATAGTTTCACGGTCTGTTATTTGATGCCAGCCTTTTTGTGACTGAAGCTGCGCGGTTACAATTTCACGCTGGTCATGATCTGAAATGATCCGTCGCATTTGTAACGTTGCAAAATCAACCATATCATTTCGTGTTTGATTCAACTCATCAGGTGTGTAACTAGTCACTTGTGCTGGTAACATAAGTGGGAGGGCAATAGCACTAATAATCATACTAATTAGAATGACTGCTGTTGCGACAATAATTAATTGCTCGCGGTAGGGAAACGGTTGGTGGCCAATATGTGTAGGTAAGGAGAAAGCCATAGCGAGCGTCACTGTACCATGCACACCACTGATGGCAAAGACACGAGAATAAAAATTATGTTGTGGGGCATGTCGGGGACCAAAAAAGTGTTCGGAACTTTTATTGTCTTCATATCTTGCCCAAATAAAGCGAACAATGAACATCGTGAGATAAATTAAACTTGCTAAACCAATGAGTTGTATGGTGACATTGAGGCCAATTCTAGCGATTTCGTGAAACACAGTTGGTAGAGAAATACCAAGAATCAAGAAAACGATGCTGTTTAATATGTTTGAAAATGTTTGCCAAACTGTTGTCTGGGTTAATTGAACATTGGTGGAAGTTAATTTTAGCTTGCTTGATTCCCAATTGTGTACAATTCCTGTGGCCACGACTGCTAAAATACCAGATGTATGCCATGTTTCTGCCATGAAATAAACGGCGAAAGGTGTGAGCAAACTAATTGGAATAATTGTTGTTTCCGGTTGCGCCATTCTAAAAGCGATACTACTACGCAACCAAACTAGTATAAAGCCACTTAAAATACCAATTATAACACCGCCAATAGCGACAAATAAAAAGTGCATTAACCCAGTAGTCAATGAAAAAGCACCTTTTTGTAAGACAGAGAGTGCTAAATCTAACATCACTAAACCGGTGGCATCATTAAACAAAGACTCAAGTTCCAATGCCTCATTCACGCCCTCAGGCATTTGGGTGTCAGAAGTAAGTGATTTGACAGCTACTGCATCAGTAGGCACCACAATGGCAGCTAAAGCAATAGCTAATGGCAATGACCAGCTCGATTCAAGCCAATTCGCTAATACACCGACTGCTGCAGCTGAAGCGACGGCCAACACAACAGATAACAACAGAATAATACTGAAGCGCTGTCTGATTTTTTTGAAAGATTGTTGTTGACCATCTAAAAACATTAGTGGGGCGATGACAGCAAGCATGAAAAACTCTGGTTCGAGTTCGAAGTGATTAAATATACGCGTAAAAGATAGTAGCACGCCGACAACAATCAAAATAAAAGCTTCTGGTATTTTAGGTATGAATTGTTTAATAATATTTGTACCGATTACACCAATAACCAGTAATGATAACGTATAAAGTGCGCTCATGGGGTCCTTCTCTGTGACAATAATATTAATAATAACTATGACGTATTATAACAAAAAAACGATAGTAAATTGATGATATCCTAGTAATTTCGAAAATTATTTCGAAGATTTGCTTACTCGTTTGTCAATGGGGAAAAGTGTATAATAAAATTATTCTAACAAAAACTAGGAGAAAACATGGCAGAATTCACACGATTTTACAATAATTTCCAACCGCAACATTATGATATTTATCTAGACATTGATCGACAGAATAAACAGTTTAATGGGCAAACAACTATCTTGGGCAATGCCACAGTGCCGGAAATAGCACTTCATCAAAAGAATTTAGTCATTACAGCAGTGAAGGTAGATGGTCAAACAATCACCTATAAAATTGACTCTGCGCAGGACGCCCTACATCTTGTTTTACCAAAAACAGGGACCGTAAAGATTGATATTATTTATCATGCGACACTAACAGATACTATGATGGGTATTTATCCATCATATTATGACATCAATGGGCGTAAACAGCAGATTATTGGGACGCAATTTGAGACCAATTTTGCTCGTCAGGCGTTTCCAAGTATTGATGAACCCGAGGCAAAAGCCACATTCGACTTAGCACTAAAATTTGATGAGCAGCCTGGTGAAACAGTTTTGGCTAACATGCCGGAGAAACGGGTTGATAACGGGGTTCATTATTTTGATACAACCGTTCGCATGTCAACTTATCTTGTCGCTTTTGCATTTGGTGAATTACAGCATTTAGAAACAACAACAGCAAGTGGCGTTAAAGTAGGTGTGTATGCTACAAAAGCACATCCGGTTAAAAATCTCAATTTTGCGCTTGATATTGCGAAACGATCAATTGAGTTTTTTGAGACGTTTTATCATACGCCATATCCATTGCCTCAGTCGAATCAATTAGCTTTGCCTGATTTTTCTGCAGGCGCCATGGAAAACTGGGGTTTAGTCACCTATCGTGAGGCCTATTTGTTACTTGATCCTGATAATACAGCTTTACCTACGAAACAAGTCGTAGCAACTGTTATAGCGCATGAATTGGCACACCAGTGGTTTGGTGATCTGGTAACTATGAAATGGTGGGACGATTTATGGCTAAATGAAAGTTTTGCTAATATGATGGAATATGTTGCGATTGATGCTCTGGCACCTGACTGGCATATTTGGGAAACTTTCCAATCATCTGACGTGCCAGCGGCTTTAAGGCGTGATGCGACAGACGGAGTACAACCTGTTCATGTTCAGGTTAATCATCCAGATGAAATTGATGCGTTATTTGATCCGGCCATAGTTTATGCTAAAGGCGCGCGTATGTTGGTCATGGTGCGTGCGTTAATTGGCGATGAAGCATTACGGCAGGGATTGAAGGCATACTTTGCTGCACATCAGTATGGTAATGCAACGGGGGCAGACCTTTGGCGAGCCTTAGGAGAGGCTTCGGGACAAGATGTTTCAGCCATTATGGGCTCTTGGCTGGAGCAACCAGGTTATCCTGTCATCACTGCTGAAGTCATTGATGGACAACTAAAGTTATCACAAAAACAGTTCTTTATTGGGGATGGACAATCGGAATCGCGCTTATGGCAAGTCCCTTTAACTAGCAATTATGCTGATATACCAACGTTATTATCGGAACCATCTATTAATGTTGGTGACTACCAGTCATTACGACAAGCAGCAGGTGTGCCTTTCCGCTTAAATATTGGCAATAACGCGCACGTTGTTGTTTCTTACGATGAGACATTATTAAAAGACATTTTAGCGTATGATAATCAGCTCGACGCGATTAGTCAGTTACAGTTATTGCAGGATTGGCGATTGTTATCGGAAGCAAACCAAATGTCTTATGCGAAAGTTGTGCCATTATTAAAAAAGTTTGGCAATAGTCGTTCAGATATCGTCAATAATGCTTTGTATCGTTTAGCTAGTGGTTTAAAGCAGTTTGTGGCACCGGATAGTGATGCGGAGAAAAATTTAAAGCAGCTTTATCATCAACTAAGTCAGGACCAGTTTGAACGATTGGGCTGGGCTCCCACTATACCTAATGAACCAGTGGCTGACCAGTTAACGCGACCATATATATTGTCAGCAGCATTGTATGCAGATAATAAAGTAGCCATTGCACAAGCACATGAAATTTTTATGGCTAATCAGGAAGATTTAATGGCTTTAACGGCTGACACAAGGGCTTTTGTTTTGTTAAATGAAGTAACAAACTACGGTAAGACGCAGTTGATTGACCAACTTTTGTCTCATTATGTGGCTGCAACTGATGCCAGTTATAAGCAAGATTTACGTTTAGCGCTGACAAGTACACAGGATCACGACATGATTAGAAAAATAATAAAGGAGTTTAAAAATGCCGATGTGATCAAGCCGCAAGATTTGCGTGGTTGGTTTGCTGGTCTATTAAATAATTCCCGTGGTGAACAGTTGGCTTGGGACTGGATAAGAAAAGAATGGTCTTGGTTGGAGGCAACGGTTGGTGGTGACATGGAGTTTACTTCGTTTATTACTGTCATTGCTAATATATTGAAAACACCTGAAAGACTTGATGAGTTTAATAATTTCTTTACACCAAAGTTATCGCAACCAGCATTAACACGTGAAATTACAATGGATAGACGTGTGATTGAAACGCGTGTGACGTTAGTTGAAAATGAGAAAAAACAAGTTATAGATGCTATTCGCGACAATATTTAATTAAAAAACAGACTGCTAGCGGTCTGTTTTTTAATGGAGAATTAATATACTTTTACAGATGATTGGTCTTTAGGTTTTGGTTATTATTTATGTTAAACGTTTGATTGCTTAACGTTTGATTTTATGGTTTAATGATTATCAGACAAAATAACGGTTGCCAGTGAACAACCATTTTGGAGGAAAAATTAAATGTCTATCAGTCAGTTCAGTAGTAATGCCGATGAGGCAGTCTCTAATAAAATGACGCCAGATCAAAAAGTAGTGCTTGGATCAACAACGCTTGGATTTACACTCGACCATATGGATGCAACATTCTTATCATTTGCGTTGGCACCCATGATTGCTGAATTACATATTAGTGGTGCACAGGGTGGTATTATTGCTGCCATGTCAAACTGGGGCGCACTTATTGGTAGTGTTTTATTTGGTATATTGGCTGATCGCATTGGTCGTGTCCGTGTGCTATCTTATACTATTATATTAGTGACATTTGCAACTGTCATACTTGCTTTCTTAGATAATGCGCATACAATCTATGCCTCACGTTTCCTACTTGGTATGGGAACAGGCGGTGAGTACGGTGTGAGTATGGCATTAATTGCCGAAAGTTTTAAAGCCAATAAAGTCGGACGTATTAGTTCTATTACTGCCATAGGTGGTCAGGTTGGAGCTATATTGGCCGCCATATTGGCGACAATGATTATGCCAGCATTTGGATGGCGAGGCTTATTCATGATAGGTTTCTTGCCTTTAATTGTTGTTTATATTGTACGTCGGCATATGAAGGAAACACCAGAATTTGAGCAATTAAAATCTGATTATCAGTCAGGAAAAAAGAAATTCAGTTTTGCTTATATTGCTAACACACCAAAACGTGCTTACACATCATTTGTACTTATTATCATGCTAACCATTCAAACAGCAGGTTACTATGGCTTGATGAATTGGTTACCAACAATTATGCGTAAGCAACTGGGAATTACAGCTACCGTGACGGCAGGCTATGTTAACCTAGGCATGATTCCGATTATTATTGGTATGGCTATTGGCATGCTAACATTTGGGACTATTTTAGATAAGATCGGTCCTCGAATTGCGTTTACCATCTTTTTGATTGCTTCAGCACTCATGATCTACGCGTTTACATTTGCTTATAATATGTGGACATTAACCATTTTGGGAGCAGTTGTTGGGTTCTTCTCTAATGGTATGTATGGTGGTTTTGGGGCAGTTATCAGTCGGCTTTATCCCTCTGAAATTAGAGCGACCGCTGCTAATACTCTAATGGGATCAGGCCGTGCTATTGGCGCTTTCTCATCTGTTGTCATTGGTTGGATTATGGATCATTATAGCGTATCTGCAGTATTAATGAGTTTAGCTGCAATGTATGTCATTAGTTTAGTATTTATGCTGACTATTCCCGACTTTAAAAAATTAGGAACACTACACAAATAACATATTTAACCTTAGGAAAGGCGATTGCTTTGTTGACAAGCAAAGTAATCGTCTTTTTTATCTACAACACTGATTATTTGTAAGCAAAAAAACTGCCAGTCTGGTCATAATATAGTATGATTAAGAGAAGAACAGGTCTAAAAATGAATAGGAGTGGCCTATGAAAAATAAACTTTTAGTGGTTATAATCATTGTCGTTGTGATAGGCGGTATTGGGGCAGTTATTGGACCAAAAATTTATCGTGATTATTTTGTTAAAAAGGCAGATAAATCACCTGAAAGTAAAATTTCTGATAATCAGGATACAGTAAAAGTCGCTGATCTAGCTGGCGAATGGCATGTTGGGGATGGTAGCTATGCGGGTTATCGTGTCAATGAAGTATTAAATGGCACAGATGTCACAGTGACTGGTAGAACGAAAAAAGTATCGGGAAATATTGTCGTTAAGAATAAGACACTGGAATCTGCCACAATTAACTTAAAAGTAGCTGATATTAAGACTGATGCTTCAAAACGTGATGACTATTTTCGAACTAAAGCATTAGAAACGTCAAAATATCCGGATGCGACTTTCGTATTAAGTCAGCCAGTGAAATTGGATAAAGGGGCTGCCACTTATAATGTGACTGGCACGATGATGATACATGGCGTGAAAAAAATGCTGACAATACCGATTAAAACAGGCTATCACAACCAACGCGTACAATTGGCTAGTAGCATACCTGTGACTTTTAAAGATTTTAATGTTAATGCCCCAAGTTTAGGCTTTGTAAAAGTTGAAGATCATGGCAAGGTTGAGGTATTTCTCTCACTCACAAAATAAAAACACATGAATGATTTCATGTGTTTTTATAATGATATTGATGATTAACTTTCCGGATTAGGTGTTGTCAAGGCATTGTTATGAATATAACTCCTAAAAGTTTTGAATGTATCAGCGAATAGCTCATCAGGTTCAATATTGAGCATATCTTTTGGAAAAAAGAAACGCTTATCAAAAGAGACTTGACCTTTAATTGCGGCAACTAGAGGTGATAATTCAGATAGTTCACGATGCGTCCCATCACCAAGAAGAAAGTCAATTTGGGTACGAGGTTTTGCCACATTGGGCTTATAGTCATCATATGGTAAATCATACGCATCATTGCGGGCAGTGTAATAAGCAGGATTATAACCAGCGTAGGCAACAAGTTTTTCTAGGTCCTCTAATAATGGGGCTGTGTTGTCGTCAATAACGATTGATTTTAGTGGTTTACGATCTAAGAAACGACGAGAAAGATCAGACAAAATAGCATCTGGATGGTTTCGCCACATATTAATGTAAGTCATAAAGACATGATCGTCTAATTTCAGATAATCTGCTACTGATAAAGATTCTCCACTAAATAGTGGCTGTAGTAGTGGCCCAACAAAATCACGTTCGCTGTCATGCGCATTCAGGTAGAGTTCTCGCGCACGGTGCAATAAATGCTCTAACAGTACTTCCATACCGCGAGAAACTGGATGGAAATAAACTTGTAAATACATTTGGTAACGACTGACAACGTAATCTTCAACCGCGTGCATACCAGCAATATCAAACGCTATGCCAGTTACTGTTGGCTTCATTGTACGCAATATGCGGTCAATATCGAATTCGCCATATTTTGTACCAGTGAAGTAAGCATCGCGCAATAGGTAATCCATGCGATCAACGTCTAATTGACTAGAAATCAGTTGGACAACTTGCGGATTGGGGTAGGTTTTGGCGATGACACTAGCCACTTTATTTGGAAAATCAGGTGAGACTTGTGATAGTATTTGATTGATTTCTGTGTCGCCGGTAATAATGGCGCGTGTCATAGCTTCGTGATCAGTGTTAAATAAATGTTCAAATGTATGAGAAAAAGCACCGTGACCAATGTCATGTAATAAGGCGGCAGATAACGTTAGTAATCGTTCATCTGCTTGCCAAAGACCGTCGCTAGCTTCTTTTGAAGCGTAGTATTGCTCAAAATGTTCTGTGATACGTCTTGCAATTTCATAAGCACCAACCGAATGACCAAACCGTGAATGTTCAGCGCCATGAAAAACACTACCGGTAATGCCAAGTTGTTGCACACGTCGTAAGCGCTGAAATTCTGTGGTATTAATGAGATCTAATATGACGCGGTCTTGGATATGAACAAAGTTGTGAATAGGATCACGAAGCACTTTTTCATTTAATAATTTTTCTGATAACATAAGCTGCCCTTTTAGTCTTTATTATATTATAATAGATTGTTAAACAAAATAATAATAAAAGTTGTATTCGTGCTAATTTTTACAAAGAAATAATAAAATAACATATGGTTATAGTACGAAAAAATAATTGATTTACTAATATTGAGGACAGAATGCCAGATACTGAAAAAAAAATTGTCATGATTCGCTTGAAAACAACCGTAAAGCAAAATGATGACACAGAAACGTTTGAATTTAATGTCGGTGGCGAGTTACTAATTAAGCAACACGCTATTTTTTTGCGCTATACGGAGATCATAGCCGATCAGCCACCTACGCAAGTCCTATTTAAATTTGAAAAAGATGCTGTAAGGTTGCATCGTGTTGGTGACAGTACCACCAAATTAACATTTGCATTGGCACAACGGTTACCAGCTTATTATCAGACACCAGCCGGCCAGATGCAATTAATGACGGACACCAAAATGATGACTGTAGATGTTGACTTGACGCAAACACAAGGGACTCTCGCATTGAGCTATCAGTTGTATGCACATGATACAATTGTTGGTGAGTATGATATTCAGTTGCAATTTGCTGATAAATCTAGTAAACTTAATTAGTTAGAAACTCGAAAGGACGTGCACTATGGCACTCACACAATTAGGCAATCACCCAAAAGAAGAATTAGCATTGGTTGAAATTGCAACTGCAATTTTATCAGAACATAAGACGGTTATGCCATTTAGCTCATTAGTTGAAGAAATTCAAGACTTTTTGGCAGTTGATGCAGAGACGTTCCAGTCACGCCTCTCGCAATTTTATACGGATTTAAATACAGATGGTTCGTTTATCTCATTAGGTAATAATGAATGGGGCTTGCGTGCTTGGTATCCTGTTGATGCAATTGATGAATCTATTCATGAAATCGATGATGATGACGACGCACCAAAGCGTAAAAAGGCCGCTAAAAAAGTTAATGTGTTTGCAGACTCAGCGGCTGACGATGATGTTATTGACTATAACGATGATGATCCTGAAGATGAAGATTTCGGTGAAGTTACCGAAGAAGAAACAGATGTTGATGTTGATGATTCTGAAGTCGAGGTTGAAGACGACGAAGAAGAAGAAATTGCTGTTGGTGACGACGAAACAATCGACGATAATTTAACAGAATTAACTGGAACCAATGATTTAGATGATTTAAGTGATGGCGACATTGAAAAGTAAACCATAAAAAACACCATGAAAGTGGTGTTTTTTATTTGCTGTAATAGTTGCTGTATCAGCACTTTGAGGAACTATTAAAAAGATAATTAAAAAAGTTTTGAAAAAGGGTTGCTTTTTTTCATGAAACTCTGTAATATATATAAATGTGCTAAGGCATGTTTGCTCCTTTAACTCAGTTGGTTAGAGTAGGGGATTTTTAATCCCAAGGTCCTCGGTTCGAGTCCGAGAGGGAGCACTGATATAACTATCAGGAGACCTTTGGGATATTCCATAAAAAGCAAGTAACTTCAAAGTTACTTGCTTTTTTATTGTAATGAAAAAAAGTATTTGCAAAAATACAAAAACCATAGTATTATTGTTACAAGCGTTGAGACGGACGATTAGTTATGTTTACTTTTAAAGAGACACCACGGTTGCTGAAAGTGGTGAAAGTAGCTGACGAAAAACTACCGTTGAAGCATATTGTGATTAGGTTATGTACTGAAAGCAATGTCGGTGTAATTGGTCGTTAACCTAATTATCGTAAGATGGGCGTTCCAGAATGTCCAAAATTGGGTTGGTACCGCGCAAAAGCGCCCCTAGAACATCATAATATGTTCTAGGGGCGCTTTTTTTTGACGCTGGCATTTAACACATTGGTTTTTATTTGAATGAATATGGCAAGGGAGTACGTATGGCAGGAAAAAATAATGGTGGCTTAAATAGAGATTTGTCATCCAATCAAATGCAGATGATCGCCTTAGGCGGAACGATTGGTGTTGGTTTATTTATGGGGTCTTCCTCAACAATTAAGTGGACAGGGGTTTCTGTTGTTTTAGCCTATGCTTTAGCTGGCGTTGTGCTTTATCTCGTCATGCGTGCATTGGGAGAAATGTTATACGTTGATCCAACGGTTGGTTCTTTTGCCAATTATGCTACAAAATACATTCATCCATTAGCCGGATACTTGACTGTGTGGTCAAATGTCTTCCAGTGGTTGACCGTTGGTGTGTCAGAAACAATTGCGGTTGGTCTATATCTCAATTATTGGTTCCCAGGTGTGCCTAATTGGGTTACTGGGATTGTTGTTTTGGGGACCTTGACATTAGCTAATATGACAACGGTTAAAGCTTACGGTAACATGGAGTCATGGTTCTCAATGATTAAGGTGGTCACAATTATCTTAATGATCATTTTGGGCTTAATGGTTATTCTACTTGGCTTTGGTAATGGTTGGCATCCCATTGGCTTTTCAAACTTATGGTCACATGGACCATTCTTTGCTGGTGGTTTTAATGGCTTCATGTTCGCTTTATCGATTGTGATGACGTCCTATCAAGGTATTGAAATTATTGGTATTACCGCCGGAGAAACTGAAAATCCTAAACATGCGATTGTTGCAGCAATTCGATCAATTGTTGCTCGTATTTTGATATTTTATATTGGTGCAATTTTTGTTATTGTGACGATTTATCCATGGAATAAGTTGGATCAGCTTGGTTCACCCTTTGTAGAAACGTTCTCACGCGTAGGGATTACAGCAGCAGCTGGTATTATTAATTTCGTCATGTTGACGGCCGCTATGTCAGCTCTAAATTCGGGGATCTTTAGTTCTAGCCGTATGTTATACACATTAGCTCTGAATAAAGAGTTGTCACCAAAATTTTTGAAATTATCAAAGCATCGTGTGCCGACTTTACCGGTTTTGGCCATGTCGGGTGGAATTCTAATTGGTATTATACTTAATGCTTTATTGCCGTTATTTTGGCATGGCAGTTCAAGTATTTTCGTATTAGTCTATTCTGCTAGTACATTGCCTGGTATGATTCCGTGGTTTGTCATTTTATGGTGTCAAATTAAATTCAGACATGATAATAAACATCATATGGCTGATCATCCGTTTAAGATGCCACTAGCACCATTTACAAATTATTTTGCGATAATCATGTTACTGGTGACTTTGGCTTATATGGTTGTCAATCCTGCAACAAGGATACCTTTGTTTATAGGTTTGGGCTTCTTGATTATTATGTCGATTGTATTTTTCTTAACACGTAAGCATCATCAAGCGAAATAGTGTGAATAGTCGACGTTATAACGGAATAAATGATAGAATAGAGAACAGATTAATAATTTGGAGGATATCTCTAGCTCGAGTAATAGTAGCTAGTAGATTTTAAATACATGAAAATAGCAGTAGATGCGATGGGTGGTGATTTTGCACCACTTGAAATCGTTAAAGGGATTGAAATAGCACGTGATCGTTACGATGATATTGATTTTCAACTCTATGGGACCGCCTCTGAAGTGAAACCACTCGTGACTAATTGGGAACGTATTGAACTCATACCCACCACTGAAGTGATCGAAATGGGTGACGAACCAGTTAAGGCTATGCGCCGTAAAAAGGATTCTTCGATGGTACGCGCTGCGCTTGCTGTTAAAGAAGGGCACGCTGATGCATTATTTAGTGCAGGTAATACAGGTGCGTTACTATCAAGTGCCATCTTTTTAGTAGGACGTATTAAAGGTGTAGATCGACCCGCATTGGCAACGGCGCTACCTAGCTTTGAAGGTGAACACGATCAGTTCGTCTTCATGGATTTGGGTGCTAACGCAGATAGTAAACCAGCACACTTATATCAATATGGTATTTTGGGCAGTTTTTACGCTTCTCATGTGTTAGGCATCCAATCACCCACAGTTCGGTTGCTTAATAATGGTGCAGAAGAAGATAAAGGCGATGAAGTGCATAAAGTAGCGCATCAATTAATGAAAAATGCGCCATCGTTTAACTTTTTAGGCAATATTGAAGCACGTGAATTATTGGAAGGCACTGCTGACGTTGTTGTGGCTGATGGTTTTTCTGGTAATGCTGCTTTGAAGGCAACCGAAGGCACTGCTTTGATGATGCTTAAGCAAATCAAAGCAGCAATTATGGATTCAGGTACGCGCGGTAAAATGGGCGGTGCGTTGCTAAAGCCAGCTTTCAAATCGATTCAAAAGAAATTAGACTATAATGAGGCTGGCGGCGCTGTTATATTAGGCGTTAAGGCGCCAGTGGTTAAGACGCATGGTTCGGCTAAAGCGACAGCAGTTGCGAATACAATGGGACAAATTAAGACAATGATTGATCAGCATTTGGTCAGTGATATTCAAAATTATATTGATACACATACAGAAGAATTACAAGCCGGTAAGGAAGCGCTTAATGCGCAAATAAACGCTTAAATATGTGGTATACTATTTTGGAGTTAATGATTGAATGATATTGGAGATCACATAATGGCTATGGAAAAAGACGCTATTTATAATATGATGGCAGACGAAATTGCGCAACGATTTAATGTTAACCGAGATGCAATTACCCCGGACTTGAATTTTTTAACAGATATTGATGCTGATTCAATTGATTTTGTGGAGTTAGTGTTAGAAGTCGAAGACATGTTTAATGTCAGTATTTCTGATGAAGATGCTGAAAGTCTTGTTACCTTGCAACAAACTGTTGACTATATTGTAACGCATCAAACAACCTAAAAAGGTTGTTTGACACTTACTAAACGTTAGTGTATACTAAAGCTCAAGTTAATCAAATAAATGTTGAGAAGCGTTGCACGAGTGAGTTGCTAAGAGAGCTGTGTTTGGTGAAAACAGTCAAGTTGTTTGTGTGAAGATGAACTCATGTAACATGTAACCTGGTGAAAGCTAGTGATCCGGTAGAAACCGTTATCTTTCTGAGGCAAATTTTTAGATTGTTAGGCTAAAAATTTGCGTCTTAAGATAACCAGTTTTGTGGTTATGAACATGGGTGGTACCACGCTAAGCGTCCCTGCGTAAATTTTTTATGCAGGGATGCTTTTTCATTTTTTGATAATAATAGATAACTGTTGAGGTGAATTACAATGTTAGAAGAACAAAATAGAGTACCTTTGATTTCACAACTATTAGAGACCTGGATTCAAGGTGAAGTAAGTCAAAATTATCAACTCGCTAATTATTCAAATGCTGCTGCAATTCTATTTCAAAATATGAAGCAGTTAAATTGGGTTGGTTTCTATCTTTATGATGAAGAATCCGATAAATTAGTTGTGGGACCGTTTTTAGGTAAACCAGCCGTGGCACTTATTTCGCCAGAGTCAGGGGTTGTAGGCAAAGCTTTTTCTGCTCAGAAAACGATTATCGTTTCAGATGTTCATAGTTTTTCAGGTCATATTGTTTGTGATCCTGAATCTAAGTCAGAGATTGTGGTGCCAATCATAACGAGAGATGGTAAACGCCTTGGTGTTTTAGACATTGACTCGCCTGAGCTGAATCGCTTTACCCTAGAAGATCAAGTAAGTTTGGAGCATTTTGTCCAGACTTTGTTAGAATATGTGTATAAGTAAAATGTGATAGTACCTTGCGTTTTATCAGGAATGAAAGTGACGGGGTAAGATGATGACTATTAAAAAATATGATGTAGGTATTATTGGTTCTGGGCCAGCTGGTTTAGCAGCCGCACAAGATTTAAAAAAAGCAGGTAAGTCAGTTGTTGTCATCGAAAAATATCTTTGGGGTGGAACATGTCCAAACTATGGTTGCGATCCTAAAAAATTACTACTGGCTGCTGTGGAAGCCAAAGAAAGTGTTACTTTCTTAGCCGATAAGGGTGTTAAAGGACACAACGCAATTGATTGGTCGGCATTAATGGCGCATAAAACTCAATTTACATCAAAAGTATCAGAAAGCACATTGGCTTCTTTAGCAACAAATGAGATTGATCATGTTTTTGGTCAAGCGCAATTTGTGAATCATAATACAGTTAAGATTGGGGCAACCGATACTACTATCAAGGCGACCGACTGGGTTATTGCCGTTGGTCAACGGCCAGCAAAATTGACTATTCCGGGTGCTGATTTGGCGATTGATTCTGAAGCATTTTTGAGCCTAGCCACAATGCCAAAGGCCATTGCCATTATTGGTGGGGGCTATATTGCATTTGAATTTGCCGCCATAGCAGCGGGCGCAGGTGCCGAGGTACATTTGATTGTGCACAATCAAAGACCTTTGAAGCAATTCAACGAAGAACTAGTCAAGCGCTTAGTCAATGCACTCGAAAAACGCGGGGTAATTATTCACTACAATATGCAAGTTAGTGCCATCAGTCAAGACAATCATGATTTTGTTGTTCATAGCAACCAAAATAGTGGTATAAAAGTCGGAAAAGTTATCAGTGCTGTCGGTAGAATCAGTAATGCAGATACGTTAGCCTTAAATCACGCGGGTGTGATGTATGAGCATTTTGGCGTGAGAGTAAATCAGTATCTCAGAACAACCAACCCTCATATTTATGCTGTTGGAGATGTCGCTAACTCTGGTGTTGCAAAGATTACGCCTGTAGGCGCTTACGAAGGGCGTTATGTAGCTAAGGTAATTGTTAACGCTCAGCAATCACCAATTAATTATCCTGCCATACCAGTTGTTGTCTATGGCACACCTAAGTTAGCTCAAGTTGGTGTAACGCTTGAACAAGCTGAAAACCAGCCAAATCTTACTAGTCACAGTTTAGATATGACAAATTGGTTTAGCTATTATCGTATGGGCGAACCAGTTGTTCATGCTAAAATAATCCTTGATGATGCTGGGGTTATTGTTGGTGCGACTGTAATTGGCACACATGCTGATGAATTAATTAACTATCTCACATCAGCAATTAACCAAAAAGCAAATTATCAAGACGTAACCAATCATATTTATGCTTACCCGACAATCGCCTCTGATTTACCTTACTTCTTTTAATCATTTTGTGGTGTAACGTTCATTTGCTTTTGCGTCATCGCTTTTTTATCTGTACAATGGGCTCTATACAATAAATTATGGATGAAGAAAGGACAGTAAAATATGTGGCATACATTGATTACGCGTCACAGTGAGTTTCTGTCAGCCTTGTGGCAGCATATTCAATTAACAGTCGTTGCAATTATTATTGCCTCTCTAATTGCCATTCCGCTTGCGGTTTGGTCAGAAAAACACCGGCGTTATGCAGAATGGCTTTTACAGATTACCGGCGTATTTCAGACATTACCGTCTTTAGCTGTCTTGGGACTATTAATACCACTAGTTGGCATTGGTACACCGGCGGCACTTATCGCGCTAATCATTTATGCGCTACTGCCAATTTTTCAAAATACTTATCTGGGTTTAACCGGTGTACCACAAGATACCTTAAACGCAGGAAAGGCACTCGGATTATCCAGACGTCGTGTATTAAGATTGATTCAAATTCCTTTGGCTATGCCCAACATTATAGCTGGAATTCGTACAGCAACAGTGCTAATTATCGGAACCGCTACTTTGGCTTCCCTGATTGGCGCAGGTGGCTTAGGTGATTTTATTCTACTTGGCATCGATCGCAATAATACTGACTTGATTTTGATTGGTGCGATTGCTTCGGCAATTTTAGCAATATTAGGCGGTCAACTCATCAATTGGCTGTTTCGCCTGCGAGGTTGGCTACGTCGTA
This sequence comes from Leuconostoc sp. LN180020, assembly GCF_014844115.1. NCBI lineage: Bacteria > Bacillati > Bacillota > Bacilli > Lactobacillales > Lactobacillaceae > Leuconostoc > Leuconostoc sp. LN180020. Next base: position 133,872 of record NZ_CP039736.1, on the reverse strand, counting down.
TCACCTTATCCTTGTTGCTTATTTTGTTTATTGGTGGCAGTGTTGTGCCATTACTGCCAGATAAGTCAGCACCGCAGACTATCACGATTGCTGGGAAGCTTGGATCCGAACCAGAAATTTTAATTAATATGTATGCACAGTTAATTAAAGCAGAACAACCTAATACTAAGGTTATTTTAAAGCCAAGCTTTGGTGTGACAACATTTTTATATCAAGCATTAAAAAGTAATAAAATTGACATTTACCCTGAATTTACAGGTACAGTAACAGCTTCTCTTGCTAAAAACCCTGTTAAGTTACCGATTGGCGCTGATGCACAAACTACTTATAATGCTGCACAAAAAGTAGCGAAACAACAAGGTCTTCTGTTAACCAAACCAATGCGTTTTAATGATACTTATGCTATTGCGGTGACACAAAAAGCTGCTCAAAAATACGGGCTGAATAGTATCGGCGATTTGACTAAGTTACCAAATGCCAAAGCAGGTATGACGGCAGAATTTTTAGATCGCTCTGATGGCATGCCTGGGGTTGAAAAAATGTATGGGTTAAAAATGCCAACAGTTAGTTTGGATCCAGCATTACGTTACCAAGCAATTAACCAAGATCAAGTCAATGTTGTTGATGCTTATGCTACTGATTCACAATTGGTGGCCTACAAATTAAAAGTGCTTACCGACGACAAACACTTTTTCCCATTTTATCAGGGTGCCGCTTTGATGAAGTCTGAGTTTGCAAGTCGCAATCCACATATTGTTAAAGCCCTAAATCGCTTAGATAATCGAATTTCTAATACCGATATGCAGAAAATGAACTATGCGGTTAATGTTAAGCATGAGAGCGCGTCAAAAGTGGCTAAAGCATACTTGGTTACGCATGGCCTATTGAAATGATGACAGAAATAGAATTACAAAATTTAGTGAAACAAGTGTCCATCAGTTATTTTAACCTGACATTTCAACACAAGGCGTCCTTTAATCGGCGTTTAAAAACTACGGGCGGACGTTATTTACTACAAACTCATAACTTGGAATTTAATCCTAGCATGTCTGATCTACCAGAATTTATCGGTATTATTAAGCATGAGCTGGTACACTATCATTTACACATAGCAAACAAAGGTTATCAACATCGTGATTTAGATTTTAAACAGTTGCTACAGCGTGTTGCAGGCTTAAGATACGCGCCAAAACTATCAGATAGCAAAAAGCATTATCGTTTATGGTTGTATCGTTGTCAAAATCAACACTCAGTTTATCGACAACGTCGCTTTAATACGGCAAACTACCGTTGTGTAAAATGTGGTGAGCGATTTAATTTTATTGGCCAAGTTAACCACGAATAAATTGGCTAGTTTAGGTATAATGTAATTAATGACAGTTGAAAGGTGAAAATACATGATTCAGTTAATTTTATCAGATTTAGATGAAACATTACTTAATGATGATGGTAGTATCAACCCTAAAAATATCGAGGCAATCCAAGATTTTACAAAAAACGGTGGTTATTTCGTCCCAAATACGGGACGCTCATATAAATCAGTTTATGGCACACTCAATACATTAGGCCTTAATCAGCAGACACAATACGTGATATCGTACAATGGTGGTGCTATCGTTGCGATATCACCGGCTGGTGTTGAAAAGGTGATTTTGCAACATGGTATGTCACTTGACTTAGCAAAAAAAATATTTAAGTTGGGACAGGTACAAGCTGATGTTGATACACATATCTACACGCTAGACAAACTGTTTATTTATAATATTTCACCATCGGATAAGAAATATATGGCAGAACGGCAAGTACCCTATACAGCACTAACTGATGATAACCTGACGTTTTTATCAGAAGAAGCACCCATTATGAAAGTTATCTTCGAACATCCAGATCCAGCAGTACGTCAGAAAATAGCTGATGCAGTTACTGCGGTGGTTGAAAAAGACGTGTTGTTGACGTTTAGTTCAGAACGTTATGTTGAATTCAATCCAGAAGGTGTCGATAAAGGCACGGCTGCATTGGAATTAGCTGATATTTTAAATATTTCTCATGAGCGTACTGCTGCTTTGGGAGATAATTTGAATGATGCAGCGCAAATTAAAAAAGCAGGTGTCGGCGTTGCTGTAGCGAATGCTAAACCTGAAATCAAAGCCATTGCTGATGTTGTATTAAAAACGACTAATAATCAAGGTGCTGTTGCTGATTTTATTAATCAGTATGCAGGTCAGTAATATGACAAACCTCATACTACGAATTTTACTTGGTCTATTTTCAGCAGTATTTTTCATACTGCTATTTTTTGTGAGTCGTTCAGCTCACTGGCCAGTACATGTAACGCTGATTTTAGCCATTGTGCTTTTTTTAATTGTCAATATCGGGTATATCGTGTTATTCTATTATGCGCGAAAAGAACATTTGGATAAGGAAGAGTAATTTGCTTAATTTAACAACCCAACCAACACCTAAATATCTGTGGCAGCGTATTGTTAATTTCATCGTTGTTGCATTCTTATTGATGCTGTCGCCAGCATTCTTACAAATTGCAGCTATGCAAAAGTCAGTTTGGCTGCAAATCTTGTTTATCATGATGTTATTTTTATCTTATTTAGCGATTGGCTATTACGCTTATCGCCTGTTAAGGCGCACAACAACAGCGCCGGTATTTCATCGTATTAACGTTAGGCACTGGCAACATATATGGTATATCATTGGCCTGTTTTTTGCGATGTTGGGCATTGAAATGGTTGTTAATTTTTTACGTCTCACATTGACTGGCGATACGACAACTGAAAATCAAGCAGCCATACAATCACTTACAGCACATATCAATTTAGTTATGATTGCTATGATGATTTATGCTATCTTTCTAGCACCGGTAGTGGAAGAAATTGTTTTTCGCGGACTGGTAATTAATTATTTTTTCAGAAAATCTTGGTGGTGGGCAAGTATCATTCTATCGGGTATTTTATTTGCCTTTCCGCATATGGGTAAAATACCAACGAATTTATCAGATGGCTTAAGTTATCTTGTCTACATGTCGATGGGGATGTTTCTAGCCTATGTCTATAAGCATACAGGGAACTTACAAGATAGTATTGCCGTGCATTTTGTCAATAATTTTGTGACAATGATGCCAATATTAATCATGGCATTTGTTAAAGCATTATAAAAAGCTATGTCTTGATAGACATAGCTTTTTATAATTGGTACAGTGATTTAGATGTTGTTGTAAATGGGATAAAACCAGTGTGGCTCATATAACCTGAATCTTCGATACGGACACCGCCCAGACCAGGTATATATATACCTGGCTCAATTGAAAAGGCCATGCCTTCTTGTAATGTTATGTTATTGCCTGCCATAATTGATGGGTACTCGTGAACTGATGTGCCTAAGCCATGACCTAATCGATGCACAAAATAGTCACCATAGCCGGCATCAGTTATAATTTGCCGAGCAATGCCATCCAGTTCAGCGGCTGTCATGCCAACTTTTGCCTGTGATTGCGCTGCTTGTTGTGCTGCCAATGTAACAGCATGAATTTCTTGTAATTTGGGGTCAACCTGTCCAAACGCAATGGTTCGTGAGACGTCAGATGCATACCCTTCGGTTATTGTACCTAGATCAAAAAGGGCCATTTCACCTGTTGCTAATTCACGTGTCGCAGTGGCACCATGAGGGTCGGCAGCATGTGTTCCAAATTGGACTAACGTGTCAAAACTCATGGCTGCGACACCTGATTTTTTTAACTCATATTCTATCTTAGCTGATACAGCTAATTCAGATATACCAGATGTCAAAGCTTGAAAGCCTATGGTCAAAGCACGATCAGCATCCTTTCCAGCAGCCATCATATGCTCAATTTCTGCCGGGGTTTTAAGTAATCGTAGTTGGTTGACTTCATTTGTGACATCAGTTTTAAAGGATAAGCTTGGTAAGGCTGTTTGCAATGCATTAAAGCGGGCAACGCTTAAATGGTCATATTCAATGCCAAATTTTGTCCCTGAAGTTGTCTGTTTAATGTGTTGCGCAAGGATAAGCCAAGGATTTTCATGATCAGCATAGCCAAATGCGGCAAATGGCCAACCACTAGCGCGCATACTATTGACTTCGAGCGCAGGACCAAATAATAGTGGCTCGTGGTCGGAAAAAACAACGAGTGCGAGAACACGTTCGATGGGATCCGATTCAAAGCCTGAAAAATAAGCAACATCATGAAAATTGGTGATAATAGCACCAGACAGTTCATTTTGATTAAGCCATGAGACAAAATGAGTTAATTTTTGTTGATTTACCATAAGATATTATTCCTTCTTCACTTAATGTTAATTACATTTTAACACTTTTAGCTTTGACGTTCCTTTCTTGTAACAAACAGAAACATTGATGAAAACTCGTAAATATAACGTTGTAAGCGTTTGCAATCCTGACTTTTTTTGCTATAATAGACAGAGGTATATTAACACGTTGATGTTTTATGAGATATATGATGATTGAAGAAGGTTAAATGATGCAGAAAAAAAGTTCAGCAACAATTTATGATGTCGCTAATCGCGTTGGGGTATCATTGGCAACAGTGTCGCGCGTCGTCAATGGCAATAGTAATGTGCGTGAATCAACTAAACGCAAAGTATTAGATGCCATTGAAGAATTAGGTTATCATCCTAATGCTGTAGCACGTGGTTTAGCTTCCAAAAAGACAACAACCATTGGTGTTGTTATGCCTGATGTAACGGATATGTATTATTCAGAATTGGCACGTGGTATTGATGATGTTGCAAATATGTACCACTATGACGTGCTATTGACTAATACGGATGAAGATCCGGTACGAGAAACCATGGCAGTCAATAACTTGGCTAGTAAGCAAGTTGATGGCATTATTTTTATGGGGAACGAATTAGATCGTGAAGTTTTAAATACGATTGCGGGCGCCGATGCACCAGTTGTATTGGCGGGATCGATTGATGCTGAAGGCCAACTACCAAGTGTTAATATTGATTATGTTAAAGCAGTTGAAGAAGCTGTTGATACAATGGTCAAAAATAAGCACAAGCGCATCGCACTTGTCACTGGTCCTATGACGCATGCCATCAATAAATTACATCGTTTAGTTGGGTACCAAACTGCTTTAGAAAAGGCTGATATTGTCTTTGATGACAAACTTCTCTTTGTCGCGCATCAAGATTATGCCGCAGGCCTTCAGATTGCTGAGAAAATTTTAGCAGCAGAGGCCGATGGTGTTATTGCTTATGATGACGAAGTGGCACTAGGTATTATGAATTACATGCGCGAGCATGGCAAACGTATCCCTGAAGATTTTGAGATTATTACTTCAAATGATACTAAATTTACTATTGTCACACGACCAGAACTCACATCTATCGGGCAACCAAAGTACGATATCGGTGCTGTGGCTATGCGAATGTTGACCAAGCTGATGAATAATGAAATTATTGATGACACGCAAGTTAAGTTGCCACACACTTTGGAACGTCGTGGCACAACAATTAATTAATAATATCATTGTTTAGAAATATAATAGTAATATTTGACATTTAAACGTTAAAAAAGTAAACTATTAAAAGTGGTTTGCTTTTTATTTTGAACAAATTTACGATGGAAGGTTCATATTTCAAATGACAAAAAAGCGTTATATTAAGGGGTTTGATGGGCTAAGAGCCTTAGCAGTTATTGGTGTAATAGCTTTTCATTTGATGCCTGACAAGCTCGTTGGCGGTTGGTTAGGGGTACCACTTTTTTTTGTTTTGTCAGGATATTTAATTACCGACCTTTTAATCCAAGAATTTGATGATAAGCAACGAATTGCTGCAGTGACATTTTATATACGGCGGTTAAAAAGACTGTATCCAGCATTATTAGGCATGCTCTTATTGAGCATTGTGATTATTTTATTATTTGATCAACAGCTTATTTATAATTTACGCTATACAGTCGTTACTAATTTATTGTACGTCTATAATTTCTGGGCTATTGGGCATGGTGAATCTTATTTTCAACAATTCGGTGGGGCCTCACCGTTTACGCACTTATGGTCATTATCAATAGAGGGACAATTTTATTTAATTTGGCCGTTCATCGTATGGTGGTTATTAAAAAAACAGCTTAAGCGACCATATATTGCGATTATGTTGCTATTTTTATCGTTATTGAGTGCGATAGCCATGGCAGTATTATATCAGCCAGAGGCAATCAATCGCGCTTATTATGGGACAGATACGCGCATGTTTGCTATTCTAATTGGAACGTCTTTGGCATTTTTATGGCCATCTAACCGACTCAATCCGGCGGTTCAGCCAAAAACGCGTGATTTTTTAAATACGACAGGGACAATAGCCTTCATATTAACAATTTGTGGTTTTCTGTGGCTTAATGGGCAACATCAAGGTACTTATTATGGCTTGATGTATTTGTTTACCTTAGTTGTTGCGATATTAATTGCCGTCACGGCGCATCCAGCTTCGTGGTATGGTCATCTACTCGACCAACCAATCTTGAATTACTTAGGCACCCGGAGTTATAGCATTTACTTATATCAGTTGCCAGTTTTTGTTTTTTATGAAAAGTTAATCCCAAATTATCAGCCTAATCTGCTCAATATGGTCATTGAAGTTGCGATTGTGCTTTTACTCAGTGAGCTGAGTTATCGTTTTGTTGAGAATATTTTTCGTCAGCCGGCTGCCTTTAAACTTGTCATCATGCGCCTGGCGAGATCACGCAATTTGTTTTTTGCTGTCATGATTGCGCTTGTTTGTCTGACGGTGTTTATTGGTAACGGCTTACTTGATCATCGGGCGGGTATGGCACAGCCAGAAACCAAATTGCAGAAGCAACTCAAATCTAATCAACAAAAAGTTGCGCAACGGAACGCTAAGGCAGCGCAAGGCAAAACTAATAAACATGATGCCTCTGAATCAACTAAATTGACACCGGCACAACAAACAATTATTTCAAGCTATGGATTGAAAAAATCACAATATTTGGCCTTTAAAGAGATGTCATTTACAGCAATTGGGGACTCAGTGATGTTAGATGCAGCTCCATACTTACAAGAAGTAAATGAAAATATATTCGTTGATGCTGCTGTGGGACGTCAATCTTACCAAACACCGGACCTTGTTGCCCAGATGTCATCACAAGGTAAGTTAGCCTCTAATATTGTGATTGGTTTGGGGACAAATGGTGATATTAAACGACAAGATCTTGACAAAATGATGCAGACATTTGGTAAAAAGAGACAAGTTTATTGGTTTAATAATTTTGTTCAAAGCCGTTCTTGGCAGAATGATAATAATCAGATGTTAGCTGATGCGCAGAAACAATACAGTAATTTACATGTGATTGATTGGTTTGATTTAGCAAAACAGCATTTAGACTGGTTCGCTGATGATGGTGTGCATCCTGGGCCAACTGGTGATCGCAATTATGTTCGTTTGCTAGTTGAAAGTGTTGCACGCACTAAAAACAGTCATTAAGCTACCGAAAGGTCGCTTTTTTTGTTTGAAATTGTTAAACAGTTCAGTAAAGGCTTTACAGTCCATTTTTATTCGCTTAAAATGAAGTTAATAAGATATGGAGGAAGTGCGTCAGATAGGATGCATAGTAGATGAACATAATGAGTAGTTTATATCAACACGGTACTTTAGCCATGCTTATGGGCAAACAATTACAAGGCACCATTACAGTCGCGGAGTTATTAACACACGGGGATACAGGTATTGGCACTTTAACTGGTCTAGATGGCGAAGTTATTGTTTTAGATGGTGAGGTTTATCAAGCAACAAGTGATGGCAAACTGAACCATATCACTGATAAGGATACCAAGATGCCATTTGTGTCGGTACATTTTAATCAGCCAACGCGCCGACTACCTTTTTCCGAGACATCAACCGACACATTAAGTCAACAACTAAAGTCAGAAAAGTTGACTAATATTTTTGCCGCAGTCAAATTCCATGGTGACTTTTCAAATATGCATGTTCGTGTCGCACAGAAACAAGAAACACCATATCCAAGTCTATTAGAAGTTGCAACAAACCAATCAGAATTTCAAGAGAAAGATATTAGTGGGACCATTGTTGGTTATTTTGCCCCTAGCGTCTTTAGTGGCCCTACGGCTGCAGGGTGGCATATTCACTTTTTGTCAGATGATAAAAAGTTTGGTGGCCACATTCTTGATTTTGAAGGCCAGAACATTGACGGGACGTTACAGATTTTCGATGAATTTAGACAACATTTCCCACTTGAAGATAGCGATTTTAGAGATATGTCTCTTAACCTAGAGGGTTTGTCAGATGATATTGCTACTAGTGAGGGAGGAAAACAATAATGGGATTGAAACCCTTAGTGATTGGTATTACAGGTGGTTCCGGTTCGGGGAAAACGACTGTTAGTCGTGAGTTAGTACGCCGATTGACAGAAGATGGTTCTTCAGCTATATTACTTCAGCAAGATTCTTACTATAAAGATCAATCTGACAAACCAATGTCAGAACGTGTTAAGACAAATTATGATCATCCAGATTCTTTCGAAACAGATTTATTTGTATCTGACTTACGACGTTTATTACGTCATGAAGCAATTAGTAAGCCAATATATGATTATCCAAATCATACGCGCGCCAAAGAAGTTGAACCTGTTGAGCCAGCAGATGTCATCATTGTAGATGGCGTTTTGTTATTTAACGATTCGCGTGTACGTGACTTATTAGATATGAAAATATTTGTTGATACAGATGATGATATTCGCTTTTTGCGTCGTTTGGAACGCGATATTGATGAACGTGGTAGAACAGTACGCGGTGTCATTGACCAGTATTTGGCAACTGTTAAGCCTATGTATCATCAATTCGTTGAACCAACTAAACGATATGCTAATATTATTGTCCCAGAAGGGGGCGAGAATTTAGTTGCTATTGACATGTTGACTAATCAAGCAAAGGCCATGTTAAAACAAAATTAGATATTAAAAGCGCTGACAATATTGTCAGCGCTTTTAATGTGCACGCGTTTCTTCGATAGTTGTCCGCATGGTATCGACTACATCTTGTGTTCGTGTCGATAATTGCGAACCAACTAATGTAAACAACGTGTCAATGATTGTAATTTGGGCAATCAGCGAACTCATTGATTCACTACGAAAATTAATTTCTTCAGCCAAGGATAATAAGACTAGGTCAGCTGATTTGGCTAAGGGCGATTCAGCAAAAGCCGTAATAGCAATTACTTTAACGTGATTTTCTTTTAATTTTTGTGCAATAAGTAAGGTATCTTTGTTGCGTCCGGAATGAGAAATCACGACAGCGGCGTCATGATTATTTAGTTTGACAGCTTGCATGAGTTGAATATCGTAATCGGGATGGGCGATGACATTTAATGGTGTACGTAAAAATTTATGGTATGCATTAAACGCAACTAGAGATGAGCCGCCAATACCAAAAAAGCCGACACGATTAGCAGCCACTAGATAGTGTGTTGCTGTGTCTAACATACTGGCTGTTAAATGATTAACAGTCGCCTTGAGGGCGTTGCTGGCCCCAGCAAAAACTTTTTGAGCAATCGCATCAGTGTCATCATTATCTGTAATTTCACCAAAAAAATCGACAGGCGAAAGCGTTGTGGTGGCACTGGCCAATGACATTGAAAAATCACGAAAGGAGTCAAATCCAATTTTTTTAGCAAAACGTGAAATCGTTGCGGTTGAAACGCCTGAACCATTAGAGAGTTCCCTAATGGTTGCTTCTCTTGCGCGAACAGTGTCTTGCAAAATATAGTCAATTAACTTATTTTCGGTGCTATTATATTGTTTTTTTTGTGCACGTAATTGTTCAATGATATTTTGAGCCATATGCCATTCTCCGATGATTACATAATGTGAATAACTTATTATAGTTAACTATACAAGAAAAGAAAAATATTTACAATAACAGGGTTGCAATATGTAAAAAATTTTCATATAATGAAATAGTAGTAAAAATACAAAACATATAAGAGGTAAGTGAACCATGAAGTTTGCGATGATCGGCCTTGGTAAGATGGGCTTGAACTTGGTAAAGAACGCCGTTGATAACGGTCACGAAGTTGTTGCGTTTGATTTGAACGCTGACTTTGTTAAGGCAGCAACTGATTACTCATCAGCAATTGAAGGGGCATCAGATATTGACGACATGCTATCAAAGTTGCCTTCACCAAAGGCTGTTTGGGTAATGGTACCAGCTGGTGTACCAACTAACTCAACAATTGATACATTGATTTCAAAGATGGACAAGGGCGATATCATCATTGATGGTGGTAACTCAAACTATAAAGACAACTTGGAACAAAACAAGCGTACAACTGCTGCAGGTATTAAGTTCTTCGACGCCGGTACTTCAGGCGGTATGAATGGTGCCCGTAACGGTGGTAACTTCATGATTGGTGGCGATGATGCCGAATCATGGAAGATTATCGAACCATTGTTCAAGTCAATTGCCGAAGAAGATGGTTACTTGTACACAGGTCGTTTGGGTTCAGGTCACTATTTGAAGATGGTTCACAACGGTATCGAATACGGTATGATGCAAGCAATTGCTGAAGGATTCGAAGTCTTGGAAGCTTCTCAATTTGATTACGACTATGAAGCTGTTTCAAAGTTGTGGAATCATGGTTCAGTTATCCGCTCATGGTTGATGGAATTGGCTGAAGAACAATTCGCAAAGGATCCTAAGTTGGATGCTATTGCTGGTCGTATGCACTCATCTGGTGAAGGTAAGTGGACAGTTCAAGAATCATTGGATCTTGATGTACCAGCACCTGTTATTTACTTGTCACTTGCTATGCGTTACCGTTCATTGCAAGATGATACATTTACAGGTAAGGTTGTCTCAGCTTTGCGTAATGGCTTTGGTGGTCACGCAATGGATTCAGCTAAGTAATATAATGATTAAACCTGCTCAAGATATTTTGAGTAGCAGCTCCCGAGTAGGGAGCTTTTTCTGTTTGGTTTAGCATTTGATTAACGCTTATCAATAGATATGAGGTGAATTATGGAATATATGATTGGTGTCGATCTTGGCACAACATCAACTAAAGCAGTTTTGTTTGATGATCGCAACCAAGTTGTAGCTAGCGCTAATAAGGGGTATCAACTTTATCGTGATATACCAGATATGGCCGAAGAAGATTTGAATGAGATATTTGAAGCTTTGATTGATGCCTTAAGTGATGTCGTTCGGCAGGCTAACTTATCAGAAGGCAATAAAATATCAGCTGTATCATTTTCATCAGCTATGCATTCATTAATTGCCTTCGATAAGAACTGGCAGCCGTTAACACGCGTGATAACATGGGCTGATACGCGTGCTGTCAAATACACTGAAGAACTTAAACGAACAGGTCTTGGCCAAGAGATTTATCAAAAAACTGGTACACCAATTCACCCGATGGCTCCTTTGTCAAAGCTACTATGGTTAAAGACGGAACACGAAGATGTTTATAACCAAGCAGCACATTATCTTGGCATTAAAGAATACCTTTTCCACCGGTTGTTTGGTGTCAATAAAATGGATATTTCTCTAGCTTCTGGTACAGGTTTGTTTAATATTTTCAATTTAGATTGGGACGAACAAGCTTTATCAGTAACAGGGTTACAAAAAGCACAATTGCCAATGACTGTAGAGCCTTATGCCTATGAAACAAATATGGCAGCAGAATATGCAGCTGTTATTGGGATACCTGCTGATACACCGTTTGTCTACGGTGCTGGGGATGGCCCATTGTCAAACTTGGGTGTTAATGCGATTCAGCCAGGTGTTGCAGCTATTACCATTGGTACGTCTGGTGCTATTCGAGTAGTTGCTGATCATCCGGTGATTGATCCGAAAGGTCGAACCTTTACTTATGCTTTAGACAAAGAACATTGGGTAGTTGGTGGACCGGTTAATAACGGTGGGGATGTTTTCCGTTGGGCGCGAGATAATATGTTTGACGCCGAAAAGTCAACTGCTGCCTTGCTTGGTACAGATGCATATGATTTGATGACACAAATCGCTGCACGCGTACCAGCTGGTTCAGAAGGCTTAATATTCCATCCTTACTTAGGTGGCGAGCGTGCGCCAATCTGGGATGCTAATGCTCGTGGGTCATTCTTTGGTCTAAATCATGGTCACACACGAGCACATATGTTGCGATCAGTTTTGGAAGGCATTACATTTAATGTTTACATGGTGAGCTTAGCACTTGAAGAAGTAGTTGGCGATTTGAAGTCTATTCAAGCCACGGGTGGTTTTGCGCGGTCACCATTATGGCGTCAAATGTTTGCAGATATTTTTGAGCAACCAGTGACTGTGCCTGAAGCATTTGAATCAGGTGCTTTGGCTGCCGTTATTGTGGCACAAAAAGCATTGGGTCAGATTGATAATCTTAATGAAATTGAGAAGTACATCGGCTCAGCGAACACGTATCAACCAATGCCTGAAAACTTTCAGGCATATCGTGAACTGGCACCAATTTTTATTCGCTTGTCACGTCAGTTACAGACTGAATACGAAAACATAGCAAATTATCAACGTAAGCATTCTAAATAAATTATTTTATAGAGGTTAGGAGAAAACGCGCTGCGTATGTCACGCGTTACATATTAAAACATGGAATTTGTCATGTTAATTATTTCAATTTTAATTTTGCTTGTTTTGATTGCTAAATTTAAATTGAACACATTTGTTGCTTTAATTATTACAGCCTTTATTTTGGCTTTACTATTAGGCATGGCGCCAATGAAAATTCCTGATGCGGTCCTTGGCGCTCAGGGTGTTGGGAATATTTTAGGTCCCAATTCTGTTATCTTTATTTTTGGTGGCATGATAGGGCGTTTGGTTGCTGATGCAGGTGGATCGTATCGCATTGCTAAAACGTTAATTGATTGGTTCGGTGTGAAACGATTACAATGGGCAGTTCTGATTGCGTCATTTATTATTGGAATTTCAATGATATTTGGTGTCGGCATGGTCTTGTTGATTCCAATTGTTTTTGCGGTAGCTATTGAAGCAGGGGTACCTTTGTTGTACCTTGGTGTCTCAATGACAGCAGCATTGTCATCAGCACAAGGCTTTTTGCCACCACAGCCAGCACCAACAGCTGTTGCTTCAGCCTTAGGCGCTAATATTGGGATGATGTTGATTTTTGGTTTAATTGTTGCTGTAATTACTGCAGTTGTGGCAGGACCAGCTTTTACAAAATTAGCACAAAAATATGCGCCAGATGCATTCCAATTTAAAACAGAAATTGAAGCTGTTGGTCCGGTTAAAGAATACGATTTGAATACAACACCTAAATTTGGTTTATCTGTTTTGACATCTGTATTCCCGTTAGTATTTATGATTATTGCGACCGTCTATAAATTAATTTATACTGGCGGAGTAACACCTAAGAATCCTACGCTAGTCGATCAAATCGTTGAGTTTGCTGCTAATCCTGCGGTAGCTATGACTATTGCCCTGATTTTTGCAATATTTACAATGGGCATTTGGCAACATAAGTCAATGACTGAAGTTGGTAAATCATTAAATGAAGGAATGTCGGCAGTAGCAGGTATCTTACTTATTGTTGGTGGTGGTGGTGCTTTGCGTGGTGTGTTGGTAACATCTGGTTTGTCAGATAAGATTGCGACAACATTCCAGGCAGGTGGTGCCATGAGCCCTATTGCAATTGTCTTATTTGCGTGGGGAGTTGCTGCTGTTTTGCGCGTATCCGTTGGTTCAGCAACTGTCGCAGGTATGACTGCTGCAGGTATCGTAACAGGTATCTTAGCAGCCAACCCAGGAAATACATTATTACCGGTATTTGTCGCATTAGCCATCGGCGCGGGATCATTAATTGCTTCCCACGTTAATGATGCTGGATTTTGGATTTTTAAAGAATTCTTTGATTTATCCGTTAAGCAAACTTTCCAAATCTGGACAGTGCTTGAAACGATTATCTCTGTAACAGGTTTGATTGTCATATTAATCATGACAACAATATTTGCATAAGTTTTCAGAAAACAGAATTTTAATTCTGTTTTTTTATTGACAGAAATATTAGAAAATGTTAATATTATCCAAGTAACTTTTGTAACCTTTGGAGGGATAAATATGTCGGAATCTAAACCGAGAGGCGGCTGGTTTCATAAAGCCAGTCCGTCAAGTTTTGAAATAAGTGATGCACACCTGCAAAAAACTCTTGGTGTGAAAGAAATGCTGGCGCTTGGTATTGGTACTATTGTGTCAACAGCAATTTTCACGTTACCAGGAATTGTTGCAGCTAAGCATGCAGGTCCAGCGGTAGCAATTTCATTCGTAATTGCTGCTGTTGTTTCTGGCCTTGCAGCATTTGCTTATGCTGAATTTGCTTCGGCTTTGCCTTTTGCCGGCTCAGCATATTCATGGGCTAACGTTGTTTTCGGTGAAGTATTTGGGTGGATTGCCGGTTGGGCACTACTAGCTGAATATTTTATCGCCGTAGCCTTTGTTGCTTCAGGTTGGTCTGCTAATTTCAAACTATTCTTGGCATCACATCAACTTGCTTTACCACCTGCTTTAGCAGGTTCATTTGCGGCAGGCAATGGTGGTGTAATCGATCTTTCGGCCCTCTTTGCAGTGCTTATTGTGACAATCTTATTGTGGCGTGGTACCAATACAACAGCGCGGGTTGAAAATGTTTTGGTTATCGGTAAGGTGTTAGTTATTCTGATTTTCATTGGTGTTGGTTTGACGGCTATTCATCCTGCAAACTATGTCCCATTTATTCCAGCGCATAAGCCTGGTACCGATTTTGGTGGTTGGCAAGGTATTTTTGCCGGCGCAGCACAAATCTTTTTAGCTTATATTGGTTTTGACTCTATTGCTGCTAATTCAGCAGAAGCAAAAGATCCGAAAAAGACAATGCCGCGTGGGATTATCGGCTCATTAGTTATTGCCACAATATTGTTTGTAACGGTTGCTTTAGTATTGGTTGGTATGTTCCATTATTCAAAGTATGCTAACAATGCCGCACCAGCTGCATGGGCATTGCTTAACTCTGGCCATGAATTCACTTCAAACTTGCTATCTGTTGTCGCCTTAGTTGGTATGTTTACTGCGATTATTGGGATGATGCTAGCTGGATCACGTTTGCTTTATGCTTTTGGCCGTGATGGTTTGCTACCTAAATTTCTAGGTAAGGTCAATGACAAAGGTTTGCCTAATAACGCTTTGTTAGTCTTATCTGTGATTGCCATTTTAATTGGTTCAGTCTTTAGCTTTACTGAATTGGCAGGTTTAATTTCTGCTGGTACGTTAATCGCCTTTATTATTGTGTCATTAGGGGTTTACGCTTTGCGTCCGCGTGAAGGAAAGGATATTCCAGTTCCTGGCTTTAAAATGCCACTTTATCCTGTACTGCCTGCTCTAGCAGCCCTTGGATCAGGATTTATTTTCTATCAGTTGGATAATCAAGCAAAGTTATATGCTTTTGGTTGGTTTGTCCTTGGTTTGATTATTTATGCAGCTTATGGTGCACGTCATAGCAAAATTTCACGTTAATAATCACACCGAAGTCCTGTTTATACAGGGCTTTTATTGTACAAAAATAGAGAAATGGGGCGGGAAATATGTCTAACAATAAAAAAATTTTAGCGGAAGAAAAACGATATTTGGCAGATACCTCACGAGTAAAATATTTCGATGTTGTCATTGATCATGGTAAAGGCGCAACAATTACAGACGCTGATGGGCGTGATTATATCGATTTATTAGCTAGTGCTAGTGCCACAAATACAGGACATTCACATCCACATGTTGTTGCAGCCATTGCCGAGCAAGCGGAGAAACTGATTCAGTATACACCTGCATATTTTGCTAATACAACGACGGCCAAATTGACACAACGTTTGGCTAAACTAGCACCCGGCCAATTTGAAAAACAAGTGGTATTTGGTAATTCAGGATCAGATGCCAACGATGCTATTATTAAGTTTGCACGTGCATATACAGGCAGACAATATATTGTGAGTTTTACTGGTGCTTATCATGGTTCGACTTACGGCGCCATATCGATATCTGGTGTGAGCTTAAATATGACGCGAAAAATCGGCCCTTTATTACCAGAAGTTGTCAAAGTGCCTTTTCCCGATCAAAATCAACGACTGGAAAATGAAAGTGATGATGATTTTTCAGAACGCTTATTTAAGCAATTTAAATTGCCATTTGAAACTTATTTGCCGGCAGACGATGTCGCGTTAGTCATTATCGAACCAATTCAAGGCGATGGCGGCATTGTCAAAGCGCCACAGAAATATATGGATTTGGTCTACCAGTTTACGCGAGATCATGGCATCGTTTTTGCAGTAGACGAAGTAAATCAAGGCTTAGGACGTACGGGTAAGTTATGGTCAATTGATCATTTTGGTATTGCGCCGGATTTGATGAGCGTTGGGAAGTCAATAGCTAGTGGGTTACCGCTTAGTGCAGTGATTGGTCGGCGAGAAATTATGGCTAGTTTATCAGCACCGGCTAATGTCTATACAACAGCCGGGAATCCAGTAACAGCTGCCGCTGCGATGGCCACGTTAGATGTGATTGAAACCGAACAATTAGTGGCGCGTTCAGAGCGAATGGGGAATTTTGCCAAAGTATTTTTTGAAAAAGCAGCTAATCGTTATGATTTTATTGGTGATGTTCGTATGTACGGTTTAAATGGGGGCATTGATATCGTTGATTCACAAGGGCAACCAGATGATGAAGCGACAACTAAATTAATTTATCGTATTTTTGAATTAGGGGCAATTATGATTAGTTTACGTGGCAATACGCTGCGTTTTCAGCCACCACTTGTGATAACGCAAGCAGCACTAGAATCAGCATTTACTATGATATCCCAGGCGTTTTCAGAGCTTGAAGCTGGGCAGCTTACTTTGCCAGAAACGGATAATCACATTGGCTGGTAATGTGCTATAATAATTTAAGAAATCTGGATATATAAAATTTACGTTTGGCAGTTAGAAATGTGTTGGTTGATGAAAAACACACAACGTTAATTTTACGCTCCCAGATCATGATTGTGTCTGAAAAGATGCCGCGACTCAGCGTTATGAGCTTATGAAGGTAAAGATGAAAGATCATTACAAATTGCGGTGGTACCACGGTCACGCGTCCGCACTTTGTTTTGGTCTTTTTATATTTTTAACCAACTAAAGGAGAAATTAGTGATGAAAGAACTCACGTCATCAGAAGTCCGTCAGATGTTTTTGGACTTTTTTGCATCAAAAGGGCATGAAATTGTGCCATCAAAAAATCTAATCCCGCAAGATGATCCAACGTTATTATGGATTAACTCGGGCGTAGCGACTTTGAAAAAGTATTTCGATGGTTCGGTCATACCCAAAAATCCGCGTATTACTAATGCCCAGAAGGCGATTCGTACAAACGATATTGAAAATGTCGGTAAAACAGCACGTCACCATACATTATTTGAAATGATGGGTAATTTTTCTGTTGGTGATTATTTTAAAGCAGAAGTAATACCATGGGCTTGGGAGTTATTAACCAGTCCTGAATGGTATGGCTTAGACAAAGATTTACTCTATGTCACAGTCTACCCTAAAGACCAAGAAGCAAAAAAGATTTGGCTAGAAAAAACAGATTTGCCTGAAGGCCATATCTATGAAGTGGAAGATAACTTTTGGGATATTGGTGAAGGGCCTTCAGGACCAGATTCAGAAATTTTCTTCGACCGTGGGCCTGCTTTTCAAAATTTGCCTGACAATGATCCTGAAATGTATCCAGGTGGTGAAAATGAACGTTACTTGGAAATATGGAATATTGTTTTTTCCCAGTTCAATCATTTGCCTGGTTTAACTGATAATGCACAATATCCTGAATTACCACATAAAAATATTGATACGGGTATGGGATTAGAACGTCTCGTATCAGTATTCCAGAACGGCCGTACAAATTTTGACACTGATCTCTTCTTGCCAATTATCCGTGCAACTGAAAAAATGTCGCCCGACTATACTTACGATGCGACAAAAGATTCAGAAAGTAATACAAGTTTTAAAGTGATTGCTGATCACATTCGGGCCATCACATTTGCTATTGGTGACGGAGCGTTACCTGCCAATGAAGGTCGTGGCTATGTCATTCGTCGTTTATTACGTCGCGCAGTTTTGCATGGACAAAAATTAGGTATTCAAGGTGAATTCCTAACCAAGTTAGTCCCAATCGTTGCTGAGATTATGCAGAGTTATTACCCTGAAATTGCTGATAACACTGAAAAAATTCAAAAGACCATTGCTGCCGAAGAAAAACGCTTTAATGCTACACTCACAGGTGGTTTGTCATTACTAAATGATGTTATAGCAAAGGCAAAAGCATCAGGACAACAAGTGATTTCGGGCGCAGATGCTTTCAAGTTATCTGATACGTATGGTTTTCCACTTGAGTTGACACAAGAGCAAGCTGCAGATGAAGGCTTGACTGTTGATGTAGTCGGTTTCAATGACGCATTGCAAGCACAGCGTACTAGGGCTCGTGCTGCGCGTTCCAATGATAAATCAATGGGGGTTCAAAATGCAGTTCTGACAGACTTAAAAGTGCCATCAGATTATATTGGTTGGTCTGAAACAGAGGTGTCAAATGCAGCAATTGTCGCGATTATAGGTCATGATAACCAAGGCGTGGATGCGCTACTCGCAAGTGCTGAGCCGGGAGATAGTGTACAACTGGTGTTTGATAAGACGCCATTTTATGCAGAGATGGGTGGACAAGTTGCCGATCAAGGTGAGGTTTTGAACAAGCAAGGTGAGGTTGTCGCTCACGTTACTGATACCCAAAGCGCACCTAATGGGCAACATGTGCATACCGTCGAAGTAGTGACTTCATTTAAGTTGGGCGACCAGGTCGCGTTAAAAGTTAATTTAGCAAGACATGTGGCCATCTCGAAAAATCATACAGCAACACATCTGTTAGACCAAACGTTACGTAATGTGATAGGTGGCGATGTTCATCAAGCTGGTTCCTTAGTTGAACCAGAATATTTGCGTTTTGATTTTACTCATGAAGGGCCTGTTTCTGAACAAAATCTTGAAAAAATCGAAACTATGGTTAACCAAGTAATTGCCAATAATTTACCAATTACATGGGTAGAGACTGATATCGAGAGTGCAAAAAAAATGGGTGCAGTCGCTGTCTTTGGTGAAAAATATGGCGATGTTGTTCGTGTGGTATCTATCGGTGATTTCAACAAAGAATTTGACGGTGGTACTCATGCACAAACTACCGCAGAACTCGGTTTGTTTAAAATTGTGTCAGAGTCTGGTATTGGTGCTGGTGTAAGACGCATTGAAGCGGTTACGGGTCTCGCAGCATTATCTCAATTTAAAGCAGAAGAACAAGCATTAAAGGTAATTGCTGACAGTTTGAAAGCACAAAAGCTAACGGATGCACCAGCTAAAGTTGAAGATTTACAGGTTGAGATAAAAACCCTACAACGTCATTTGACCTCTGTGGAAGCACAACTTGCTAACGCAGCAGCTCAAGATGTCTTTAAAGATGTTAAAACGCAAAATGGTTATCAATACATCACAGCGCAACTCCAAGTATCAGGTATGGATGGTTTACGACAAGTCGTTGATACATGGCGTGAAAACTATCCATCAGACGTATTAGTGTTGGCAACTCACGTTGATGACAAAGTGAGTTTAATTGTTGCAGCTTCACCAGAAGCCAACAAAAAAGGATTTAAGGCCGGTGATTTAATCAAAGCAATTGCGCCAAAGATAGGTGGTGGTGGCGGTGGCCGTCCAGATATGGCGCAAGCTGGTGGTAAAAATCCTGCGGGTATTAACGATGCATTCATTGCAGTATCAACATTTCTTGACGAGCTAGCTTAACGTATCTTTTTATCTTATTGTTATGTATTTGTCATAATAATTAGGTAAAATAGTACTAGGACGGTATATTAGTTATTAAAAAATTAGGAAGAAAGGAGCGTGTACGATGTCAGTAGGAGATGAAACAACCATATTTGATTTTGGTAACCAGATGCCAAAAGATATTCATGACACATTAGAGATAGTATATAATGCGTTAGAAGAAAAGGGCTATAACCCAATTAATCAGATTGTTGGTTACTTAATGTCTGGTGATCCAGCATATATTCCGCGCTTAAATGACGCACGTAACTTGATTAAGCGTCACGAACGTGACGAAATCATTGAGGAACTTGTACGCGTCTATTTAAAAAAGTAATGCGATTATTAGGATTAGATGTAGGGAGCCGTACGGTTGGTGTAGCGGTAAGTGACCCCATGGGCTGGACAGCTCAAGGTGTTGAAATTATTCGCATTAATGAAGATGAAAAAGAGTTCGGCTTAGCTCGTCTCGGTGAAATCATTAAAGAGAAGCAGGCCAAGGGTGTTGTCGTTGGTTTGCCAAAAAATATGAATAACTCAGAAGGTCCTCGTGCTGAAGCAGCGCGACAATATGCGCAAATGGTCGAAGACCAATTTAACTTGCCAACTGATTTTCAAGATGAGCGTTTGACAACTGTTCAAGCTGAACGCATGCTGGTTGAAGAAGCAGATGTGTCTCGTAAAAAGCGAAAACAAGTGATTGATAAAATTGCAGCTGAATTTATCTTGCAAAATTATTTAGATGCTAATGGCCCACTCACTAAATAGATGAAAACAACATTTCGCACAGAAATGTTGTTTTTACGTTATAATATAGATACACTTTGAAGGGAATAAATTAGTGACGCTTAAGTGACTAATACTTAAAATCATGACAAATAACGACGATGTTCAAAAAATTACCTTGATAGATGAAAATGGGGATGAAGCTTTATATGAAGTTTTATTTACGTTTCACTCTGAAGAATATAGCAAAGACTACATTTTGTTAGTCCCAGAGGGTGTAGAAGAGGATGAAGAGGTTGATATTCAAGCTTATATCTTCCATCCTGATAGTAATGGGGATGCTACTGAAGAAGATCTCATCCAAATTGAAGATGATAAAGAATGGGATATGGTTGAAGAAGTACTCAATACATTCCTAGCTGATGACTCAAATTTTGCATAAAGGTTAAAAAAACGCCATTTGCGTTTTTTTTGTTACAAAATTTTAACAACATCTTAGTTTATCAAGTGATAAACTAGATATTAGAGAAGGCAATAATAATGTCTTGAATATTTAAGTTGTGCCCATAATAACACATCAATCTCGTTGATTATTGTGTATTATGGGTACGTTGGAGGAACAAATGGTTACTTTAGTAGGGATTTTAGATCTCGCACGTTTCCAATTCGCAATGACAACGATATTCCACTTTTTCTTTGTGCCAATGTCGATTGGTTTAGGGGTTGTTGTGTCAATCATGGAAACAATGTATGTTATCAAAAAAGATGAGATATACAAAAAAATGGCGCAATTTTGGGGTAAAATTTTCCTATTGAGTTTTGCCGTCGGCGTTGTGACTGGTTTGATACAAGAATTTCAATTTGGTATGAATTGGTCTGAATATTCGCGCTATGTTGGTGATATCTTCGGGTCATTATTGGCGATTGAAGCGTTGGTTGCTTTCTTTGCAGAATCAACATTTATTGGTCTTTGGTCGTTTACATGGGATCGCTTCAAGCCAAGTATTCATGTTCTGTTTATTTGGATAACAACCATTGGGTCGGCTATCTCATCACTGTGGATTTTAGCTGCCAATTCGTTTATGCAAAACCCAGTTGGTTATGCTATTGATAACCACATGGGACGTGCCGAATTAAAGAGTTTTGGTGCTTTGCTATCAAATAGGCAACTCTGGGTTGAGTTTCCACACGTTGTTGTGGGTACGCTAGTTACTGCCGGTTTCTTAGTGGCTGGTATGTCTGCCTTCAAACTGTTGAAATTGAAGAAAAACGACAAGGAAGTATTGTTTTTCCGTAAATCAATTAATATTGCTTTAATTGTTGGTTTAGTTGGTGTCGTTGGGGCGTTGGCTACTGGTGACAAGCATGCATTTGAATTACAATCGATGCAACCTATGAAATATGCTGCTATGGAAGGTGTTGATAAAACAATCACATCGTCTGAACGTAAGGATAAGGCACAACCGTGGTCACTGATTTCGGTTACAAACCCGGATACACATAAAGTGATTGCACGTATTGAAATTCCATATGTTCTGTCTATTTTGGGTAATCATTCTTTGACAGGTGGAAACACAACAGGTACAACTGAACTTGAAAAGCAACTCGAAAAGCAATACGGTAAAACGCACGGGGATATTAAAAATTATTATGTCCCTGAAAATACATTGTTCTACGCTTTCCGTGTCATGGCAGTCGGCGCAGGTGGCTTAATGATGCTTGGCCTTGTCGCATTATGGATGAATCGTCGTAAAACACAACTTATCCACACCCAGCGTTGGTTCCTTTGGATATTAGGAATTGCGACCTTTGTACCATTTATCATTAATACAGCAGGTTGGCTAGTGACGGAATTAGGACGGTATCCTTGGGTTGTTTATGGCTTAATGCCAATTAGTGCTGCTGTCTCACCAAATGTATCTGTCCTGTCATTGTTGATTTCAAATATCATCTACTTCCTGACTTTTGCAACGTTAGGCGGAATCATGATTTGGCTGTCACGCCGTGTGCTACATGCAGGACCAAATGCAGAGGAAACAGAAGAATTATCACCTAGTGACCCTTATGATAATTTAGCAAAGGGGGCTGAAGCTTAATGACTATTTTAGAAATTATATGGTTTGTATTGATTGGTGTCTTGTGGGCAGGGTTCTTTTTCTTAGAAGGCTTTGACTTTGGTATTGGCATGCAATTTGCGTTAAATGCCAGAGATCAAAAAGATCGTGAAGCGCTTTACCAAGCTATTGGTCCTAATTGGGATGCTAACGAAGTGTGGTTGGTTACAGCAGGTGGTGCAACTTTTGCTGCCTTTCCAGCATGGTATGCCTCTCTTTTCTCAGGCTTCTATCTCATGTTGTTCATTGTTTTATTGTCTTTGATTTATCGTGGTGTATCATTTGAATTCCGTGAACATATGCCAACCATTCAAGGCACACAACTTTGGGAACGATTAATCGCGCTAACATCATTTTTAGTACCGTTTTTCTTGGGTATGATTTTTACAGCCATGGTCTCAGGTATGCCAATTGATGCTCGGGGTAATCTTTCTGCCGGTTTCTTTGATTATGTGACACCCTTTTCCTTAGTTGGTGGTGTTGCGGTATCATTGATGAGTTATGTTCATGGGTTGAATTATACACGATTGCGAATTGATGGTAAGTTGAGAACACGTGCACTAAAACAGTTAGAGTATCTGTATCCAATTTTATTGGCAGGTGAAGCATTGTTTGCTGTGTTACTATTCTTCTATACTGATTTTATTCAAACGCAAACTGTATGGACATTAAGTATCTTAGTCGTCATTGTTTTGACCACAGTTATCGGTTGGCTCTTGGCAATCAAACAGAAAATGGAAAAATTGCCGTTTGTGTTGTCTGGCTTAACTTTAGTTGAAGTTGTTGTCTTACTCTTTGTTGGCCTTTTCCCACGAGTCATGGTTGCCAACAATCCGTTACACACACTCAACATCATGAACACGTCGTCTTCCACTTATACTTTGAAAGTAATGACAATCGTTGTCGTTACAGCTTTGCCGGTAACCCTTGGTTACCAAATCTGGAGCTTCTGGGTTTTCCGCAAGCGCATTGTCTCTCATAAAGTAGTTGAATAAAACGGCAAAAAACGTTTACAATTAAGTAGACGTTTTTTGTTTTAAAATAGCAGTATGATAAACGAATTTAGGAATAATTAAATGATAGATAAAAGGCTATTTAAATTAAAAGGCATTATTGGTATATTAGTTGGTTTGGTTATGATGACCGGTATTCAAGCTTTAGCTATCTTAGCCCAAGGCATTTTTATGGCAATTGCGATTGTCAATTTGTGGCAGGGTAAAGCGATTAGTCAAACGACATCAGCAATTGCTTTTTTTGCAATTGCTTTTGTTGTACGTCAATTATTGGTTGTATTTAAGAATCACTATATGTCAAAATATGCGGATGAGGCAGTTGAAACTTATCGGCAACAACTATTAACTAAATATACAGCTTTGGGTTCAACATTAACGATTGAGCAGGGAACTGGTAATGCTGTGACAACACTTGGTGCAGGGTTAGATAATGTAAAAAATTATTTCCAGTTATTGTTAATTAAAGTATTTGATTTGGGTATTATTCCCTGGTTAATCTTACTTTATATTTTCTACATCAAATGGGAACAAGGCTTATTCTTACTACTCATATTTCCAGTCATCATTTTATTTTTTGTCATTTTAGGTTTAGCAGCACAAAGTAAAGCTGATGCAGAATTTGCTAACTTTAAAAATCTGAATAACCGTTTTGTCGATGCGTTAAGAGGGTTACCGACATTAAAACAATTGGGTTTAGCTGACTCTTACAGTGATGAAATTTATGATATTTCTGAGGACTATCGTAAAACAACTATGCGCACTTTGCGTATTGCAATGACTTCGACCTTTGCTTTGGATTTTTTTACAACGCTCTCTATTGCGGTTGTTGCTGTTTTTTTAGGATTTGATTTATTAGATGGTCATATGACTTTGTTGCCAGCGTTGACGATTTTGATTTTAGCACCAGAATACTTTTTGCCATTACGGAACTTTTCTGATGATTATCATGCAACTTTGAATGGGAAAAATGCCTTAACAGATGTCTTATCAATGATTGAACGGCCAGATATTGCTGATCAAAATGTGCTTACGCTAGATGCATGGACGAGTGACAGTCAATTAACTTTACAAGATATGTCATTTAGCTATACTGAGGGCGAACCAATGCTGAAGGCTATTAATATCGAAGCGACTGGATATCAAAAAATTGCTATTGTTGGTGAAAGTGGTTCGGGAAAATCGACATTGCTAAGTGTCATTGGTGGCTTTTTGCAACCCAGCGATGGTAAAATAAGCATCAATCACCAAACCTTACCACACTTAGCGCAAAAGGACTGGCAATCACAATTTTTCTATATGCCACAACAACCTTATATTTTTCATGAGACTTTAAAAAAGAATATTACTTTTTATGCACCTGATGTCAGTGACAAGCTAATCGAGCGTGCAGTGACACAAGCTGGCTTGGCACCATTTGTGGCAGAATTGCCTGATGGCTTAGATACAATGATGGGTGAAAGCGGGCGACAGGTGTCCGGTGGTCAAGCACAACGTATTGCATTGGCCAGACTATTGTTAGACACACAACGAAAAGTCTTACTATTTGATGAACCAACTGCGCATTTAGATGTTGAAACAGAATATGACTTGAAGCAAACGATGGCACCTATTTTAGCGTCTCATCTTGTTTTCTTTGCAACGCATCGATTACATTGGTTAGATCAGATGGATTACGTTCTTGTGATGCACAATGGTGTCATAGTGGAACAAGGCGAGCCTAATAAATTATTAGCAGACACGGAAAGTGCTTTAAATCAACTACGTTCTGAATTGAGAGGCGCGTCATCATGAAAGTAAAAAAAATGCTGCAACAAGATAGATGGCTTGTACCATTTTTAAAACAGCAAAAAACAGGTTTGTTTTGGTCCATTATTTTAAGTTTTATGACTATTTTTGCTGCTGCTGGCTTGATGTTTATTTCTGGCTATTTAATCTCACGTGCAGCGCAACGGCCAGATAACATTTTACTGATTTATGTCCCTATCGTCTTGACACGTGGCTTTGGTATTGCAAGACCAATTTTTCGATATGCACAGCGGTTAGTATCTCATAACTGGGTGTTGCGATTTGTATCAAAATCACGTCAACGTTTGTATGATAGTGTTGCCAGTTCAGCTAGTAAAATCCGTGGTCAGCTACAAACAGGTGAAGTTCTCAGCTTATTGGCTGATGATTTGGATCGCTTACAAAATCTGTACCTAAGAACAATATTTCCCTTAGGCGCAGGAATTCTACTCTATCTATTCGTTGCCATTGGCTTTGGTGTTGTTAACTGGTTATTTATGTTATGGTGGTTCGTCATGTTAGCGGTGATTATGATTATTGTGCCACTCTTAAGTCTGTTAGCTAATCGATCACGGGTTCACCGGCAAAAGCAATTGCAAGCGCAACTTTACACCGATGCAACTGATGCAATCTTAGGTTTACAGGATTGGATATCATCCGGACGACAACGAGATCTTGTGACTTACCAAGGGCGAGTGATGGCTGATTTAGCGGCAACTAAGAATAACAGTATGCATTTTGGCTGGTGGCGTGATTTTCTAATTCAAATGCTATCGCTAATTTTAGTGATTACCACTTTATTTTGGGCTGGCGCACAATTCTCAAATAATCATATTGCTATCAATTTTATTGCTGCCTTTACTTTGGCTGTTTTTCCTTTGGTTGATAGCTTTCTTGGTGTTAATCAGGGCGTCAGTGAATCGTCATTTTATGAAGATAGTATCAAACGATTGAATGCACTACCTGAAAATACAATCAAAGCAACACCACATCTTGATGTGACAGATGAAACCGTTGCTTTGAAAAATGTTACTTTTAAATATGATGATAAAACGATTATTCGTCAACTTAATCTAACAGTTGTACCTGGTCAAAAGATTGCTCTGTTAGGACGTTCTGGTTCCGGGAAAACGACGTTGTTAAAGTTAATTACCGGTGATATTTTACCAGTGAGTGGTCAAGTCACAATTGGCGGTCATGATGTCAGCGCTTTACAACAACAGCTCTCTCAATTAGTAGCGGTATTAGACCAACAAGCTTATTTATTTGATACCAGCATTTTGAACAATGTGCGTATGAGCAATCTCTCAGCGACAGATGAGCAAATCAAAATTGCTATTCAACAAGCGGGATTGCAGCCTTTAATTGACCGATTGCCTGGTGGCTATAACACATCTATGCAAGAAGCAGGCACACGTTTTTCTGGTGGTGAGCGCCAACGTTTTGCTTTGGCACGTATTTTACTGCAAGATGCACCAATAGTCATCTTAGATGAACCCACCGTGAGTTTAGATCCTAAAACAGAGCATGAGGTGTTACAGCAAATATTTACTGTATTAGCAGATCGCACAATTATCTGGGTGACACATCATTTGACGGGTATTTGGGCAGTTGATCAAGTTTATTTTCTTGAAAAAGGGCAATTTACTTTGTCGGGGACACCTACTGATTTAGCAAAAAATGCAACACACTTTCAACAACTATTAGCAATGGATGATTTGGGTTAAATGGCAAAAAGAAAAAGACGTGGCAAAAAGAAAATATTTCGTTTGAATCTCTGGTTATGGATAAGCAGTATTTTAGTGTTGGCAATTGGCGCAACTTTTTGGTCGCAAACACTAATATACAACAAAGAAAATGCACAAGGACAAGACGTTGTGCGTCAACAAAAAATAGCTTGGATTAATCAACTAGCACCATATGCGCGATTAATGCAAGAAAAGTACGGTGTGATTGCGTCAATTAGTATCGCGCAGGCTATTTTAGAGTCAGATTGGCATACTTCGACGCTATCGACACAGTATAATAATTTATTCGGCATTAAAGCTGACGCAGGGCAAAAAAGTGTTGTTTTACCAACCCAGGAGTTTCAAAATGGCGAATGGGTCACTATTCAAGGGCGCTTTGCAGCTTATGATTCATGGCAAGAGAGTATGAAGGCGCATGCTGAATTACTTTATCATGGCACGAGTTGGAATGCGGCCCAATATCAGCATGTTTTAGCGGCCAAAGACTATCAGGCAGCAGCTAATGCATTGACAAAAGATGGGTATGCCACTGATCCAACTTATGCAGAAAAGCTCATCGCAATTATTCAGACGTGGCATTTGTCGCGCTTTGATGTACCACAAAAATAAAAACGGAAATGTTCCGTTTTTTTATTTTCTCTAATACGAACGTTTGTTCATATTCAAATCTGTTATAATAATAAGAGTTAATTTACACTTTAGGAGCACACATGTCAGTAGAAACACTCACCAATGGAATGAATAATAAACAAGCTGAAGCAGTTCAGACAACAGAAGGGCCACTCTTAATTATGGCCGGTGCCGGTTCTGGTAAAACACGTGTTTTGACACATCGGATTGCCCACCTAGTACAAGACCTTAATGTTTTTCCGTGGCGTATTTTAGCGATTACTTTTACCAATAAAGCAGCGCGTGAAATGCGTGAAAGAATTGCGGCATTGTTGTCTGAAGATGTTGCTCGTGATATTTGGGTGTCAACTTTTCATGCTCTAGCGGTGCGAATTTTACGTCGGGACGGCGAAGCTATTGGGTTAGCAAAGAATTTTACAATTATTGATACCAGTGCACAGCGCACATTAATGAAACGGGTGATTAATGATTTGAATCTGGATACAAATCAGTACGATCCACGCACAATCCTAGGCATGATTTCCAACGCAAAAAATGACATGTTGCGACCACGTGATTATGCTAAAGCTGCTGATAATGCTTTTCAAGAAACTGTGGCAGAGGTCTATACTGCTTACCAAGCTGAATTAAAGCGTTCTCAAAGTGTTGATTTTGATGACTTAATCATGCTCACTATTGACCTTTTTCAATCAGCGCCAGAAGTGTTAGCGCGCTATCAGCAACAGTTTGAATACCTGCATGTTGATGAATATCAGGATACCAATGATGCCCAATATACAATTGTTAATTTATTAGCGCAACGCTCTAAAAATTTGGCCGTTGTCGGTGATGCCGACCAGTCAATCTATGGTTGGCGTGGGGCAAATATGAATAATATTTTGAATTTCGAAAAAGATTATCCAAATGCCCATACAGTTATGTTAGAGCAAAATTACCGTTCAACGCAAAATATTTTAGACGCAGCCAATGCAGTCATTAATCATAATAATGAACGTGTACCTAAAAAATTGTGGACTGAAAACGGTAAAGGCGATCAAATTACATATTACCGTGCACAGACAGAGCATGATGAAGCAAATTTTATTTTGTCAAATATACAGCAGTTACGTGAGACGAAACATATGGCTTATAGTGATTTTGCAGTGCTTTATCGGACAAATGCGCAGTCGCGTAATATAGAAGAATCACTTGTTAAGGCTAATATGCCTTATAGTATGGTCGGCGGTCATAAATTCTACGAACGTAAAGAAATCTTAGATATTATGGCTTACATGAGTTTAATTACTAATCCAGATGATAATGCTGCTTTTGAGCGGGTTGTTAATGAGCCAAAGCGCGGATTAGGGGCGACATCCTTAACTCGGTTACGGGAATTGGCTAATCGCTTAAATGTATCTTATATGAAAGCCATTGAAAGTATCGAATTAGCACCATCTATTACAACAAAGGCAGCAAGTAAGTTTTTGACTTTTGCTGAAATGATGCATAATTTACGCCAACAATCAGAATTTTTAAATGTAACTGAATTAACAGAACTTGTCATGACGCAGTCTGGTTACCGGCAAATGTTAGCCGAGAAAAATGATCCTGATAGTCAAGCGCGTTTGGAAAACTTAGAAGAATTCTTGTCTGTGACTAAAGAGTTTGATGATAAATATCAACCAGAAGATCCCGAGTCTATCGACCCAGTGACGGATTTTCTTGGCACGACTGCTTTGATGAGTGATTTGGACGACTTTGAAGAGGGTGATGGTGCAGTTACTTTGATGACATTACATGCTGCCAAAGGGTTGGAATTTCCTGTGGTATTCTTAATTGGTCTAGAGGAAGGTATTTTTCCTCTATCACGTGCCATGATGGATGAAGATTTATTGGAAGAGGAGCGTCGCTTGGCATATGTTGGCATTACGCGTGCTATGAAAAAGCTGTTTTTAACGAATGCTTTTTCAAGATTACTATACGGGCGTACCCAAGCCAACGAGCCGTCGCGTTTTATTGCTGAAATTTCACCAGAACTATTGGAAACAGCGTATTCTGGTCTATCACGAGACAAGACACAGAAAAAAACCTTGCCATTTGACCGTAAAATGCAGCGTGCAACAGCAACAACATATCAGGCGACACCGGTCACTAAAATTACAAATGGTGTTACCGGCGGCGATCAAACTTCATGGTCGACTGGTGATAAGGTATCACATAAAAAATGGGGCGTTGGCACAGTAATTTCAGTGTCTGGTCGTGCTGATGATCAAGAATTAAAAGTAGCTTTTCCATCTGAAGGGGTGAAGCAGTTATTAGCGGCTTTTGCCCCAATTCAGAAAGTGGACTAGGCTAGGCTTCTGAATTGTATGAGACAATTTTAGGACCACTTTTATATCATTGTGATGAAATTAGGAAAAAATATGTTACCAGAATTTACACCAGTGAATAATTTAACCACGCAGATGGCACAGCAAGAAATTGCCACTTTGCAAAAAAGACTTACCGATTATGGTGTAGCATACTATGAAGAAGATGCGCCACTTGTTGAAGATTACATTTATGACGCGTTTTATGCTCGGCTAGTGTTACTAGAAGCACAGTTTCCACAGTTTGTGACACCTGATTCGCCAACACAAAATGTTGGTGGCGCAAAAGTTAAATCAGGATTGGCAAAAGTTGTTCATCCGGCACCAATGCTATCGTTAGGGGACGTTTTTAGTTTAGAGGAGTTGCAAGAATGGGATGAACGGACAACAAAAACTTTGGGTTTTCAATCTGAATATAATTTAGAGTTGAAAATTGATGGTTTAGCTGTCGCACTAACTTACGTTGATGGTAAACTTGTACAAGCTTCTACGCGTGGTAATGGTAGTATTGGAGAAGATGTTACGGCGAATGTGAAAACAATTCGTAGTATTCCTCAAACGCTAACTGAGCCAATAACCATTGAGGTGCGTGGCGAAATTTATATGCCCAAATCAAGTTTTGCAACCTTAAACAAACAGCGTGAGGCTGATGGGTTAGAGCCCTTCGCTAATCCACGTAATGCTGCAGCGGGTTCGCTAAGACAATTAAACGTTGCTATCACGAAAAAACGTGAGTTATCAGCTTTTGTTTACTATACAGCTGATCCAGATGCCATTGGGGTAACAACACAGAGCGGTGCTCTAGAGCGCTTTGCAGCGCTTGGTTTACCAACGGATGACCATAACCGTGTCATCGCCAAAATGGCTGATATTGATGCCTATATTGCTGAGTATACCTCGCAACGTGAGCGATTGGCTTATGGCATAGATGGTGTGGTTGTTAAAGTCAATCACTTAGACAATCAACTCGATTTAGGACACACTGTTAAAATTCCACGTTGGGCAATTGCTTATAAATTTCCACCCGAAGAGGCTTTGACTGTTGTGCGTGACATCGAATGGACAGTCGGCCGTACTGGGGCAGTTACCCCTACTGCTGTGATGGATCCAGTCCAATTAGCCGGCACAACTGTGCAGCGCGCTAGCTTGCACAATCCAGATTATTTGAATGCCAAAGACATTCGAATAGGAGACACAGTAACTTTGCATAAAGCTGGCGATATTATTCCAGAAATTGGACAAGTGCTGTTAGCTGAGCGACCAGCAAATAATCAGGTATATGATATCCCAACATTTTGTCCGGCATGTCACTCAGAGTTAGTGCACTTAGATGGGGAAGTGGCCTTGAGATGCATTAACCCATTTTGTGTGGCACAAATCCAAGAAAAGCTCACACATTTTGCTTCTCGCAATGCCATGAATATTGATGGTATGGGTCCTAGAGTTGTTAGTCAGTTGCTCAAGGCCAATTATATTCAAGATGTGGCTTCGATATATCGTCTTCAGGAAACACAACTGCTTTCTTTAGACAAGTTTAAAGAAAAATCTGTGACCAATCTTTTATCTGCAATTACGACGTCAAAAAGTAATTCGTTAGAACGTTTGCTTTTTGGCTTGGGTATTCGGATGGTTGGTGCTAAGGCCGCAAGACTGATTGCAGAAAAATTTAAAACGTTACAAGCCATAGCTGATGCATCAGTAATCGATATTGCTAGTATTGCGGGTATTGGTGAAACAATTGCGCTTTCAGTGGTACAATATTTTAAAACACCTGAAGCCAAGCAATTGCTGATTGAATTACAAGAAGCTGGTGTCAACCAAACCTACTTATCTGATGTCATCGTTGATGAAACGTCATTTTTCTATGGTAAAAAGATTGTTTTAACTGGTAAACTAGAAAAGGGTAGTCGTACCGAAGCAACAAAGTGGCTACAAGATCATGGTGCACAGGTCACGGGGTCAGTTTCAGCCAAGACAGACCTGTTGATTGCTGGTGAAGACGCCGGTAGTAAATTAGATAAGGCTAATGCGCTTGGTGTGACAGTTTGGGATGAGCAGGCGTTTATTGAAGCACAAGCAAAAGAGGGTACTGATAAATGAGAAAAATTGGTTTTCGCGGTTATATGGTAATTGCAGTAGGTATTTTAATTCTTACTGTCGGGGGACTCTATTTTTTTAATATGAACCGTGTGTCACCGACTGCAACCAAAAAAGCAAGCGGTGTCCAAATTACACAGAGTACGCCAGGACAATATCAGACAGTGATTAAAGATGGCAGGTATTTAGTTAGTGCTGCGCGTGGTATTACAGCAACTTCCGAACCCAATCAGCTAGATGTTAAGCACTTTGAGTCCAGTTTACTCGAGTTGTCAAAAAGTCAGTTTAAGCCAGCACAATATATTTTTCAAGAGGGACAATATTTAACAGCTGATACAGTGACTAATTTATTGGCACGCCAAAGCAATGATAATCCAAATGGCTTGAACCCTGAAGATAATGGAAAGACCGACGACTCACGTAATCCAACCTATGTACAGACATTAACGGAACAAGATTTTATGTCAAAGCAAGGTAACGACTTAAAACTATCCGGTATGGTTATTGGCGTGGCGATGAACACCCAAGATCAGTATCAAAAAGAAAAGTATGGTGCTAATTATACGCAAAACATTTCTGATGCAGACCGTGTAGCCTATGGCAAAAAAATAGCGCCAAAAATCATCGCACAGGTGAGGGCGCAATCAGGCGTATCTGACAGTACCCCGATTGTTATCGCAATGTATGCTAATTCGCCAGCTGACTCTTTGGCGCCCGGTGGTTTTTACGCTGAAGCTAAGAGCTCACATGGAGACACTTTGAGTGATTGGACGACCATTAGCGACAAATCAATTGTTTTACCTAAAGAAGCCACAGATACATCTAAATTAGGTAGTGATGAAAATAGTGGTTTTGCAAACTTTAAAAACGATATTGCTAATTTTTTCCCTAATATTGCTGGCGCAACAGCAGTTGCTAATTTTAAGTCTGGTACATTGACACGTCTAGATGTAAAAGTGAATACGCAGTTCTATTCTCAAACAGAAATCGAAAGTTTTACAACATATGTATCCCAGTCCGCTCTTAAATTCTTACCAAGTAATGTACCAGTCCGTATTGTGGTTCAAACGGCTAATGAATTGCAGGCGATTCTCATCCGCAATGCTAACGATAAAACATTCACAGTAACAGTATTAAATTAAGCATAGTCTAGCTATGCTTTTTTGTATATATACATGAAAATGGTATAATTAAACTATGTCTGAAACTCAAAAATATTTAACAATTAGTGCACTTACAGCATATTTAAAGCGTAAATTTGATGCAGATCCATATTTACAAAAAGTCTATGTTACTGGTGAAATTTCTAATATGGGCCGTCGGCGTGGCCGGCATCTTTACTTTTCAATTAAAGATCCAAGTGGGCGTGCCGTAATTTCTGCTGGGATGTTCTCGTATGCTAATCGACTAAAATTTCAGCCAGAAGAAGGTATGAAAATAAATGCGGTTGGCCATGTACAATTGTACGAGCCAAATGGTACCTATGCAATTATTTTGGACGATATGACACCCGATGGTGTGGGAGCCTTATTTCTAGCATATGAACAGTTGAAGAAAAAATTATCAGCCGAAGGGTTGTTTAGTTTTCCTAAGAAAAAATTACCGCTATTACCACGAAAAATCGCAGTGGTAACTTCGCCGACTGGGGCCGTCATTGAGGATATAGTTAGAACAGTGCAACGTCGTTTTCCAAGTGCGCAAGTTGTTTTGTATCCAGCCGTTGTTCAGGGAGAGAAAGCAGCAAAAACGATTATTAAACAAATCCAACGTATTGATAAATCAAATCAATATGACACATTGATTGTTGGTCGTGGTGGGGGTTCCATAGAGGACTTATGGGCATTCAATGATGAAATGTTGGCACGAACTGTCGCCGAGCTTAGCATTCCTGTGGTTAGTTCAGTCGGCCACGAAACAGATAATACACTGATTGATTTCGTCGCAGACCATCGTGCGGCTACGCCAACAGCAGCAGCTGAGTTAGCCACGCCAGTTACCTTGACACAGTTGATAACACGTTTAAACGAATTACAAGTGCGTTTACAATTAACGCTGCAACAGCAGATTGATGTCAAACGTCAACGCGTTGCGCGCGTAGCTAATCACGTCATTTTTCAACAACCAGACCGTTTGTATGTTGGCTATAATCAACGTGTGGATCAATTACGACATGATCTTGAGCAACTAATGCAACAACACATTGTTGCAGCTCGACACCGTCTCACAGTTGTTTCCCAGAGGCAATCGCAGATGAGCCAACAGATATTACAACAACCAAGAGAAAAACTACAGCTGCTAGCAGCTAAATTAGACTCAATGAGCCCATTGAAAATATTAGTCCGTGGCTTTGTAGTGATGGAAAAAGAACAACAAGTTGTGAAAAGTATTCAAGAAATTGCTGCAGAGGATCAAGTTAATCTGCGCTTGAGCGATGGCGTGGCAAAAGCAAAAATAATAGAAACGAGCAAACTAACACATGAGTGAAACAAAGACATTCGAAGATAAGTTACAGCAATTAGAAGGCATTGTTAGTGAATTAGAGAAGGGTGATCGTCCTTTAGAGACGGCTCTGGCTGATTTTCAAACTGGTGTCGGTTTGGTAAAAGAATTGCAAGGCACGCTCAAGCATGCAGAAGAAACATTGGCTAAAGTGATGAGTGATGATGATAAACTAACCGATTTGGAACTAACTAATGACTAATCTAAAAAATTTTCAAGCGATTTGGCGTCCAAAAATTGACCAACAGTTACAGACGGA
Organism: Leuconostoc sp. LN180020; assembly: GCF_014844115.1. Taxonomy (NCBI): domain Bacteria; kingdom Bacillati; phylum Bacillota; class Bacilli; order Lactobacillales; family Lactobacillaceae; genus Leuconostoc; species Leuconostoc sp. LN180020. Next base: position 98,730 of record NZ_CP039736.1, on the reverse strand, counting down.
TTTAATTGCTATATCTGGCGATGCTGAATTTGCGCAGATGATGTGTTATGCTGTGCTAAATGGCGGAAAACGTTTACGTCCGCTATTAACTTTGGCAGTACTATCCAGCTTTAATGTGTCCGTGACACCCAATTTACTAAAATTGGCAACGGCGGTGGAGTGGGTGCATTCTTATTCGCTTGTGCACGATGATTTACCTGCCATGGATAATGATCTTTGGCGTCGCGGACAACCAAGTGTGCATGCTAAATTTGGAGAATCATCAGCTATTTTAGTTGGTGATGCTTTGTTAACTGGTGCTTTTCAAGTTGTTTCTGAAGCAAATGCGTTGGCAGCGAACGCACAAAAAGTGAGTGATGAGCAGGTGATAACCATCATACGGCAGTTATCACAATATGCTGGTGCTAATGGTATGGTTATTGGCCAAATACATGATATGCAGAACCATGGCCATCAAAAATCTGATGTGACTTATGATTGGCTATTAAATGATGTATATGCCCCGAAAACAGCAGCACTAATTAGTTATGCAACTGATATCGGTGGTAAACTATCTCAGGAAATGGCTTCAACATTAGTACACCCGAAAACGCAGTATGATTTATATCAGTTTGGTTATGATTTTGGCCTAGCCTTTCAAATTCAAGATGATATTGATGACTTTGATCAAGATAATGACGAAGCTGTTGACTCATTACCACATCTTGTAGGTATGGCTGCTGCAAAGCGTACACGAAATGATTTACTTGCTGATGCACGGCAACGATTAACTAATATTGCGCAGCGTGAGGCCAGTTTTGATCGGCAATTGTTAGATGAATTTTTAGATTTAATTGGAGAATCAGTATGAGTGCTGTAGAAAAAGAGCGTGTTGATATATTGTTAGTACAACAGGGCCTATTTGACTCACGTGAACAAGCTAAGCGAGCAGTGATGGCGGGGGAAATACTAGGTGACAATGAAGAACGTTTAGATAAAGCAGGTCAGAAAATACCTGTTACAACGGAATTGCATTTTAAAGGTGAAAAACTAAAATACGTATCACGTGGCGGATTAAAGTTAGAAAAAGCGCTCAATGATTTTGATATTTCGGTCGCTGATAAAGTTGTTTTAGATATTGGCTCGTCTACAGGTGGCTTTACTGATGTTGCCCTTCAAAATGGGGCCAAATTAGTGTATGCATTGGATGTAGGGACGAATCAATTAGCATGGAAATTGCGTTCAGATGAGCGCGTTAAAGTGATGGAAAATACTAATTTTCGTTACTCACAATTAAATGATTTTAAGTTTGGGCAACCACAATTTGCAACGATTGATGTGTCATTTATTTCTCTTGGACTAATTTTGCCACCATTATCTCAAATTATTACGTCTGGCGGACATGTTGTTGCACTGATTAAGCCTCAGTTTGAAGCGGGTCGCGAGCATGTCGGTAAAAATGGGATTATTAAAGATCAACACGTTCATAAGTATGTGTTACAAAAGACTGTACAAATGATGCTTGCAGAAGGTTTTTCAATTAAAGGGTTAACCTACTCACCAATTAAGGGCGGGCAGGGCAATATTGAGTTTTTAGCTATCTTGATGCGCGAACAGACAGCAACTATGAATACAGATATTGATATTGATAAGCTACTCGAACAAACCTATGCGCAATTAAATCATGTAGGAAATAAGGATGATGAATAAAAAAACACGTCAAAAAACACTCATGACACTTATTCAAAATCAACCGCTAGGACGTCAAGAAGACATTGTTGCTTATTTTGAGACCTTGGGCGAAACAGTGACACAAGCAACTATTTCACGAGATATCAATGAGTTGGGACTGATTAAGGTCCCTAATGCTCATGGCGGTTTTCACTATCATTTGCCAAAACAAGATGATCGACCGCATTTGCAACGTTTACGTCGTGCGTTGCAGCAATCATTTTTAAGTCAACGTGCACAACGCGGTCAAATTTTATTAAAAATACAGCCTGGTAGTGCACAGTTAATTGCTAACTTGTTTGAAAAAGTCAAATTTCCAGAGGTTTTTGGTACTTTGAGTGATGATGGTACGGTACTCGTATTATTAAAAGATGGTGTGACAACAGCAGAAATGACGAGTATTATTCAGAAATTACTGGAAAAATAGAAATGTATTAGGAGCATGAAAGCGAATATGCTAGAAAATCTTGTCATTGAAAATTTTGCCATTATTGAGAAAATTGATTTACAATTTGAAGATGGCATGACCGTTTTAACGGGTGAAACGGGTGCAGGTAAATCAATTATTATTGGCGCTTTACTACTATTAACCGGCGGTCGTGCGAGTTCTGAAATGGTTCGACATGGCAGCAAAAAAGCTATTTTACAAGCTGTATTTAGTATTACAACCAATCAATCGTTACTAACGCTTTTAAGCCAACATGGCATTGAAGCTGATGATGGACAAATGATTATTTACCGTGAGCTGAATCATAACGGACGTAGTGTGATCAGAATCAATGGTGTTTTAATTAACTTAAAAACGTTATCGATTATTGGTCGACAGCTGGTCGACATTCAAGGACAAAACGATACACAGCAACTACTTAATGTAGATGAGCATATACAATTGCTTGATGCATTTGGTGGGGACATGTTGTTGCAGGTCAAGTCAGCTTATCAAAGCGAATTTTTGGAGTTTCGTGCAATTACCCAACGTATTCGTAAAATTCAAACATCACAGCAAGAAATGACGCAACGACTAGACCTGCTGCAATTTCAGCAGCAAGAGTTAATGGAAGCGGATTTGAGTTTGAATGAAGAAAATGATTTATTGGATGCCCGTGGTAAATTGTTAAATTACAAGAAAATTGCTGATCGCTTACAAAATACACAGTTTGCGCTGAATGGCGAACAAACTGGTGCAATAGACCTATTGGCAGAAGCGATGCACGAGTTACAAGAAATTGCGGCGTATGATAATACCTATGCTGAGCTAGCTAAAACGATTGCCGATAGTTATTACACGGCGCAAGAAGTCGGTCGAGATGTTGATGAACAGATAGGCGCATTAACCTATGATGAATCAGAATTATTACGTATTGAAGAACGCTTACAGTTGATTCATGGTTTGGAAAGAAAATATGGGACAACAGTGGCCGATGTTTTGGCTTTTCAAGAAAAAGTTAATGCTGAACTTGCAACGTTGGTAGATGATTCATTTAATGTGGATAAGTTACAAGTCAAGCAAAATAGTTTACGTCAATCTTTGCGTCAAAAAGCGATGAGACTACGTGAAGTTAGACAGCAAGTGGCACGTCAGTTAGAACAGGATGTTAATCAGCAATTGTCAGACTTATTGATGACAGGGTCAGAATTTGCGGTACATTTTGAGCCCATTGAAGGTTTTATTTCATCTGGCTCTGATAGCGTAGAATTTTATGTTCAGACAAATGTTGGTGAAGGTATGGCCCCATTAGTTAAAATTGCTTCTGGCGGTGAAACAGCACGATTAATGCTAGCATTGAAGACGACGTTTGCTAAACAGCAACATATTATTTCAATTGTGTTTGATGAAGCAGACACCGGTGTTTCCGGACGTGTAGCCCAGGCGATTGCTAAGAAAATGTTGACAATTGCAGCTGACTCGCAGGTTTTTGCGATTACGCATTTACCACAAGTTGCTGCTGCAGCCACACATCATTTTCTAATTGCTAAAACAACAGAACACGATCGTACAATAACTCAGGTTTCGTCACTAGATGAATCAGGTCGTGAGCGCGCCATTGCCATGATGTTATCGGGCGATAAAGTTTCTAAAACGGCACTTGCCAATGCCAAAGATTTGCGGCGCCAATATACCAAAGGCGCAACCAAGTAATAGCAAGCCATCTAATAACTAAAAAGACTGAACTCATATGAATGAGTTCAGTCTTTTTAATATCTAAATATTAATGTGCAATAATGACCAAGAAAAGTACGAATAAAATAGCCAAAGCATACATTAGTGGATGTACTTTTTTACCACGACCAGTACTAATCATAGTAATTGGATAGAGAATGAAACCAAGGGCGATACCATCAGAGATTGAGTAAGTTAAAGGCATACCAATAACAATGAGGAACGCTGGTGCTGCGATAGCAAAGTCTTCCCAATCAATTTGACGTAGGCTTTTCGCCATTAACACCCCGACAACAACGAGTGCCGGTGCTGTGACCTGTGATGTAACAACAGTCAGCAGTGGTGAAAAGAATAATGCGATTAAGAAAAAGATACCAGTAAAGACACTTGTTAATCCGGAACGACCACCAACAGCGATACCAGATGATGATTCGACATAGGCTGAGGTTGGGGATGTTCCGATGACAGCACCAACAGTCATACCAACAGCGTCGGCCATTAATGCTCTTCCGGCGCGTGGCATTTCGTTATTTCTCATGAAACCAGCCTGTGTAGCAAGACCAATCATTGTTCCCGCTGTGTCAAAGAAAGTGACGAGTAAGAAAGTAACGACAACAGTCACCATTTGTAGTGAATTGATGTCACCGATGTGTGTGACCCCAGCACCAAAGGTTGGTGCCAAAGAAGGGGCTGAAGAAATAAGTGCGCTTGGTAGTTTGATAAGACCAAAAATGATGCCAACAACTGACGTCATCACCATACCAATAAAAATGGCAGCTGGAATTTTACGTGACAACAAAATGAAGGTTACAATAATACCAAAGATAGCCACTAATGAGGTTGGTGTGGTTAAATGACCAAGAGAAACCATTGTGTCTTTGTTGGCAACAATTAGACCGGCATTATGTAAGCCAATAAAAGCGATAAATAAACCAATACCAGATGCGATGGCTAACTTTAAATTTTGAGGAATAATGTTAATAATTTTTTCTCGTATTTTGAAGAAAGTTAATACGAGAAAGATGATAGCAGCAACGAATACACCTGCCATTGCTGTTTGCCATTTGACACCCATACCAATAACCACAGAATAAGCGAAGAAAGCATTAACACCCAAACCCGGTGCGATAGCAATCGGATATAATGCAACGATGCCCATGAATAGCGTCGCAACAGCTGATGCAACAGCTGTTGCCGTGAATACCGCACCCTTATCCATGCCAGCAGCACCGAGGACAGTGGGGTTAACAAATAGAATATAGGCCATGGACGCAAAGGTCGTTAGCCCAGCGATGAACTCTGTACGTATTGACGTGTTCAGTTCATCAAGTTTAAAATAATTTGCAATCGTAGACATGATTGCCTCCCAAAAATATTGTAACGCCTAAACGTTCTATACTAGTTTAACAGTATAAAAGGCGAATTAAAATATAAAAACGTTAGAATTTACCGTTTAAACCGATCGTTGCCGTTGATTTATTGTTGAAAGCGCTTAATAAACGAACGATAAAGGCTTAATGTTCGTTTATTAGTTAAAGATAACCGAATTCACTAGCTAACAATGTGACTATCCGTTAGCTGTGGCTAGGATAGAATGTGATGGCTTATTTAATGTTATAATAGAAACATCTTTTACTGAAGGAAGTTGTATTATGGTAGCACAACTTGTGTTAGTTCGTCATGGGGAGTCAACCGCTAATCGCGATAATCAATTTACTGGGTGGACAGATGTACCACTTACTGCAAAGGGGCGTGCACAAGCAAAAAAGGTAGGACAATTATTGGCTGATAAAGTAATGACCTTTGATGATGTCCATACATCCTATTTACAGCGTGCGATTTCAACGGCTAACATTATTTTATATGAGTCTCATCAGTCTTGGGTGCCAATCCATAAAACTTGGCGTTTAAATGAACGGCATTATGGTGCGCTCCGTGGTTTAAATAAGGATGCAGCACGTCAGAAATATGGTGTTTCGGCTGTACAATTATGGCGAAGAAGTTATACAGCCGTGCCACCGTTATTAGATCGTGTGACACCAGACCGCCGCTATCCTAACCAAATCGAGCCACTCGGAGAAAGTTTAGCAATGGCCAGTGATCGCTTATTACCTTATTGGCATTCTACGATTGAACCGGCGCTACGTGCTGGTCGTCATCAGCTTGTGGTGGCACATGGCAGTTCATTACGGGCACTGATTAAATACTTAGAAAATATTAGTGATGAAGCCATCGATGGCTTAGAAGTTGGCAATGGTGAACCAATTTGTTACACATTTAATGAAAAATTTAAAATTAGTCCACGCCAGTACCTGCAGGCAGATGTTAAATAAAATAAAGACCATATAAGGAGTGAAAAATGAACGATAAAACATGGGCGCGAATAAAAAAATATACGGAGCATCAAGGCACATCTGGGCAAGAGCATTTAGTGCGGCAAGCTTTGCGCCAAGATATGCAACCATTAGTTAATGAAATTCATCAAGATGGCTTAGGTGGTATTTTCGGTGTTAAAAACAATAAACAGATTGATGCACCGCGCGTCATGTTTGCGGCGCATATGGATGAAGTCGGCTTTATTGTTACGGATATTTTGCCTACTGGCACGTTTAAAGTAGCCACCATTGGCGGTTGGAATCCTGTAGTCATTTCTTCACAACGTTTCACCTTATTTACGAGTAAAGGCACCTATCCAGTTGTTTCAAGTTCTGTATCACCGCACTTATTGCGCGGCACAGGGCATGCACCACAATTACCTACTATTGATGACATTTTATTTGATGGGGGCTTTGTTGATCATGATGAAGCATTGGCTTACGGTGTGAGACCTGGGGACTTCATTGTGCCGGAAGTTAAAACAATTTTAACTGCCAATAAAAAGCGGGTAATATCTAAGGCATGGGATAATCGCTTTGGCGTGGTAACCATACTTGAAGCATTAGAAGCACTAGTTAATGAACCCACACCGAATACGCTAATCATGGGGGCAAATGTCCAGGAAGAAGTTGGCCTACGTGGTGCCCATGGTGCAGTTAACTTACTAAAGCCTGATATATTTTTTGCGGTAGATTCTAGTGCAGCTGATGATAATGCTGAATCACAGGGACATCAAGGTGTACTTGATCAAGGAACGTTATTGCGTGTATTTGATCCGACTGTTGTCACACCACTGCGTCTACGTGAGTTTTTGCTATCGGTAGCTGAAGACAATCACATTCCTTATCAGTATTTTGTTTCTAAAGGCGGTACAGATGCAGCAGCTGCTCAAACCGCGCGTAATGGGATACCTTCTGTTGCTCTAGGTGTGGCTTCTCGTTACATCCACACCCATCAAACGGTCTGGTCCATAGCTGATTTTGAGGCCGCTAAGGCTTTTGTTATTGCAATTGCAAAATCTTTAGACAACACAAACTTACAAACAATTATAGGTGATTAATGTTTTATGTTTAAAAAATTACGAAAATTAGATTATTGGATTGCTGTACCTTATGCCATATTGAGTATGCTTGGTATTGTCATGGTTTTTTCTGCAACCCAAGGTACAAGTACAGCTTTAAGTAATTTTATTAAACAAGCGATTTTTGTTGTGTTGGGCTTGACGGGTGCTTTTTTTCTCTACCATTTTAATTTAAAAGCGTTACGACAAAAAAAGTTGCTGCGGATGACGATGTTAATCATTATTGGTGCTTTATTGGTTGCTAAATTTATTATGCCTGCGGTTAACGGCGCCAATGGGTGGATTAGTTTAGGCCCTATCACGCTGCAACCTGCTGAATTCTTAAAACTAGCAATTATTCTATATTTTGCCGATTTTTTTGATAAAGTACCTTGGCAGACGCATTTACGTATCAGAAATCAACCGTTGTTTCAATTTCATGTTTTAGGATTACCAGGGATTGCGCTGGTGTTAGTCTTTATTATGCCAGACAATGGTAACGGCCTAATTACTTTTGTTATCTGGTTTGTGTTGTTTATGTCCTCTGGTGTACGGCGTTGGTTTATTGCTGCTGTTGCCGCCCTTGGCGGTTTAGGATTTGGCTTTTTACAGACTATTTTAAGAATCGTTAACCAAGTATTTGGTCTTAATGGGAGTCAACACTATACGTTTGCCCGATTGACAAGTTTTGTAGACCCATGGCAGCCAGGTGCAGCCGATGCTAGTCGACAGTTATTATATGGTTATTATGCAATAGCACACGGCGGTTTCTTGGGGGTAGGACTGGGAAATTCGTTAATCAAACCCTATTTGCCTGAATCCAACACAGATTTTATAATGGCCGTGATGACGGAGGAATTAGGCGCCGTGACAACGACAATTGTATTACTGTTATTGCTCATTTTAATTGGTCGTATGGTTATTCTTGGTATACGGCAGCGCAGCCAATACTATCGCTTATTATTATTTGGTATTGCAGCATTACTCTTTATTCAGGCGTTAGTTAATTTGGGTGGTGTTGTTGGTGTGCTACCTATTACAGGTGTTGTTTTCCCATTCATATCAGGCGGTGGTTCGTCGTATATCGTATTCAGTGCGGCAATTGGTTTAACGCTTAATATAGCAGCAACACAAAAGAAATTACCAGACATTCACCCAGCAGATACACTTGCTAGAAAGGATTATCAATGACATTTGCAATACAACCCAGGCGGGGCCTGTATATTTATTTAAAGCAGATGCGACACGTTTCACAACTTAAAAAATTTGGTCAAATTGTCTATGTTTCACGTAAAATGGGCTTTGCAATGATTTATGTTGATGATACTGCCATTACGCAACAAATTGAAAAAATTAAGCAATATAAGTTTGTAAAAGATGTTGTCTCATCACCGCGTCCGGATATTAATCCGGATTTGGATGATATGCATGATGATATTTTCTTTGAAAATTATGATGAGGAGAGTGCGCGTTAAGTGGCTATTCAGCCATGGCACAAATAGTTATGCGAGTAGTATCGGGACGTTTTCGGGGTACGCGTTTAGACGCTGTTTCTGGCGATAAAACACGACCAACAACTGACAAGGTTAAAGAAGCGATGTTCAGCATGTTAACACCATATTTGAATGGTGGCGAGGTATTAGACCTATATGCCGGTACAGGCGGATTGAGTATTGAGGCAGTTTCACGTGGGATGGCACATGCCACATTAGTTGACCGTCAATTTCAAGCAATTAAAGTGATTCAAAATAATATTGAAAAAACACATGATATCGCTGCTTTTACAGTAATTAAATCACCAGCAAAGCAAGCGCTTGAAAAATTTGCGCTGGCGCGGCAACAGTTTGATTTGGTATTTTTAGACCCACCCTATGCAAAGGAAACCTTGCGGGGTGATATGCGTTACATGGCAGAAAATCAGTTGTTAGCGCCACAAGCAATCATTCTTGTCGAGAGTGATGATGATGCTAATTTACCACAAGAAGATCAGAATTTTATGATTATACAACAAAAGCATTATGGGATAACCGTTGTAACAATTTATCGCTATCAAGCAAACGACTAATAGAAGGGGATTTTTCATGAGTATCGCACTATTTCCAGGCAGCTTTGATCCACTAACGAATGGACATTTAGATATCATTGAACGTGCTAGTCTGATGTTTGATAAAGTCGTGGTCGGTGTCGGCTATAATACAGGAAAAAAAGCTTTATTTACACCTGAAGAAAAACTTGCGCTAATTTCTGAAGTGGTGTCTGATTTGCCAAATGTTGAAGTAGCCATTATGCATGGCTTAACCGTACAGTTTATGGCCGAAATTGGGGCACGTTTTATTGTGCGCGGGTTACGCAATAGTAAGGACTTTGAATATGAGCGAGATATTGCTGGTGTCAATAGTGCATTGGCTGATGTTGAAACGATTTTATTATTGGCTAAACCCGAGAATCAAAATATTTCAAGTTCAATGGTTAAAGAAATAGGGAGCATGGGCGCTGATAATATGGCAAAATTTGTTCCTAAAGTAGTCGTTGATGCTTTAAAGGAACGGTTAAATTAATGCGAAAAAAAAGTAAAATTATTGCCGCAATTGCGGCTGTTTTTGTTGTCATAGGTATCGGTGGCTTATTATGGCCTATTGATGGTTATATTGAAGCGCCAGGGCAAGCTGATAACTTAGCACAATTTGTCAAAATTGATGGGAAGACAGATAATAGCAAAGGGCGTTATAACATTACCTCGGTTTATTTGTCCAAAGCTAATGGACTAGGCTATCTACAGACTTTGATTAATCCACACCTATCTTTTGCCAAAACAGCCGATGTAACTGGTGGTGAAAGTTCAGCAGTATTTGCCAAGGTACAAAATTTTTATATGCAAAGTGCCATTGCCAGTGCTGAACAGGTTGCTTTTAAAAAAGCAAACCAGCCAATTACGACAACATATCAAGGTATTTATGTTCTTAATGTGACTAAAGACTCCCATTTTAAAAAGTCAATTCAAGTTGGCGATACCATTACAGCCATTGATGGGCACCATTTTGAAAATGCCGATGGGTTTATTAAATACTTGGCGAATAAACCAAAAGACATTAGGGTGCAAATCGATTATTTACGTGATGGTAAGGCCGGCAATACATCTGGGGATACCATTAAGTTGGCAAGTAGCAAATCATCTGAATATCCAAATGGTCGATCAGGCATCGGCATTATTTTGACAGATAATGTTACGGTAAAAACAACGCCAACAGTTACTGTAGACCCTGGACAAATTGGCGGCCCGTCTGGTGGGCTGATGTTTACCTTGCAAATTTATGATCAATTAACAGGTGATAAATTATCACGTGGGCATAACATTTCTGGAACAGGCACAATGAACGCTAACGGATATGTAGGTGAAATCGGCGGTATTGATAAAAAGGTTATGGCTGCTAAGGCAGCAGGGTCAACCGTATTTTTTGCACCTTATGTAGCGCCCAACGCTGAAATATTGAAGTATGAGGAAAAACATCAAACCAACTACCAGCTCGCACGACAAACTGCAAAAAAGTATGCACCAAATGTGAAGGTAGTACCAGTAAGAACCTTTGATGATGCTGTGAATTATTTAGAGACAGGTAAAATAATTCAAACTGTTAACTAAAGTTATAAAAAAGGATTGCCCTTAGGCAATCCTTTTTTATAACTTATCAATATAGAGGCTGTTAATCCAACCAAGGTCAGCGAGTTTATACCAAACAATCCCATTGTCATGATGTTCTTCTTTTGCAATAGCCACAAAGTCGCCATCAAGAACGCTACCAACAGGAATGCCATAAGGTTCAGAAAAAACTTCTGTTGATTGTCCTGGTAAGAAATTTACGAGAGCATTTGGTTGGTTATTTTCAATAGCCTGGTCATTAATATAATTAATATTCTCTGCAGTCGGTGCAGTATCTGATAATATCATTTGACTGTCATTGTAGGGTAGCCAAGCATGGTCTCCAATTTGATACCAGAATTGACCATTGGCAGAAATCGCTCGTAATGATGTTGCCCAGTAAGTGCCAGTAGTGAGTGTAGCTGCGGGTTCAGCATTGTCTTCAGGCTCACTAAAAGCAATCACATCAAAATTAACTTTAATGTACATCATAACGCGATGAACAGCGCGCCATGTAGCAGGACGATAATAAAGATGTAATGCTTGTGGTAAATTACCAAAGACACCGGTTAAATTACCAGAATTATCGACATATGTGAAGTCTGCGATATCTGGTGTTTCAATCAGATATTGCGCGCCGATATGGCCGTCAAGTCTTACCGGTGTTTGTAACTGTTCTTTGGTTGCAATATTTTCGTAATAAACCCAAACGGGTGCTTCAGTTGTCATGAATTTAAACCTCTGAGCTCATTATACCAAATAATTAATAAAACCATGTGTCATATATTGTTACCGGCTCATGACGTTTTTGTTCACTTGCTAAATATAAGTTTTCAATTGTTTTAGCAGCATGCTCAGCAATTACTTTACCTTCCAAGTAATCATCAATGTCGTCGTAACTGACACCTAAAGCTGCTTCATCAGCTAATTGCGGACGCTCATCTTCAAGGTCGGCAGTGGGAACTTTTTCGTATAGTGAATGTGGCGCTTGAAGAGCAGCTAACATCTGACGGCCTTGACGTTTATTTAAACGCCATAATGGATTAATATCTGTGCCACCATCACCATATTTTGTAAAGAAACCAGCAAAGGCTTCAGCAGCATGATCCGTTCCGATAACGACACCTTGGTGTTCTCGTGCAACAGCATATTGTGCAATCATACGCATTTTAGGCTTAATAGAGCCACGACTCATGTCATCAACGGCCAAACCACTTGTTCGCAAAGCAGTTGTCATGGCGTCAGTGGCAGTTTTAATATTTGTCGTAATGACTTGGTTTGGTTCGATAAAAGCTAACGCTGCTTGTGCGTCAGCTTCGTCACGTTGTTCGCCATACGGTTGGCGTACAGCAATTAGTTCATATTGCTGCAAATGATTTTCGCTATTAAGTTCTTGAATAGCAATTTGGGCCAATTTACCTGCTAAGGTTGAATCTTGCCCACCAGAAACGGCAATGACGTAGCTCTGGTACTGTGGGTTAAGGCGCAAATATTGCTTAAGAAAATCAACGGATCTGTTAATTTCCTGTTTAGGATCAATGATTGGTTGAACGTGCAAGGTGGCAATAATTTTTGCTTGTAATGATCGCATATTAAAACTCCTTAATCATATTTTTAACGTGTTGAATCGTTGTGTTTTTGGCTTCGATTAGACGTTTTGAGAGTGATACTGAATATTTTTCTGGTGAATCGATGCGTTTGAAAGGCGCAGGAATGGCTGATAAGCTGTCCTTGGCGTAACGCTGTACTGCTTGTGCTGTTGGTATTTGATAAATTTGCTTACCGTGAACAAAAATATCTTGCAAAATAGGCCGTCCGACACCTTGTTCGTCAAACAGCGTAAGCATATCACCTGTGTCAGTTCGCCAAATTTGCTTTTTACCGGGGGTAGATATTTTTTCGTCATCATCCGACAATTTAATGGTATTATTCCCAGAGATGCTGACCATTTTATAAACAGCACCCAAGGCAGGTTGATCAAAAGCGGTAATTAATTTTGTACCAACACCCCACACGTCAATTTTTGCGTTTTGCTTTTTCAAATTTGTAATGGCATATTCATCTAGGTCATTTGAAGCATAAATTTTGGCGTTGGGGAAACCAGCTTTATCTAATTCTTGACGAATTGTTTGTGACAAGCCAACCATATCACCTGAGTCGATTCGAACGCCTTGAAAATTAATCTTGTCACCAAACTCGCGTGCCACTTTGATTGCATTTGGTACACCAGATTTTAAAGTGTCAAATGTGTCAACCAAAAAGACCACGTTGTGATGTGTTTTAGCATAAGCAGTAAAGGCATCGTAGTCGTTCTTATATGCTTGTACTAGTGCGTGCGCATGCGTACCTGATACAGGGAGATTGAAAAGCTTACCAGCACGGACATTTGAGGTTGCATTAAAACCACCAATATATGCAGCTCTTGTCCCCCAAAGGGCAGCGTCTAGTTCTTGTGCGCGCCTTGTACCAAACTCAAGTAAAGGTTCTCCCTTAGCAGCAGAGACAATGCGTGAAGCTTTAGTTGCAATGAGTGTTTGAAAATTAATTATGTTGAGTAATGCTGTTTCAAGTAGCTGGGCATCAACTAGTGGTCCTTCAACTTGTAACAGTGGTTCATGATCAAACATCACTTCACCTTCATGTGGCGCACGTAATGTTGCAGTGAAACGCCACTGGGCCAAATATTCTAAAAATGCTGCCGTGTAAAGATTAAGTGAGCGGAGATAATCAAGGTCACTCGCACTAAATTTGATTTTTTTTAAATAAGTGATTGTATGTTCTAAACCAGCAAAAATAACATAACCATTGTTAAAAGGCTTATTTCTAAAATAAGCCTCGAAAACAACCGGCTGTTGATCAATGCCAGTTTGCCAATAAGTATAAATCATATTGATTTGATAGAGATCAGTATGTAAAGTTAATGAATCGTCTGGATATACCATAGTTCTGTCCTTTAAGAAGATTAAACTCATTATAGCAAAAATAAGACCTAAAAGCCGTGTTATAATGAACACATGAAAGAATTCTTGATGCATAATACAATAGAAACCCAAAAATTGGCAGCCCTTGTTGCACAATCAGTTTATCCAGGTTTAGTGATTACTTTAACTGGTGATTTAGGTGCTGGTAAAACAACTTTTACACAAGGTTTTGCCCAAAAATTAGGTGTGACAGCTCGGGTTAAAAGCCCAACATTTAATATTATGAATACGTATCAAAGTCATCAGATACCGATCTACCATTTTGATGCTTACCGCTTAGAAGAAACAGGGGCAGAAGATCAAGGATTTGAGGATTATATTGGTACAGATGGGGTAACACTAATCGAATGGCCGCAGTATATGGCTGACTTGTTACCAAACAATCGGCTAGACATCACATTGTCACGTGGTGTGACTGATGATGAGCGTCTTATCAAAGTAACTGGTTTAGGTCAAGCGGCTGCTATTGAGGACAAACTATGACATTTGACATGACACAACCGATAACTTTTGAGGTCGAAGTAGCAAACTTAGCGCTTGCCCCACAATGGCAGGCGCTTATTCAACAATTGATGTCAGAGACAGATACCTTTATGATCGGAGGCATACGTGATGGTTATTCAAGACCAGAAGTGGTTGATACACCAGCAATAACCTTACTACTAATAGCTGAGCAAGCAGATAGTCGTTTGCCCGTAGGTATGGGATCTATTGATAATGGCGAGCTGGGTATGGCTATTTTAAAACAATTCCAAGGTGCAGGTTTGGGTCAAGAACTCATGAACACCTTATTGGATTGGGCTAGTCACGTGGGCCTAGCATCTGTCTGGTTGGATGTGCAGACAGATAATCAGCCAGCTGTGCATATTTATCGTAAATTTGAATTTATGATACAAGGGGTGCCTCGTCAATTAACGTTACCTAATGGCCGAGAGACAACATTGCAAAGAATGATTAAAATACTGGAAGATAAGGAAAGCTGATATGAATTTTACTGCATTAGACTTTGAAACCGCCAATCATGAAAAACATTCGGCTGTGTCAATTGCGCTTGCGGTTGTGCGTGATAACCAGGTTGTTGATGAATTTTACAGTTTGATTAAGCCGGAAACTTATTTTAGCGCTAGAAATACTGCTATTCATGGCATTACGGCTGCTGATGTGGCACAAGCCCCGAAATTTCCAGAGATTTGGGATATGATTGCCCCACTTTTTACGGAAGATAAGTTGGTAGTTGCTCATAATGCAGCGTTTGATAATGGTATTTTGAAGGGTACTTTGGATTATTATGACATAGCAGAGCCACACTATATGTTATTAGACACAGTTCGTAGTAGTCGTCAATTATTTCCTGACTTTAAGAATCATAAGTTGAATACAGTTGCTCAAAATTTAGGCATCACACTTGATCATCATCATAACGCACTCGATGATGCTGTTGCAGCGGCTAATATTTTAATTTATGAAGCAGATCATTTTGGTGTAGAGAGTTTAAAACGTTTTGTCAAAAACAAATAACGCATTGCACGAATTATAGTGCAATGCGTTATTTGTTTTTACTTATTTATAGTTATTTCTAAAGTAATAGGGGCATGATCTTGACGTAATCCGGTATCAATGACTGCGGTTGTTTTGACTTTCGGTGCCAATCTTTCACTTACTAGATAATAGTCGATTCGCCAACCAGAATTATTAATTTTACTTGTCTTACTAATTTGTGCCCACCATGTATAGAGGCCAGTCTGGTCAGGATATTGAGAACGCATTGTATCCGTAAATCCAGCCCTTAATAAGGCACTAAATTTTTCACGCTCTTGATCTGTGAAACCGGCAGAATTATGGTTAGTTTTCGGATTTTTGAGGTCAATTTCTTCATGGGCAACATTCATATCACCACTGAAAATAACAGGCTTTTGAGCATCTAATGCTTGAATATATGCACGATACGCATCATCCCAAGCGCCACGCTCTTCTAGTCGCGCTAATCCGGAGCCTGAATTAGGCGTATAAACAGTAGACACATAATAATTCTCAAATTCTAATGTGATAATACGGCCTTCTAAGTCCATATCACCCGGGGCATTGATGATGGGATAATCTACAGATAGTGGCTCTTGACGTGATAACATCATAGTGCCCGAGTAACCAGAACGCGCGGTGCTAGAATTCGTATAGATATGATAATCAGGGAAGAGGTCAGTGATTGTTTGTGCCTGCTTTTTAGTTAAGCCAACAGCTTTTAATTTTGTTTCTTGAATAGCAAAAATGTCGGGTTGACGTGCGGCAATTTGGTTGAGAACGTCCCAAGTCATTTCACCACGGGCTGATTTGTGCTCTACGGCGGCATTGATTGAGTCGATATTCCATGAGATGAGTTGCATATTGTTGAAATCCTTTTTATGGTTTTGTAACAGCGTAATGCTTCATAAACTTTGGCAGCTGCTGGCTGATTTGCGTTGGTAAAACAATGTATTGTGTTTTGGCCAGCTCATCTGCAATAGCAGAGTGACTATAGACAGCGGCTAAGACAACATCAGAAAGTGAGGCGAGAAAAAATTGGGCGGCAAAACCAGCAATAATACCTGCTAGTGTGTCACCCATGCCGCCAGTAGCTTGATAAGGACCACCTATTGGTAATTCATATATATCCTTTGATGTATAAATCTGCGTATGGTGCTGTTTTAAAACAACAATAGGCATCTGCTTGAGGCGGTCTCGTCCAAGTACGTTAAAGGCTTCAAACGCTTGTTGTGCAATTGAAATACCTGTTATACGTTGCCATTCCATTTGATGGGGGGTTAAAACGAGACGTGCGTGTGGTAAGTTAATGTGGTTTTCGGCTAATAAAGTTAATGCTGAGCCATCGACAATTAAAATCTGTTTTGGAAAGACAGCCCGAAAAGTTGCCTGTAAGATGTCTAAACGATCTCCTAAGCCCGAACCGATTAAAATAACATCATTATTTTGTATCAGCGTCGTGAGGTCTTGATTGAAATCAACGACCATTGCTTCTGGTAAATGGCTATGTAGTGCCGTAAAATTAGCGGTATCAGTCGCTACGGTCACTAGACCAGCACCAGCATAAACAGCTGCCATGGCATTCATAATAACAGCACCACCAAACTCTGCTGTACCACCAATAATCAATACGCGACCAAATGTACCTTTATGTGATTGTGCTGGACGTGGCGTAATCACTTGATATAGGATTTTTTCTGACAGTTGTTTCATAACTTAACACCTCGTAAGTCATTTTAGGTAGCACATTTCACGCAATCAAGTGAATTATGACTCGCGATGCTGCCAAAGCATCATAACCACAAGTAAAACGACGCCAAAATTGGCACTTAGAATTGCCAAGTTTGACTGGTTAAGTACCCAACTGGTCAAAGAAATAAACATTAATATAATCGCAATAATTACCATATAAAGATCTGATTTTTTCATGATTGAATAGCCTATCTTTTGTTTATAGTGATTGGTTCGTTATAGTAACGTAACCAAAAGATGACGCTGTATATACTTTCATTGTAAAGGATTGTCTATTGATTTACAAACTGCGTGATTGGACGGTGATTTTGTCTGCATGCTGGTGGTTAATGCCCGTAAATGAAAATTTGCTATAATTGTGACAAACAGTATAATAAAATTATAAATATAGTGAAAGGTTACTTAGAATAATATGACAATAGATTGGAAAAAAGAAGCTCAAACCCGTCAAACTAGTTTTATTAATGATTTAAAACATCTTTTAGCAATAGAATCTGTCCGTGACGACACACAAGCCAGTGCAGATGCGCCTTTAGGACCTGGGCCTAAAGAGGCGTTATTGGCCATGTTACGTTTAGCCGAACGTGACGGTTTTACGACCAAAAATATTGATAATATTGTTGGTTATATTGAAATTGGTCCCAAAGATGCCAAAGATTACGTTGCAATCTTGTCTCACGTTGATGTGATGCCTGCTGGTGAGGGATGGGAGACTGCACCATTTGAACCTGTCGTGACTGAAGATAAGATTATCGCTCGCGGCGCCTCAGATGATAAAGGTCCGGGGATGGCTGCTTATTATGCCTTTAAAATTTTAGCCGAACTTGATGTGCCACTAAAGCGTCGTGTACGTTTGATTTTTGGGACAGACGAAGAAAATGATTGGCTAGGTATGACACGTTACTTTGAAGTTGAGCCTGCCCCAATCTTTGGTTTTTCACCAGATGCTGAATATCCAATTATTAATGGTGAAAAAGGGAATGTACAGGTTGAGCTTAAAAGTCAAGCAAATAATAGCGGTACAGAGACGTTGGTGACTTTTGAAGCTGGGCTACGCACTAACATGGTACCAGGTATTGCACGTGCGACCGTTAAATCAGCGCAAGTTGATAACCTGACTGCTGAATTTGAAAAGTTTTTGGCCGCGAATCCACAAATTTCAGGTGCTATCGAAACGAATGGGGATGAGATGCATTTTGTAGTAAATGGCAAGCAGGTTCACGGTGCTATGCCTGAAACTGGCGAAAATGCCGGTACCTATTTAGCGCACTTTTTGCAAAACTTTGCATTTGGCGGTACAGCTAAATCATTCTTAACATATTTAGGGACACCAGCACATCAGGATACGATTGGTCAGAAATTTGGTGTGAATTATACCGATGACGTGATGGGGCCATTGTCAATGAATGTGGGTATTCAAAAATTTGTTGATGGTGAGGAAGCATTTATTAACTTTAATTTTCGCTATCCTAAAGGGATTACACCGGATGAGATTGTCACTGGTTTAGCCTCACAATTAGGTGACTGGGATGTCGTACCAACAGTTGGGGGACATGCACAGGTGCCACATTATGTATCACCAACTGATCCGGTTGTCGATACATTATTGCGTGTCTATCATGAACAAACTGGATTACCAGCTCACGATCAGGTTATTGGTGGCGGGACTTATGGTCGTTTGATGGCGCGTGGTGTTGCGTTTGGGGCGCTGTTCCCTGATTCGCCAGATACAATGCATCAGGTTAATGAGTTTGCGTTACTTGATGATTTGTATCGATCAATTGCCATTTATGCGCAAGCAATTGCTGAATTGACTGCTATTGATTAATAAAAAGTGATGGTGCTAATTGGGCACCATCACTTTTTTGCTAAGTTAACAAGTACGATAGGCACATTGATTTCTTGTGTTTTCTACGTAAATGTGATCTAACTCAGATTTAGGGTTTTCTTAGCGTAACCTTTCGAGTTACTGCATGGCATACCAACTTAGATGAATTAAAGCAGGCTACTTAACAGTTTTTCTTTAATGATTAGGTATTTTGTGTGGTAACTTGGTATAATTAGAAACAACCTTATAGCAATAAGGACGAATTATCGTAATTGAAGGAAAGTGAGGGTACGGAAACGTTATAGCAAAGGCTATTAACGACAGAAGTACATGATGAACATGAGAACTTTTGCTGGAAATCTCTACAAAGATGATCTTGAAGGTGACAATATTGGTGTTTTTTTTGGTACATTAGCGCCAATGCACGTAGGTCATCAAGCCGAGATTTATAAGGCAGCTGCCTTGAATGATGGGGTTGTTGTGATTGCATCAGGCTACACAGGTGATCGTGGTGACCAAATGGGACTTTCAGTTGAAAAAAGATTCAGATATTTAAGGGAAGCTTTTAGCGATGAAACAGCGATTAAAGTCGATTATATTAACGAAGATAATATTCCTCAGATGCCTGCGGGATGGGATGAGTGGACGAACATCTTAGTTGATACGGTGAAGCGTAATATTGTTAATCCAGAGGCCCAAATTACTTTTTATACTGGTGAAGCAGAATATAAGGCAGAGTTAGAAAAAAGATTACCGCAGACGCGTCAATTTAAAGTGAGCTTAATGGATCGTACGGTCTTAAAAATTTCTGCAACAGACATTAGAAAAGATCCAATTGGTAATTGGGATTATATTAATCGTGTATTTCGTCGTCATTTTACTAAAAAAGTGACAGTGATGGGTTCTGCATCAACTGGTAAATCAACATTAGTTCGTCGCTTGGCCAGAACGAGTAATTCGCCGTTTTCTGAGGAATATGCACGTGAATATCAAGAACGATCGAATGTCAGCGATGATGAATTGATTGTCAAAGATTATATTCGTTTGATTCAAGGTCAGTATGATGCCAATTCAAGAGAAATTAATTCGCCAGCAAATAATGGTTTAACCATTTTCGACACTGATGCGATGGTGACTAAGGTTTATGCAGATATATGGCTGAACAAATCAGACAGTGCGCAACTACAACCGTTATTTGATAATACGATTTGTGAAGAGTTGATTGATTTAATTCTGGTTATTCCACCAGTTACACCTTATGTTGATGATGGTTTTCGAAATATGGCCAATGCTGACCAAGATTCACGCTGGGCTTTTCATCGTGAATTGATGAAAGTCATTGAACATTATGGCTTTATGGATAAAGTTGTGTTACTTGATGCCAAAGGCGATGCTGATGATCCTTATGGTTATTACGCTCGTTATTTACAAGCATTAGATGCAATCCAATCCCGTACTGGGTTCAATATTAAACACATTTAATTTGTAAAAAAGCATACATTAAATGTGTTTATTTTTTTATATTAAATTGTGATTTTAATCACTTGTTTATTGAAAAAGAAAGGTATAAAATAAAGTTGTTATAAAAATCACAATTAAGAAAGGTGAAGTAGCATGTCAGATAAAGTAGCAATTGTAACGGGCGGTGGTCAAGGTATAGGAGCTGGTATTGCAGAGCGATTGGCGCATGATGGTTATGCGGTTATTGTGAATGGTAGAACAAAAAGCAAGCTTGATAGTGTCGTTGCACATATTACTGCCCAAGGGGGTCAAGCTGTGAGTTTCGTTGGTGACGTACAAAGTCGCCAAGTCAATATCAATATGGTTCAGTTTGCGATGACGACCTATGGTCGATTGGATGTATTTGTCGCTAATGCTGGGATTGATTGGGTGGATAGTATTGAAGAAACACCAGAAGCTGAAGTTGACAATGTGTTGAATATTAACTTGAAGTCTCAGATTTGGGCGTTACAAGCTGCACCATCAGCAATGAGAAAAAATGGCTCGGCGGGTGGTAATATTATTCTGGCATCTTCTATTGCAGGTATGGAGGGCTTTGAGCTGCTTGGTGTGTATTCTGCCACAAAATTTGCGACACGAGGCTTGGTGCAAGCTGCTGCAAAAGAACTGGCAGCTGACCATATCCGTGTGAATGCCTATAACCCAGGCATTGTGTTAACACCAATGTGGGATGAAATTGATGCGCGCTTCGCTGAGCGTAAAAATGTGCCACTTGGGGCAACCCGTCAGTCATTTATCGATGGCATTCTTTTGGGGCGTGGTGAGGAGCCAGAAGACATTGCAAAATATGTGTCGTTCTTAGTTTCTGATCAAGGGGATTATATTACAGGACAATCATTAGCAGTCGATGGTGGCATTAAATTTCAATAACAAAGTGGTTTAATAGAACACGAACGAACGTTTGCCGAGGTGAACGTTTTTTGCTATCATAAAATCTGAGTGGACAATGATAGGAGAAAATGCGGGTGGACAATAAAGAGCGTGTGAGTGTAGAAAAAACGACAAATATGGGTTTTTGGGATCAGCTTGCCACTTGGATTGGTGCTAATGCTAATAATGGTACGTGGTATGTAGGTGGTGTTTTAGCGGCGCTTGGATTAGTTGGGGCACTGATGGTCATTTTTATTTCAGGGCCGATGGCATATTTGTTTTTAGCGCTAGTAGGCTATATCGGCTTTAAAACAAAATCATCGACTATGCGTTTAATGCGCCCAGTTTTTGGTGTCAAGGGCTCGTTGGGACCGTCATTCATTAATGTGATTCAGTTCATGGGTTGGGCAGCTGTTAACACGTATATTGCGGCTATTTCTGTCAGTTATTTGTTAGCAGCTATTTTTGGTAAACAACAATTTAAGCCGGCTGGTATGAAAGGTATCATTATTGGTGTCATTGTTATGGGATTACTGCATGTGATGTCTATTTCGTTGGGGCAACGGTCTATTCGGCTGATTGAGCGCATTGGCATTGTTTTAGTCATTTTGTTGGTTATTTGGGAAACAAGCATTGTGCTACGCGAAGTACCATTGACAGCTATTGCCAAATGGCAGGTGCCAGATCATCATATATTGCCCTTTGGTAAAGCGCTGGATATATTTGCTGCCTTTAATCTTGCCTGGGTAACGGCAGGGGCTGATTTTACACGGTTTGCTTCAAAAAAATCAGCAGCAACCTGGGCACCTTTTTTGGGAGCGACAATTGGCGTTTATTGGTTTGCGATTGTTGGGACGTTGACAACAATTGCTGCAGCAGTATCGGAAAGTGCTTTCGACCCGAACGCCTCTGATCCCTCAACGATTGCCGCAAGATTAGGGCTAGGGATACTCGCTCTAGTTGTTATCATGTTGACATCAACAACCGCTAATGCCGTGAATTTAATGGCAGCTGGTTCAGCATTAAACAACATGTTGCCACGCTTTAAATTAACGACTAGTTTGTGGCTAGTCACATTGGTCGCTACGTTAATGAGTTTTATCCCATTGTTTGCGGGTGGTTTTATTGATACCTTTATCAAATTTTTAGATCTCATTGGTATGATTTTGGGACCGGAAATTGCGATTTTGGTTGTTGATTTCTACTTTGTTCGACGACGACAATATGATGTCACAGCTTTCGATAAACGTACAATATATTGGTACACAAATGGGGTAAATCTTAGCGCCTATGGTGTTTGGGTTATCAGTATATTATTTTATATTGGTCTTCAAAATGTGCCGTTTATTGTTGGAACGGTCGGATCAAATTGGCTGACAATGATTTTTGCAGGAATTATTTATTATCTTCTTTCTAAAAAAATGACAAAAATGTTGTGATTTAGTAGCTTTTAAGATAAAATTAGTAAGTATTTAAAACATTTGGAGGACTGACAATGTCTAACTGGACACCAGCTGCGGATCAAAAGAACCAAGGCACTTTAGAATTTGAAATTTCACGCGCACAAGTTGAAGAAGGGTTGGAAAAAGCATTCCAACGCAACAAAAACCAAGTTTCTATCCCTGGATTTCGTAAGGGTAAAGTAACTAAGGCATTGTTCTTCTCAAAGTTTGGCGAAGAAGCTTTGTACCAAGAAGCAATGGATATTGTGTTGCCAGCTGCTTATGAAGCAGCTGTTGAAGAAGCCGGTATCACGCCAGTTGGTCGTCCTAACATTGAACCAGTTTCAATGAATAAGGGTGAAGCTTGGACATTGAAGGCTGAAGTAACAACTGCGCCAGCAATTAAGCTGGGAGAATATTTGAACCTAGAAGTTGCAGCAGAAGACACAGCTGTGTCTGACGCAGATGTCGATGCTGAAATTAAGCGCTTGCAAGATGGTCAAGCAGAATTAGTTTTGCAAGAAGAGTCAGTTAAAGCTGAAGACGGTGATACAGTAGTTATTGATTTTGATGGCTCTGTTGACGGTGACCATTTTGATGGTGGTCAAGCCAACGACTTTTCATTGGCACTTGGCTCAGGACAATTTATTCCTGGATTTGAAGAACAACTTGTCGGCCACACAGCTGGTGAAGACGTTGAAGTTAAGGTTACTTTCCCAGAAGATTATCAAGCAGCCGATCTTGCAGGAAAAGAAGCATTGTTCGAAGTTAAAATTCATGAATTGAAGCGCAAGGAATTGCCAGAATTAGATGATGAATTTGCTAAGGATGTTGATGAAGAAGTTGAAACATTAGCAGAATTAAAAGAAAAGACTGCTAAGAAGCTAGCTGATGACAAAGAAGCTGCAGCTAAGTCAGCCTTTGAAGATGCAGTTATTACAAAGGCTGTTGATAATGCAAGTGTTGATGGAGATGCTATTCCAGATGCAATGATTGAAGAAGACGTTCATCGTCAAGTTGATCAATATTTGGGACAACTACAACAACAAGGTATTTCACGTGAAATGTTCTTCCAAATTTCAGGCCAAACTGAAGAAGATTTGCATAAGCAATTCGAAGAAGGTGCCGCTACACGTGTTAAGACAAACTTGGTGCTTGAAGCCATTGTTAAGGCTGAAGGGATTGAGCCATCAGCAGAACAAGTTACTGAAGAAATTAACAACTTGGCAACACAATATAACATGGATGCTGAACAAGTGCGTTCATCATTATCAGATTCATTATTAAAGCATGATATTGCAATGCGTGAAGTAATCAAGAAGATTACTGACTCAGCAAAGGCAAAATAAAAAGGCCGTCAGGCTTTTTTATTTTGCCTCTGTTAATCACTATATTTTTCAAGTTATATGTCACTGTGCTATACTGATTACTTTACAGTAGGCATGGTTGCATACGATACTGGAATAATTTTTCAATATATTTTAGTGCAATCTGGTAAAATGTAATAGTATTTAATTATTAGTTATCTACTAAAAAGATTATTTAAGGATGGATTATGGCGCAGACACCAGAATTTGAAGAAGAAATTTACTGCAGTTTTTGTGGTAAATCATCAAACGAAGTTAAAAAGATTGTGGCTGGTCCAAATGATGTTTTCATTTGCAATGAGTGTGTTGCACTTGCTCAAAATATTATTAATGAAGAACTAACTGTGGACCAAGCAGCACAAGTGTTATCTTTGCCAACACCACATCAAATTGTGGCAGAGCTTAATGATTATGTGATTGGACAAGAAGACGCCAAAAAAACATTAGCCGTTGCAGTTTACAACCACTATAAGCGTATTAATGAAAATGTTTCGCCAACAACAGATGTTGAATTACAAAAATCAAATATTGCTTTAATTGGCCCAACTGGATCAGGAAAAACATACTTAGCGCAAAGCCTAGCACGTATTTTAAATGTGCCATTTGCAATTGCGGATGCAACAACTTTGACTGAAGCCGGTTATGTTGGTGAAGATGTTGAAAATATTATTTTAAAGCTATTGCAGTCAGCTAATTTTGATATTGAAGCGGCACAACATGGCATTATTTACATTGATGAAATTGATAAAATTGCTAAAAAATCTGAGAATGTCTCGATTACTCGCGATGTTTCTGGCGAAGGGGTTCAACAAGCTTTGCTTAAGCTGCTTGAGGGAACAAATGCCAGCGTACCACCACAAGGTGGTCGTAAGCATCCACAACAAGAATTAATCCAAGTCGATACCACGAATATCTTATTCATTGTTGGTGGTGCGTTTGCTGGTATTGATACAATTATTAAAGAACGTCTTGGTGAGCGTGTCATTGGTTTTGGATCAGATGCGAACGATAATGCCGTCGCTTTAGATTCTGAAAATATCCTAGAACATGTACAACCAGAAGATATGACTAAGTTTGGTTTAATTCCTGAGTTTATTGGTCGCTTGCCAATTGTGACTGTGTTGGATGAACTTAAAGTAGACGATTTAACTAGGATATTGACTGAACCAAAAAATGCGCTGATTAAACAATATACAGCATTACTAGGTCTTGATGATGTTGAGCTTGTCTTTCAACCTGAAGCATTAGAAGCGATGGCCGAGTTAGCTATTAAGCGTCATACAGGTGCTCGTGGTTTGCGATCAATTATTGAATCTGTTATGAAAGATATTATGTTCGACATTCCAAGCAGAGATGATGTTGAAAAAGTTATTATAACAAAAGCTAGTGTACAAAATGGTATCGCGCCTGAGTTGCATTTGAAAAAGGTAGGTTAACATTATGAATGTGAATAATGTTGAGATGGTGATGAGTGCTGTCTCCGCAGCGCAGTATCCGACAGATGGCAAACCCGAAATTGCTTTAGTTGGGAGATCAAATGTTGGTAAATCATCATTAACAAATACACTAATTCAACGCAAAAATTTTGCACGAACATCTTCTCAACCAGGAAAGACGCAAACGTTAAATTTTTATGATGTTGAAAATCAATTGTATTTTGTTGATGTGCCAGGATATGGTTATGCTAAAGTATCTAAGAAGCAACGTGAAGCCTTTGGTAACATGATTGAAGAGTACATTACAAGCCGCAAGCAATTGCGTGGCGTCATTAGTCTGGTGGATGCTCGCCATGATCCAAGTGAAGATGATGTTGCCATGTACGAGTGGTTACATTACTATAATATTCCAATCTTAGTTGTTGCAACAAAATCGGATAAAATCTCTAAAAGTAAATTTAATAAATATGAAAATAACATTAAAAAGCAACTAGGGTTTGATTCGTCAGCCAGTGATTTCTTGTTCTTTTCATCAGAAACAAAGTATGGTAGAGATTCTGTCTGGGAATGGATAACTGCACATATGTAAAGCCAACACTTGTTGGTTTTTTTTAATTGCTTTAAACGGCATTTTATAGACACGTCTGATACAATAAAAATATGAGTAACAAACAATTTGCACAAATCATTGTTGATGTGCCAACAATGCAAACAAACCAACCCTACACATATCAAGTCCCAGACAACATGATTGGTATCATACAAGCAGGTATGCGCGTTGATGTCCCGTTTGGTGGACGTCATGTGATGGGTTTTGTTATTGCCCTCGTATCCGATACCGATGTACCAGTACAACAACTAAAAACGATCACGCATATACTTGATTTAACTCCTGTATTAAATGAAGAACTACTACGGTTATCTGATTATTTGGCTGCGGAGACATTTGCTTTTCGCATAACAATTCTTCAAACGATGCTTCCCAATGCATTAAAAGCTTCTTATGAGCGTATTTTGACATTGATAGATGAGGTTGACGATGATACACAGCAACGTTTATTTAAAGGGTTAGACCAAGTAACTTATCAGGCACGTGAATGGACAACTGAAGACATTGAAAAAATAACACGACTCAGACGTGCAGGGAAAATTGAAGTTACTGTTAAAGTTAATAACAAAGCCAATATCAAAACACAATTGGCTTATCAAATGTCTGCTGACATTGAATTTTTGGAAAATGAATATCAAGCGTTAAAAACAAATGCAAAAAAACAACGGCAATTATTGACGTTTATTTTAGGTCATATGGGCGAGAAATGGTCTAAGCGTGATCTTCAAGCGCAACTTGCAGTTCATGATGCTGTTCTAAATCATGCTGTAACGCATCAATGGCTAACGAAGACACGGATTGAACAATTACGTGACCCTCTAGCAACGGTTGCTGTTGGGCCTACTAGTCCGCTGGCACTCAATAGTGAACAGCAGTCTGCTTTTGAAGCCATTATACATGCTGCAGATGAAGGGCAATATCAACCATTTTTACTCGAAGGGATCACGGGTTCCGGTAAAACAGAAGTTTACTTGCAGGCAGCGCAACATGTTTATAATCAGGGCAGAACCATATTGTTTTTGGTGCCAGAAATCGCTTTAACGCCACAAATGGTGCAGCGTGTGAAGTCACGTTTTGGTGCGCAAACAGCTGTTTTACACTCAGGTTTATCAGATGGTGAACGTTATGATGAATGGCGTCGTATTGAACGTGATGATGTGAAAATTGTTGTCGGTGCACGCTCAGCAGTTTTTGCACCGTTACGACATTTGGGTTTGGTTATTGTTGACGAAGAACATGAAACGACTTATAAACAAAGCGATAATCCGCGTTACAATGCACGTGATGTGGCACTTTGGCGTGGTGAATATCATCGTATTCCGGTTGTATTAGGCTCAGCAACACCTTCACTTGAAACCCGTGCACGCGCACAACGTGGGGTCTATGCGTTGTGTCAATTAACCAAACGCGCTGCAGTGGGGGCGCGTTTGCCACAAGTCGAAATTATTGACATGAAAGAGACTTTAGCTGCTGGCCCAGAAACAAATTTTTCAGATCAACTGCGCCAGGCATTGAATGACTGTCTTGCGCGCGGCGAACAAGCCATTTTAATGTTAAATCGTCGGGGGTATTCTAGTTTTGTGATGTGTCGTGATTGTGGCTACGTTCCGCGAGACCCTAATTGTAATTTGGCGATGACTTTACATATGGATACCAAGACTTTAAAATGTCACTATTGTGGGCATGAAGAAGCAATTCCAACGCAATGTGCGCACTGTGGCTCTAAACGTATTCGTTATTATGGTACAGGAACAGAAAAAGTTGAAGCTGAGCTGGCGACACTATTACCGCAGGCACGCGTTATACGCATGGATCAAGACACAACCCGTAAGAAAGGCAGCATGACCAAAATGTTGACACGTTTTGGCCAACATGAAGCCGACATTTTATTGGGGACGCAGATGATTGCCAAGGGTCTGGACTTTGCAAATGTCACACTTGTTGGCGTTTTAAACGCGGATACAGCATTGGGACTGCCTGATTTTCATGCAAGTGAGCGCACTTTTCAGTTATTAACACAGGTGAGTGGCCGTGCAGGTCGTGCAAAAAAAGCGGGTAAAGTATTTGTGCAAACGTTTAACCCAACACACTACGCAATTGCTTATGCTAAAAACCATGATTATGAAGGTTTTTATCAGCAAGAAATGGCTGTTCGTCATGCCGGAAACTATGCGCCTTATTTTTATACGATACAAATTCAGGCTAGCCACACAGATGAAAATACGATAGCTAAGCAAATGTTTCAGATAGTACGCTGGTTAAAATCGCGTGCTAGTAATGATGTAATTATCTTAGGGCCGTCACCCAAACCAATTGCGAAATTACGTAATCGCTACTATTTTCAAATTATTTTAAAATTCAAACAACGCGATGAGATGGATGTTTTGTTGACGACACTTTATAACCGTGCGCAAAAAGCAAAAGATGATTTGCAATTAAGTGTAGATCGTGACCCTGTTTCTTTTTTGTGACAAATAGATTACAATATTATATGATATAATGGTAATTAAGATACTCGGTTTAACGGGTGTTTTTTGTTGGATTAAAACGCGCTATGTGGTTTAAATATTAATTAGCGAGGCATCGTATGATCTATCGCTGAGCGCAGTAGATAAAGTTAGTATTAAGTGAGAAAAGAGGCATATATGAAACATACTGTTGTACTAATGGGGACACCGCAATTTGCAGTACCAATTTTAGAAGCATTAGTGGCGGATGACAATTATGATGTCTTAGCCGTCGTAACGCAACCAGATCGTCCACAGGGCCGTAAACATATTTTGACACCAAGTCCAGTTAAAGTTGCCGCTTTAGCTCACAAATTGCCTGTGCTACAACCTGAAAAAATTGCCGGTTCAAGTGAAATGGCGCAAATTATTAACTGGCAACCGGATTTTATTATTACAGCAGCCTTTGGGCAATTCTTGCCAACTAAATTACTAGCGGCAGCTCAGATAGCGGCTGTTAATACGCATGCTTCCTTATTACCGAAATATCGTGGTGGTGCACCAGTACACTACGCTATTATGAATGGCGATAATGAAACAGGTGTTTCGATTATGTATATGGTGAAAGAAATGGATGCGGGGGATGTTATTGATGTTGTCAAAGTACCAATAACGTCAACTGATAATGTTGGCACAATGTTTGACAAGCTAAGTCTTGCTGGACGTGATTTGTTGCTAGCAACATTACCTAAAATAGCGGCAGGTAATATTTCACCTGTTAAACAAGCGATTGACGACGTGACTTTTTCACCCAATATTCCACATGATAAGCAAAACTTGAATTTTGAAGTTGAAACGGCAAAACAGCTTGATTGGCATGTGCGAGGCCTCTATCCAACACATCCTGCTTATGTTCAAGTTGCTGGTCAAAGAATAAAAATTACTCAGGTTCAACCACTTGACGAAACAACCACGCAGCCAGCAGGCTATATTGTTGAGAAAAATAAAAAAGAATTAAAAATAGCCGCTGCCAATCATACGGTGTTGCGGGTGCTAAGATTACAACCAGCTGGAAAATCAGAAATGCCGATTCAAGCCTATCTCAATGGTGCTGGCAAAGCATATGTTGTAGGCCAGCCATGGGCGGAGAAAATTAAAAATGAGCGATAAACGCGTATACAGTAATAACCCTCGTGTTTTGGCAGTACAGACACTAGCCAAAATTAAAAACGGTGCATACTCTAATCTACAACTAAATCAAGTCATTAAAAAACATGCGCTGAATGACTCAGATAAGCGCCTTTTAACAACTTTAGTCTATGGTGTCATTCAGCATCGCCTCACATTTGATTACTGGTTAACGCCGTTTATTAAGCAAAAAAAGATTGAACCATGGGTGCGAGAATTACTTTATACAGCACTGTTTCAGTTACAATATTTAGATAAAATACCTCAACATGCGATTTTTAATGAATCAATTGAAGTAGCTAAGACACTTGGTCATATTGGTACAGCAAAGTTTGTTACTGCCATTCTGCATAATATTAGTCGACAAGGGTTGCCAGATATTAATGCAATCCAAAACCCTATTCAACGTTTATCTGTCGAGGCTAGTTTGCCCGTCTGGTTAATTGAAACGCTAGTTGAACAAAACGGCGAAGCAAAGACACGTCAAATAATTGGCTCAATTAATGACGCTCCTGCCCAAGCAATTCGGGTCAATACGGCACTTTCAACTGACGAAGCGGTAGAGCAAGCACTGTTAGATGAGCATTTTACTTTTGTGAAATCTAAGGTTGCTGATCATGCTTATGTTGTTACTGGTGGGCACGTAGCAGGGTCAAAGGCCTATCAAGATGGCCTATTGACGTTGCAAGATGAAAGTGCCATGTTACCTGTTGAGGCTTTACAAATTACAACGCAGGTTAAGACTGTTTTGGATGCAGCAGCTGCACCTGGTGGCAAAACAACACAAATTGCACAGTATATTGCTGACGATGCAACAATTACAGCACTCGATATTCATGCACATAAGATTCGCCTAATTGAGGCTAATGCTAAGCGACTACATGTGTCAGACAAAATAACAGCGCAAGTTTTAGATGCGCGCCAAACTGCCAACCAATTGGCAACAAAGTTTGATCGTATTTTGGTCGACGCGCCTTGTTCCGGTTTTGGTTTATTGCGTCGTAAGCCAGAAATTCGCTATGATAAAACATTAGAAGATGTTATGAATTTAGCAAGCTTACAAGGGGAGATTTTGGATTCAGTTAGCCAAAATGTTGCCGACAATGGTATGATAGTTTACAGCACATGCACCATTTTACGACAAGAAAATGATGATGTGATTGCACGCTTTTTATCAAAACACACTGATTTCGAATTGGTAACAACAATGACAAGCAAAGCCTTGAAATCAAACCGACAGGAAACAGTATTACATATTTATCCTAATGATTATCATACAGATGGCTTTTTTGTCGCTACACTCAAAAAGAAAACAGTTCAGTAAATAGTATGTATTAAAAAGATAAGGTAGTTTATGCAAATCGCATTTCACACTGATTCGGGAATTAAACGACAAGAGAACCAAGATTACGTTGGGGCTTTTACAAATCAAGTTAATCGTGTCATGGTTATGGTAGCTGATGGGGTTACTTCAACTGAAGGGGGCGATGTTGCAAGCGCTATGGCTGTTGAGCATTTTGGTCATGCTTGGGAACAAACGACATGTAATAGCATGCTAGCAATTAGTACTTGGCTAAAAGAGACAGCAGTCTATGTCAATGATGTTATTTTAGCAGCTAGTCAACGTTATGAAGACTTGAATAGGATGGCAACCACCTTAGTTTTGGCCGTTATTTTTGATGACCAGATAATAATTGGTAATCTCGGTGACTCTAAAGCATTCTTACTACACAAAAATAGATTAAAACAAATTTCTTTTGATCATAATTTAAGAAATGAATTGTTACGAGCAGGGACAATTACCAAAAAAGCGGCAGAGGAACTGCCAAATGGTGATAGTGTCACGCGCTTTCTTGGTGTTGATGATCAGACAAATATTGAGATAGATCAACATCCATTTTTGCAAAAAGATATGCTCTTTTTAACTTCAGATGGTATTACTAAAGTATTAAGCAATACCAACATTAAACGCATTATGCAAGAAAAAATATCGCTTGATTTGCGTGCAAAAAAATTAATTGCGTCCGCCAATCAGCAAGGCGCACCAGACAATGTCACTGCACTACTTGTTAGCCGTGATGACGAAAAGGATACAAACTAACTATGTTACCAGATACAGTGATAGACAATCGTTATAAAATTATCAAGTCGCTTGGTGGCGGGGGCATGGCCAATGTTTACTTGGCTTATGATAAGTTTCTTAATCGCCACGTGACATTTAAAATGATGCGATTGGATATGAAAGACGATACCAATCTGGCTAAGCGTTTTAAACGTGAAGCAATTGCTGCAACAGAACTTGTGCATGATAATATTGTGCAAGTCTATGATACTGGTGAATATGAAGGGACACAGTATTTGGTGATGGAATATGTTGAGGGGATGGATTTAAAAACATTCATTACCGATAATTTTCCAATTCCTTATCAGCAGGTCGTTGACATTATGACACAGATTTTAAGTGCCGTTCAAGCCGCCCACGCTGCTGATATTATTCATCGTGACCTTAAACCACAAAATATTCTAATCAATGATGCTGGGCAGGTCAAAATTACTGATTTTGGTATAGCTGTTGCTAAGTCACTGCAAAATATGACGCAAACCAATACAGTTATTGGCTCAGTTCACTATTTGTCACCCGAACAGACACGTGGTGGCATGGCTTCTACTAAGTCAGATATTTATGCACTTGGCGTCATGCTTTATGAGATGCTGACTAAACAAGTCCCGTATGAAGGCGATACACCTGTCGCTGTTGCGATGAAACATGCTACAGAAGACATGCCTTCTGTGCGCGATTTTGATCCACGTATCCCACAGGCACTTGAAAATGTCATACTCAAAGCAACAGCCAAACGACCACAAGATCGTTATAGCAGTGCAGCTGCGATGTCAGATGATTTGAGTACGGCACTATCACCAAGAAGATCTGATGAAGAACGATTTGCGCCGATGTCTGAAACCACTGATGAGACACGAATCATACCGATGGCACAAATTCAGGATCAATTA
This sequence comes from Leuconostoc sp. LN180020, assembly GCF_014844115.1. Taxonomy (NCBI): domain Bacteria; kingdom Bacillati; phylum Bacillota; class Bacilli; order Lactobacillales; family Lactobacillaceae; genus Leuconostoc; species Leuconostoc sp. LN180020. Next base: position 65,814 of record NZ_CP039736.1, on the reverse strand, counting down.
AAAACTGGTGTTTCGTCCGATAAATCTTTACCTGATGACGCGCCAGAAGAGCCATCGATTAAAGATGCGATTATCGAGCATGGTAAAAAGGGATATGCGGTTAAAAGTATTGCTAAAATGGTTGATCGCACCCCAAGTTATGTCCGTCAAGTATTGAAAGAAAATGGCATTAAATTTCGTAAAGCGCCAAAATGGCCGTGGGCAATTTTGGGCGTAGTCATCTTGGGCGCATTGGTTGTGATGTTTTTAAATTATCAATCCAGTAAATTGGTCGTGCCTGATGTAACCAATCTGACGCAGGATAGTGCAACGAACAAATTGCAGAAAGCTGGTTTGACAGTGGGCAGTGTCAGTTCAACGACTTCAACGACAGTTGATAAGGGAAATGTGGTTAGAACAAGTCCTAAGAGCGGATCAGAAGCCAAAAAGGGCGATACCATTAACCTCATTATTTCTTCTGGTCGTGCTAAAGTACGTTTTGGTGACTATGTTGGCTCAGATTATGCGATGACAGCAGCACAATTAAGAGCACAAGGCTATACGGTGAATAAACAGGATAGCGCATCTGATGATGTGGCTGAAGGTAAGATTATGTCACAATCTGTTGATGCCGACGGAAAAGTTGATCCGACATCAACGACAGTTGTGTTTACCGTTTCAACTGGTGCAGCTAAATTCACAGTACCAGATTTTACAAATAAAGCAACACAACAACAAGTGCAAGACTGGGCGTCACAACACGATATTGTTGTGAATTTCAACACGCAGTACGATGGCACAACTAAAAAAGATTACGTCATTAGCCAATCAATTCGCGGTGGCTCTAATATTACAAAAGATATGGTTTTGCTGGTAACAATCTCTCGTGGCCCACAAACAGATAGTAGTTCGTCGTCTAGTGTTAGTTCATCATCAAGTAGTAGTGACGCATCAAAAAGTAGCTCTAGTTCAGCAAGTAGTAGTGACAGCAGTCATAAAAACTAGTATATCGTTAATGAAAGTCGATTAATATCGGCTTTTTTTGTTACAATAAATATATGGAAAAAGGACGCATTATTCGCTCGTTGAGCGGTTATTATGATATAGAAACAGACAAAGGTAAAATTCAACGTACGCGGGCGCGTGGGGAATTTAGAAAATCAGGTCAAAAGCCAATTGTGGGTGACTTCGTTGATTTCGAAAGTGAGAATGATGACGGGTTAATTTGGAAAATTTATCCGCGCATCAACGCTTTAGTGAGGCCGCCAATTGCAAATATTGATATTGCTGTGATTGTCACTGCGCTAAAAGAGCCAAATTTTGCTGCGAATTTATTGGACAGACAATTGGTGGCTTTAGAAGCTGCACATGTAAAGCCGGTCATTTATTTTTCAAAAGCTGATTTGTTAACTGACGAGGCTTACGCGGCAATAACAACAATTGCTGAGGACTATCGTCAAATTGGGTATACTGTTCTTTTGCCAGCAAGCAACAATAATGTTGTTGCACGTCAAGCGCTACAAAGCCTTTTGGACGGGCGAGTATCAGTATTTATGGGGCAGACTGGCGCTGGAAAATCGACCCTACTCAACCAATTATCGCCTAAATTAGGTTTAGAGACCGGTATCGTCTCAAAAGCACTGAGCCGTGGTAAACATACTACGCGTCAAGTTACGCTAATTAAAGTTAACGATGCCTTAATTGCTGATACGCCTGGATTTTCATCATACGAGGTATTTGATTTTCCAGCGGAGGTATTGGATGACTACTTTCCAGAATTTGTGGCGGTACGCGATGGCTGTCGTTTTCGTGGTTGCTTACATTTAAATGAGCCTGCTTGTGCTGTGAAAGAAGCCGTCTCTCTTGGCGCAATACCCGAATCACGGTATAATAGTTACAAGGCGTTCTACGAATTAATCAAATCGCAAAAGCCAAAATACAAAACAGATAATCGGAATTTTTAGGAAGAAGGAAACAATAATGTCAGGAATTATTTCACCATCGATTTTGAGCGCGGACTATACTAATTTAGAACGTGATGTTAAGTTAGTTGAAAAGGCCGGTGCTGAATACTTACATATTGATGTCATGGATGGTAGTTTTGTACCTTCAATTTCTTATGGACCAAATTGGGTCAAACAATTACGCCCAGAAACAGATATGATATTGGACGTTCATTTGATGGTTATCAATCCTGAAAAAATTGTTGATGCGTTTGCCGATGCTGGTGCAGATATTATCGGTGTCCATGTTGAGGCGACACCACATATTCATCGTGCCCTACAAATGATTAAAAATAAAGGGGTTAAGGCTGAGGTTGTAATTAATCCTGGGACACCAGTAACCGCGATTGAACCTGTTTTAGACATGGTTGACCAAGTCCTTGTAATGACGGTTAATCCAGGATTTGGTGGACAAAAGTTTTTGCCATCAACAATTAAAAAGATTGCACAATTAAAAGCGTTGAAAGATGCTATGGGTTATCAATTTGATATAGAAATTGATGGTGGCGTCAATAATGAAACTATTACAGCTGCCTATGAAGCAGGGGCAAATGTTTTTGTAGCCGGTTCATATGTTTATGATAAAGTTGATCCAGCTGCTAAAATTGCAACATTGAAAGCGTTGACAGATTAATGCAAATTAATATCTTGGCGGGTGGTCCCAAGACATTATGGCCAGATAATTTATTTGAAACATCAGGCGACTGGATAGGTGCTGATAGAGGGGCGTGGTGGTTATATCAACACGGTATTCCCATGCAAATGGCAGTGGGGGATTTTGACTCACTGACACCCAGTGAGTATCAAGAATTAACGACTCATCTATCTGCGCATAAGATTGTTCGTGTCAAGGCGGAAAAAGATGAAACGGATACTGAATTAGCATTACTATATGCACAAAAAAAACGACCTGATCACATTACGGTTTTTGGTGCAACAGGTGGCCGTATCGATCACTTGCTGAGTAATCTTTGGCTAATGGCTAACCCAGTATTTAAGGATATCGTTGACAGAGTTACTTTTGTTGATCGCGTGAATCATATAGCCTATGCATTGCCAGGAAATGTTACAGTACATCGGCAACCGGCAATCAAATATCTCGGATTCATGCCTTTAAATCAAGTTGAAAATTTTCATATAATAGATGCTAAGTATCCATTGAGATTAACGAGCAACATCGCCAAAATGTGGTCTTCCAATGAATTTTTAGAAGACACGGTTCATATTAGCTTTGACACAGGCATAATCATGATAACGCAGACAAAAGACTGATATAATCAATAAAGAACAATGTAAGGATTAATAGGAGGTAACAAATATGGTAGTTAAAGCAATTACAGACGCCGAATTTAAGGAAGACACAGCTAAGGGTGTTAGTATTACTGATTTTTGGGCTACTTGGTGTGGCCCATGTCGTATGCAATCACCAGTCTTGGAAGCACTGTCTGAAGAAACAGAACATGTTAATTTTGTTAAGATGGACGTTGATCAGAACCCGGAAACACCTTCGGCATTTAGTATTCGTGCAATCCCAACACTATTAGTACAAAAAGATGGTGAAGTTGTTGAACGCCTAACTGGCTTTCATACAAAAGATCAGTTGGCCAAAGTTTTGGCAAAATACACAAATTAACTTGCCAAAGTATTTAAAATCTGGTAAAATTTACTAATGTTGTAGAAAGAGCTTTTTAAAACTAATGGCTCGAAAAGGAGGGTCGAACATGGCAAAGGATGCTATTACAGGCGCACGCACACGTTTTGGTAACCAACGTTCACACGCGTTGAATTCAAGTCGTCGTAGCTGGAAGCCAAACTTGCAAAAAGTGACTGTTAAGATTAACGGTGCTGCCGCAAAGAAAGTTTACTTGACAGCGCGTACTTTGAAGGCCGGGTTGAAGAACGGTTCTATCGAACGCGTTTAATCAATTATTGTAATTTATTGCAATGACTTGCTTAAGTTAAGCATAGTTGACATAAAACGACCACCTTACTGGTGGTTTTTTTATGTTAAAATAGTAGCAGTAAACCTTTAAGGAGGAAATGCAATAATACACTAAATAGTCAGCGTATTATTGTTTTGAATATTATGGCAATCAAAATCAAAGCTAAAAATGGTGACATTACAATTGAAAACGATGTTATCGCAACAATAGTTGGTGGATCGGCCATTGAGAATCCAGGTGTTGTGGGCATGGCATCTAAAGCCGCTTTTCGTGATGGTATGAATCAAATTTTAAATCGTGAAAATTACGCTAAGGGTGTTGTTGTTCATCAAGAAGGCAGCGGGGTTAGTGTTGACGTGTATTTAGTTGCACAGTATGGCACTAAATTATCAGAAATTTCGAAATCGGTTCAAGGAAAAGTGAGATATAATCTTGATGCGCTCTTGGGCATTCACGCAGCTGAAGTTAACGTGATTGTTCAAGGCGTGCGTATCACAGACTAGGAGTGTCATGAGTAAAATAACAGTGATTACCAATGTTGAGTTTGGTAAAATGATTAATGCGGCTTCAGCTGCGCTTGCGGCTAATGCTGCGAAAATTAACAAATTAAATGTTTTTCCGGTACCAGATGGTGATACTGGTACGAATATGAGCTTATCGATGGCAAGTGGTGCACAGTATGAGCGTGATGCGTTAGATACACATATCGGGGCATTGGCGAAGGCGACCTCAAAGGGCTTGCTTATGGGTGCCCGTGGTAATTCAGGTGTTATTCTGTCACAAATTTTTCGTGGGTTTGCTACTTCAGTTGAAAATAAAGAGACATTAACCGCGCGCGACTTAGCTGATGCATTGATGTCTGGTGCACAAATTGCCTATAAATCAGTGATGAAGCCGACAGAAGGGACAATCCTAACGGTTATTCGTGAAGCTGCTGCAAAAGCTAATCAAGTAGCTAATGAATCAGACGATATTGTTGTTTTGATGCGTGCAGTAGACGAAGCAGCTCAAGTAGCTTTAGCATCGACACCTGACCTATTGCCTGTATTAAAAGAAGTTGGGGTTGTGGATTCTGGTGGGCAGGGCCTTGTTTTTGTTTTGAATGCTTTCTACCAAGTTTTAAGTGGCGAATTTAACGAAGATGAGCTCAAAACGCCTGATAATGCTGAGTTAGACCAAATGGTCAAAGAACTTCATGCTGGGGCTCAAGCAAATGTTAATCTTGATCCTAATGATATTGCCTATGGCTACTGTACTGAAGTTATGGTACAAATTGGCAAAGGGACGACCTATGATCATGAGTTTGATTACGACACATTTTATAATCATTTAGCTGAATTAGGTGACTCACTTCTGGTTATCAACGATGACGAGATTGTGAAGGTACACGTTCATACTGAAAACCCTGGTGAAGTTATTAGTTGGGGCACGCATTTTGGCTCACTTGTTAAAGTGAAAGTTGATAATATGCGTGACCAACAACAGGCCGTGATTGATGCGCAACGTGCTGAAGAAGCCCAAGTCGCTAAAATAGCGATGACGCAAAAACAAGTTGATACAGCTGTTATTACTATTGCTGCCGGCGATGGTGTTGCAGCGTTGTTTAAAAGTTTAGGTGTCCAAACTGTGATATCTGGCGGACAAACTATGAATCCAGCAACGTCAGACCTCGTGGATGCTATCAATGCCAGTGATGCTAAACAAGTTATTATTTTGCCTAACAATTCAAATATTTTTATGGCTGCAGAACAAGCCGTTGATTTGGTGGACATTCCTGCACAAGTAGTGAAAACGCGGACTATTCAACAAGGCCTAACAGCAATGATGGGTTATAATCCAGAAGCTAAGTTGGATGATAATGTACGTGAGATGGCAGCTATGATGACTGAGGTTAAGTCTTTACAGGTCACACAAGCTGTACGCGATACCATGTTAGACGGTGTCGAGATTCATCATGGTGATTGGATGGGTATTATCGATGGTGATATTGCTGTTGTGTCTAAGAAATTACAGGATACAGCCATTGAATCAGTTGCCAAAATGTTGGATTCAGATTCAGAAATAGTAACAATTATCGTTGGTGAAGGCACTAAATTAAAAGATGCTGATAGATTAAAAAAAGCCATTGAGGCACTTGATGATGACCTAGAAATCGAAGTTCATGAAGGGAAGCAACCTTTGTATCCATTTTTGATTTCAGTTGAATAAATGAAACATGATAAAAAGGAAGTCGCAGATCATCTGCGACTTCCTTTTTGTCATGTTATTAGAACCAGCCTAATGCGTTGGCAGCGGCATAAAAAATACCACCAACCATTAAGACGACCATAAACCATGACATGACAAGTGTCATCTTTTCAATGCGTGTTCGTGATTTCTGTTCGTACTTGGGCATACGATGTTGATTCAGCTTTGCATCAATTTCGGCTTGTAATTTTGCGTTACCAGCTGATTGATTCATTTTTTCTGCCATAATTCACCTCGACATTATTTTCAAAGGTAAGTTTAACATAGTTTTAGCTCGGCATGCAATAATATCCTATATATCGCGTTAGGTTAGCTTTTGAAACTTGTTTTTTAAAGCGGGTTCAGGTATGGTTATTAGGATAAAGAAATAAATGAGGTAAAGTAATGCATTGGTGGACTTGGCCAATTTTGGCAATCGGGTTAATAATTCTAACAATTGTTATTTGTCGTTGGTTGCGTATACCGCAACGATACCGTATACAAGTGATTGATATTTTGGTTGTGCCGATGTGGTATATTGTGCATGAAACTATGGGTTCGCGTTTTGGTACAAGTTATGTATTATGGTTTTTACTCATTTGGTGGTTTGTCGGTGCTATATTAGCTTGGTTCTTGATGTCTAATGGCTGGTCTTTTAGAAGTTTTTGGCGTAAATATTGGGTATGGACTGGTTTATTAGCCTGTGTGTTATTAATCATTGTGACAATATTGGGTTTTGTATACCACTAGTCCCCACTTATAAAAAGCACTGTTATCTATTAGATAACAGTGCTTTTTAGTGTCTTGAAATTTACTAAAATATGACAAATTGATAATTAGGTGGAGGGAAATGGGGAAATGTGGTAAATTAATAGTATAGAATTTTTAATGGAGGTGGTCCCAATGTTCATGGGCGAATATTCACATACGCTCGATGTCAAGGGGCGACTTATAATTCCGGCGAAATTTCGAAACCAATTAGGTGAAAAATTTATCGTAACACGTTGGATGGAGCATGCATTACGTGCTATGCCAATGCCTGTTTGGGAAAAATTAGAACAACAACTCAATCAATTACCATTAGGAAAAAAAGAAGCACGTCAATTTAAGCGTTTTGTTATGGCTGGTGCGATGGAAGCTGAAATTGACAAACAGGGACGTATCATTATCCCATCTAATTTAAAAACGTATGCTGGACTGGCAAAAAATGTGATTGTTACAGGATCGGGCGACTCATTTGAAATTTGGAGCGATGAGAATTGGCAATTATATACAGCTGAGACTGCTGAAAATTTTGATGACATTGCCGAAGGACTTGTGGACTTTGATTTCTAAACAAAAGGACGGATGTTAATGGCTGAATTTGAACATGTCACAGTATTATTGCACGAAGCAGTAGCTTTATTAGCTATAAATCCCACTGGCACATATGTTGATGCAACATTGGGCGGTGGTGGCCATACAGGTGAAATATTAAAACAATTGACTACTGGAAAATTGTACAGTTTTGACCAAGATGATACCGCAATTAAGTACAATCAAACGCGTTATGCGGATGAGATTGCTGCAGGTAAATTAATCTTAATACATCAAAATTTTCGACAATTAAAGGTTGCATTAGCAGAACAACATGTAACAGCTGTTGACGGCATTGTTTATGATTTAGGCGTTAGTTCGGTACAATTTGATGATGGTCAACGTGGTTTTAGTTATAACTATGATGCTGAATTAGACATGAGAATGGATCAACGTCAAACGTTAACGGCCAAGACTATTGTTAATGATTGGCCATTTAATGATATATTGCGTGTCCTGAGTCGCTATGGTGAAGATCGCTTTCCAAAACAAGTGGCACGAAAAATTGAGCAGCATCGTGATAAAGGACCCATCAATACAACATTTGAGCTTGTTGATATTATCAAAGAGGCGATTCCTGCACCGGCCCGTCGTAAGGGCGGACATCCAGCAAAACGCACATTTCAGGCTTTGCGTGTCGCTGTGAATGACGAACTGGGTGCATTAGAGGATTCATTGACGCAAGCGTTAGAGTTGTTAGCACCCAGTGGTCGCATTAGTGTGATTACTTTCCAGTCACTGGAAGATCGGCTTGTTAAACAAATGTTTCGGGAAAAAACAAGTATGCCTGACTTGCCAGCAGGCTTACCAGTATTGCCCGGGCAATTTGAACCAGATTATAAGTTATTAACGCGTAAACCAATTTTGCCAAGTGAAACTGAAATGACTGATAACCATCGGTCAGAATCAGCAAAGTTACGTGGTATTGAACGACAATAAGAGTTAGGAGCTGTCGCATGGCACAGAATGCATATCAATATACAACATCAGCAGAAGCAATTCCCTTTGCACCATCTCAGACACGTGTCAAATATAAGGCAGCACGTTGGACAAGACGTGAACGATTAATGGTGACGTTTGTTTCTGCAGTTATTATGATACTAATGATTGGTGTTGTGTTTTCAAGTATGCAAGCAAATGCGGCACGTACAAACGCAGCAACAATGCAATCAAAAATAGATGCAACAAAAGAATCAAATGATGCCTTGCGTAGCGATATCCAGAGTAAGACAAGCAAGAAAAATCTAGATGAGGTCGCCAAAAAGTATAATATGACGTTATCAAATAATAATGTCAGAAATATTAATCAATAATTATGAGAAATAAAGTGAGACGGATACCAAATAAAAGAGTCACAAAAAATGCCAAGATTTTTGGCGGTGTATTGTTGGGTGCAATGACCATCGTGATTCTTGGACTTGGCGTGCGTCTTTTTATTATTGCTGGTGGTTCAGTTGATGGCCATAACTTAAATGATGCCACACGCCAAGCCTTTATGGCTAAACAAATAGTACCGGCTAGCCGTGGTAAAATTTATGATGCTACTGGGCAAGTTTTGGCTGAAAATACAACAGTTTATGATATGTATGCGGTGTTGGACAAGAAAGCAACGCGTGTGAAAGATGCTAAGACTGGTAAATATGTGGCTGGTTCAGGTCATGTTGTTGATAAAGAAGCAACAGCTGATAAGTTAAGTCAAGTGATTAATATGAGTAAAGAAGATATTTTGAAGCGACTAGACAAAAAAGCTTATCAAGTTGAATTTATCTCAGACAAAGCACAAGCTAGTAAAAACCTTAGCATTGAACAATACAAGAAAATACAGGCGTTTAATTTACCAGGCATTAATTTCACACCACATCCATCACGTGTTTACCCTGAAGACAGTACAGCTTCTCATTTAATTGGTACAATGAAAACAGATGAAGATGCTAAAACAGGTCAACCAACACAATATGGTTTTATGGGAATAGAGGCAGCAGAAAACAGTGTCTTATCCGGTAAAAATGGTGTGAAGAAGTATGATGGCCAGACGGAAAATATACAAGATAGTAAAACAGTTGAAAATGGGCACGACGTCTACTTAACATTGGATTCTGGCCTGCAAAATACCTTAGAGACACGTATGTCAGAATTGTTTGACAAAACAAAGGCTGACTCTGCTGTGGGTGTGTTAATGGAAGCTAAGACAGGTCGCATTGTTGCTGCGACGCAGCGCCCTAATTTTAATGCAAATGACAAGCCGGTGGCGCCCAAGCTTTGGGCGAATTTATTAGATCAAAATCCTTTTGAGCCTGGTTCGACAATGAAAGGCATTACTTTAGCTGCTGCCATTGAAACTGGTAAGTGGCGACCAGAGGATACCTATCAATCAGGGACGTTGTTGATTGATGGCAAAAAAGTGGTTGATGCGTTTGGTCAAGACCAAGGCATGTTAACCTACCGTGAAGGTTTTTGGCGTTCATCTAACGTCGCCTTTGCACGTGTAGAGCAGCAACTAGGACCGACAGTTTGGCGTAATTATTTGGAAAAGTTTAGATTTTTACAGTCAACAAATTCTGGATTGAATGGCGAGCAATCTGGTGGTATTTCATTTACTTATCCAATTGATCAAGCCAACACGGCCTATGGTCAAGGGATTAGTGTGACACCCCTGCAAATGATACAGGCTTACTCAGCCATTGCTAATAATGGTCAAGAAGTGAAGCCATACTTTGTGGATAAGGTTGTTAATGCTAGTACTGGTGCGGTTATTAAGCAAAATAAAACTGAAAACGTTGCTAAACCTATTAAAGCCAGTACAGCTGAACAAGTACGGCAATATATGATTGATGTTGTCAACCAGCCAACGGGAACGGCAAAAGAATTTGATTTGCGACCTTATGGCTATCAGATTGCTGCTAAGACTGGTACTGCACAAGTGGCTGAGCATGGTCAGTATCTACAAGGGCTAAATAATGCGATTCACTCAGTCATGGTGTTGGCACCTGAAAAAAATCCTAAGTACATTTTTTATTTGGCTGTTAAGCAACCAAAGGTCTTCCCAGATCCAACAATTCAGACAACAATGAATAAGGTTTTTCAGCCATTAATGCTACAAGCTTTAAATGATAGCGATAGTGCGATAAAATCAAAGACAACGAAACAGACTGTACCAAATGTCATGGGGCAGTCAATCAAGCAGGCATCTGATGATTTAACAAAGGCTGGCTTCAGAGTAGCTGTTGTGGGTAGTAACGGAAAAGTGACGGAACAATCGTTGTTACCACAGCAAAAGTCATTAACCAATCAATTAGTGATTCTAACTGCCAAAGGTAACACGCATCTGCCCGATATGACTGGTTGGAGTTTAACTGATGCACAAGCATTTGCTCATGCGGCTGGTTTTGACTTAACTTGGTCTGGGTCGGGATATGTGACAAGACAATTGACCCCCAAAGATCAACTCGTTGTGGGCAATAGCAAGGTTGCAATTGAATTAAAAGAGAAGCAATAGGGAGAGAAAAATGTCTGATAATTTATGGGCACTAGCACGAGCGTTTATTATTACTGTGGTTTTCATGCCATTCTTAATTAAATTTTTGAAACAATCCAAAGAACAAGCGGTTATTCGAAAATTGGGACCTGATCACCAGTCAAAAGCTGGCACACCAAGTATGGGTGGTCTCTTGTTTGTTTTAGCTGCAGCGATTAGTGCGTTTATTGGTGGCGCTGCATATCATGGCATGTCTGGTGTTGTTGCTATGATTATTCCTGTATTTGCATTAGTCGCTTATGCTATTATAGGCGGCATTGACGACGCATTGAAACTCATTAATCATGTTGATGATGGGTTTGCCTTTAAGCCCAAACTCCTAGCACAAACCTTAAGTGCAGTAGTTATTATGTTAATCATGTGGCTGTTGGGAGTGCCGTTTACGCTCTATATTCCCATGATTGGAACAATTAATTTAGGGCTTTTCTACTTTGTTTTCCTGTGGTTCTGGTTAGTTGGCTGGTCAAATGCAACCAATTTAACCGATGGGTTAGATGGTTTGCTTGCAGGTAATAGTGTGGTTGTATATGCCGCTTATACAGTCATTGCCATGCATATGCATAACCATATCATTGTTTTATTTAATTTTTCAATTATTGGTGGTTTGTTAGGTTTCTTAATCTTTAATCGACCAAAAGCAAAAATTTTCATGGGTGATACGGGATCGTTGGCTTTGGGTGCTGGTTTAGCTATTGAATCAATTTTGCTTGGAGTACCATTTTCGTTGATCTGGTTTGGTTTGATATTTGTGATTGAGACACTATCAGTGATTATCCAAACAGTCGGTTATCATTTTTGGCATAAAAGAATTTTCCCTATGGCGCCAATCCATCATTCATTTGAGAAGTTTGGTTGGAGCGAATGGCAAATTGATTTGCTATTTTGGATTGTTTCATCAATCTTGGCTGTAGCCGGTATATTCTACATGAATTAACAAGCGATGTATGTCGCGTACATATTAAATTTTTAAGAAATCAGGTTAATGATGAAAATACAAGATTTTAAAAATAAAAAAGTGATGGTATTTGGTTGGGCACGCTCAGGTAAAGCTGCTGCGCAACGTTTAGTAGAGTTGTCAGCCATTGTGACTGTTGTTAATGGTGGCGCATTTGATACCGACGAGACAATTTATCAAAAGTTGCTAGCAGCAGGCGTAACATTTATCAATCATGATGATGATCAAGCAATAGATAAATCATTTGATTTTTTGGTGAAGAATCCTGGCATTCCATATGAAACGGCAATCGTTAAAAAAGCACTTGGTCTTGATATTCCGGTCTTAACAGAAGTTGAAGTGGCGCTAAGTTCGTTTGATGGACGACTCATTGCTGTGACGGGATCAAATGGCAAAACCACAACGACGTCTTTGATACGTGACATGCTAAAGGTAAGTGGACAAACAGTCACAACTGCAGGTAATATTGGTACGCCTGTCAGTGAAGTTGTTGGTCCATTAACCAGCCAAGATACCTTATTACTCGAGTTGTCTAGCTTTCAATTAATGGGCTTACCAGATATTAAACCTGATATTGCACTCATTACCAATATATTTGCTAACCATCTGGATTATCATGGCGATCGGGCACATTACGTTGCTGCCAAATATCAAATTACAAAAAATCAAACAGCAAATCAAAAGTTAATTCTAAATGCGGATGGCGCTGACACCCCAGACTTTGCTGCCAAAACACAAGCACAAGTCGTCTTGTTTTCACGAGATAATTCCTCTGATATGGCATGGACCGATGGCCACGATTTAATCATTGAAGGAGAACATGTTATGCCACTAACAGCAATTAAGTTAGTTGGACCACATAACTTAGAAAATATTTTGGCAGCTATCACCGTCTCTAAAATAGCTGGGGTCACTAATGAGGCTATTATGTCAGTACTTGAAGTGTTTGGCGGGGTGCCACATCGGCTACAATACCTTTTGACTGAAAATGGGGTTAGATATTATAACGATTCGAAGGCCACTGATATAGAAGCGACACAAACAGCGCTAGATAGTTTTCACGAACCGACAATTTGGTTGGCTGGTGGGCTAGACCGTGGTGACGACTTAACACGATTAATACCAAACTTATCGCATGTTAAGCTAGTCATTGCATTTGGTGAAACGCAACAAAAAGTTGTTGCCATAGCACGTCAAGCACATAAGCCAGTTATTACAGTTACAAGTGTTAAAGAAGCGGTGCCAGTTGCCATCAGTAGTTCTTCAGCTGGAGATGTTGTTTTGCTTTCGCCAGCGGCGGCGAGTTGGGACCAATATCCCAACTTTGAAGTCCGCGGTGATGAATTTGTCAATGAATTGAAAGAAAATTTGGGGGTATAATATGCGTGTTATTTTATCTGGTGGTGGTACAGGTGGCCACATTTATCCAGCACTTGCTTTGGCAGAGGTTATTAAACAGCATGAACCAGATGCAGAATTTTTGTATGTTGGCTCAGAACGTGGCGTAGAAGCTAATATTGTACCAAAAACGGGGATGGCATTTAAGCAACTTGCAGTTCAGGGTTTTAGTCGATCACTTTCTTTACATAATATTAAAACTGTGCAACTATTCCTGAAAGCGGTCAAAGTATCTAAAAAAATTATTAAAGAGTTTAAACCAGATGTTGTCATTGGCACAGGCGGCTATGTTGCTGGGGCGGTTGTCTATGCTGCACAGCGCATGAATATTCCGACAGTCATTCATGAACAGAACTCTGTTGCAGGTGTAACAAATAAATTTTTAGCACGTGGTGCCACAAAAATCGGTGTGGCCTTCGAAGTTGCCAAGCAACAATTTCCGAGTGAAAAAGTCGTTTTGGTTGGTAACCCAAGAGCACAGCAGGTTGCGCAGTTAAAGTCAACATTTTCATGGCAGACAATTGGCTTGCGGGATGATAAAGCAACGGTACTTATATTTGGTGGGTCTCAAGGGGCGCCAGCCATTAATCTAGCCGTTATCGATGCTATACCAGAATTTAATGAACGTAGCTATCAAGTTGTTATTGTGACTGGACCAAAGCGTTACGATAATGTGCTAGATTTATTGCGTGAGAGAAACATTGAGGCCGCTGATAATATTCGTATATTGCCTTATATTGATAATATGCCGAATGTATTAAAGCAAACAGACGCCATTGTATCTCGTGCCGGGGCAACGTCAATTGCTGAAATTACAGCATTGGGAATTCCTTCAATATTAATACCGAGTCTACATGTGACAGGTGATCATCAAACTAAAAATGCACAAAGCTTAGTAGATGTTGGTGCTGCAATTAACATTACTGAATCTGATTTGAATGGACAGAGTTTGATTGCGGCGGTTGACACATTGTTATTAGATGAAAATGTGAGTGATAAGATGGCCGCTCAGGCAACAAAAGTTGGTATGCCAGATGCGGGTGAGCGCTTGTATCAATTAATTTTACAGGCGATGGCTAATAAGAAAGATTAGTGAATTGAATGTTGAACAGTTTAACAACAGAATAATGACTCGGCGACCAAGACAGTTATGGCTTAGTCTCGTTATTTTTGCCATTTTGATTATAGGGACGTTGGCAATCATTCGGCCTTGGCAATCTATTAAACAAGTGACTGTTAACGCCATGGAATTGCCAGACAAAAAGGTGCAGACATACGCGCAAGTCATGGTGGGCACACCTTATTGGCAAGTGGCTGGTCAAACGCAATTTATTGCTGAGCGTCTAGTAAAAAACAGTGATAAAATTGATTCTGCGCAAGTGAAGCAGCAAGGTACCCATGTGACCATTAAAGTGGTCGAAAAAGTAACCGCTGGATATGTTCAGAAAAAAGGACAATGGTATCTTATTGATCGTAATGGGCATTTAACAACAATTGGACAGCCAAAAGGGGATGCGCCAATTTATGCTGGTTTTCGAACACAGACAGCACTGCAAGAAGTGGCAACGCAATTTGTCACTTTGGAATTGACGTTGCGCCAAAATATAAGTCAGATTACTTTTTCACCAGTCAAAGACAATGCAAAACGATTAGTTATTGTCATGGATGATGGCAACACAGTCTATGCGACACAGGATACTTTTGGCAAGAAGATTAGTTTTTATCCAGGTATTGCCGCCCAGATGCCAGATAAAGGCATTGTTGATTTACAGTTTGGCGCCTATTCATATAAGTATGGGACCAATGCGCAAAAAGATGATAACAAAAAGAAATAATATGTATTAAAAAGTCATAAAATGAAAGCAAATGAAACCTGCTAATTGGTAGCGGGAAGTGCGTCATTTATGATATTATTATTATTAGGTATAATTTATTAAAAAAAATTGTAAAGGGGCACGACGCATGAATAACTCAGGCGTGACAGTTGGTTTAGACATTGGCACAACATCGATTAAAGTTGTCATTGCACAAACAACTGGCAACCAATTCAATGTGATTGGCGCAGGTAATGCACCTTCTCGTGGTTTGCATAAGGGTGTAATTGTTGATATTGATGCAACAGCCGGTGCAATTCGTGAAGCCATTGATCAAGCACAAGAAAAAGCTAATTTTCAAATTAATGAAGTCGTTGCTGGTGTGCCAGCAAACCAAATTGAAATGTTACATGTTGATGGACTCGTTTCCATTGCAAATCAAAATAAACGTATTACGTATGAAGATGTGCAGCACGTTGCACAACAAGCATTGTCAAATAGCTTGCCCTCAGATCGTGATGTAATAGATTTAATCGCTGAAGAATTTAGTGTTGACGGTTTTGATGGTATTAAAGATCCCCACGAAATGATTGGTGTTCGCCTTGAAATGCACGGAACTGCTTACCTTGGGCCAACTAAAATACTAGATAATACACGTATGGCGATCCAAAAAGCTGGCTTGACATTGCGAGAATTCGTGTTGGCTCCATTAGCTGTTGGGACAAGTATCTTAAACGATGGCGAGCAAGACTTTGGCACAGTATTGATTGATTTGGGTGGCGGTCAAACTACTACTTCAATTATTCACGATCGCAAACTGAAATTTAATAGTGTTGACTTAGAGGGTGGTGACAACGTCACAAAAGACATTTCAACTGTATTAAGTACCTCTTATGCCAATGCCGAAAAGCTAAAGCGCGATTATGGGTTTGCTGACCCAACGCAAACAAACGTTAAAAATGAATTTGCAGTTGAAGTTGTTGGTGATGCAACACCTAGAACCGCAAATGAACATTATCTTTCAGAAATTATTGCAGCTCGGCTAGAACAAATTTTTACTAGGGCATTTGAACCATTGAATACTGTAAATGGCTTAAATATGCCTGGTGGCTTTGTTCTTACTGGTGGAAATGCTGCATTACCCCGTATGGTTGATTTTGCAAAAACAATTTTGGGCGAAAATGTGCGTTTATTTGTACCAGATCAAATTGGCTTAAGACATCCATCTTATACTAGAGCAATGGCTTATGCGATGTTTGCATCACGTGAAAGTATGACGCAACAAGTGATTAAGCAAGTGATTATGGCACGACATGATGACACAAGTTATGTACAGCCAACGTCACAAGTTACAAGTCAGGCTCCTGTGACTTATATCGAGACTTCCGAGTCAAATACACAAGCACAAGGTTTTGATGAGTATCACTATAATAGTAATCAAGGTAATCAAATAGAGCAGCCTAAAAAAGGTTTCTTTGGGCGCTGGATGCAGACAATTAAAAATTTATTTAGAGAAGACTAGTATAGTTTAAGGAGACAACTCATGGATTTTTCAATTGATGACGCCCAACAAGCAGGCGCAATCATTAAAGTTATCGGTGTTGGTGGCGGCGGTTCTAACGCTGTCAATCACATGATTGAAGAAGGGGTTAACGGTGTTGAATTCATCGTTGCTAATACAGATGTACAGGCTTTGGACAAATCAAAGGCCGACGTTAAAATTCAAATTGGTCCCAAGTTAACTGGTGGTTTGGGTGCTGGTTCTAATCCTGAACGTGGTACAAAAGCCGCAGAAGAAAGTGCCGAAGATATTGCCTCTGCACTTTCAGGCGCAGATATGGTTGTTATCACTGCTGGTATGGGTGGTGGTACTGGAAACGGCGCTGCACCCGTTGTGGCACGTATTGCCAAAGAGCAAGGGGCATTGACAGTTGCCGTTGTAACACGACCATTTAAATGGGAAGGACCAAAGCGCGGTCGTTTTGCAGCTGAAGGGCTCCAAGCACTATCAGAATCAGTTGATTCACTAATTGTTATCACGAACGAACGTTTGAAAGATCGTATTGATTTACGTACACCACTATCAGAAGCCTTTAAGGTCGTTGATGAAGTCGTGGCACAAGGTGTTCGTGGTATTTCAGAATTAATTACTAATCCAGGGTTCATTAATCTGGACTTTGCTGACGTTAAAACAGTTATGCAAGATGCCGGCCCTGCATTAATGGGTGTTGGTCAAGCTAGCGGTGAAACACGTGCTGCTGATGCAACAAAACAGGCAATTTCATCACCATTATTAGAAGTTGATATGTCGGGTGCAGAAGACGTTTTGCTCAACATTACTGGTGGCTTGGACATGTCTTTGTTTGAAGCGCAAACAGCTTCTGAAGTTATTGCTCAAGAGGCCGGTCGTGAAGTCAATGTTATTTTTGGTACATCGATTGATGAAAATCTTGAAGATTCAATCCGCGTAACGGTTATTGCAACTGGCCTTCAAAACATGACAAGTGATGGCACGCAAAAGAAGGGGGCTAACCCTAAAGCTAACGCAGCTAGCGTTTTCGGTAATGCGGCTAACACTGATAACAAGACATCAACTTCGGCGCCACAGTCGTCAGTGTTTGAAAAGCCAGCTACGGAGCAGACTAGTCAACCAGTACAACCAACACAAAAAGATCCATTTGCTGATTGGAATATCAGTGGTGCTTCGAAGGATGCTTTTGCAGAAGATAATCGTTTTGACGGTGTGCAAAAGCAGTCATTTGATGTATTCAATACCCCTACATCAAATACTTCATCCGTTGATTTCTCAAGTACAGATGATGATAATGAACAACCACCATTCTTTAAAAAACGTTAAAAAAGGAATCGTGAATTGGTGCAACTAATCATGAATCGTGTCAACTAAGACTAGCGCCTTGATTGCGTTTGAACTATTGGCCACATGACAAGCCCCAGTTGCGTGTTTAAGGAGAAAACATGGCAGTAGTCGACACAATTAAGCGTCTATTTAGTAATGAAGAAGACGATTTATATGAAAAAAATTATGGCAGTACAGCATATCAAGAGCAACCTCAGCCACAGCAGACAGCACAGCGTCAATCGCAACAACAAACAGCGTCTTATTTTGCTGGTCGACAAACAGTGCAACAGTCTGCTATGACGGATCCAAATAATGCAAATAGCAAGATTGCCTTATTTGAACCGAAAGTTTATTCCGATTCGCGTGCTATTGCATCACAGATTTTAGGTGGAGAAGCCGTCATTGTGAATTTTACACAAATTGATGAAGCGCAAGCCAAGCGAATTTTAGATTTTCTAGGTGGTGCAATTTATGCTGTCAATGGCGAAATCGAACGCATTGGACAATCTATTTTCTTAGTCACGCCAGACACGTTTGAAATTTCGGGTACATTGACTGATAATTTAGAACCAAATACAAGGTACTAAGCCTATGCTGGAAATTTTAGATTGGATTATTCGCATTGCGCGTTATTATGAGTATGCAATAATTATTTATGTTTTAATGTCATGGCTACCGGGGGCTCAACAGTCTCCAGTGGGTCGGTGGTTAGGTCGCATTGTGTTACCATATCTTAATTTATTTAGAGTCATACCACCGATAGCCGGTATCATTGATATCTCGCCAATTGTTGCTATATTAGCTTGGAATTTTGCAGTCAGTGGCCTAGCACATCTTATCTTATTGTTGGTCTAGTGCGACCATGTCAGATGTTTCTATAGCAATTGAACAGCATTTTAGACCAGATGAGGCAGACTTTATACAACAAGCAGGTGATTGGATAAGACAAAGTCAAGATGAGTATCGGTTTATTTTAACTTACTTTTTAAATCCACGAGAGCAATATATTTTAAAGACACTCGTTAACCGAATGAACGATTTGAAAGTAGTATTTAATGGTGGCGTTGATGGCGCTGAAAGCCAACGAGCAATTATTTCGCCAAACTTTTATTCACCAGAACTTGATGATTTTGAATTAGCTGTGTTCGAGATTAAATATCCAAAAAAGTTTACAACATTACATCATAGTACGATTCTAGGTACTTTAATGCATTCAGGCATTAAACGTGCTATTATTGGGGATATCCTAAATGATGCACAGCAGTGGCAAATTATTGTGGATAAAAAAATGTTAGCTTATATCCAGCAAACAGTTTTGACAGTGGGACGTACCAAAGTATCATTGGTAGCGACAACACTGAATCATGCGATTCAACCCAAGGATGATTGGGAAGAGACCTTTGTATTACTAGCTTCTCTACGTATTGATACGGTAATTGCTACCATTTTTGATTTACCGAGAAGCGTGACGAAAAGTTTGGTTGAACAACAGCAAGTTCGTTTGAATTGGCACACAGTCATTAAGCCGGATACTACTGTGACCGTTGGTGATGTTATTTCTGTACGTGGATATGGTCGTATTCAACCAAAAATGCTTGACGGATTAAGCAAAAAAGATAAAATTAAAACGGTAGTAAATGTTATTCGGCGTTGATTAGCATGGCTATACTGTAATTAAAAGGAGAGTATGATGGCACTAACACCTGACGAAATATTAAATCATGATTTTACTAAGAAAGGCTCTCGTGCTTATATTGCATCCGAAGTTGACGCCTTTTTAGACCAAGTAAACGGTGATTATGAAGCAATTATTGCAGAGCGTGATCGTTTTGCAAATGAAAAGGAACAGTTACAAGTTAAGGTTGATGAGCTAGAAGCTAAGCGTGAGCAAGTTAACCAGTCCATCTTTGTGGCACAAGAAGCGGCTGAGCGCTTGAAAAAAGATGCTGATGCAGAAGTAAAAAAGCAATTAATGCATGCACAAGAGTCAGCCACAAAGATTATTAGTGATGCACGTACAAAAGCTGAGGCAGAAGCCACAAAGTTGGCACAAGAAAATGCTGATTTAGTTGCCGAGCAAAACGAATTACGTCAAGAAGTTGAAAGTTTTAAAGATTCGTTCTTGAAATTATTGACAGTTCAGCGTACACTATTAGACAACGATGAGTTAGCCGAGGCAGTTCATCGTTTGCCAATGGGTCAGGCAACTGCCGCTCGTATTGAAAAAGCTGGTGTGAATTCAGCAGCTGAAGCAGCAACTAATGTTGCTGACGAGATAGTTGACGACGCAGCAACGTCTGATACGACGGTTGAACAAGGGCCAGTAGTTGTGTTTCCAGAGACGGAAGACACAGCAGATAATAAATCATAAAAAGCGTAACACAGCAAGATTGGCGTACATACGCGCAGCGAGTCATGGTGGTTAGAGATGATCGTCCCTGTAGCCTTTCAGATCAGTTACAAGTTTGTTGAACTGAATTTTAAGTAAGTTCAAACGGTGCAGATCGTTAAAACTGATTTGAGGGTTATTTTATGAGTATAGCCGAATGTATGGGTGGTACCACGCGTAAGCGTCCCTGTGTCGATTGACACAGGGACGCTTTTTTATTTTTTTGATACATAATGATTATTACTGCGATATTAGAGGAGAAACAGTATGAAATATAAGGATACATTAAATCTAGGAAAAACAGGATTTCCCATGCGTGGGTCATTGCCTAAAACAGAACCATTGCGTCAACAAAAATGGTACGATGCCGATTTGTATCAGCAAAGATTATCTCAAAACGAGAAAAAGCCACATTTTAATTTGCATGATGGACCACCATATGCCAATGGAAATATTCATCTCGGTCATGCCTTGAATAAAATCTCCAAAGATATTATTGTGCGCTACAAAAATATGGCTGGTTTTTATGCACCTTATGTTCCTGGGTGGGATACGCATGGTTTGCCTATTGAGCAACAGCTAACTAAGGCAGGGCATGATCGTAAATCAATGCCTAAGGCTGCTTGGCGTAATTTAGCTAAAGACTTTGCTTTGGCTCAAGTCGATAAGCAGCGTAATGACTTTAAACGGTTGGGTATTATGGCAGACTGGCAGCACCCATATATCACGTTACAACCTGAATTTGAAGCAGCACAAGTTCGTGTTTTTGGCGAAATGGCAGGTAAAGGCTATATTTTTAAAGGCTCAAAGCCAGTTTACTGGTCATGGTCATCTGAATCAGCTTTAGCTGAAGCTGAAATTGAATATCACGATATTGATTCAACATCTTTGTACTATGCTAACAGAGTCAAAGATGGTAAAGGTATTTTGGACAATGACACGTATTTTGTTGTTTGGACAACCACGCCATTTACAGTAACAGCATCACGAGGGATTACATTAGGACCTGACATGTCGTATGCGGTTATTCGACCAGAAGGTGAGACGCGCAAATTTGTTGTGGCAGTTGGTCGTTTAGAAGCTATTGCGCCTAAGTTTGGTTGGACAAATTATGAAACACTGGCAACATATAAGGGCCAGGAATTAGACCGCATCACAGCTTATCATCCTTGGGATGAAGCGGCTGAAGAACTTGTTATGAATGCCGATCATGTGACGCTAGATTCTGGTACTGGTTTGGTCCATACAGCACCTGGTTTTGGTGAAGACGATTTTAATGTTGGTAAAACCTATGGCCTCGAAGTCGCTGTGACAGTTGACGAAAAAGGTTACATGACGAAAAGTGCTGGCGCTGATTTTGAAGGCAAGTTTTATGACGATGTTGTCGGTTTAGTAATCAATAAATTAACGGCCGCTAATCTATTTTTAGCCAAAGAAAAAATTACGCATTCTTACCCATTCGATTGGCGTACCAAAAAGCCAATTATCTGGCGTGCAGTGCCGCAATGGTTTGCATCAGTTGAAAAATTCCGTCAAAATATTTTGAATGAATTAGACAATGTGAACTTTTATCCTGAGTGGGGTAAGAAGCGTTTATACAATATGATACGTGATCGCGGTGACTGGGTTATTTCTCGTCAACGCGTGTGGGGCGTGCCATTGCCAATTTTTTATGCCGAAGATCAAACGCCTATTTTAGATCAATCTATAATTAACCATGTGGCAGATTTATTTGAAAAACACGGTTCAAACTATTGGTTTGAACACGAGGCTAAAGATTTATTGCCTGAAGGTTATACGAATGAACATTCACCAAATGGGCTATTCACAAAAGAAGAAGATATTATGGATGTTTGGTTTGACTCTGGTTCATCTTGGGCGGGTGTCATGAACACGCGTGATCAACTTGATTATCCAGCGGATCTCTACTTAGAAGGCTCAGATCAATATCGTGGTTGGTTTAACTCATCTTTGATTACTTCTGTGGCGGCTACTGGACATGCACCATATAAGAATGTGTTATCACAAGGCTTTACGTTAGATGGTAAGGGCAATAAGATGTCTAAGTCACTTGGCAATACTATCTCGCCATTAGCTGTTGCTGATCAAATGGGGATTGAAATTTTGCGTCTTTGGACAATTTCTGTTGATACATCGCAAGATATGCCAGTATCAAATGATATTTTGAAACAAGTATCAGAAAGTTATCGTAAAATTCGTAATACGTTGCGCTTCTTAATGGCCAATACTTCTGACTTTAACTATGCAACCGATGCGATTGCTTTTGAAGATAGGGCGGGGCATGATCAATATTTCTCAGTTGTTTTAAATGACTTTGTTAAAGATGTCCGAGCATCATATGATAACTATCAATTTAATGATATTTTTAAACGCGTCATTAACTTTGTCAATGTCGATTTGTCAGCATTTTACTTGGATATCGCGAAAGATGTTGTTTATGTTGAAGCACCAACTGGCCACGCACGTCGTTCAATGCAAACAGTCTTTTATGATACATTACTAGCCTTGACTAAGTTACTCTTACCAATTTTGCCACATACAGCTGAAGAAGTTTGGGAGTATTTACCAAACGAGAAAACTAAATTTGCCTATTTGGCAGATATGCCTGAAGTGCAAGATTTTGGTGATACAAGTGCGTTATTGTCACATTGGGCTGACTTTATGTCATTGCGTGATTCCGTGAATAAAGCATTAGAAGAGGCGCGTGCTGCTGAGTTAATCGGTAAAAATGCGGAGGCCGCATTGACATTGTACTTGACACCAGAGCAAAAACAATTATTAGATAATCTCCATGCTGATGTCCGTTTGTTATTAATGGTATCGCAACTGCATATCGAAGATGCTTCTAACGCGTCGGCAATAAAAGATTATGATGGCTTTTTAATTTCAGTACAGCATGCAACGGGTGGTGTTTCACCACGTGATAGAATGTTCCATGAAGATTTAGGCGCCGATCCAGCCTTCCCAGAATTATCAAAACATGAAGCAGAAATTATTCGTGAATTTTATCCCCAAGCTTTGACTGAAGGGTTTGAATAATTTCGACACAACGCAATAATATGGTATTATTGCGTTGTTTTTTTATTTAAATGAAAGCGTTTACATAGTCTTTGGAAAACAGTATAATGAAGGTGTAGCAAATTGATAGTATGACCTAAGGAGAACAAGTATTATGGCAACAAAAACGATTATGTTAGCTTGCGCGGCAGGTATGTCGACTTCATTATTAGTAGCCAATATGCAAAAAGCTGCCGAATCCCAAGGAAAAGATTATGAAATTTTTGCAACATCAACGGCTGATGTTGATGCAAAACTAAATGAAAAACATCCAGATGTCGTTTTACTTGGTCCACAAGTGGCATATATGAAAGAGGAAGTTAAAGGACAAACTGATAAGGCTGGTATACCGCTTGATGTGATTAATATGATGGATTACGGCATGATGAAAGGTGATAATGTACTTAAAGCAGCAGAAACTTTGATGGGAGTATAGTATGGTAGAAGACGAACGCATGCAAGTCATCATGGGCTTAATTATGCATGGTGGTAACGCCAAATCACAAGCCTTTCAAGCAATTCAACTAGCAAAAGTAGGTGACTTTGATGGTGCAAAAGCAGCCATTGCCCAAGCAGATCAGTCGATTAAAGCAGCTCATGATACGCAAACTGGTATGTTGACCAAAGAGGCGCAAGGCGAGCATGCAAAAGTAGATTTATATATGGTTCACGCGCAAGATCACGTTATGAATGGGATTACGTTCCGTGATTTGGCAGTTGAAATGATTGCTATTTATCAAAAGATAACTGATAAATAGGCAAAATAAAAATGGCTTATTACCACTTTATTTCTGGTAAGCGCCATTTTTTTCGTTCTCAAGCTAATTTATACGTTAAATGTTGTGTTATCTAGCCACGCTACGATACAATAGAAGTATTAAAATTTAAGATGGATTAATCACATGACAAATAAAAAAACAACTTACTACATTGTGACAACTTTGTTTGTTGCTATTGTTCTATTACAGATGCTCATACCATGGCTAGGAATCATGCCATTGGGTGCTTTTATTATTGGCGCAAGTGCTACCATTATACAGTTCACTGTAGCACTGTCAGGTATAATCCTTGGTCCTAAGTATGGCGCAGTCGTGGGTTTCTTTTGGGGCGGTTTATCATTTATTAATGCATTAACACATCCTGGCACGATTGGCTCGTTAATGTTTCAAAATCCGGCGACGGCATTTATTCCGCGTATTTTAGTTGGTTTAGTCATTGGTTGGTTGTTTAATTATTTTTTACGCCAAAGGCCAATAGCGACTCGGACAATTGGTTTAGGCATACTAGGCGTTTTAGCTGCGCTCGTTAACACGGTCGGGGTTGTTATCTTAACCACAATTGGTTTTACTGTGATGCATACGAACTTTACAGGCATTCCCAATCATAATATTTTGAGCTGGTTAATCGGCATTGTATCATTTAATGCCATTTTCGAAATGATTGTTGGCTTTATATTAGTCATGCTCATTGGAAATATATTGTTGCCTATTGCTGAGAGGGCAGGAATTAAGGGGTAAAAAAAGCGACTAGAGCGTGTCTAGTCGCTTTTCTAATGCACTAACCCAGACTCGAACTGGGAGCAAAGACTTAGGAGGTCCCCGTTTTATCCTGTTAAACTATTAGTGCAAGCTATTTTATTATACCGTAAGTCAGTTGAAAAATAAAATGAGACTTGACACATTTTGTTCATTATGTTTTAATAAAAACATCAAATAAAAAAGGGAAAATAACATGGTCAATTCAGCTAAGACAAATGTACAAATTATTATCAGCATTATCATTATTTCGTGATAGGTGCTGACAATTTGTTGAGCCTATCAGATATGATAGGCAGCTGATTTTCATGCAAAAGGCATGCTGCTTAAATTAAGCAGTATGCCTTTTTTGTTTTCTAAAGGAAGAGTGAGAATATGGGATTATCATTAGAACAGCAACAACTAGCACAGAAGTTATACGAGGCATGGGTGCATAACAAACCATTGCATCGTGACACTTACATCGGTGTGGTGAATGATTTTAAAACAGCCTATGATGTGCAAGACGCTGTTATGGCAAAAAAAAGCGAAGCCACGGCAGGATATAAAGTATCATTAACTTCACCAGAAACACAAGCCATGTTTGATACAGATGCGCCACTCTATGGCGCACAGGTTGCCAGTCGCTTTGTTACCTCGCCTTATACACTCGATTTAACAAAATATAATGAACCACTGGTTGAAGTTGAATTACAATTTACAGCTAAAGCTGATTTAACCCCAGAAATGTCCTTAACAGACCTTTTAGCTAATACAACTGTTGCGCCGACTCTGGAAGTACCAGATGCGCGGTTCAAAAACTGGTTTCCTAAGTTAGACAAATTTTTAGTGTTAAGTGATTCAGCAGTCGGTGGTGCTGTTGTTTCCGCTAGGCCACGTGATGGGAAACAAATGACGGTTGATGACTTAGCAACCGTTGAAGCAACGCTTTACCATAATGGCGACAAAGTAGCTTCAGGATTCGGTTCAGAAGTATTAGGGAACCCTTTAGAATCATTACAATGGTTAGTTACAAAACTGGCATCACAAGGTAAATTATTTAAAGCGGGCACGCGTGCTACTACTGGTACATTTTTACTACCGCCAACACTGAGAATAGGCGAGTGGCGCGCGACATTTACCGGCGGCTTTAGTGATGTTGTGTTAAATGTCGTCACGGAGGTGAGCGCTAATGCATGACAAAAAATTAACTTGGCGTGAATTGGTGCTAGTCGCCTCACTTATCTTTGGCATGTTTTTTGGTGCTGGTAATTTAATTTTTCCAGTACAACTTGGTCAACTATCGGGTGGTCATTGGGTATTAGCGACAATTGGCTTTTTAGTAACTGGCACAGTTGTCCCATTTTTAGCCATGCTGGCCGTGAGTGTCACACGTAGTCGTAGTGTTTATGATGTTGCAACGCCCGTAGGCCATTGGTTTGGTCTGGCATTTCTAGTAGCTATTCATTTAACAATTGGGCCATTCTTTGGAACACCGCGTACGGCTGCAACTGCTTTTTCAATGGGAATCGCACCGTTTATTGCGCCCAAGTATCAAAGTTTGGGTATGTTAATTTTCTCAGCATTATTCTTCGGATTAGCTTATTTTTTAACTGTCAAAGAAACAGGCTTGATGAAGTGGGTTGGCAAGTACTTGAATCCAGTGTTTATGATACTTTTGCTCATCGTCTTATTAATGGCTCTATTTATGCCAATGGGTAACACATCACAAGCTGTTAGTTCAGCCTATCAAAGTCATGCCACCTTTCAGGGTCTATTAGACGGATACAACACGATGGATGGCATTGCCTTGTTAGCTGTGGCTGTTTCTGTTGTTTATGCTGTCAGAGGATTAGGCTTTCGAGACCATCAAGTATCATCTGTTTTAGCAAAAGCAGGCTTATTAAGCATTGTTTCAGAAGCTATCTTATACACGGCACTTGTTCTATTGGGCGTATCCAGTTTGGGCCAATTTAAAGTTGCGGCAAATGGTGGGGATGCTTTTGCTCAAATTATCGCGCATTATGCAGGTAATTTTGGCACAGCACTAACAGGTGTAGTTGTGACTCTAGCTGTCTTTACGACCGCAATGGGATTATTTGTGTCTTTTGCACAAGATTTACATTTGGCTTTTCCAAAGGTGAGTTATCTATGGTTTTTACGTATTATTGCTTTGGGATCATTTGTCACGGCGAATGCAGGATTAACTAACATTGTGGCTTGGTCTGTACCAGTGTTAATGCTTCTTTATCCTTTTGCATTAGTATTGATTTTATTGTCTTTGACGGGCAAATTTTTCGATAAGTCACCACTAGTTTACCGAAGTGTTGTTGGCTTCGTGGCTATGCCAGCTTTTTTAGATGCTTTAGCTGCTTCTCCCTTCATGTCGAGTCACACCGCACAACAACTTATAGGCGCATATCATCAAGTCGTACCACTATCATCACTTGGTTTTGGTTGGGTTGTACCAGCCTTACTGGGCGCAGTGATGGGCGAAGTATTACTCGGCGCTAGTCGTGTCGCGCAAAGGCAAAATCAAATCATTGAAGGAGACTAATTTAGCATCTGTACTGGTTTCCAGAATAAGTTAATTTTTGTTATAATAGACACAGTAACTAACTTGGAAGGAAGAGCTGTTTGTCAATAATACACAGCTTGAAATAATAATCATGGGAAAATTTGTCGAAATGGATCATCCCCTCATCCAACATAAACTGACAATGATTCGAAACAAAAATGTTGGTACCAAGGATTTTCGTGCATTAGTTGATGAAATTGCAATGTTGATGACTTATGAAGCGAGTCGCGACTTGCAATTAGAAGATGTTGTCGTAGAAACGCCAGTGGCAACAACGACTAAGAAGCAGTTAGCTGGAAAAAAGTTGGCTGTTGTGCCAATTTTACGGGCTGGTTTAGGCATGGTTGATGGCATTGTTCAGTTGATTCCTGCGGCAAAAATAGGTCATATTGGCATGTACCGTGATGAAGAAACATTAGAACCGGTTGAATATTTTATTAAGCTGCCTGAAGATATTGATCAACGTGATGTTTTGCTCGTGGATCCAATGTTGGCAACAGGTGGTTCAGCAAAGGATGCCATTTCGGCATTGAAGAAGCGCGGTGCAAAGCATATCAAATTGATTACACTAGTTTCTGCACCGGAAGGTGTTAAAGCTGTTCAAGAAGCGCATCCCGATGTTGATATCTATACAGGTTCGCTTGATGAAAAGTTAAATGAGAATGGTTATATTGTCCCAGGGTTGGGGGATGCCGGTGATCGTCTGTTCGGTACGATGTAAAAAAGATAACACAGCTTGTGTTATCTTTTTTTATGAGAATATTCTGATTTTAAATAAAAGTGTTGACATTTTAAATTAACCTATGTATAGTAATACTCATAAAGAAACAGCAAGTAATTGCTCAACAAGGGAGACAGCACATGACTAATACATTCAATAAGCAAGTTAATAACGCACTTCTCCTCAACCTCCTTCTCATCTGAGTCTAGTAGGTTGTTATTTGAGCAAAATCAGCTACTAGACTTTTCGCAAGGTTAGTAGCTGGTTAGGAAAAATACGTGAAAACGTCCTAACGAGCAATCGTTGGGGCGTTTTCTTTGTCTCCAATGATTGCACTGCTCATTTGAAGTGTAAGTAAAGGGAGAAAACATTATGGCACAAAACGCGGTAGCAAATGAACGTCAAATTGACACGGAAAAAATTCAAGAAAAAGTTGGTGAAGCAAAGGAATCAGTTCGAGATTTGGTTTATAACACCTCAGCGGCAGTTTCAAACGCCATTTTAGTAACATTGGGTATGGGCTTGTTGTTACAAACAATCGCTGGTTTTATTCATTGGGCACCAATGGTACAAATGGGGGCAATCACTAAAGTGATGTTGCCAGCAGCTTTTGGAGCCGCAGTTGCATCACAAATGAAAACTAATACAATGGTCATGTTTAGTGCGATGGCAGCATCAACAGTTGGTGCAAATGCTATATTCTTTAGTAAAACAGCTGTTCAAGGTGTAACAGCCACAGGATTTGCTGGTACACAAGCTGTTGGTTCAACTATTATCACGACTGGACAACCGATATCTGCCGTTATTGCAGCCGTTATTGCTGTTCTGTTCGGTAAATGGTTAAGTGGTAAGACGCCATTAGATATGGTGATTGTCCCAGCGGCAACAACAATTGTGGGTACAGTTAGTGGTTATTACTTGGCAATGGTAACCACACCTGCCTTGGTAGCTATCGGTCACTTCATTGCTTCGAGTGTAGCCATCAACCCAATTATTGGTACGGCTGTAGTAGCCATGGTCTTTGGTGCTTTGACAATGACGCCTGCTTCAGCTGCTGCATTGGCAGTTGCCATTGGCGCGACTGGGGTAACCTCGCCAGAAGCTGCCGGTGCAATTTTAATCGGTACTACTGCTGTGTTTGTTGGTTTTCCAGCCATGTCTTTCCATGAAAATAAAATTGGTGCCACAATTGCACAAGGTATTGTTACACCGAAAATTCAATTTCCAAATTTAACAGAGAACCCAGCATTGATTGTGCCACCAATGATTGGTGCAGCAATTGCGGCGCCCATTGCAACAATGGCATTTCATGTGACGGCTCCATTTGCTATGGCTGGTATTGGCTTTAATTCATTCATTGTCCCCTTGGCATTGGCAGGATCAAATCCCGTTGCTTTTGCTGCTTATATGATTGTTGGGGTTGTTGTGCCGGTGATTGTATCTTTCATCGGTTACCGTGTGATGCGTAAGATGGGTTGGGCAAAGCCAAACCAGTTACACTTGGAAATGATTTAATATAACAAAAAATCTTGGGAGACATATCATGAAAAAAATTATTGCGATTATTGTTGCGTTTGTTGTCGTTATTGGTGGGGTAATAGGGATTGGCATCGCTAAAAAATCAGCTGATAAATCCAGCACTACCATTAAGATTGGTGGCGTATTTGACACATCAGGTGCCGCGGCGGCTTATGGGCAGGCTGAACAAAAAGGTGCAGACTTTGCTGTTAAACGTATTAATGCTGCTGGTGGCGTTAAGGTTAACGGTAAAACTTATAAGATGCAAATGGTTAACAAAGATAGTAAGTCCGATAATACCGAATCAGCATCAGTGACAACAAACTTGATTAGTAATAACAAGGTAAATGCCATTGTTGGACCCGTGACAACGTCTGCAGTTCAGGCAGCTGTACCAGCAGCGACAAAGGGTAAAACACCCATGATGTCACCAACCGCGGGTGCTGATAATATTACGGTTCAAAAGGATGGTAAGGTACAACCATATGTTTTCCGCGCACAGTTTAAAAATTCATATTTAGGCACTAAAATGGCGCAATTCACAACGGACACAGTGAAGGCTAAAGATGTCGTGATCTTCCAAGATAACTCTTCAGATTATGGTACAGGTATTACTAATGCTTTTAAGAAAGCTTATAAGGGCAATATTGTTGAGACGGATTCATATCAAGCTGGTGACAAAGACTTTCAAGCAATGTTGACTAAGATTAAGAACAAAAAATTCGATGCCGTTGTGATTAACGGCTATTATACAGAAGCAGGGGCTATTTTGAAGCAGGCACGAGATATGGGTATTAATGTACCAGTAATTGGACCTGATGGCTTGGGCGATCCAAAGTTGGCAGAAATTGCTGGTAATCAAAATACAAGTAATGTTTACTATGCTGCACACTTTTCAACGCAGGCGCCAGCGACAGATGCTGCAACACCATTCGTAACAGAGTATAAGAAAGCCTATAATCAAGAGCCATCACAATTTACAGCTTTGGCTTACGATGCTGTTTATATGATTAAACAAGCTATTGAAGATGAAAAGTCTACTGACAAGATGAAAATCACTGAAGGATTAGCTAAAATTAAAAACTTCAATGGTGTCACAGGGAAAATGACCATGGATGATTTTCATAATCCTAAAAAGTCAATTGTAATGGTTGGGGTAACAAATGGGAAAGATACCACAGCTACTGTGGTTAAATAAAGGTAAGTGCTTTGTCAAATATCATACAACAACTGATCAACGGTATTATTTTAGGTAGTGTCTATGCATTGCTGGCATTGGGCTATACCATGGTTTATGGCATTATTAAGTTAATTAACTTTGCACATGGCGATGTGTATATGTTAGGCGCTTATTTTGGTTATTTCTTTATTCAAGTCTTGCACCTTAATTTTTTCATTGCTTTAGTGTTATCAATGGCTGTTAGTGCGTTACTTGGTATGTTAATTGAATTCGTAGCCTATCGACCTTTGCGTCATTCACCACGAATTGCTGTCTTAATTTCGGCTTTAGGCGTTTCTTTTTTACTTGAAAATGGTATGAGTTATTTTTACGGCTCTGACAAAAAAGCTTTTCCACAAGCAATTCGTACTATCCAATATCATATTGGCAGTCTACAAATTTCAAATATTCAGCTGTTGATTATTTCAACGGCTATCACGTTAATGATTCTTTTAACAATTATTGTGCAAAAAACTAAAATGGGGCGTGCCATGCGTGCTGTGTCTGCTGATCAAGAAGCAGCCATTTTAATGGGCATCGATGTTAACCGAACAATTTCATTTACGTTTGCTATTGGGTCGGCATTGGCCGCTGCTGGTGGGGTGTTGATTGGTCTATATTACAACAATATTGATCCGCTAATGGGGATGACACCAGGTATTAAGGCTTTTGTTGCTGCTGTTTTAGGAGGAATTGGTTTAATTCCGGGCGCAGCTTTAGGAGGATGGCTAATTGGTATCTTAGAAACCATGACGCAGGCTATTGGGCTATCAGACTATAAAGATGCGGTGGTCTATGCTATCTTGATTATTATTCTGCTCTTTAAGCCAACAGGTATTTTGGGTAAAAACAAGCGGGAGAAGGTTTAAACGCATGGATAGAAAACATCTAAAATATACTTTGACTTGGGCACTGCTTATCACGATGCTCTTTGTACTGATTGAATTATTAACTGTATTCGATATTATTGGGCAGTATGGTATCACAATAATTGTGTTAATTGGCATCAATTTAATCGCCGCAGTTGGTCTTAATTTGGTGATTGGCATGTCGGGTCAATTTTCACTGGGTCACGCAGGCTTCATGGCTATCGGTGCTTATGCGACAGCATTAATGACGACAGCATTACCATCAATTTATGGATTTATACTGAGTATATTAGTTGGCGGCTTAATTAGTGGACTTGTGGCATTGGCTGTGGGTATACCAACGTTAAGGCTACGCGGTGATTATTTAGCTATTGCGACACTAGGGGTCTCAGAAATTATTCGAATCATTATTATTAATATGAAAATCACGCGTGGCCCTGCAGGTATATTTGGCATACCTGCCTTTGTCAATTGGCAGATGGTATTTGTCCTAAGTGTTATAGTAATTATCATTGTGGTCAATTTTGTGCGTAGTACAAGCGGGCAAGCAATTATAGCTGTACGAGATAATGATATTGCAGCAGAGTCATTAGGTATTAATACGACAAAATACAAAGTCATGGCATTCGTAGCTGGGGCAATACTGGCAGCGATTGCAGGTGGCTTACGTGCGAGCTTCATTCAATCAGTATCGCCACAAGATTATACATTTATGCAGAGCATCACTATTTTGATTATTGTTGTGCTTGGTGGTATTGGCTCGATTAGTGGTACCGTGGTAACGGCAATAATATTGGGCGTTCTCGATGTCGTTTTACAAAATTTTGGGACACTACGTATGGTTATTTATGCCTTAGTCTTGATTATTGTGATGATTTTTAGACCAAAAGGGTTATTAGGAACCACGGAATTTTCGTTACAAAAGTTGCTATTTGATTCAGGAGGATCACATGACCACAACGATTCTAAAAACGCAAGATCTTAGTATTAAATTTGGTGGGGTTACTGCGGTTGATTGTGTCAATATTGAAGCACATGATAATGAGTTGATTGGTTTAATTGGGCCAAATGGTGCCGGCAAAACGACACTATTTAACTTATTAACTGGTGTTTATCAACCAACACACGGCACGGTATCACTTTTTAATGGTGAAAAGTTGGCTCAAGTTAATCACGTGTCAGCTTATAAAAGAGCTCAGTTAGGCATTGCTCGCACATTTCAAAATATTCGTTTATTTAAAACACGTACGGTGATTGAGAATGTTTTAATTGCTATGACAAATCAAACGGCAGCCAAAACAATTCACGCTATTTTTAGAACGCCAAGCTTTTATCAACACGAAGCGAAAAAACGCCAACATGCTATGGCTCTGCTTGACATTTTTAATATGGCACATGTAGCTGATGAATTAGCAAGCAATTTACCTTATGGGCAACAGCGTCGTTTAGAAATCGTTCGCGCATTAGCTACAAATCCAAAAATATTGTTTCTTGATGAACCGGCTGCTGGTATGAATCCACAAGAAACCGCTGCACTAACAGCTTTAATTAAGCAAATTCAACAGCAATTCCAATTAACGATTATTTTAATTGAACACGATATGAATTTGGTCATGACGGTGAGTCAGCGTGTGTATGTTCTAGAATATGGCAAAATCTTAGCAACGGGGACGCCAACAGAAATTCAACAAAATCCAGCAGTGATTAAAGCTTATTTGGGGGACGATATGCCATGACACAATTACTAACAGTTAATAATTTAAGTGTCAATTATGGTGCAATCAAAGCAGTCCAAGGTGTCAGCTTGTCAGTTAATCGTGGTGAAATTGTGACATTGATTGGGGCAAATGGTGCTGGGAAAAGTACAATTTTGCGAACAATAGCTGGGCTCGAAAAAGTAGCTAGTGGCCTCATTACTTTTGAAAACCAAGGGTTCAATCGTATGCCTTCTGATAAACGTGTCCAAAATGGTGTTGTGTTAGTGCCTGAAGGTAGACGTGTTTTTCCAGGAATGACGGTACAAGAAAATCTCCAATTAGGTGCATTTTCAGTCAAAGATAAACATCAAGTACATGCCGCCTTTGATACTGTGTATGAACAATTTCCCATTTTAAAAGCGCGTTTAAATCAGGATGCTGCAACATTATCAGGTGGCGAGCAACAAATGCTGGCTATTGGCCGTGCCCTGATGGCTAATCCAAAGATGATTTTATTGGATGAACCATCTATGGGCCTGGCACCGTTATATATTCAAAAAATATTTGATATTATTGAAAATATACGTAACCGTGGTGTCACAGTGCTAGTTATTGAACAAAATGCAGCACAAGCACTACGCATTGCTGATAGGGGATATGTTATAGAAAGTGGTAAAATTATTGCCACGGATACCGGAGAAGCTTTATTAGTATCTGATGATGTGAAACGCGCTTATTTAGGTAGTGACGTTTTAATTAAATGAAACGTTTGACATTAAAATCTTTTATTGGTATCATAAAACTAACTTAGAAGAGATGATACTTATTATTATGGTAGCAAAAGAGAGCCGATAATTGCTGAGATAAAGGCCTGCCTGGATAAGTTGATGGTCTTGGAGTGTCATTGTCGTGAGCAAATCCCCAGTACAAGGTTTGGGATAAGGTTAGCGATTATCGGTTCAGCGCGATATAGCTCCATTTAATTCAGCAATTAAAGTGTGTCAGAATACATTGCATTGCTGTTTTTCAAAGGTGTGTTCTTGACACATAAATAACGGGTGGTACCACGAATCGTCATCGTCCCGCAGTCTAATGATATTTAGATTGCGGGACTTTTTTGAGCAATGACATGAGTAACATTAAGGGGGAAATTATGGCGACAACATTAAAAAGAACAATGCGGACTAGACATATTCAAATGATTGGTCTAGCAAGCGGTATTGGCACAGGATTATTCTTGTCATCTGCCTATACAATCCATACAGCTGGGGCACTTGGCACAATTATTGCTTACAGTATTGGCGCTTTATTAGTGTATTTGGTGATGTTGAGTGTTGCAGAGTTATCTATTGCAATGCCAGCTACTGGCGCCTTTCATTATCATGCGCAGCAGTTAATTGGTCCAGCGACAGGATTTTTTGTAGCGATTGCTTACTGGCTAACTTGGACAATTGCCTTAGGTTCAGAATTTACGGCGGCTGGTATTATCATGCAAAGGTGGTTGCCTAATTTACCAGTTTGGTCTTTTTCTGGTCTATTTCTGCTGGTGATTTTATTAAGTAACTTTTTTTCTGCTCGCATCTTCGGTGAGAGTGAGTATTGGCTAGCGGCAATAAAAGTCGTGGCTATTGTTATCTTTTTGATTGTTGGTGTCTTGATTCTGACCGGAATAATTCATTCACCACGTACGGCTTCTGCCGGCTTTCAAAATATTTTAAGTCATGGTGCTTTTCCAAATGGTATATGGGCCGTATTCACCACGATATTGGCTGTTAATTTTGCTTTTAGTGGCACAGAATTAATGGGTATCACAGCTGGTGAAGTCGAAAATCCTGAAAAAGCGATTCCTAAAGCCATTAAAGCAGTCTGGTGGCGGCAAATTATTTTCTTCATTGGCAGCATTGTTATTTTAGCAGCGGTTATTCCTTACGAAAAGGCTGGTGTGACTGAGAGTCCCTTTGTGACAGTTTTTAGTATGGCTGGTATTCCGTATGCAGCAGACATCATGAACTTTGTGATTTTAACAGGAATTTTATCTATGGCGAACTCAGGGTTATATGCTTCAACACGAATGCTATGGTCTTTGGGACATGAAGGGCTTATTTCATCAAAATTTACAGTAACTAATAAACATGGAATACCACAATTAGCTTTATTTGTGAGCTTACTTGGTGGAGTCTTGGCATTAGGATCAAGCTTTATGGCTGCTGGACAACTGTATTTGATTTTAGTGGAAGTCTCTGGCTTAGCAGTTGTCTTTGTTTGGATTGCGATTAGTTGGTCTCACTACCAGTATTATCTTAAATTAAAAAAAGCACACCAGTTAAACCAATTGCGATACCCAAAGTGGGCTTATCCAATCTTACCGCTAGCTGGATTTGCTGGATCATCATTATCAGTCATATTAGTCATATTTGACCCAGCACAACGCATGGCACTGTTGTGGTCGATACCGTTCATACTATTAGTGTATGGATATTATGCATTGAGATTTAAACTATTGAACAAAGATCAACACAAGCGCATTAAAATATCACAGGAGAGACAAGTTCATGACAAAGTTTAGTGAGTTATTATTACAAGGACCAGTAATTTTAGATGGTGGTTTGGGAAGTGAAATTGATAAGCAACATATTGCTGTGGCCAATAATTTATGGTCTGCTTCTGCACTAATACAGGCACCCAATCTTGTGCGTGATATACATCAATCATATTTTAACGCAGGAGCACAAATTGCTATTGTCGATACGTACCAAGCACACCCACAGACATTTGTGGATTCGGGCCTATCAGAAAATGAAGCCTATGAACTCATTGATTTAGCTGTTGCATTGGCACGAGATGGTTTGAAAAAATCAGAGAAATCATCAGGTATTATTGCTGGTTCAGTGGGACCTTATGGGGCGTATCTAGCCAATGGGGCTGAATATACCGGTGATTATGACCTCTCAATCCAGGCATATCAGGCATTTCATAGACAGCGAATAAAGCGCTTAGTGCACAATAATGTCGATATATTGGCTTTAGAAACTATGCCTAACTTTAAAGAAGCTCAAGCGATAGCGCTATTGTTACAAAACGAATTTCCTGAGGTTGAAGCCTATTTATCATTTGCTACCGAAGTAGGAGATCATTTGTGGGATGGCACACGTTTAGCACATGCTGTAGCTTATTTTAATCAATTCGAGCAAATTAAGGCCATTGGCATTAATTGTACAGCACCAGATAACATTTTACCTGCCATCATGCGAATCAAACCCAATACGGATAAAAAAGTAATTGTTTATCCTAATGCTGGTGAAGTGTATAATCCAGAAACAAAACGCTGGGTGACTAATAACGAACCAATTAACTGGCGACGATTAGTGCCGTTGTGGCAACATGCTGGTGCTGACATCATTGGCGGTTGTTGCCGAACAAGTCCGGAAGATATTCGTGAAATTCACGACATTTTACAAAAGCAATAAAGCCATCATGTTGCGTAAAAAAGCCTGAAAAGAGTCACGCTCTTTTCAGGCCTTTTTACGTCGTTAATGCGCACAGCGTTAGCTTTTGCGTTTAGTGACGACAATAAGTTAGTTTGTAATTTTCTGATTGGCCGGGTAGCCATTTAAAACGCGTCAGTGGATTAGATTTTGTCCCCCATATATCGAGTAACGCGGCAATCGCAATATGAACTGGTGCTTGGGAGTCAAAGGTCACAGTCAGTTGATTATAAATACCGTCAGGACGAATGTTAGGCTTCACGGAAAGTAATTTTTTGGTATTATGGGTAGTGAGGTATCGACCAGCCATAAAATTGCCAGAGATTAGCCAGCCAAGTTGACGAACATAGACAAGATCGCCAAGATGACCGAGGGTGAAACTAATCGAGCCAACTGTGTGTCCACGATAACGTAATGAAAAGCGTGGTAACATGCCATAAGAAGTTTGTTGAATACGCACTAAAACACGACCGGACATATCCTGAACATGCAATTCATCATGTTTTTTCCCGGTACGGCCAGATACTAAATAACTTGCTTGAAAGTTTTCATCAAACACGATATTGACGCCGTCATCAATGCTATGCCGTTGTCTTAAATAATATTTTGTCATGATCGCCTCTTGCACTCATTTTAACATGAAAGTAGTCAAATTATGCCATTATCTCATACAACTTGGGCACCTTATATTAATGCCAAGTTAACACCTGAACAAATTAATAATATTAAGCAGTTTTTAGATGTGCAATATCAGGAGCAATCCATATTTCCACCAAAAGAAAAAGTCTTTGCTGCCTTGTCAATGACGTCGCTTGATCATACAAAAGTTGTGATCATGGGACAGGATCCTTATCATGGCTTAGGGCAGGCACAAGGGCTCAGCTTTTCTGTACCAGACGCTGTACCTGCACCACCATCATTGCAAAATATTTTAAAAGAATTAGCAACTGATATTGGGCCGCGTGCTTCACATGACTTAACATCGTGGGCTAAACAAGGGGTCTTACTTTTAAATGCGGTGTTGACTGTTCCTGAAGGCCAGGCTAACGCGCATGCTGGCTTAGTTTGGGAGCCGTTAACAGACGCTATTATTCAAGCTGTATCTGATGCAGGCGAGCCAACCGTATTCATTTTATGGGGAAAATTTGCGCAATCAAAACGACGGTATATTGATGAGTCAAAACACTTAGTACTGATGGCGGCCCATCCGAGTCCGTTATCAGCATATCGTGGTTTTTTTGGTAGCCATCCGTTTTCCAAAGCAAACCAATTTTTAACTCAAAATGGGCGCGACAGTATCCACTGGTTAGAGTGAGTGAATAAAATCACAGACAAATGGCATGTGTTCTGTTACAATGAAGTTGTAAATTAAAAACAGTGTTTGTTTGAACACGCTGGAGGGAATGCTTGTGGTGGAATTATTTGAACAATTGAAGGGGAAAATTAGCGGTCAAAACAAAGTGATTGTTTTTCCTGAGGGTGAAGATGTTCGTATTCAGGGCGCAGCGGTGCGTTTGGCTGCTGAAGGTCTAATTAAGCCAATTTTGTTGGGCGCACAAAAGGCTATTGAAGCAACAGCGGTTGCCAATAACTATGATTTATCGGACTTAGTAATCATTGATCCAGCAACATATGATGAAAAAGCGCTTGCCAAATTAAATGCCGCCTTAGTTGACCGTCGCAAAGGAAAAACTGATGCAGAAACGGCAGCAAAGTGGTTGGCTGATGTTAATTACTTCGGCACAATGCTGGTTTACACTGGTCAAGCTGACGGTATGGTTTCTGGTGCCACACATCCAACCGGTGACACAGTTCGGCCGGCATTACAAATTATTAAAACAGCGCCAGGCTCGTCACGCATTTCAGGTGCCTTTATTATGCAAAAAGGTGAGGCACGTTATGTATTCTCTGATGCAGCTATTAATATAGATGTTGATGCAGAAACAATGGCTGAAATTGCTGTACAATCAGCCAAAACTGCACAAGTCTTTGACATTGAACCAAAAGTGGCCATGTTATCATTTTCAACTAAAGGCTCTGCAAAATCTCCACTAGTCGATAAGGTTGCAGAAGCTACGGCTATAGCTAAAAAACTGGCACCTGATTTAGCTGATAGTATCGATGGTGAGTTACAATTTGATGCGGCTTTTGTAGCTTCTGTTGGTGAGGCAAAGGCACCAAACTCAAAAGTTGCTGGCCATGCCAACACATTTATTTTCCCAAGTTTAGAGGCTGGTAATATTGGTTATAAAATTGCGCAACGTCTAGGCGGTTTTGAAGCAATTGGGCCTATTTTGCAAGGACTAGCCAAGCCAGTTTCTGACTTGTCACGTGGCGCAAATGAAGAGGATGTGTACAAAGTTGCAATTATTACAGCAGCACAGGCATTAGTATAAAGCACAAATAAAAAACACTGAGATTCGCTCAGTGTTTTTTATTTGTAATCAACAGCGCAGGGTGGTTATTTTTAGTGGTTAATATTGATTGCTTATCTGTTTGTAATTCTGATAAGAGACGCTTAGCGTCACTATCAGACAATTCTTGATGATAGGCACCAATTGTGAGAAAATAGCGGTCAGCCATATCATAGAATTGGATTGAGGCAGAGACACCGGGTTCTTGGCGTAATTTATCTTGAATAGTTTGGACTGTTATCATTTGTTGGACGCTTTTATTATTCGAATTGTGCATCGTATAATTTCTTATAAATACCTTTATTTTTTAGTAGTGTATCGTGAGTACCGGATTCAGCTACTTGACCCTCATCCATCACAATAATTTGATTAGCTTTATGAACAGTACTCAGACGATGTGCAATCACAATAGAAGTTTTGGTGACCATTAGATTATCTAATGCATGCTGAATGGCCTTTTCAGATTCATTATCTAGTGCTGCGGTTGCTTCATCTAAAATGACAATTGGTGCATCCTTTAACAAGGCGCGTGCAATGGACAGTCGTTGCTTTTGCCCACCTGAAAGTTTAATACCACGTTCGCCAACGGGCGTGTCTAGTTGTTGTGGTAATTGTGAGATAAAACTGGCAATGTCAGCTAATTCAGCAGCTCGCCAAATAGCTGCTACGTCGGTTGGTTGACTGCCATAGGTAATGTTATCACCGATTGTGCCATCAATAATTGTAACCTCTTGGCTCACAACGGCAATATTTTGACGTAAATCTTTTAGAGCAAATGACTTTATATCTATATTATCAAAAGTAATGTGCCCGCTAGAGCAATCATATAAACGTGTCAGTAATTTGACAATAGTTGATTTTCCGGAACCGGATCGGCCAACTAATGCAGTAGTTTGACCAACTGGTATAGTCAGAGATACATTTTTTAAAGCGTAATCAGTACCTGATTGATAATCAAAGTTAACATCATGAAGTTGAATACTGGTAGAAAGCGGCAGTGGAAATGGCGCCGGTTGCGTAATTTCTGTAATCGTCGGCGTATAGCTTAGGATATTTTTAATGCGATCATAGGATACTTGTGCTGTTTGGAAGACGTTCATGAGCATTGAAAATGAACGAATAGGATCTTGTAACATAGTAACGTAGGCTAGATAAGCCACTAAGTCACCAATAGTCATCTGATGGTTCATCACTAATAAGGCACCGAACAATAGTACGGTAGCTGTACCAATGGTATTGATTAAGGTAACCAACGGTTGAAAAATAGCTTGCCACTTAGTTGCAGTAAGGGAGTATGTGTTGGATTCGTTGGCGATGGATTCAAATTTTTGCGTTTCGGGTATTTCAGTAGTATACGATTTAATGAGTTCAATTTCGGTGAGTGTTGCTTGTAGTTGATTATTAATTTTACTTTGGGCGGTACGAACATTGGCAAATGACTCGCGAATCCGCGTCCGGAAAAACCGTATCGTAATGAATAGAATAGGAAAAGTCACAGACACTAGTGCTGCCAACTGCCAATTTTGCCAAAATAAGAAGCATAATACGCCGACAAAAGTAAATAAATTACCAATAATGCCAAAAGTATTCGCACTGATTAACATTTGTAGGTTGCTAATATCGCTAGTGAGTCTGACCATTAAATCACCAGTCTTAGTATCTTGAAAAAAAGCATAGTCTTGCTTTAAAATAAATTGGTAAGTTTTAATACGTAATTCAGTAATGGCGCGTTGTGATAACATTTGCATCATATAAGTTGAGGCAAATGTTATTATGCCAAGTAAAATTGTCGTCAAAATTAATAACGTAACATTGCGGTACAGCTCAGTTGTGATTGAATGTGGTAGGGCATGATCAATAATATTTTTTGTAAACTGTGGCACAACAAAATTTAAGCCAGCCATCATCGTCAAAAGCGCAACGTTAAGGGCTACAAGACCACGGCGCTTTAAAACGGACCCGAATACAAAACGAATCATTTCGCTAGTTGTGGTGTCAGAGGCTGCTAGTTGTTCTTTAATTTGAGAGGGGCTCATTCGCCCAGGTCCATTTATCATAATGGCATTATTATACGCTAATTACGTTATAAATGTTTTTTTAATGTTTGAGGCTAGTTAAAATAATATAGCTTCCATATAGTAATAAACCTGTTAGATAAAGCCAACCAATGATACGCCACCATTTGATGTGGCGCTTTACAGTAGGTCGTCGTCCCATATTACAATACTCCGATTGTTATTTTATCCTAATATAATCTGATTATATGACGACTGTGTAACAATAAGGTATTGTTTAGAAAATAATATGTTTTTTTAATATTTCTTATAAAAAGGCAGCTTGATTTAACAAGCTGCCTTTTTATAATGATGCCGCTGACAGGAATATAAACAGTTGGTGTATCAACGTTTTAACACTATGTGTAGCACTAATGTAGCACTTTAAACATTGTAGCACTAAATATTATCCAGTGATTTTATTGTGGCGGCCGTTTCTTTTTCTCTTTTTTTATCTAATAAATGAGCATAAACACTTAAGGTTATATTAACGTCAGAATGTCCTAATCGTTCACTCACGTATTGTATGGCAATATCTTGAGAAAGTAAATAACTGGCATGAGTGTGTCTTAATCCGTGGAAAGTGATAGGCGTGCTGTTATCCATATCTAAATAGTACCTTAAACGCTTGTTGACGGCATTATTAGATATCGGCTTACCGTTTAATCCTTCAAAAGCAAAACGGTCGCCAAGGGTCCATTTTTTAGCAATATCCATGTATGAATCCGGCATGGTTATTATTCTGTTAGATGTTTCTGTCTTCGTATCTTTAAAAGCCTGGTCTTGCATTTGCCAAGACTTATTCACGTTGATGGTATTGTTGCTGAAATTAAAATCAGCAGGTGTCAATCCAGTTATTTCAGAAAAACGCAATCCGGAATATATAGCCGTCAAAATCATTTTGCAGGAAACAGAATCATTATAGCGTATTCTATCAACTAACTTTTTCATTTCGCTTGTTTCTAAAAACTTTAAATCGGCATCTTTGCTTTTTATCTTTGACCTAGTAGTTATATTTCTGGCAAAGTCTTTTGTAATCATGCCGTCGTCTAAAGCGAATATAACAAATGATCGAATAATGTTTTTTATTTTTAATACAGAAGACTTAACATGATTATCACCGTAGTTATTCAATAGAATTTGAAAGTCTTTAGATGTTACTTCATTAATTTTTTTGTCAGACCATTCTCTATCAAGCAAATTGGTGGTAGTTCTATACCAAACTTTTGTTGCAGTCTCAAGCTGCGGTTCTTTGAATACGTTATACCAGTCTTTAAATTCATCAATAAACAGAGTATTACTGGTTGATAATTGGTGGCTTTGCTTTTTATATTCAGTTTCAGTTGCCCACTTGTTTGCTTCTGATTTAGTGCTAAATCCTGACTTTGTTTTTCTTTTACGTGCTCCATCTTGAATAATAAAAATATTAGCAGTCCAAGTCTTACCGCGTTTATAAATTGATGCCATATAAAAAGCCTCCTTTAAAAAGGGGCTTACATCTGTTACAATATAACAGAACGCCCAGTGCGTTTACTACTTTCTAAGCACACCTACCTTTTAGTCGAGATATGGGTGTGCTTTTTTGTGTTTATTTTTGATCTACATGAGTACCGATAAAATAAAACGCAGCAAGCACGCCGACAATGACAAATACCCAAACCATGTGTTCCAAGAATATGCTGATTATACTAGTGACGATGACCGCGAGTATTAGCCAAGGAATTAATTTCCATAAACCGACCAATGCAAACCAAAACAACATAATGATTCCGATAATTCCGATAATAAACATGATTATTTCTCTTTTCTAATATAGTCATTTAATAGCTCGACCTGATTTTTAAGTTCTTGTAATTCAGTCTCCACGTTACTTTTTTCTTCGTCTTTCTTTTCTTCGACAAAGTAAGCGGTAACTGTACTTGTAACACTACCAATAAGTCCTATCCCCAATATCATCAGAACAATTGCAACAAATCTTCCGACCTCTGTATGGGGTGATATGTCTCCATAACCAACAGTTGTTGTTGTAGCAATGGCCCACCATAACGAATCCATATAACTGGCACTTTCAGCAACTGAATAGATTTCTGCTCCTAATAGTACAAGAATAACAGTGATTATGATTAGATAAATGAATCCGTTTGTTTTAAAAAAACGTTTTATATTCTTTTGAATTTTACCTGCAAATCCGATAATTCGTATTAAGCGCAGTAGCTTGATTAATCTAAGAACTCTGAATGCCCTGAAAAAATAAAATATTGAGTCAAACGGTATTATTGCTAATAGATCGAATATGTTTTCTTTGAAAAAGCGAAGCTTATTGTCTGATTTATAAAATCTAACAATATAATCAATCCAGAATATTACCAAAATAGATTTATCGATATATATAAATGGAGGATTATTTATATTAATAACATTTGATATATCTAACAATGCTAGAAATATAGATACAGCAGATAATAATAAAACAGATACGTTATAAAACTTTTTCATCGTTCATATAATGCCTTAATTTATTCACCGTGGTGTAATCTTATTCTACTACTTTAAATTCATTATATGTTCTTATTACGTCATTCTCTAACCAAGCAGGAACGTGGTAATAACTCATGAACGTAAGTGG
This sequence comes from Leuconostoc sp. LN180020, assembly GCF_014844115.1. Taxonomy (NCBI): domain Bacteria; kingdom Bacillati; phylum Bacillota; class Bacilli; order Lactobacillales; family Lactobacillaceae; genus Leuconostoc; species Leuconostoc sp. LN180020. The sequence goes on along the minus strand of NZ_CP039736.1, from coordinate 21,583 downwards.
ATTACTAGGCATTTCGATTGACATGAGCATTTTTATAGCATTGCGGTGCGCCAATAACTCTTCACCCCGTTTGCCATATTCGCTAAATTGATAGACAGCTTGGGCTTCGTGGTCACCGTATAATATGTGGCTTAACTCGTGAGAAAGTCTATAGCAGTAGTTTGCTGAAACAACAAAATTCATATTCATTATAATCGCACGGTTTTTAATTAACGCGGTGTCAGGAACATGTGATAGTAAATTATCGGCAAGGACAACAATAACATTATTTTTACGAGCCTTATCTTCAAGTTCGCTAACTATTTGAGAATACAAGTAATCTCGATGCGTGAAAAGGTTTGTCATTTATTCTCCTTTTCTCTAAGAGATATTATATATCTAGCGTAATCGCGTAGTTTTTCTTTTTCAGATTCTTCAATTTCCATACCATCAAAAGCTAGTATTGTTTCATCATCTAAAATGTCAACCTTTCTAGTCGCTTTTTTATCAGAGGATTCTTCCGTGCCTAATAGGTAGTTAGTTGTTACATTCAATGTTTCCGCTATAGCTTTTATAGCTGGTCCGCTTGGCTCAACACCTTGATTGTATCTATAAATGGCATTTTCGCTCATCCCAGAAGCTATTGCTACTTGTTTAAGATTTAAACCTTTAGATTTAGCGGTATTCTTTATTCTTTCAAACGTCGTCATATCAACACCTTTTTCTATGTTGATGAATTAATTACACAAAAACACACAAAAAGCTTGCATTAAATAACACTATGTGTAATAATAAATACATCAAGTAATTAAGCAAATAAAACAAAACCCAGAATAATCTAACTTGGCGGTCTGATTATAGGAATTGTATTTATTATTGCTTATTTCGTATGCACTAATTTTACACAATGTGTAAAAGTTTGTCAACAACTTGATAAATAATAACACAGGAGGTTGAATATGACGGAATTAGAAAGAGCTTCTTCAAATGTTCGAGTTAAGTTCAAAGTTGCTTTGATTGAGCATGGTATGAAACAAGTAGAGCTTGCAAAAATGCTCGGAACGACACCATCTCAATTAAACCGAGCATTATCTGGAAACACGACGCCGAAAGATATTGAAATTCAAAAGCAAGTAGCAAAAATTTTAGATGTCGAATTATAAGGAGACGTATATGTCACAAGAAATTAAGGTATTTGACAACCTAAAGGTCAAAGAAGAGAACGGACAAGTTTTGTTCGATGCAGAAACAGCAGCAATCAAAATTGGATTAACTAAACAGTCAAAAGGAAACACCTATGTTCGTTGGGAGCGAGTTAATGAATATATAGGGTTGTCCAAAAGTGGACAACGAATTGAACGAGGAAGTTTCATTACTGAACCGCAATTATATAAGTTAATTATCAAAGCAAATAGTCCACAAGCTGAGCGTTTTCAAGACTGGGTCACGTCAGAAGTCTTACCAGCAATTCGTAAACATGGCGCATACATGACAGACAAGACGATCGAAGACGTCTTAACTAATCCAGACACAATCATTCGATTGGCAACTGATTTAAAGAATGAGCGTCAAGAAAAACTAGCGTTGCAACAAGAAAACTCTGTCTTACTACAACAAAATAACGAGATGAAACCAAAAGCAGATTATACAGACTTAGTCTTATCAAACAAGGCATTGGTTAACATCACGTTTATTGCTAAAGATTATGGGCTTAGCGGACTGGCAATGAATAAATTATTGCATCAACTCGGCGTTCAATACAATCAATCTGGTGTATGGCTACTATACGCGAAGCACCAGAAAAAAGGTTGGACACAATCAGAAACTCAGGAAGTCCCTCGTAAAGACGGCACTAAGAAATTGGTGATGAACACAAAGTGGACGCAAAAAGGACGTTTAGGTTTGTACGACTTGCTGAAGGCAAATGGCTACTTACCAGTTATCGAGCAAGACCAACCAGCATAAGGAGAGCATTCATGGTTATTAATGATTTAGAACGAAACAATTTGGAAATTGTAATCGCAAAGATGAATGAGGCATCAGCTATTTTCAGTAAATTGGCTGCTAACTCAGTAGATGATGATTTCGTAGCTGAGATGGACGCAGCTTCTGGAGAATTGACAGATTTTACCGACAAGCTACGCAGTGTTACCAGTCAAGCTCACATGATCGATTATGCAGAATATCATGAGCGTTATTTGCGAGATTAGGAGATTAACATGGCAACATTTGATGGTCGCGGATACAACATCGGCGAAATCGTCGATAAGGAACATTTAAATATCTCAAGGAATACGTTTGATAGACACATTCGGCATGATAAGACGTTTCCTAAACCATATATCAGTACAGGAAATACAGTGATGTATTGGGGCACTCGGATTCAGTATTGGCTTGATAAGAAGTCAGGGAGGTAACACATGGATATTTTTTTAGGAATAATTATCGTTGGTTTTCTTGTTGTTGCGTGTTATTTGTTTGATTGTCCGATTCAATTGATTGCTCTTTTAATAAGTCTATTCGTTTTTTTAGACCGTCTGGAATAAGGTAATTCATTCCTTTATGTGAGTATATTTTTCTGCTTGTTAAAGCAAATGGATCTCTAAAAAAAGAAAAATGTAATTTTCGGGGAATTTTGAAATTTATTGTAATCTTATCAAAATCATCTTTTTCATTAACAACCAAGACAATATCTAACCTAGTGAATGAATTAGCTTTAAAAACACCAAATTTTCTTTCTGGATAATCCAATTTAACCAATCTATCTTTATTTAAAAGCTGATAAAGCGTTTTATCCTCAATATTTGGAGGAAACGTGTTAGAAGTTACCATCTCTAAATTGATGTTTGTTTGCGGATTAAAAGCGCGCAAATCAAAAAATCCAATGTCTTGGTTTGATGGATTCACGACTGAAACTGATGTTACTAGACAAAAATCATAACTTTCTGCTTTTCCTTCATTGTTTACGCAAGCAACTGAATTTTTATCTGCAAGTTGAATATTTTCGTCAAAATCAACTGTGATTATTTTTCGATTTTTAGACCAAGTAACATATGAAAACAAAAGAGAGATTATGGCTATCCAGTTTTTTAAAATATAGTTTATTAAATCATTCATACTAATTCTCCATCTATATATAAGAATAACAGAATATAAATATTAAAGTACAACAGGGAGGTAACACATGGATTACGCATCAATTATCGGCATCGTATTTACCGTAGCAGCTGCATTTATTTTCGGTGTAGTCGTAGGTGACGGTTTGAGGGATAAAAATGACAAGACTAGAACGCAATCTGCAAAGTGAAACGGAGGACTGGTTGCGACAGGAACAGCAACTAAGAGACTTCTTCGGAGTAGCAACAGTTGAAATCAATGGCAAGCGATACTTAGCCAGTGAAGAAACACAGCGAGTTTTGAATAAGGAGGCTGTAAATGTTAGATAGTCATTATCCAAATGGCATGACACGTGGTGATTTGCAACATGTAGGTGAATTGCCAAGGCGTTATGAAACACGCTTAGAATATCTCAGAAACGAGCGCAGCAAGGCATTAGATGAGATTGACCAAGTGAATGATTACATTCATGAGTTGGACGATGAGATACGTCAACTGGAGTTTGGAGATGAATAAGAAAGATAAGGAACTAATTACAGAGTTGCAGAACATGCGTATGCGTCTCGGTGTATTACGAGACAACATCAGAAGTCGTGATGAAATAGCAGGAGAATATGCGGGCGATGTCATGTCGATTATGACTAACATTTTGTCACGGATCAGAAAAGAAAGAGTGGATAGATGATTAGGAGGTTGATTAGTGGCACAGAGAAGAATGTTCAGCAAGAAAGTAACTGATACCGACACATTCCTAGATATGCCATTGTCTACACAAGCGCTGTATTTTCACTTGAATATGCACGCTGACGATGATGGTTTCATTGATAATACTAAGACAATTCAACGAATGATTGGGTCTAGTGATGATGATAGAAAGTTGTTAGTTGCAAAACAGTTTTTACTACCTTTTGAAAATGGCGTAGTAGTCATAAAGGATTGGCGAGTTCACAACTATATACGGAAAGATACGTACAATCAGACGATGTATCCTAATGAGTTAGAACAGCTACAAATCAACGATTCTGGTCAATATGAACGGCAAGAATTAGTAACGTATACAGAACGTCCACGAGACGTCGACGAAACGTTGACACAGGTAAGGTTAGGTAAGGTAAGGAAAGGTAAGGATAGTAAAGATATATTGTCTGGTTCTGACGAACCTGACCGCGTGCCTTACAAAGAAATTGTCGATTACTTGAATGAAAAGACAGGTAGTAAGTATCGCAGTAGTGGTTCAAAAACAAAATCATTGATTAAAGCAAGAACTAGCGAAGGGTTTAGTCTTGATGATTTTAAGACAGTCATTGAAAAGAAAGCAAAAGAGTGGTCAGGAACAACTATGGAAAAGTATTTAAGACCTGAAACTTTGTTTGGTACTAAATTTGAGGGTTATTTAAACGAGAAACAGTCAGCTAATCAAAAACAGATTGGCTATGGCAAACAGAAACACCAAGGTATAGTCCCTAAGTTTTTGCAAGGTAGGGTTTAGTCAATGGCAAAGATTGATAAATGGGTCAGCGACTTCGTTAGGACAGCTATAGCTTTAAAAGCGTCAGGATTACGTACAAGCAAAGATAACAATCTATTTGTACAAATAGACACTGAAGAGCTTGGCGCTCGTTTAAGAGCAAATGGCGGGCTTACAGAGATGATGACTTATGTAGCCTTGGCTGAAAATTTTTCTATCAGGTCAACATGGGAATCATCTGAGATAGCAATTCAGACGTTGCAAGAAATGAGAGCAGAAAAAAACGCCTAACAGTTGGAGCTGTCAGACGTTAGGTATAAATAGTTTTCAGACAAATTTATACCTTAAGAATATCAAGAAATGAGGAATAAGGCAAATGGCAAATGAATTAGCACAACCTAAAGTAGACGTAAAAGATGGCCAAATTAATTTCAAAAATGTAGACCAGTTCAAAAGTGACTTCGAACAAATTATTCAAAGAAATAGCAATTTTATCGTGACTGATGAAACACTAACTGGATCAAAAAAAGCCAGAGCAGAATTACGTAATGCAGCAAAAGAATCAGCATCTTGGCGTAGCAAAATTAAGGCAGAGTTATTGAAACCCTTTGATGAAGTAGCTGAAATAGCGATTAGCTTTGAAAAGAAAGCAAAATCAGCAGCTGATGCGATTGATTCGGATGTCAAAGTGTTTGATGAAGCTGAAAAGCAGAAACGATTAGACGGCTTAAAAAATTATATTGATGCTAGAGCAAAAGAATTAGGCATTGAAACGATTACTGAATTTAATGACAAGCATTTAATCAAGGGTAATTTTAACGGTACTAAGCCAAAACAAAAGTTTATTGATGAATTTATCGAACCAGAATTAGCGAGGCTGGTTTCTGAAAAAGAGTTAAAAATTGCAAACATTGCAGCAGTCAGAAACTATGCAGAGAGTAAAGGCTTTGACCCAGAAGGCTATATTCATTCACTAGATTTTAAGACGTTAGCCCAAATTATGGGAGACATCGACGGTGATGTTGAACGTAAAAAGAAACGTGAAGAAGCAGAAAAAGCGATTGCTGAAATGGAAGCTCAAAAAGAGCAGGAAAGACTTGAGCGTGCAAAATCAGCCGGCGATAAAAAAGTCGATGAAGAAACAGGCGAAATTATTCAAAATCCGCAACCAGTTGTTGAAAAAACATATAACCGAACATTATATATTATCGAAGCAACGAGTGCGGAACTGAACCAATTAGCGAACTATATGAAATCAAATGGTATTGCTTTCAGGGGTGAAAAATGACCGAATTTAACAATTTGTACGAAGCATTAGCTGAAACACAAAACCATATTGAACAACCTAAAAAAGACGCCAGTAACCCAATGTTTAAATCGAGCTACGTGACATTGGATGCAGTTATCAACGCAATAGTTAATGCGCGAAAGTCATCGGGTGCAAAATTCTTTTTCACTAATGTTGTTCAAGAAGGTATTATGATTACTCGTATTATCGGGTATGGTGACACATTAGATTTATCTGGCTCAAAAGTAGCAGACGACCTCGGTAATAGGGGCACGAACTCGGCTCAAGCGGAGGGGTCAGCGTTGACTTATGCAAGACGGTATAGCTTGTCTATGGCATTTGGAATTGCAAGTGACGTTGATGATGACGGTAATAGTGCAGGTGTTTCAACTCGCAAAACATCGCAACCTAAGCAGATATCAAAAGAAAAGCTTTTGCTATTGGAAAAGTTGATTGGAGAAACATCTGAATTGAGTGGGCAAGACATGATGGCATTCACGCTTAAAGCAGCGAACGTTTCAGCACTGAAGTTTTTGACAGAAGAAAATTACAAGCCATTACTTGCAAAAGTAACTGAATGGCATCAGAAAGCAGAGGAGAAAGCAAATGAACCAGGTTAATTTAATCGGCCGTTTATCAAAGGATATAGACGTTAGATATACACAATCAGGAAAAGCAGTTGGAAGTGGTTCAATCGCAGTTAATCGCCGCTTTAGAAGTGCTAATGGTGAGCGCCAAGCTGACTTTATCAACTTTGTTATCTGGGACAAGGCGGCTGAAAACCTAGCTAATTTCACACACAAAGGCTCACAGGTTGGGCTAGGTGGCGAGTGGCAAACGCGCAACTATGAAAACAACAATGGCCAAAAAATCTATGTGAATGAGTTGTTAGTTAGTAACTTTGATTTATTAGAGCCAAAAGCTGCGAAACAGACACAAAGCAATTTAGACAGCATGGATCCATTCGCTGGACAAAACACAAAGCAGTCACCTAATCCTTTTGCAGCATCAGCAAAAACAGAAATTGACATTTCAGATGATGACTTGCCATTCTGATTGGTGATGTCATGAAAGAGTTTCAGGCATATCCAACACAAAAAGCAGGTAACGAAATTTTATTCAGATTCAGAGACGAAGAATCAGCAAATCAATTTTTATCCACGTTTCAATTATTTAAACAAACACTAGTTGAAATTCAAGTCAGAGATGATCGTGAGATTAGTGCGCAACAAAGAAAATTCATATATGCATTATTTAGAGATATTTCTAACTGGTCAGGTGATTTACCAGAATATGTTAAGCAAGTTTTTAAAATGTGGTTTGAGCAGTGGAAAGATTTAGACGAGTTCTCTTTACGAGATGTTGAAAAATCAGTGGCAGCAGGTTTAATCACATTCATGTTGGACTTTGTAGCAGAACATAACGTGCCATTGAGCTTTAAACCGCTAGATGCATTAGAACCAGAAGATGTTGCACATTTCGAATACGCTTGTCTGATGAATAAGTGTTGTGTGATATGTGGTAAGAAGCCAAGTGACCTGCACCATTTAGACACGATTGGCCAAGGTGTAGATAGACGCAAGACAAATCACTTGAAACACCGAGCAGTACAGCTATGCAGAATACACCATAATGAGGCACACTCGTTAGGTATTGAAACGTTTTTAAGTAAATACCACATCAACGGCATAAAGATAGATGAGCGAATTGCTAAGGTGCATAGATTGAATATAAAAGATAGGGAGGTGTGATGGGTTAGATGGATAAAGTGATACTAGATCCAAATATATTAAGAAAATATACGTTAAATAAATATATTGAGGCGGAAAGAAAAAATAGGTACATTGCTGCCGATTTAAAAAGAAAAGCCACTGCTTATGCCAGAAACGTTTTCTTACAAGCAATTACTGATAATGTATCGTTCTCATGGCCAACAAAGTTAAAGTTTGATTGGTATCTGCCAGACAGACGAATAGACCCAGATAATTGGACGTTCACGCAGAAGTTCATCTTTGATGGTATGCAGAAAGCACAGATTGGAAAGCGCGTGTTCTTGGACAATGACAACGTGAAAAATATAAAAGGGTTCGACCATGACTTTTATGTAGACAAGGAGAACCCTAGGTTAGAAATATATGAAATGGAGGTAGTGCATGAAATATGACGTTAGGGTGTCTGGAAAGACGATTAAATCATTCAGCAATCTAGACGCTGCGAATGTGTGGAAAGATGGGTATCAGAGTATGCACCCTGACAAAGCAGTAGTTTTGGTTAAGCACTATGGGAAGGCTGGTGAGTGATATGCGAGAGATTAAGTTTAGAGCGTGGGATACAAAAGGTAGAAGAATAGATCCATCTGGAATGTTTGATTTCATTGACGGGAAACTAGAGCCATTATTTGAAGATTCTGTTTTGGAACAGTTTACTGGTATGAAAGATGTAAACGGTGTTGAAATTTATGAGGGCGATATTGTCAAGGTATTAGACGGAGAAGATGTTGAAGACCCTTATTACGCGTATTTGGAAATTAGATATTCCCAAGGAAAATTCTACTTTCATAATGCTTATGCCGTTACGTTTGATGATGTACTTGATGTAGATGTACTTGATGTTGAAATCATTGGCAACATACACGAGCAACCAGAATTGTTGGAGGATAAGTGATGATTGAAATCGGAAACAACTTACAGCAAGTTTTGGAATTAGGAATAAAGTTTTTTGGAGCATGCTTAGTATTGCATATAATATTTAGTTATTTATATAAAGTAACCAAAGAATTTAATAAGTAGGAGAACACATGGCGGACAGAGTAGATAACTATTTCAGTGATTATTATTCTGGTGTGATAGACATGCAGATTAAGCTGAGAAAAAAAGAACTTGAATTACCAACTAGCTTTGATGAAAACATTGGTGGTGGTAAGGCAGAGAATAAACGCAATATTCAAACAGAGAATACTCTAATTATTGAAGAATGTGATTACACGCTACAATCATTTATTAGAGACAAGTGGGTTATGGATCAATTCATCAAAGTATTAACTGATGAAGAGCGTGCTTTGTTGGCGTTAAAGTTTAATAGACAGAAACGTAGAAGTTGGTTACAAGTTGCTGGTATTCTGTCAAAGTCAGAAAGCCAATGTCGCAGAGACTTAGTGAGTATCAAAAATCGTTACCGCAAGTCGATATTTGCGATTAAGCCTGTGGATAACTTTTAGTGCAAAAAACATGCGCGTTTTATGAACGTTTTATGCATAAAAACAGTGCTAATATTGTAGTATCGAATGATTGAGAGATCAACGATGTGGTATCATCTTTCTTGTAAAAGGAGAGATGATGTATGAGCGAAAAAGAAAAAATGTGGCCGAAAACTGTAACGTGGATTTTATCATTTTTTTCGATAATGATATCTGTTGCCGTATTTGGATATCAATTGAATCAAAGCGACAGGTACAGTGATAACACAAAAATGATTCTGATTAATTCAGCAAAATTAGCTGAATATGATTTGAATTTGATGATTTATAAAATTGACAACGGTGGAGATGAAACACTTGATTATGGTCAATTTAGATTCCAACTTGATAGCCTTCAGCAAAACTTTAAAACTATTGAAGCTATAAATCCAACAAGTTTGCCTAAAAATCAAGCTATGAATTATCAAGTTTATCGTCAAAACCTTAACGCTGTTATTTACAAGACGACGTCATACGTGAATGCGTTGCGGGTGAACCAAACGGAAACTCCAAAAGACACAGACAAGCTTCACGTGGATTTAGGCGCAAGACAGAATTTCTACCAAGGTGTCGGTAGTTCCGTGAATCTAATTACAAATGATTTAAAAGCGCTCGAAAATAATAATTCGTTATATGAGCAAGACTATAAGAAAAATTCAGAAATTTTGGAGAAACAAAAATGAGTGAAATTTGTATATATGGGCCAATTGTTTTATCTATAATCGCTTTGGTGATATCAACTTTTCAAATTGGATATACAGTTGGTAAAAATATTGGAGCAGACTCAAAGAATAATTAAACAGGATTATTGCTAACACATGCTACGGCGTGACTTACGTTATGGGTTATCGCACCTTAAAGCGACGTTGCACACACTTGCAGGAACAAGGATTAGTGGCAATGATAAATAGATAGTTTGTAATACTAAAACAATAAAACCTTCGCTATATTTAACTAACGAAGGTTTTATTGTTTTAGTATTACCTAACTAAGAAACTTTTTAGTTATCCATTTTTTGAAAATAAATACAAGAAAACGTAAATTAAAAAAAATATAAAATGCGCATGTAATCAAAATGACGCAGTATAACATTTTGACTAGAGCCATACAGAATATTACTAAAGTAATCGGTATTGTGCCCAAATGAAAAATACTGCTATGGGTACTTAAGTAAATAAATAAAGTAACTAACTCAAGTATTAAGAATGAAATAGCAAATAGTGATATTTCAGTAATTAGAAATTTTATAATAGCACAAGATTTTATTTTTTTTACAGTGCCCTTACTAAAGAATGTTTTGAAATTCATTTTCGATGAAATTGAACGTACCGGTAGAGCTTCTTCCATAACAAAATATATTGATGAAAAGAGTACAGGATATAAGAACAACAAAAATATCGGATTGTGATTAAGCGGATCTATAATATAATGATTAAAAATAGCGATGTGCTGATGAGCCGACAATAAATTAGTAGTAGTTAGAAATCTCAGCATTACAGTTAGCGAAACTGTTAAAAAAAATCCCTTAATTAATAAACCAGATATTCCATCTTCTAGAGAGCGTCTTTTTGTTTTTTTGTATGCTTGTTTAATTTTATTTTTAAAGTTAGAGATTAAATTCATTGCTAATAGGTCCTTTTAATATTTAATAACATAATAGTACTTAATATTTAGAATAAAATGTCTTATCCTAAATATTAAGTAAAAATTAAATAATTTGAAAGTAGGAAAGTTAAACATATTGGAAACGATTTATATAAACGAATAGAGCGAGTTTGAGATAACCAAGTTAGAATAAACATTATTTATTTGGGAACAAATTATTCACCCTAGTGGTAGATTATTGCTAGCGGAGGCTGGAAATAATGCGAAAATATAAAATTGATATTTAACATCTTAATTTTTGATTTTTAGTGAAATATTAATTAAACTCTGATATTATTTATATAGAATAAAGGAGAAAAAATGAAATACTCTGAAATCTACTCTGCAAATTTCCTATCCGAACAATTTAGACAAAAAGCAGAATCCGTGGCTCAGATATCTCTTGATTATGAGAACCCAGTGATTGATGTTGATAAAATTATTTCACTTTTTGATATAAATGTTCGGGAAGAATATGAGGGAGAATTTTCTGGTGTGATTCGCCCATTGGAAGATGATCGGTATGAAATGGTTATTAATCCCTTTGACTCTGAACAAAGGAAAAGGTTCACTAAAGCACACGAATTAGGACACTTTCTTTTGGATAATATTGATACAGATTATCACCGGCAAACAATTGATCTTTCTGCATATAGCGAGAGCAAAAGAAAGTCAGAAACAAAGGCTAATTTTTTTGCTGCTCAACTTATTATGCCGTTTCAGTTAATTAAAATGTTGATTATAGATTGGGTAGAACAAAAGCACGGTGGAGATTGGGAATTCAATGATTCTGATTTAGAGCAGATGATAACTTCGTTATCACAATCTTTAGATGTTTCTTATTCGGCCATGAGAGTGAAATTAAGTTCTTTGGGTATCATTGATGGTTAAAGATAGTAATCGGTATCAATCAGTTCAAGGTATAAATGATTTAAATGACCTAGCCAACAATCGGGAATTAATTGGTGATTTTTTTAGAACCGTAAAGATAAAAATTAGCATTTCACCAATCAATGACGGAGATAGTATAAACTATTCCTTTGATAATGACCATGCACAACAGTACACAATTACAGATTTATCAGTAGAAAAAGATACCATGGACCAGTCCAATTCACTCTATCAAGAAGTGGTAAATATTGTTAACATGCTCTCAGAAAGGATAAGAGCAGTTGATATAAATCAAAAGATAAAAGAACTGATTGATAAGAATACAAGGTACAAAGAACTAAAGCAAGATTTAGAAAGCCTACTGAGAAATAATGAATCTTCAATGTACAATTCAGAATGGTCAGTATTTTATTTATTGAAAGAGCTTTTTCAATGCATAAAGGGAAAACCAGAACGAACTGTCTACTATCGTGGACAAAGTCATGATTGGGAGGTTGTTCCTGGTGTAATTCGACCAGGAGTTAATCAGTCTTATGCCCGCGAGTTTGAGGAAGTTTACCATAATCTCGCGTTCGAGTTTGAAGACATTGATTACATAGGTCTTGATAAAAATATGACTCTAGAAAATCAAGAAAAAAGGGCACAAAATATTGCTTTGTTGCAACATTTTAACCTATTGACACCCTATGTGGATATCACATCTAATGAATTTATTGCAATGTTTTTTATGATAGATTCTGGTCAGATAAACAAGCCGTCTATCGATATTATTTTTCAAAATAATGATAAAGACGATAATAAACAGTCATTAGTTCAAAAAGCACCAACTTCTCATCAAAATATTCGTTTGAGTGCTCAAAAAGGTTCTTTTTTAAATTTTGAAAAGACGTTGGTTAATGATTCAATTACTAAAGTCGATAGAATTCGAGTGGTAATTGATTATGATGTGAATTCTCACATAAAGACTATGAATCAAGAACGAACCGACCTCGGGAAAAAGTCTCATCGTTTTGGTGACTTACTTAAGCCAATGTCGGAAGATGGCAATATTGACGAAACCAAGTTAGAAGGGCTATTAGAAAATAAAGTTAAGGAAATTGATACAAAACTAAAAGAGTTAATACGATTAGAAAACGACAACACAGAACAAGATACATCGATACAAAGCCAATTGAACGCTGCCTTTTCGGAAAATTTTAAGTATTCACGTGAATTGTCCATGCTTAAGGTAAATCGTAAAAAATTATTCAGTAATTTGAAAGATGAAATTGAACGCAAATTAGCAGAGTTTCGCTATACATCTGCTGAAATTTATCCGGATTTACCAAATAGACTATCCAGCATAAAAACAAAATATTCAAAGCAGCCCAATCAGAAACAAATTGTAAGATTAGATTAGAACTAAACCGAGCGCATAAGCGCTTTTTATTTTGCGATAAATTAAGGAGAAAGCACAATGACAGGTAAACAAACAGATATCAATGAAGATGATGAATTAATTGAAGACGCCATCGAATTATTGAAAACTGGTGAATTTAAAAACGATTTGAATTTACAAAAGACAATCACGATGTTTCAACGTAGATTTAGAATCGGTTGGCGGAGGGGATTTAATCTAGCCAACGTATTGCGTGATAGAGGTATATTGGTTAATCCTATTGTTGATGAAGAGATTTCAGAGGAAATGTCCAATCTCTAGTAGTATAATTACTGCTATTGGAGGTTGGAGATAATGTTTCTAGGATTAGAAGTTGGAAGCTGGGCAGAGTGGTCAAGTGGTTTACTTGCGGCATTGGCAATATTTTTTGGAATTTTAAGTAGTAAATTCGAAAAACAAGTAAAATTAAAGTTAAAAGGTATTATGTTATACCAGTATGGTAGTGTTTATTCAGAAGATAAAAACACTGGAGCAATGATACCTGAAGACATAAACGGCACCTATCTTAAAATCAACTTAACAAATATAGGATTGATTGATATAGACGTAAAGGAATGTGGTATTACAAACAGTAAGTTCAAGCTCGAGAATATATGGACCGACTTTGAAAAAAGTTACGCACTGTATCATAATACCGTCGCCTTGCATATTCCTTCTAAAAGCGGGTTATCGATAAACGAAGAAAAGTTTCCAATAGAATATCTAGGTGGTTTAGCAAAAGATAAGCGCAGAAGACTCTTTGTGTATGTTATTGATCAGCAGGATAATATTTATTTTGGAAAATTAAAGTCTAAAGTTAAAGATATAAGTTAATGATTAAGCGCTATAAGCGCTTTTTATTTTGGAGTGAATAAAAGTATTTATTGTAAATTATTTCGGATAAATGCTTTTTTATTTTGGATAAAAGGAGAACGTTATGCAACAAGGACACCCAAGACATAAACAATTAAGCAGAGCTAGACATGAAATGTATTTACACACTAGACTAGTGTTCGCTATGAAAATTAGTACAGGTATCAACAACTTTGTATCTGGTGTTGGAGATGTAATTATTAATGTAGGTAAAACTATTGCTAAGTTAATGACGGTAGTAACTGATGGCAAGAGTTAGACGTTGTAAAGCTAGTGGCTGTTTCAACATGGTTAATTTACCTAAACATTACTGTAAGCAACACTCTAATCAAGAGCGTGAGTACGTACCACGTGATAAGCAGTCAGTACATAGATACAATACTGTGACACGTAACCGTGATGATAACAAACGACAACAGTATAACTTCTATAGGACAAGACAGTGGGTGTATCTAAGACAACAGGTACTAGATGAGCAACACTACTTGTGTCAATACTGTAGGGCTGATGGTAGAGTAACGCAATGTAAGACAGTTGATCATGTTGTGCCTATGGAGGTAGCACCAGATGATAAGTCTAGCGTAGACAATCTGGCAGTCATTTGTAGCCGTTGCCATAACATTAAGACGCGTTGGGAACAATCATACTATGGTACAGGCAAAGACAACCAGAGGAAGCATGTTAGTCCTGTTAGAAGCGTTGCTATGATTAATAAGATGATGAACAAATAAATTTTAAAATAATTTTGGAATTGTCCCGTAGTTATTTTTTATTTTGCAAACTTTTTAGAAATGAAAAACACCCCCGCCCTTACTCGTACAAGAGAGAGCGCTCACATATCGTCATCTTGTAAAAAAGTTCAATTTTGAAAAGTTTTTTTCTGTTAATTATGGGTGCCTGATGTACTGCTACATTAGCATTCTTTGTTGTAAAAAGTACCCGCTAAACCCACCCAAGAAATGGAGGATTAAATGAAAAGTAACAATTTATCAGCTAGTCCTCCTGATTATTTAGGCGGTGCAGCAAGATACATGTGGCGAAGAATTGTTCCTATGCTGATTGAACAATATGATGTTCAAAAATTGGATAGAACTATCGTTGAATCGCTATGTATTAATTACCAGATTATGAGGTTGTCTTATGAATCTATAAAAGAAATTGGGACACAGTATGAGACTGATGGTGGCTTAATCAAACCCAACCCAGCCGTATCCGATATTGATAAGGCAAGCAAGAACTTGCGGTCTGCATGTGACGCGCTTGGTATGACGCCTAAAGCTAGAGTTGACTTGTTAGATTTAGCTGAACCTGTTGATGATGGTAAAAATACTATGTCACAACTAAAGGAACTGATGGGTGATGAGTAGAATTGATTTAACAGTTAGCCATAACGTCATAGGAGAATACAAATCGTTAGACTTTTCAGACATAAGGCATAACTATACAGACAAAGGTACCAAATACGCTTTCGACGTATTAGATGAGAAGGTGTTATCTGGTTATTTTATTAAGCTAGCAGCATTCAGACACTTACGTGATTTGCAACGTCAAGGAGGTGATTCTTTTCCATACCGATATTCGGTAAAAAAAGCAAACAGCATTTTGAAGTTTGCATCTATATGCCCAAACGTTGACACTGGTGAGCCAACCAAGTTGATGGACTGGCAAGAGTTTATTATGTGTCAGTTGATTGGTTGGCGTAACTTAGATGGTGGTAAACGTTTTAGTCGTGCAATTGTATCTGTCGCACGTGGTCAGGGTAAGACTTATCTAATGGCAATCGTTCAGGTTTATTCTTACTTGATTGAAACGATTGGGTTAGAAAACCAAGACTTCCTTGTGGCGTCGATTAACTTCAAGCAGACCAATAAGCTGTTTGGTTATATCAAAAGTATGCTGCGTAAGATTATTGACATTGAACCATTTAAGTCATACGCAAAAGAAGTAGACTTGAATATTCAAACGGATCAAATAATCATGAAGAACACAAACAATGTCATGCGTGCGATTTCTCATGAAAGTGGACAGTACGATAGCTTTCACTTCACAACGGCAGTCGTTGATGAGATTGGCGAAATAAAGAGTCGTGAGAAGATTTCAAAGATTATATCTGGTCAAGTTAAAGTTAAGAACAGACAGTTTATTCAAATATCAACGTCCTATCCCAATCCAAGCGTTCCGTTTCACGAAGACCAAAAGATGATACAGCAAGCGATGGAACAAGACTGGAGCAGAGATGCTGATAGTTATTTGGGGTTGATGTGGGCGCAGGATAGTTTGGACGAAACGTTTAAACCAAAGACATGGGTTAAGAGTAATCCATTGCTTAACCTCGCTAGTGAGAGAGATGTGTTGCTACAAGGTTTAACTGATAAACGAGACAGCGATTTACTTGCTGGCACAATTGGAGACTTTCAGAATAAGAATCTAAACATGTGGTTGCAAGAGTCAACCAACAGCTACCTTAAGCTATCAGATGTTGAGCAGGCGATTATACCTGCGTTTGATATTAAAGGTAGACAAGTATATATCGGATATGATTACTCGATGTTTAGTGATAATACAGCTATCGCTTTTGTTTATCCGTATTACGACCCAGACGGTAACAAGCATTGGCACATACAACAGCATTCTTTTATACCTTGGGAAAAGGCGGGTAGTATTGAAGCAAAAGAAAAACAAGACGGTATTAATTATCGCGAGTTGGCAAAGCGCGGCTATTGTACAATCACATCACACCCTCAAGGTTTAATAAATGATGATCAGGTATATCAATGGTTATTGGATTACGTAGAAGACAATGCTTTAGATGTTGTGTTCTTTGGTTATGATGCTTGGGGTGCAACGCCTGCTATTAAGCAACTTGAATTGAACACTTCATGGAACTTAATGGCAATCAGGCAGCGTACTAGCGAGTTGAAAGACCCAACTAAGTTCTTGCAATCTGGGTTTGTTGAACAATCTATTACTAGATTAGACGATAAGATAATGGAAAAGGCGTTATTAAACGCTCAAATTATAGAAGATAAGATAGGTATTCAGGTAGATAAAGCTAAAGCAACGCTTAAAATTGACGTTGTAGATGCCATTATAGACGCTTTATATCAGGGGATGATACATTTTGAAGACTATTCAGACGTAAATGACCCTGATAAAAAAGTGCAAAGAATGACGTCTGCGGAAGTCGAAGCTTGGTTTAACAACCCGGAATCAGGACTATTAGGAGAATACAATGATATTTAAACGATTATTTCCGCTATTATGGCGGATATTTGATATTTTATGCTATATATTAGCTTTAATTGCTCTAAATTGGGCCATGTTTAGCTGGAATAAGATAGCTGGTGCGCTTGCATTAGCTTTTTCTTTTGCAATAACAGGGTTAATTAGTGAAATTATTACACCGAAAGGGGGTGATTAATTGCCATTATTCAACTTTCAAAACAGTTTGATTGTTGGTGGTGGAAGTCAAATCGGTTTTGATGATGCTGAAATTGTTAATTTTTTGAACCCAGCTGCTAAAAATGATTATGTGAGTGCAGATATTGCACTGCGTAATTCAGATATTTATTCAACTGTGTTTCAATTAAGCGCAGATTTGGCTTCATCTAAGCTGATTACAAGTAATTCTCGTAATCAGGGTATGCTAAACAACCCAACGTCATGGTCGAACTCATATAGCTTCTGGCAGGCTGTATATGCTCAACTGTTACTGGGTGGGGAAGCTTTTGTTTATCGTTGGCGTAACCAAAATGGCATTGATGTTCGTTGGGAATATTTAAGACCTAGTCAGGTTAGTGTTTTCCCGCTGGTTGACTACTCGGGGCTGTATTATAACGTCACATTTGATTCGCCCTTGGTAGGTGTAAAAATGAATATACCATCAGGGGACATGATTCACTTTAGATTGTTAAGCCAAAACGGTGGCGCAACTGGTATCAGCCCCTTGCGTTCGTTAGCTAGTGAGTTAGAAATAAAGGATTCATCTAACAAGCTAACAATTAACGCATTAGCTAAGTCAGTATTAACGCCAGGCATACTCAAGATAAACGCCGGTGGCGCACTTAATGCGAAACTTAAAACAGGACGATCACGCGAGTTTATGAATCAGGTAAACAATTCAAATGGCGGGCCTGTCGTAGTTGATTCTTTGGAAGATTACACACCGCTAGAAATAAAAGGTGATGTTTCAAAGCTTCTCGCACAGACTGATTGGACTTCTAAACAAATTGCTAAAGTATACGGTGTACCTGATTCTATTTTAAACGGCACAGGAGACCAACAGAGTTCTGTGGCAATGATGAGTGGAGAATACGCCAAGGCTTTAATGCGATTTGGAAGAGCGATAACAAGTGAATTGACAACGAAACAATCCTCAGCGGTATCAATCGATATTAAACCGGCAATCGACCCTGTGAACGATGATTACACAGACAATATCAACCTTTTCAAACAGTCACAAATATTAACAGCAGACCAAGCCGTATGGCTGCTTAAGGATAACGGTTACTTGCCACCTGATTTACCAGATGCGCAAGTTCAACCAGAACAAAATACAGAAAGGAGTGATGTAGTTGAAGACGATTGATATAAAAGGCGCAGTTGTTGATGACGATACAGCTGTGTTTTATAGTTTCTTTGGCATGAGTAGTGTATCTCCTAGTGCAGTATCACAGGTACTGAACGACGGAGACGATGATGATGTTCAAGTTAATATAGCGTCAAATGGTGGCGATGTGTTTGCTGCGAGTGAGATTTTCACAATGTTGAAGTCATCTAGCGCAACAGTTACTGTTAATATTCAAGGCTTGGCAGCAAGTGCAGCTAGTGTTATTGCAATGGCTGGAGATAAGGTCAACATCTCACCAACGGCTCAGATTATGATTCATCAAGCCGCTGTTGCTGCGGGTGGTAACAAAGATGATTTAGCACATGAAGCAACTGTTTTAGACGGTATAGATCAGTCAATAGCGTTAGCTTATGCGCAAAAAACTGGTATGTCAGAAGATGACTTGCTGAATATGATGGCACAGGAAACTTGGTTAACTGCTACTGATGCAGTTGATAAAGGGTTTGCTGATGAAATTATGTTCGTTGAGGATAATCAACCGGCATTTGCCAATGATGTAGGTGCAATAGTACCTAAAACAGCTGTAAATAAGCTGTTAAATCTCATTAGCAAGTCAGAACGACCTGTTAATAAACAACAAAATAAAACAACTGATAGTCATCTTACTAGCGATTTAAAGCAGAGTAAGGTGGCTATTTTAATGGGAAAGAATAAGGAGACCAATTAAATGGCAGTAAATATCAATGATTTAAACGAACAATGGGTTGCATCAGGACAAAAAGTGTCTGACTTGCAAAACCAAGCACAATTAATGGTGTCTGACGATACTACTTCAGCAGAAGATGTTGCTGAAATTCAAACAAAGATTACGAATGCGATCGCTAAGCGTGACTTGGCTCATGAAAACTTGGTTCAAGCACAAGCTGAAAATATTGTTGCTGAACCAGAAAATAAAGAACCATTAACACCGAAAGAGAATGACTTGAAGAAGACATTCGTTAACAACTTTGTTGACATGATGAAGGGTAAGCGAAGCATTGTTAACCAAATTGACTCATCAACGGATGCCAACGGAAATGCGATCGGATTGACTATTCCGCAAGATATTCAAACGGCTATCCACACACTGGTACGCCAATATGATTCATTAGAACAATACGTTAATGTTGAATCAGTTTCAACATTGTCTGGTTCTCGTGTTTATGAAAAGTGGGCCGATGTGACGCCGTTAGCTAACTTAGACGCTGATGATGCGACTATCGGCGATAACGATGATCCTAAGCTATCAATCGTTAAATACTTGGTTAAGCGCTACTCAGGCATCACAACTGTTACTAACACATTGCTTAAAGACACAGCTGAAAACATCTTGGCTTGGTTATCTTCTTGGATTGCTAAGAAGGTTGTTGTTACACGTAATAAGGCTATCATCGCAGTCATGAACGCAGCGCCAAAGAAGCCAACTGTTGCTAAGTTTGATGATGTTAAGGACATTGTATCAACCGCTGTTGACCCTGCTGTTGCGACAACATCATTCTTCCTCACAAACGTTTCTGGATTGGCCGTTTTGAACAAGGTTAAGGACGCTATGGGAAACTACCTATTGCAACCAGTACCAACAGAACCAGACGTAAAGCAAGTTGACGGTAAGCGTATTGTTGTTATTGCTGATCGCTGGTTGCCTGATATTACTTCCGGAACTCACCCATTGTACTTTGGTGATTTGGCTCAGGCGGTAACGTTGTTTGACCGTGAACAAATGTCATTGCTATCAACTAATATCGGTGCCGGTGCTTTTGAAAAGGACTTAACTAAGATTCGTGTTATTGATCGCTTTGATGTGCAAGCGACAGATACAGAAGCATTTGTTGCTGGTTCATTTACTGCCATTGCAGACCAAACCGCTAACTTTGCTGCTTCACCTAGCAAGTAATTAATTTATACTCGCCTTATAAATACACAATACCTATCGGGGCGGGTATTAGGAGGTCTATATGACGGTTAAATTGGACGATTTAAAGACTTCTTTACGTATAGACAGCTCTGCTGATGACGGCTTGCTAGAGGGTTATCAACTAGCAGCCGAAAACTACGTCAAAAATGCAGTCGGTGTTGATGATGATGAATTTTATGCTCAAAAGACAGTAGAGCCATTGTTTGACGTTGCAGTTATTGCGTTAACAAGTGGTTACTACACCTTTAGAACGTCACTGTCGTTAGTTGAAGCCTATCCAGTAGATTTAGCTACTAACTCGATTATCGCGCAGCTAAGAGGCGTTTATGCTGATTATTTAGCAGATAAGGGGGTATTTGATGGCGATAAACCCACTTGAATTTAATGAACGTGCCGACTTTGGTAATTATAAAGATGTGATTAACAAAGTTAACCTGAATAAAACACCTGTTTTTGTTAAGGCGTTTTCTCGTTGGTTTGGTTATCGACAACAAACACTTAACCAACAGTATACGTTAATGGGCAACAAGATAACCAACACTAAGTTAATTGCTATTAGACATGATCCGTTGGTTACCGAACAAATGGTTGCTGTAATTAACGGTTTTGAGTACAAGGTTATATCAATCAGTGCAGATGACCGTTCAGCGAGAGAAACGTTTGACCTGCTTACTTTGCAAAAGGTGGTGAAGTAATGGAAGACTTCGAAACACAAATGAATAAGTGGTTAGGAAAGATAGGTGGTTTAGCAAACCTGACGATTGAAGAGCGTGAAGAAGCCAACACAGCTGCTGCAGAAGTGCTTAAAAAAAGTATTGTTAAGGCAACGCCCAGAAATGATAATCGCAAAGACGGCAAGTTAAAGCATTTAGCAGACAGTGTGGTTATTGGTAACTTACAAGGCACGAAGTCAGATGGAAATATAGCTGTCGGTTATTCGACAACTGATGTTAACCACGCTCGTATTGCGCGTTTCCAAAATGATGGTACAGCTAAAATGCCTAATCCTAAAGGGTTGCACTTCTACGATAGAGCTTTAGCGGACTCTAAAGAAGATGTGTTTAAAGCGAGAAACGATAAGCTGGCAGAGATACAAGAAAGGAAGTTCAAGGAATGACGATGTTGGCAGACGCATATAATATCGTCT